>CANEFS010000029.1 GCA_947426865.1 uncultured Coriobacteriaceae bacterium | reverse complement strand
TGTAAAGCTTTTTCAGCCAAGCGGCGAACTGAGCGAACACGCCCTGAAGGTTTTCGCTCGGAGCTTTGCCGAGCATAAGCCAAGCCTCAAAGGAGCGGGCGAACTTCTCATGCCCCTTTCTCTTTTGGTCCGTTGACATGGACTGCCACTGCTCAGGGCTTTTCACTCCGACAAACTTAAGCACTTTCTGCATGTTTTCCGCAAAGTGCTTCTCTCCTTCCGTCTTTGGACCACCCCGTTTGAGCATATCTGCATACGCCTGCATCCTTGCTTCAAGGAACATGTGCCCAGTCTCGTGCAGAAGCGTCGAGCGGTCCGCGCTCTTCCAGCGGGCGATAAGTTTCAGGTCGGGGTAGAAGTCGCCCTTAGATGCTTGAGAGAAGGAGTTGTTGCGCAAATGCGACAGTGCCTCAATTAAGTCCAGTGGATTTACAGGTTCCTCTTGTGTTACCATATTTGCGATGGATGTGGGTTGCTCTGCAATCCCGTCACCCGCCGCCGATGAGGCAAAAGCCTCGGCGGCATTTTCCTATCCGTCCGCCTTAGCCGCTTCATTTATCCATTTACTTCCGTTCTCAAAAGATGTTACTTCCACGGCTTCTATGGAGTAAGCCTTGTTTGGGACTCTTCTATCAGTGTGCAGTTTTAATGTAATTTTGACGCCGTAAGTTTTACCCTCGTGCTCAAAGCCAGCAAAATATCTCGCTATGCCTTTTAGATCTAGACTGCTTCCTTTGTCAGGTTTAACCCAACCCTTTATTGCTTTTTGCATCAACTGCGGGACATTAGAAACGGCTAAGTAGTGGAGCTCTCTTGAATCAGATTTGGCAACCGCGGCATTACTTAACATTTTTCCTCTGCTTCTTTTAGAGAAAAACGCTGTAGTCCCATCACTTAGGGTAAAGGAAGTTCCTATATAACTGCTGACCCTCTGCTCGACCTCCTCTCTTCGTTT
Organism: uncultured Coriobacteriaceae bacterium; assembly: GCA_947426865.1. Classification (GTDB taxonomy): domain Bacteria; phylum Actinomycetota; class Coriobacteriia; order Coriobacteriales; family Atopobiaceae; genus MGBC105563. Next base: position 1,934 of record CANEFS010000029.1, on the reverse strand, counting down.
TGCTGAAACTTTAAAAGCTAAATCCCTCGTCCTAAGAATAAAGCCCTTGAACTTTTCAAACTTGCCCCACGACTGACTAAACGCATCAGCCTTCCACTGGCCTGGAGTCTGTCCCCCCACCTCAACGAGGTTACCTTTCGCATCTCGTTTAACGTCGGGCTCCCCGAGAATGGTTGCTCCATATTCCTGCCAGAACTGCTTCGGAGACATATCAAGGTCGAGGGCGTTTGCGGCAACAAAAGATTGGACGACCGCTTGAAGAGCCTGCGTCTCCTCCTCGCTCCCTGTCGCCTTGAGAACCTGCTCGCCGACAAGTCTTCCAACATCGGCAACCTCAGCGTTGAAAAGCTCAGCCGTTGCGGAACGTGCGGCCGCAAGCTGTCTGGCCGCAGCCGCTTTAACCTCTTCATCCTGAATAGCCGCCTCATTGACCGACGGCTCTCCGTTGAAGGATAAGTAGCTGGCGATCTCGGGATTCTCGTTCATCAGGGCCAAGGCTTGCGGAAGGGGAAGCTCAACCGAAGTTCCGTTCTGCTTAGCCTGCTTGACGCGCTCCTTTACTTCAGGCGACAGCGCCTTGGAGTCGGCCTCAGACAAAACTTCCAGTGCGGCGCCGTCGATCGAAACCGAAGTCAGCCCCGATCTTTGCACAACCTCCTCCATGTGGGACTCGACCGTTGACGGGTCGATCTTCACAGCTGACGATGCCTTTAGCGCCTCATTCAGTTTCTGAGCGGCCTGAGCCTTGATCTCTGCACGCGCCTTGTTTTGCAGAGTTTCTGAACGGGCTTCAAGTGACGTGGACGCCACCTCGATCGGGGCCATGAAGCCTTCGCCTGCGATCTCGGCATATATGTCCGCCCATGAGGAGATCTTCCCCTCAGCGAGAAGCTGGCCGCCCACTTCACCCGCACCTCCAAGCGCTCCGCCAAGAGGAACCTGAACGGCCATATTTGCAAAGTGCTTCTTTGCGGGCGCCTCAGCCCACCGCGCAACAAGTGCTTTCGGAAGAAGAACCTTGGAGGCGACACCCAAGGACAGAGCATCGAACGCACCGACGGAGAGCGCGTGCGCTCCTGCCTTGCGTCTTGCCTCGTCGATCACGTCGGAGTTCAGCGCCTGATCGGCCTTCCTCGGGTCCATGTAGTTCACGCCCGCTTCTTTGACGCCCTCGTCAACCTGAGACTTGTAATCCAGAGCGGCTGAGTAGATACCGGCCAAAGCGGCTGAAGCGGCAACGGGGGCGCCGACTGCTGTAGCGATGGCCGCGCCCACAAGAGCTGGCGCATACTGCACGACCGATTCAGGGAAAAGATCGGCCGCGATCTGCACAGGGTCCTCGAAAAAAGCGTCCAGTGTTTTATTCCAATCGCCTTTGTTTGCGTAGTATTTCTGCGTTGCGTCTGACACCGGATATTGCGCTTTGCTCCACTCTTGGTAGCGCTTTTTCTCAAGCGCCGTCTCGTACTGTTTTTCCAGTTCGGGAAGGGAGTCGAGTTCGTTTTTAAAGCGCGCGGCATTAATAATCGTCTCTTCCTCGTTTTTGCCTGCGAAGACTTCATCAGGACTTGCCCCGTTGGCAATGAGCGCCTGCTTGGCTTTGATCTCGTCAATCCGCTCTTTCAGATCAATCGCCTCAGTCTCGTTTCTGAATAGGTCCTGGACCGTTCTCGTCCAGGAGTTGGCGGCAGATCGCCCTACCCCTTTCGGTTTAATACCTGTGGCTGTGGAGAGCTTCCAGATCGCGGACTCCATGAGACTCATATTGCCGAGGTCTTCACGGACCACGTTCGCAAAGTTCGGCTCCCGCATTTTTTCAACCAACACAGGCGCCATGGCTTGGATGCCTGCTATGTTCGCCTTGTTCGTGAGGCGCTCGGCGTCCTCTTCGGGCGTAACGAGCGCGGCCTGCTCCGGCGTCATGCGAAGCTCTT
>CANEFS010000028.1 GCA_947426865.1 uncultured Coriobacteriaceae bacterium | reverse complement strand
AACCCGCCGCTTGTGCTCATTTTCTCAACACACAACATACGGGGGCAAAAAAATGCCCACACCCCCATTCATTGGATCAGCCTCGACGAAGGGGCAAAAATCTTTCCGTGTTGCATTAGTTGTGAGAATCAAGCCTACTTCACCGCTTTCGAGAGCGCATTTTTGACTTCCGCGGCGGTCGTCAAGCCCATGACTTTCTCGGCCAGTTTATCCGCATCTTTCTTCGTCCACTCGCTGATAATCTTGCGCGTCTGAAGGATGGCGGGAGGCGTCACGGAAAACTCGTTGAGACCAAAGCTCAAAAGGAGCGGAATGAGAAGGGGATCGGCGGCCGACTCTCCGCACATGCCCACCATAATACCCGCGTCGTTTCCGGCCTTGATGATGCGCTTGATAGAGCGCAAAACGGCCGGGCTGTAGACGCTGTAGAGGTAGGACACGGCATCGTTTCCGCGGTCCACGCACATCGTGTAGCCAATCAGGTCGTTCGTTCCAATTGAGAAGAAATCGCACTCGGCGGCCAGGTCGTCAGCGATTAGAGAGGCTGCCGGCGTTTCCATCATGGCGCCCACTTGGATGTCGTCGTTGAACTTAACGCCCTCTTTTTTCAGCTCTTTTTTGCACTCATCGACCAGGTCTTTGACGTCGCGAATCTCTTCGACGCAGGTGACCAAAGGCACCATTATCTTTATGTCGCCAAAGGCGCTCGCGCGGAGAAGGGCGCGCAACTGCACCTTATATTTGTCTGGGTGGGCCAGGCAGTAGCGCACGGCTCGGTTGCCCATGAAAGGATTTTCCTCCTTGGTAAGACCCAGGTAAGGAATCTCCTTGTCCCCGCCCACGTCAAGCGTGCGGATGATAACAGGCTGATCCTTCATGCGGAGCGCCACTTTTTGGTAGGCCACAAATTGCTCGTTTTCGCTGGGAAGCGACGAGGTGTCCATGAACAGGAACTCAGAGCGGAAAAGGCCCACACCCTCCGCATCGTGCTCCGAGGCGCTCGTGGCCTCTTCAGGCGTACCAATGTTGGCAAGAAGAAGGCGTTTCTCGGCGTCGCCTGTGACGGTGGGCTTGCCCTTAAAAACATTCAGGGCAGCCTTCGCCTCGGCGGCGGCCTTCGCGACCTTCTTGAACTCTTTCAGTTCGTCTTTTTCCGGATTGACACAGACGTGGCCCTTCGTGCCGTCAACGACACAGACGTCGCCTTGCGAAATCTGCTTGAGGGCATCAGCCACGCTGAGCACCGCCGGAATCTCCAGCGCGCGGGCGATAATGGCAGAATGCGAGGTACGACCGCCTGTCTCGGTAACGATTCCCACGACGTGGTCCTTGTCGATGGTCGCCGTCATCGAGGGCGTCAGGTCGTGCACCACCACGATGGAATCTTTCTTAAGCGCGGAAAGGTCGATGACCTCCTTGTCCAGCAAATTTGCGAGAAGCCCCGTGCGAATGTCCTTCACGTCGGCGGCGCGCTCGCGCATCAGCGGGTCGTCCATCGAGGCGAACATGCCAAAGAACATCTCGCAGGCCTCGTCGACGGCTTGCTCGGCACCCATGCCGGCGTCGATGCGCTGGCCGACCTCGTCCATCATGAAGGGGTCTTGGGCCATCGTGATGTGGCCCACCATAATTTGCGCCTCTTCTTCCCCGACGGTCACCGCCATGCGGTCGGCTTGCTTTTGCGTGCGCGCGCAAAAGTCCTCAAGCGCCTTGCTGTAGCGTTCGCGCTCTGCTTCGGGGTCGTCGTGAGCTTCAGATTTGTAGGAAAGGTCCGGCTCTATCGCGACAACCGCTTTGCCGATACCGATGCCGTCGGAGGCGTTTACTCCGTTTAACATGTTTTACTCGCCAAGGCCAGACTTAACGAGGTCGATGGCGGCTTGCAGCGCCTCTTTCTCGTCGTCGCCTTCGCAAACGACCTCAATCTCTGTGCCGGTTCCGAGGCCGCCCGCCATGATGGCCATGGGGCTCTTGCCGTTGATCTCTTTGCCGTTGCCTTTAATGGTGACGTTCGACTTAAACTTGCCCATCGTCGAGGCAAAAAGTCCCGCAGGACGCATGTGAAGGCCGGTAGGATTGATGATTGTAACTTTTTCAGAAACCATGATTTCCCTTTCAGTCTTGGGTTCGGTCCCCTAAGTGTACACCAAAAAGAACTCGCTTTTACTGCCGAGAAACCCTTCGCAGAAAAGTGGATAGCGGCGCTCCGGGCGCTTGAAGGGGCGCGATTTTTTTTGTGAAGTTTTTCTCGAGAAGTTCCTGCAGAGTATGTGGCATAATAACCCCTGCTGCAAAACTTGGATTTTTGCGGTAACCTTGATGGGTGTAGCTCAGTTGGCAGAGCGACGGACTGTGGCTCCGTAGGTCGAGGGTTCAAGCCCCTTCACCCATCCCATGATGTGGGCCGTTAGCTCAGTTGGTAGAGCAGGGGACTCTTAATCCCAAGGTCTAGGGTTCGACCCCCTAACGGCCCACCAGTTTTTTCTTTTGGCTCGCGCAAGGCGGGCTTTTTTATGAGGTACAGCCTCGAACAGTACATATTTTTCATCCCTCTAACGACATTATGTTTTCAGCAGATTATTCGACCCCTTACATTTAGTCACCAAAGAAAAAATGGAACTTTGAATCAAGATAAAGAAGATGAGAGAAAACTAGTCTTGTTGTTAACAGGAAAAAGGAGCTGTGTTAATGACCCCGGAAGAGCAAAAGTTAGTTAACGAAAGTTTCACGCATATGAATTCGGATTCAAAAGATCTTGTTGCTGAGCGCATCGAACAAATGAAAGCACTGTTTCCAGGGATTGAAGTTGAGGGCGACGGAAGCATCGACTTTGAAAAGTTGCGTTTAATACTTGGCGATGAAGTAGATGAAGGGCAAGAACGGTATGCGTTCACCTGGCCTGGAAAAACGAACACCATTCGACAGGCGCAAACTCCATCAGCAGCAACACTTCGTCCCGATGAAGCTATAAGCGTTGACTGGGATACTACAGAGAATTTGTATATCGAAGGTGACAACCTCGAAGTATTAAAACTCTTGCAGCGTGGTTATCACGGAAAAGTGTACCCCCGTTAACAATGGTTACCAGTAATTCATGAGTACATCTTAGTTTATGGAAAGATGGGCGAATTTAAATTCAAAGGTGAGCCTCGATCAATTGATGATTTTTCAAATCCAGATAATGATTCACGTGGTTTGTGGCGAAAAGAAGCATTGGTTTCAACTATTTCGAAGAAATCTTACAAGAGAGTTGACCCAAAAACGGGAAATTGCTTTGAAAGACACATTTGTGCCTATAGGGAAGTTGGTGCCAAACAACTCCAGAGACTATTTTTTAGATATCTAACAGGGGAAGGAGGACTATTCTGTACACATTTTGTGCCGCTATCCTCCATTATCCCCATTATCTCTATTAAAAAAGGGGCTATAGGACAAAAAGTGTGTCTAGTTTTGGGCGTTACCGCAGGTGGCGCCCT
>CANEFS010000027.1 GCA_947426865.1 uncultured Coriobacteriaceae bacterium | reverse complement strand
CGTCATTTGCTAGAATGCAAAATTGGTTCTTACACCACTTTTTAGGACGCGACCTTTGCGAAATCGCTATAATAAATAACATGCTAAAAGAATATTTTGAAAAGAAAATCAACTCGGCAGATTCTGATGCGCCCGTGGGCACGTCTAATAACCCTTCCTTCAAAATTTTCACGATTGCTAACGTTTTGAGCTTCTGCCGCATCATTTTGACATTTGTTTTCTTATTTTTGTTCATATCACATCTAAATAGATGGATATGTCTTGCAATATATGCACTTGCTGCCCTGACTGATTTTTTTGACGGATTAATAGCAAGAAAGACTCACACCGTATCTTGGTTAGGAAAATTACTCGATCCGGCCGTCGATAGGCTCCTTATTTTTACCGGAGTGCTCGGATTGTGCCTGGTGGGGGAGCTTCCTGTTTGGATTTTGGTCACCATTTTGGTTCGAGACGCCATTTTGGGTCTCGGAATGCTTTATATAAGGCGTTATCGCGAGCGCCCACTAGACGTTCTCTACATTGGAAAGACAGCAACCGCCTTTTTAATGTTCGGTTTTTCGTGGATGCTTTTAGGGATCCCCGTTGTGAACGGTTTTAACATCGCTTCCGTCTCTTGGCTTCCACTTTTAAACAACACATCAGCTTGTGTAGGTATTTTGCTGGTATATGTGGGAGTAATTTTGTCTCTTGCCACAGGAATTGGCTATATAGCTGAAGGAGTAGAGGTCGTTAAAGCTGCCAAAGCAACTAAGAAAACGCAAAGCTAAAAGATAACGAGCACATCCCAATTATTAGCCACCCTCATAAATACCGATTATTACGCTCGCCGTCCAAAAACCCGACAGAAAGGCAACTTTTAATGTATTCGGTTTACACCAAAAAAGCACCGAGGCCCGAAGGCCCCTACAGCCAGGGCTCCTCAGCCGCTCGCAACGTTTACGTTTCGGGGCAATTTCCCATAGACCCCATTACTAACAGTCCGTTCAATGGCATCTTAGAAGAGCAAACGCAGCTTACAATTGACCATATAGCTGCCATTTTGGAAGACGTTGAGCTTACCTTGCAGGATATCTGCCAGGCTACCGTTTACGTAACTGACCTTGGGTTTCTCGAGGATATTGACACCGTGTGGGAAAAAAATTTCGAGAAGCCCTTCCCGGCGCGCACCGTCGTTAAGGTCGACGAACTTCTTTACGGTTCTCCCTTGTGTATTGAGGCCATTGCACTAAGATAGAGGGACAAAACCTTAAAGGAAAACTTTAGTTTTTGAACATTTCAGATTGGATTGAGTTATGAGCGAAAATGAAAAAGAGCAAAACGTAAACAAAGAGGCTGAAAGTGTTGATAAAACCAGCATTTTTCGCATGCCTTCGCTCGACGCGACTGTTCCGGACCTGATGGGGGAGCAGCGCCTGACCAATCCTACGCTCTCAATTGTCAAAGGCCCGCACACAGGATCCACATTTGTGCTGGACACGCCTGAGATTTCCATCGGCCGCGAGCCTTCTAGCATGGTTTTTCTAAACGATATGACCGTAAGCCGCAACCATGCAAAGATTTTGCTGAGCCCTGACTCCGCCACGATTGAGGACTTGGGCTCCCTTAACGGCACATGGGTCGACGGCGCCATCGTCAACAAGGCCGAACTCGAGGACGGAGCGACTATCCAAATTGGCACGTTCCGCATGGTTTTTCACGCCACACAAAACCGCAGTCGCATCGACGCACAATAAGCTATCTGCAGTTTCTTCTCGGATTAAACGATAATTTGAGCGGCAATCAAAAGCAATGGTCCAACTATGGCTGATGAAAATCTTTTAACTATTGGCAAGGTCGTTAAGCGCCTTTCCGAGAAACACCCCGACCTTTCCGTTTCAAAAATTCGCTTTCTGGAATCAGAAGGTCTTCTAAATCCTGCTCGGACGCCTGCCGGATACCGCTTTTATTCGGCCGACGATATTGCCCGCTTAGAGGCCGTTTTATTCCTGCAAAATACGAAGTTTTTGCCGCTTGATGTCATCAAAGAACGCCTTGATTCTGGGAATGCTGAGGCCACTTTAGACGCTATCGAGACGAGTAATGCCATCGATGGGGAAGAGGTGCTTGAAAATGTTCATCCTATCGACAAAGCGTGCGAATATCTCAACGTGACGCCTGCTTTTTTGTCCGAGCTTGCAAAGACGAACGTGATTTCGTTTCAAGTGTCACGCTCTGGTCACGAGTTTATCGATGGGAAGGATTTTCCGCTCATACGCTTGGCCGATGCCCTTTCCCGTCTCGGTCTTGAGCCCAGAAACCTTCGTCAATTCGTCAATTCCGCCAACCGCGAGGCGGGTATTTTCGAGCAAATCTTGGCACCGATAAAATCGCGTATCTCAAGTGGAGGGGCAAGGGGACGCTCTACAGAGGTCGTCAGCAACGCTTCTCGAAAAAACGCTCAGAAAGAATACGATGCCCAGCTTGAAGCCCTCATAAACCTGACTCAAAAGCTTCATGAGCAACTGCTGTACCGCATATTTAATAAGTAAAAAATTTAGTAAAAGACTTAGCAACAAATAGGTAAAGGATAGCGCAACAAGCCGAAGGAAAAAGGGGATTTATGGCACGCATAAAATATGAGGATTTCATAGTTTCGATACCTGATTATCCCGAGAAGGGCGTCGTTTTCAAAGACATTACGCCCATGATTGGCGACCCGCAGGGTTTCTCGGCTGTAATCGACGAAATGGCCGAGCACTACATTGGAAAAGGGATTACGAAGGTTGTCGGCGCTGAGGCTCGAGGATTTCTCATTGGCGCGCCCGTGGCTTATCGCCTTGGAGCCGGATTCGTGCCCGCCAGAAAGCCAGGAAAGCTCCCTCGCGAGGTTATTAGTCAAGAATACGACCTCGAGTACGGAAAGGACGAAATACAGATTCACACGGACGCTCTAACGAAGGGGGACAAGGTTCTCGTCGTCGACGATTTAGTCGCAACGGGAGGCACTGCCATCGCTCAAGCCAAACTTATCGAGAAAACCGGCGCGACCTTAATGGGTTTTGGATTTGCGATGGAACTTGCGTTTTTACATCCGCGCGACATTATCAAGAAAGAGTTCGACCAAGAGATTTATTCGCTCGTTGTCGTCGAATAAGAACATTTAGTCGAAGCATCCGGCAAGATTATTGAGCGAATGCTGAGTGGGGCAAACGAGGGGAGAAACGTCGCAGGTTCCCAATTAATAAGGCGAACTAGCAGCCTTTATGAAGTATTTCTTTACTTTACATAACATATATTATCGAAAATATGTGAATGTGAGGTTATTTAGGGGCTAATTTTATTTGAGCCATTCTAAGCCGTTTTAAGACCCTCTTAGACTCTTCTTCATCCAAATATGCGGACAGTGCTCATCGTATTCAATGGGTCCGTACGATTCGTATCCAAGCGCTTCATAAAAGCCAGTTCGCTCACATTGGGCATGTAAATTCATTTCAGATGCGTTATTCTTCGCTGCAAAACTCTCAGCAGCTTCCATAAGAGCTTTTCCAATGTGGCGGCCTCTTACATCTTTTATAACGGCTAAACGACCAAGAACAAATCCGTCATGGGCCCCTTCTTCAAAAATGCGACAAGTCCCAACAGCTTTTCCATCAAGATATGCAACGAAATGGCTGGCCTTCTCGTCAATAGCATCAAACTCTGTTTTGAAGTCCTGCTCGTTAATAAAGACGTTTTTCCGGACAGCTTTTGCCTCTTCCGGACAATAATCGAAGAAATCTATTTCAATCATTTTTCTGCCTCTCCTTGCAGGCTTTAAAAGTTTTAGTGGACTTATATATATCTTTTATATGTTCATCAAAAATGATGTGATTTAAGCCAATTTTAAGCTTAAAATACGGCTTTATAAAACCGCAGGTAGAGAGCTTAAAATATTGCGTTTTAAGGGCCTCTTTCAAAATTTAAGACCTAGATTACCTAGAAATGGAGGCAAAATGCAAACTCCTAAGCCCCATCAAGAAAATCAAAAAAGAGACCTGCACACGCGAGGGTTATAGGACAAAAAGTGTGTCTAGTTTTGGGCGTTACCGCAGGTGGCGCC
>CANEFS010000026.1 GCA_947426865.1 uncultured Coriobacteriaceae bacterium | reverse complement strand
CCGTCATTTGCTAGAATGCAAAATTAGTTCTTACACCACTTTTTAGGACGCGACCACCAATCTGAAAGCCAATCTGAAAACCAATCAAAAGAAGGAAATACATGTCTAGTATTACGAAAAGTTTCGCCCCCATGCCCGATTCTGCTGCCATTATTTTGGCGGCCGGGAAGGGAACCCGCATGAAATCGGATCTTCCCAAAGTGGCCCATACCATCCTGGGACGCTCGCTCGTTGAGTGGGCTATTTCTGCTGCTAAAAAAGCTGGTTTTCAGCGCGTTATTGTTGTAATCGGAAACGGTGAGGACTACATGCGCTCGCTTCTGGCCGATGCGGAAGTGGAGCTCGTCGTCCAACAAGAACAAAAAGGAACGGGGCACGCGGTGGCTGTTGCTCTCGACCAAGCGAAAATCTCACAAGAAACCGTAGCCGTTTTTTACGGAGACACGCCTCTTGTGCGCGCAGAGACACTGCGCAAAGTAACCGAGGTTTTGCAAAACGACCGCGAAAATGAGGGAAGTAAAGAAGGTAGCGAAAACAACGTGGGAGCCGCTCTTCTCACCATGCGTCCTCAGAATCCTTCGGGCTACGGGCGCGTGGTGGTTGGCCAAGACGGACAAATCGACGCCATCATCGAGGACAAAGACTGTAGTGAAGAGGAGAGAAAGGCACTTCTCGACTGCAACTCTGGCATGTATGCCTTCAATGGAAAAGATCTTACCCGCAACATTAAGAAACTGAACAGCAACAACGCGCAAGGCGAATATTACATCACGGACATGGTGAAGATTTTGCGCGCGGCAGGAAAAGCTGTTTTGAACGTCTCTGTCGAAGATGAAAACGAACTTTTAGGCGTAAACTCGCAGGTGGAGCTTGCCAAAGCCGCAAAAATAATGCAGGCGCGCATCAATCAGATGTGGATGGAGGAGGGCGTGAACATGCTCGACCCCAACCTCGTTTGGATTGAGCCAGACGTTGCCCTTTCCAGAAACGTTCAGCTTCTTCCCATGACTTTTCTCTCGGGCGCCACAGAGGTTCACGAAGGCGCCACGATTGGCCCGAATTGCCGCCTGACGAATACCGTCGTTGGTGCGGGCTCCGTGATTGACGAGACGGTTGCAATTGATGTCACCATCGACGAAGAAGTGACCGCCGGCCCCCGTGCCTATCTCCGTCCGGGAACCCACCTGAAGCGCGGCGCTCACGCCGGCACTCACATCGAGATTAAGAACTCAATCGTGGGCGAAGGGTCCAAGGTGCCCCACCTTTCCTACATCGGAGACACCACGATAGGCGAAGGCGTAAACATTGGCGCCGGCTCGATTACCTGCAATTACAACGGTTTCGAGAAGAACAAAACTGAAATTGGCGACAACACTTTCATCGGATCGAACACGATGATGGTCGCCCCTGTTTCCATCGGAAAAGATGTTATAACGGCTGCCGGCTCAACGATTATGAAAGATGTCGAAGACGGCGAACTGGGAGTTGCGCGGGCAGAGCAAAAGAACATTTCTGGCTTTACAAAAATCTACCGAGAAAAGCACAGCAAAAAGAAGTAGGTCATTTAAGGCGGTTAAAAACTTCGCGCGGAAGGCGCCGCGAGAAGCAGCAATGCGCCTACGAGGGGTCCTTAGTATGGAAATAATCGGGAAGCCCCTTCTCTTTTAAGCGAGCGATTTCGTACTCGATGCTTGCACGCTCTTCGTTGTCCTTAAAAAGAATTTCTGGTTTAGGGCCAACGTCAATTGGCTTGCGGTTCCTTTTAAGAGAATCTGAAACATTTTCAGCCACTGCACGCTTTTGCTTCGGACTCCCCAGCGCAAAACCGGCAGCTTCAACTTCGCGTGCGTAGGTCGCAAGGCCCTTCTCGACATTTTCGCGAGCGCCATTAAGAGTGTCGTCCATGAAGCGCCTCGAAAGAAGAAGGTAGCGATCAGTCATAGGCTCCGTTTTCGATTTTTCTTTAACGTTTTCGAACGCCTTGAGCGAAGCCTCGACGTCTTCTATTTTTATGGGATATTGCGCGAAGTTTTGCGCCGCCTCAAAAAGGTGGTCGGTGGGCTCGATTGTTATATCCATGTCCAGAGAGTTCCCAAAAAGATGAAAGTCGGCTTGCTTGCGGATGCGCGTTTCGTTACCCGGCTCGATGCCGTGCTCTTTATTGAAGGCGCGAACCGCTCGGTTGAAGGTGGCGTCCGTTTCAAGGTGGGCCCAGCTGCCAAGAGTCAAACTGTCAACGCCTCCCTTACTAATATAGGGAGCGATGTAGGTTTCCCAAAAGAGGTCCGAGCCCGGGATGGGGATGTGCTCGGGATTTGTGAAGTGGGTTTGAATGTAGCGGAGGGTGTGGGAGACGTCCTTGACCATGTATCCAACGTACACGTCGGGCAAGAGGTTGCCAAACTTGAAATTGTTGACATCGGCGATACCTTGGGAAGCCGGATCGTTTTCTTTCAAGATCTTTTTGGTGAGAGAAGCGTGTATGTTCCAACTGGGCATCGAAGATTCCTAACCGAGCACTCTTGACGGTCGTTGTTGACTGTCTTTTTTGGATTTCATTTTTATACGATGTGTGCGATTTCGTCAATATGTGAACAAACTGTGAAACACAGGAAAGGCCCCTTTATAAAGTGTCAACTAAAGCAACTACCCCCCATATATTGCGTTTCAAAACCTTACAGAGAACCTTTAACCTTTGAAATTGAAGTGATTTTGGGATATGATAGAGAACCCTTTTCCAAAGGCTCAGGAAAGGGGAGCGTCACAAAAGACGCCCGTACTCAATTAACAAAGTTAATGAGTGAAACTTAAAACGCACTTTAAATGATGAAGAGGAGTTCGCCCACAAACTTTGTGGCAAGGAGAGAATGTATGAGCACCACACAATCTTCTGACCCTTCAAGTATGAAGCGGCTTGCTGCCGCTTTCTGTACCGTCCTGCTGATTGCTTCAAGTTTTTTCTCGGCACCTGCCGTTGCACAAACGAACAATACGGAAGGGACGATGTCCGATCTTCAGAAACGCATTGAAGAAACGGGCGAGGCCTACACCGCCGCCAAGCAAAAGGTCGCAACGATTCATGAGGAAATGAAGGCAAACAACGAACGTATTGCCCAAATTAACGCTCAGCTTCCAAACGCGCGCCAAAATGCGGCCTCGGCCATCAGCAATTCTTACAAGATGCGCGTGAGCGGTCCTAGTCTCATTAACCTCGTTTTTTCTTCGAATGATTTCAACGAGCTTCTCACTACTATTAAATATCTGAACGCCATCGAGACACATAACTCCGGCCAAGCAAAGCAGTTGACAGATCTTGCTGAGGATTTGAAGAATACGCAAAACGAGTTGACCAAGCAAGCTCAGGAGGCCGCTGCAGAAGAGCAAGCCGCAAGTGACGCACTTGCTGCGGCTCAAGCGGCTCGTGAAGAGGCTCAAAAGCAGGTCATTGCAGAAAATGGAAACTCTGGCGGCAGCTCTCTCAATCCCATCGACTGGAATACGGACAAGATTAGCTTCGTCGCCTCCTGGGCCCCAAGAATCGACAAATACCTAGCAGGCTCTCCTATGGCAGGATGTGGAACGGCCTATGCAGCGGCCGCCTGGGACTACGGCGTCGACCCTCGTTGGTCTCCTGCCATCTCCAACACCGAGTCTTCCAAGGGCGCTTACTGCTTCAAGCCGCACAACGCCTGGGGTTGGGGAAATTCTAGCTGGCCTGATTGGAAAAGCGCCATCACAGACCACGTCCGAGGCCTTGCCACCCGCTACGGCTCGACCATCACGATGGTGGCGGCTCGCAAGTATTGCCCGTCCAACGCCGAGCACTGGTACAAGGCAACACTTGAGCAGATGAACATGATTTAGAATTCTGTTCCGCTTCAAATTTCCGAGAAGCCCTGCGGATTTCGCAGCACTTTGACCTGGACCCTATAAAGTGGACACACTAAGTAAGCAGCAAACACTCCAATCTTTCTTGGCCGCGATTGTAATTATAGTATTTAATATATTTGTCAATTGCTTGACAAAGTTCTTTGTATGAAAAACTTTTTGTTGGACCCATTTGCTCTTTCATCCTCCCAAACCAACTTTCCATGCACGCATTGTTCCAGCAGCACGCTCTGCGGGACATTGATTGTGTGATTCCTAGTTCTTTAAGTTTTTCGCGATAAGCATGTGCGGTGTAGTGAGTTCCTTGATCAGAATGGGCAAGAACGCCAGGGGCAAGTTTTTCGTTTTTCAGTTGATCAAATGTCTTTAAGACAAAATCCTCTTCAAGTGAGCGGGATACTACATAACTGATCAGTTCTCCTGATTGAGCATCCAATATGGCTGAAAGATAAGAACAGCCTTCTGTGCATGGTAGATACGTAATATCTGTTAGCAACACCTTACACAGTTTTCCTTGATGAAAATGACGGTTGAGGAGATTAGGTGCAACCTTAGGAAGACCGTCTTGGCCTATAGGGTGATAAGGATTTTTGCGACGTTTCACAAAGACGATATCGTATTTTTGCATAATGCGTAAAATCTTTTTGCGATTCATGACAGTGTTTTGGTCACGTTTGAGCGAATCGCGAATTTGGCGAGAACCTTTTTTAAACCTATGCGCAAAAAAACGCTTCTTGCACTTGAGCTTTTGCAGCAAGATCGGAAGCTTCTCTTTTGGCTCTAAACGCCGCCGAACTCTTCCATTTATAGTAGCCCGACCGAGAGACTCCCATCACCTCACACATCGCCTTTATTAGTGCTTGAGGATTTTTGTGTGCCGTGCTCGCTATCAGTGCAAACTTTGCTGATTTTGTAAGGATTTTGTCCGCGCGCCCACATTTTTTCGCGAGCGCGCTTTCGGCTTTTAAAACTTCCACCTGCGCTTCTAATTCTGCAATACGGGCTTCGTATTGCTGTCGCTGTTTATCACGCATGAGACGCTGCCTTTCTATTGCTTCTCGTTTCTTGCGCTTTATTGCAGCGACTTGGTTACGATGACGAACAACAGGAGCGTCTGTAGTTGTTAGAGCATTTTTCCTATCCGCTTCTTTCCAATGATAGATTGCGCGCTCAATACGTTTGTATCCTATAAGAGAAGATGGCAACCCTGCATCTCTAAATATATCGCAAGGGCGCTCCCCTGCATAATAGCGACGCATGCATTCTATTTTGAATGAGTCTGAATAGACAATATAGGTGGCTCTCACCTCTGAAACCGCATCTAGAGAAACTAAATAGTTTCTTTCTTTTTTAGTAAACCGTCCGTTTTTCATGTTCAAACCTTTCCAAAGTTAATTTCGATTTTTTGAAAAGGTGTCTACTTTTTGAGGTCCGGTTCACACGTCTTCTCCGATGATTGCATTTGACAAAATGCGGCGGGGGGGGGGTAGCATTCTTTGCTGTTGTTAATAACAAAGAAGGAGCACTCCGTGAAACGTTTATTTGTAACCTTTGTAAGCTGTCTTGTCTTATTGTCTGCAACAGTGACTACGCCTGCTCTAGCTGAAGCTAAAGAAAAAATGGGCAACCTTGATTTCACACCTTTAACCTCGGCCTTGAGTGCTACGCAGGATAAATTTGT
>CANEFS010000025.1 GCA_947426865.1 uncultured Coriobacteriaceae bacterium | reverse complement strand
CGTCATTTGCTAGAATGCAAAATTGGTTCTTACACCACTTTTTAGGACGCGACCAGTCCTTGAATTGCCCTATATTTGGTTGCTTAGAAGTATATTATTGGGTAAGTTTTATGGAATGCACATAACGCACGCCATGTATTAAGGCACGTTTGAATAAGGTATAAAAACCGATTTAAAAAAGGTTAGATAGAGATTCGAATATGACAGAAACAAAAATCCCAAGCGAGCTGCTCACCATCTCCGATTTAACAGCCGCCGCTAACGAAAAAACTATTCTTCACGACGTCAATCTTTCCATCGAGCCCGGCACCACCCACGTTCTCATGGGTCCTAACGGTGCGGGGAAATCAACTTTGGGCCACGTCATCATGGGCGACCCTTCCTACACAGTCGAGAAGGGCTCTATCGTCTTTGACGGCCAAAACGTCACCGACCTCTCCCCGGACAAGCGCAGTCTTGCTGGCCTTTTCCTCTCCTTTCAGGCCCCGGTTGAAATTCCCGGGGTTCCCCTCTATTCATTTCTCCGCACCATCGCAGGCCTTCGCCCTAATCTGAAGCAAAGCGCCAAACAGTTCAGAAAGCGCGTAACTGAGCTAGCTGAGGAGCTAGAGATGAATCCTGCCAACTTAACGCGCGAGCTTGGCGTGGGTTTCTCGGGAGGAGAAAAGAAGAAGGTCGAGATGCTCCAACTCCTCCTTTTGCAGCCCAAGCTTGCCATTTTGGACGAGACGGACTCGGGGCTTGACGTGGATGCGTTGGGCGTTGTTTCCAAGGGCATCGAAAGCTACCGCAAAGCCTGCGACGGAACGCTCCTCATCATCACGCACAACACGCGCATTCTGGAGCGCGTTGACGTCGACAAAACCCACGTCATGGTGGCAGGACGCCTCGTGGCCGAGGGCGACGCCTCGCTTATCGACGAGATTGACGTTCAAGGTTTCGAGAAATACGAGCGTCTCGCGAATAAGAACGCGTAGAGCGTAAGGGCTGAGATTATAATGGCTGACGAGAAAAGAAAAAAACGCACCGAGGTCGAAGACGTCGACCGCAGCCTCTACGACTTTGTGAAAAGCGAGGAGGGCTACGAGCGTTTTGCCGACGGTCTGTCCCCTCAAATTGTCGAGGAAATCTCTGCGAAGAAGAATGAACCGGACTGGATGCTACAGCTGCGCCTTCGCTCTTTGCAGATCTACGAAGATACGAAAATGTCTGCTAACTGGGGTCCTTCTATCGCCGGGTTGGATATGAATCACATCTCGACGTACGTGACCTCCGGCGACGCGCAGGTAGATTCTTGGGAAGAGGTCCCCGAAGACATCAAAGACACTTTCGAGCGCCTGGGTATTCCTGAGGCAGAGCGTACCTCCCTTGCAGGTGTGGGCGCCCAATACGACTCCGAGCTTGTCTATCACAATATGCGCGAAGAAGTGGCCGAGCAAGGCGTCGTCTATTCCGGCATCGAAGAGGCTCTGCACGGCCCTTTTGAGGAGGCCATTCGCGAGCACTTCATGAAACTCGTTCCTCCCACCGACCATAAATTTTCCGCGCTTCACGGCGCTGTTTGGTCGGGTGGATCGTTTGTTTACGTGCCGGCAGGAGTGAAGCTTGATTTTCCGCTGCAGAGCTATTTTCGCTTGAATGCAGCGGGAGCCGGCCAATTTGAGCACACATTAATCTTGGTAGAAGACGGGGCTGACCTGCACTTTATTGAGGGCTGCTCTGCTCCTAAATATAACGTCGCCAATTTGCATGCGGGTTGTGTAGAGCTTTTCGTGGGCAAAGGCGCGCACCTTCGCTACTCCACGATTGAGAACTGGTCGAAGAACATGTACAACTTAAATACGAAGCGCGCTCGCGTGGAAGCGGGCGGCTCGATTGAGTGGGTCTCCGGTTCTTTTGGCTCGCACGTCTCTTACCTCTACCCCTCCTCCATTCTCATGGGCGAGGGTGCTACCTGCGATTTTAACGGCATCACCTTTGCCGGCGCCACGCAAAACTTAGACACCGGCTGCAAGGTTCATATGGCCGCCCCTAATACGCGTGCCAACGTCGAGACGAAATCGCTTTCCAAGGGCGGCGGAATCTCCACTTTCCGCTCCTCAATCGTCGTGACACCTGCAGCTGAGAATGCGCGCGCATCGGTTTCTTGCCAGTCGCTCATGCTTGACGACGAGTCGCGCTCCGACACAATTCCTGCAATGGATGTCCGCTGCATGAACGCCCAAGTAGGCCACGAAGCCACCATCGGACGTATTTCTGACGACACCATTTTTTACCTTATGAGCCGCGGCATTTCTGAGGCCGAGGCCCGCGCGATGGTCGTTAACGGGTTTGCAGAACCGGTCAGCAAAGCGCTACCCCTTGAGTACGCCGTCGAGATGAATAACCTCATAAAACTCGAGATGGAAGGGGCAATCGGATGAGCGAGAAGATGAATCATGCGACTCAGGCGACCCCTGCAGCTTCAGGTACCCCTGCGCCTCAGGCGACACCCGCGAATCAAGCGACACCCGCATGCGACCACGTGCTTTTGTCCCACGTCAACGCCGCGCCTTCTCAGACCTGGAACTGGCTCTCTATCAATGAAACGAAGGTTGAGCTTCCCCTCCCCGAAGGTGTTTCAAAAACAGATTTGGAAGAGTCCCTTAAAGCTGCCGAGAAAACCTTAAGCAAAAAGGAAGGCACCTCGCCAAGCTGCGCAAAAGCGATTGAAATTTCTGCCGGCGGCAAAGAGCTTGCGGCTTGGATTGCAGCTACGGCCTCTAAGACGAACGAGTTCGTCGCGAAAAAGGACACGGCCTCAGAGCAAAATAATTCCTTTGCCGTCTTTTTGAATGAGGACGAACCGGTTCAAGAAACCTACCTCACTGTCGAAGAAGGCGCCGAGGCCACCCTTTCCATAGCTGCTCTTGGTGCTGAAACAGATTCTTTCACAACCGCTCACAGCCTCATCGTAAACCTAGAAAAAGGCTCGCACCTCACTGTTAATAATCTGGTGGCAGAATCTGGCGCTCAAACCCACGTCGAAACCGTCGGCGTCATTGTTAAAGAGAGCGCCACCCTTGACGCCCGTCAATTTTTCCTCGGAGCCGGCCGCATCGTCTACGGCCTTGGGGCAGATTTTCCTGGTAATGAAGGCAGTTTCGCAGGGGTTTCTCGGTATATTGTGACTGATGATCAAACCCTTGACCTAACCTTTAACCTTTATCAAAAAGGCATCAAAACGAAAACGAACCTATCGGCTGCAGGCGTTTTATCCGGGAACGCCAAAAAAACGCTTCGCGCCACGATTGATTTGCAAAAAGGCTGCAAGGGCGCCACGGGCACGGAAAACGAAACGGTCGTTTTAGCTGGAGAAAACGTGGTTAACAAGACGCTTCCGGTTATTCTTTGCGCCGAGGACGACGTCGAGGGAAACCACGGCGCCACGATTGGCTCGCTCTCCCCCGAGATGCTCTTTTACCTGGGGTGCCGCGGGCTGAACGAAGCTCAGGCAACCGACCTCATGCAAGAGGCGATTCTCGACGATGCCGTTGCTAACCTGCCAGAAGACCTCTCTGGCGCCGCGCTTGAGTGGGCAAAGTGGGCTATCGGACCCGACGCTTATGCCACCGCCCAAGCCGGCCGCGAACTAAAGGAAAACCATGTCTGATACGCTTCCCCACTACTCAAAAGAGGATATTCTTGACATCGAGAAAAACCCCTTCAAGGACGACTTTCCGCTGCTAGCGGCCGATGAAAACCTGCATTATCTGGACTCGGCGGCGACCAGTCAGCGGCCTACCTGCGTGATTGACGCTCAGGAGGATTTCTACGCGAAGACGAACGCGAATCCCCTGCGCGGCCTCTATCAGCTTTCCATCGAGGCCACGCAAGACATCGAAAACGCGCGCAAAAAGGTCGCAGATTTCATTGGCTCGCCTTCCGAGAAGAACATTATCTTTACGCGCAACACCACCGAGTCACTCAACCTCGTAGCCCATACGCTGGGAGATCTCATCTTGCATGAAGGCGACGAGGTCGTCATCTCAGTAATGGAACACCACTCAAACCTCATCCCTTGGCAGCAAATCACGAAACGCAAGGGTGCCAAGCTCGTCTACCTCTACCCCGATCAGGAGGGCCACATCTCCGACGTTGAGATCGAGAAAAAAATCACAAATAAAACAAAAATCGTCTCTGTCGCCCACGTTTCAAACGTGCTGGGCGTCACGCTCCCTATCGAAAAAATCGCGAAACGCGCCCACGAAGTCGGCGCCTCCAGCCCCGAGCTTCTTCTCAGCACACCGCAAACCCCGGCGCAAGGCATGGGTGATACCTGCACATTAGATGCCGAGGGCAACCGCACAGAGGTAAAAAATTCCACTTCGAAAAAGCCTCTTCCGGGCATTAAAGGAGCTGTCGTTATCGTTGATGCGGCCCAATCGATTCCGCACACCCGCGTGAACGTCGAGGAGCTGGGTTGCGATTTGCTGGCCTTCTCCGTACACAAGATTTTTGGTCCCTTTGGCGTGGGCGTTCTCTGGGGCAAGCAAACACTCCTTCTGGCCATGCCGCCTTTTCTCACCGGCGGCGAGATGATTGACGCCGTCACAGAAGAGTCTGCTGTCTGGGCTCCTCTTCCCGAGAAGTTCGAGGCGGGCACGCAAGATGCCGCAGGCATTGCCGCTTCTCAATACGCTCTAGACTACGTTGAGGCCGTTGGCATCTCCAACATTGAAGAGCGGGAAAAAGCGCTGGTAGATTACTTATACGAACAGCTCTCCGCGTTGCCCTACATCAAGATTTACGGTCCTGAAAAAGCGGACGAGAGAACAGGGGTTGTCGCCTTTAACGTAGAGGGGATTCATCCTCACGACGTCGCATCTCTTCTTGACACGAAAGGTGTGGCGATTCGCGCCGGTCACCATTGCGCACAGCCGCTCATGCAATTTTTAGGAACGGATTCGACGAACCGCGCCTCGATTGCTTTTTACAACGACAAGGCCGATATCGAAGCACTCGTTGATGGATTAAAATACGTCTGGGGTATTTTTCACCCAGAAGACGCTGCAAACGCCAGCGACGTCTGTGGCACAAGTGGCGTAACTGGCTCAGGCAGTGTTGAAAGCGCAAAATAAAACAAGTAAAAAGCGCACGCGTAACTTAATAAACAAGCAAAAACCACGTTTCAAATCAGGTAAGTACAAGTAAGTACAGGTACGTATGTCAGTTAATGAACTTTATACACCAGCTCTTCTCGATCACGTTTCGAACCCCGACTACAACCATGAGCTCGAAGGGGCCACTCACTCTCACCAAGGCGTCAATCCAAGTTGCGGCGATGAGCTTGAGCTTCATCTAAAAATTAAAGACGGCGTGATTGAGGATGCTTCGTGGACTGGCATTGGATGTGCGATTTCTAAAGGCTCGGCCGATATGATGAGCGATCTGATTGTAGGCGAGACGGTTGAAAATGCACGCCACCTAGCAGACCTTTTTCATCGCCTCGTTCTAGGCGAGAAACTCAGCGATGAAGAGCGCGAGGAGCTGGATGAAGCCACTTCACTTGAGTCGATTTCTAAGATGCCGGCACGCGTAAAATGCGCAGAGCTTGCGTGGCGAACTCTTGAAGAAATGCTCAACGTTTAAAGGAAAAGATACTTCTTAACAGCTTGTTTTTCGGCTTTGGCGGTTTTGTTGGCTCTGTTCTGAGATACTTTCTTAGCCGTTTTAATCCAGAGGGTTTTCCTCTTCCCTTAGGGGTTATAGGACAAAAAGTGTGTCTAGGGTTAATAGATTTCATCGGGATATCT
>CANEFS010000024.1 GCA_947426865.1 uncultured Coriobacteriaceae bacterium | reverse complement strand
TTAGAATAATCGACAAACCAATTGTAGGTTTACACCACTTTTCGGGACGCTACTAGGTTCACTAAAGACCCGAAAAACATAGAAAAAACAAAGAACCAAACAAAAAAGGAGCGCGTTATGGCCATCGATTCCGCCGTACAAGAAAAAGTTGAACTTTGGAAGGAAAATCTTGATGAGCCCGAGCTCATCGCAGAGCTTAACGACCTTCTGGCCTCGGGTGACGAGGACACGATAACCGATGCGTTCTACAGAGATCTTGAGTTTGGCACGGCAGGGCTCAGAGGCGTCATAGGACCGGGCAGCAATCGCATGAACGTTTACACGGTTGCCCAAGCTACACAAGGCCTCGCTGACTATCTAAACAAACACTTCGAGAACCCCACCGTCGCCATCATGCGCGATTCACGCAACAAAGGCGCCGAGTTTGTTGAGGCGACCGCCTCCGTTTTGGCTGCTAACGGTATTAAATCCTACGTCGCGCCCCGCATTGAGCCGGTTCCTGTTCTCTCTTTTACTACGCGCTATTTACAGGCTTCGGCAGGCATCGTACTTACCGCCTCCCACAACCCAGCTCCCTACAACGGCTACAAAGCCTTCGGCCCTGACGGCTGCCAGATTGCCAACGAGGCCGCAGAGGAGATCCAGGCATCTATCAAAAACACCGATATTTTCTCGGGCATAAAGCGGATGGACTTCCATGAGGCGGAAGAGAAAGGCTTTGTCAACTGGATAAAAGACGAGGTTATCGATGCGTATCTCGACGCTATTGAAAAAGTCTCGGTGCCGGGATGCATCGCTGAGGACGGCTCGTTCAAGGTCGTCTATACGCCCCTTAACGGCTCGGGCCTTGAGTGCGTGGCGAAGATTCTCAAGCGCGTCGGCGTCGAAAACGTCGAGGTTGTCCCGGAGCAAAAAGAGCCCAATGGCGACTTTCCTACCTGCCCCTATCCCAATCCTGAAATCAGAGAAGCGCTCCAAAAAGGCCTTGAGCTTTGCGAGAAGGTCCAGCCGGACGTGCTTCTGGCTACAGACCCTGACGCCGACCGCGTAGGCATCGCCGTGCCGCACAACGGAAAATATGAGCTCCTGAGCGGAAACGAGGTGGGGTGCCTCTTAATTGATTGGCTCTGCAAGCTGAAGATTGAGGCGGGAGAGGACCTGACCCAAAAAGTGGTCATCACCACCATCGTATCCTCTGCGATGCCGGACGCCCTTGCCAAGAGCTGGGGTTTTGAGCTTCGCCGCGTGCTCACGGGCTTCAAATACATCGGTGGCCAAATCGACCTTCTCACCGAGAAAAACGAAGGCGACCGCTTCCTGTTGGGCTTCGAGGAGTCGTATGGGTATCTTGCCGGAACGCATGCGCGCGACAAAGACGCGGTCGTGACAAGCATGCTCATCTGCGAGATGGCTGCCTGGTACGCCAAGCAAACCATCGACCTTTTCCAAGCGATGCAAAACCTTTATGAAGAGTACGGCCTCTTCTTGAATGGGGTGGTAAACGTCGTGGCAGAAGGTGCTTCCGGTGCGCAAAAAATCGCAGGTATCATGAAAAATCTCCGAGAAAACCCGCCCACAAGCATCGCTGGCTACGACGTTGAGAAAGCTATCGATTACGAGAAGGCCGCTCCCATGCCGCAGCTCAATAAGGCAGACGACGACACCGACCAAACCCTGCCTTCGGCCAACGTTCTTGAGTATCAGCTTCAGCAGAAAAACAAGGTGATTGTGCGCCCCTCGGGAACCGAGCCAAAAATCAAGGCGTATCTTTTCAGCTACGGGGCAACGAAAGAGGAGGCTGAAGAGATTCAGTCCCAGCTCGCCCTCGCCGCCCAAAACGAGCTTTTAGCCTAAGCAAGAACTTTTGGCCCAAGAAAAAATTTCTTTATTTTTCTGCCGAGAAAGACTTGAGCCCAGAAGTTTGGGTAAAATACGAATCGCAAAAAATAAGAGGCCGCTTCCTGCCCCTTATTTTTTGCGTTTTTTTATTCAGCCCTTTCTAAGAAGTTGCTAGAAGCGCAAACAAGAGAATTACAAGAAGCGCAACAATAAAGGCAGCCCCGCCGATAACAAAGCGAGGGTCAAGAGCGCGCAAAAGTCCACTTCTACCTGCAAAGTTAATAGAGTGGCGCTCCAGCTTGTAGCCTCGCTTCTGCGTATCTTTTTGAGAGGGGAGAACCCAACCTCGTCCATGAATAGCGGGGCTTTCCAGATGACGGTTAACGCCGTCTCGCCTTTCTCGTCTTGTGGGGATTTCCTGAGAAGAAGACGGCCGGCGTGAAGCGAAATTGTGGGACGACAATGGCACTGAGCGAACAGAGGATTGGTGACGATTCTCATTTTCCGCTCTGCGGCGTGCATACGCGGCTCTTCGTTCTGCATAGGTTTCGCCTTGAAAGACTCTGCCGCTTTTTCCACCCCCGCGGCTTCCCAGAGAACCAGCAGAACTGCGCGTTTTTAAAGGAGTCGCCTCTAGCGGACGACGGCTTCCTCTTTTCGACTTTTCCAAATAGGGATTGGTTCCCGAATTGCTATGAAGATGAGCCACTAAAGTTCCAGCTACTATTATTTTTATAGGAAGGGGCGGCTTGCTTGGGAAACTCCGCGCGAGCAACGTTTGCAAGATAGGCTTTAACGAACTCTCCCCAGATAGGACAGGACGTATTGGAAGGATGGCCGGAAGAGCCGTTCACGATAATCTTCTTGTTGGAGTCAGGGTATCCGGTCCAGACGGCACAAGCAATTTGTGGGGTATAGCCAACGAACCAGAGGTTATCACTGTATTCTGTCGTTCCCGTCTTGCCGGCAATAGGCTGGTTAATGCCGTAGTTTTTAATCACAGAAGCGGTTGCTCCAGAACCCCCATTCACAACGCCTTGTAAGACAGAAGTGACCGCATAAGCAACTTTAGCATCAACGACTTGCTTGGCGTTGTCTTTGTGCTCGTAGAGGACGTTTCCGTTTCTGTCCTCAATTTTAGTAATAGCAATAGCATCGTGGTGAACACCGTTCGCGGCAAGTACCGAGGTTGCCTCTGCCATTTGGATGACAGGTACGCCAATCGTTCCTAAAGTAATCGAGTCGTAGGCAGGAATATCAACCGTAAGGCCCATATCCTTTGCTGTCTTGACGATATTTGTGGCACCGATGGCACGGGCTACCTGGACATATCCGGTATTAGATGAAACCTCAGTGGCGCGCGCTAAGCTAAGCGTTCCATAATTGATATTTCCGTAGTTTTGGACGGTCCACGTAGAAGACACCCTCAAAGGCGAGTTGCAATTAAGCGTAACGGTGGGGCTCATTCCCTGACCAATAGCGGTCGTGAGCGTAAAGATTTTGAAAGTTGATCCAGGCTGGCGAGCTGTTTGAGTGGCAAGATTCAGCTGCACGTCTTTAAAGCTACTGCCGCCCACCATCGCCTTAATGTAGCCGGTAGAAGGGTCGATGGCAACGAGCGCACTTTGAAGCCCGTCACGCCCAATCGCTTTAAGACGGTTAGTAACAGCTTTCTCAGCTGCTTCTTGTCCGGTCGAGTCAAGCGTGGTGTAGATGTTCAGCCCGCCCTTAAGAATCAAATCTTCCGAGAAATCCTCGGAAATCAGATTCTTTATATAGTTTGTCCAATAGGGATACTTGCCGGTGTTGTTGAGCGTAGGCGCCGGTGTTGGGTTCAGGCCGAGAGGAGCGGCACAGGCTTGCTCATATTGCTCTTCAGAGATGGCACCGGCATTTTTCATTCGCTCAAGAACGAGATTCCTTCTTTTTGTTGCTGCTTCAGGATTGGTGAGCGGGTTGTAGAGCGTGGGGGAGTTTGGAATTCCCACTAAGAGGGCAGCTTCAGGAAGGGTAAGATCTTTGGCTGATTTTGAGAAATAGGTGTTGGCGGCAGCTTCGATACCGTAAGAGTTATTTCCGTAATAGATGGTATTGAGATACATGTTAAGTATTTGATCTTTGGTGTAGCGTTTCTCGAGCTCAATTGCGATATAGGCCTCGCGAACTTTGCGCTTAAGGGAGATATCAAATTGCTCATCAGAAAGAATGGTGTTTCTTACGAGCTGCTGCGTAATGGTCGAGGCACCTTCACGTCCTCCAGAAGCAGACACAAAAATGGCACGGATGATACCCAGGGGGTCAACTCCATTGTGCTGGTAGAAACGAATATCTTCTGTGTCCACCGTTCCTGAAAGGGCGTAAGGAGAAATGTCTGCAAGGTCTACAACGACGCGGTTTTGAGAAGAGAGCTGTGCGATGACCTGCTTGTTTGAGTCGTAGATGGTGGTGGGCTGCGCCACAATGTAGGAGTTTGCTCCATTAAAATCAGGAATGTCTTTGAGCCATTTATCAACAAGTGAGTTAAGAGAAAACGCAAAGGCGATGATAAGAAGGGCTACAAAGCCTGCAGCTCCAGCAAAAGCAAAGCCCACAAAATGGGTCTTGTGATGTTCGCGAGCTCTTCTCGTTCTGATGCCCATTCTTCTCCTTTAATCTTTTTTAGGACATTATAGCTTTAGAATATTGAAAAAACGCAATTGTCATACTAGATTTGTAAAAACAGTCCCAAGCTAAATTCTCCATGAAGGAGAGGAAAAAAGAAGGAAACATGCCTGAGATTTCCGTTGTTATACCTGTTTATAACGTTGAAGCATTCCTGCCTCGGTGCCTGGATTCTGTTTTGAATCAAACGTTTCAAGATTTCGAGATCGTCTGTGTTAACGATGCAAGTCCTGACAACTCGGCCAAAATTTTAAATCAGTACCAACAGGAATTTCCCCAGGTAAAAGTTTTTACCCATCAAACAAACAAGGGTTTAGGTGAAGCTCGAAATACAGGAGTAAAGCATGCGAAGGGGAAATATGTTTGCTTTTTGGATAGTGATGACTATTTAAAAGAAGACTTTCTGTTCACCTACGACCAAGCCATGGACGAAAAAACAGATCTTGTTATTGGTGGATATATAAAAGTTTTAGATAAAAAAGAGAAAGTCCATATTCCAAAGGATAGCTACTGGGCCTTCACCACCTACACCATCGCATGTGCAAAACTATATAAAATTGATTTTTTGAAAGAACACCATCTCCTCTTTTCATCAGCGAAATTCGGCGAAGACATCCTCTTTTCTCTCGAACTTTTTCTCAATAAACCTACCTATAAAGTTTTGGATTATGCAGGTTATTGCTACGTTTTAAACCCCCAATCTCTCTCACAACAGATGGATTATTCAAAGGAAGAGGAAAAACACGTAGTTTCGCTTTTTGATTCCGTCGCAGTTTATATGAAGGGCAAACCAATCTCTGAGCAGCAAGAAGCTGTCGTTCAATACGTTTATTTTGCAAACATGATTCTCTCGCTCCTCCACTATGGCCGAGGCGCAAAGCCAAAGCTTATGAAAGAAAAATACCGCCTCTTCTCTGAAGATCTCGAGAAACGCTTTCCTTCCTGGAGAAAAAACCCGCTCCTTTCGCTCTCGAAGGTGAACGGCCAAACCTTAAAAATCAAGCTTTCAGTTTGGGTTTTGATGAACCTGCATCGACACAAAGGGGATTGGCCTATCTTCTTTCTCTTCTCTTTTCTGTAGGAGAGGCTAGGGAAAAATACCCAACATTTTTCTCAGTGGCGGACCTGGGCGAAACTTTTAATTCTTTCCTTCTTGGAAATAGCCCTTTTTCCATTGAGGTCTTCAAAAATTGCGCGATTCATATTAAAATATTTCCTTGTCTGGTGATTTAAGCAGACGCTAACAATGTAAGGAAAACGCAGCACTTTGGAGAATGATATGTTATCAAAAAAAAGTAGAGTTCTTGCTGTTATCGCGTTTGCAAGCTTTCTCTGTTTGTACTCGATTTTTCCAACCTCCTCGATTGCCCAAAGCTCAACCGGTCCGGTTGCCTTAGATGCCGGACATGGGGGAAACGATTCTGGCGCAGTTGCAAATGGACTTATCGAGAAAGAGTTGACCTGGAAAGTTACCAATTATTGCAAACAGCGTTTAGAGCAACTTGGAATCCCCATCGTAATGGTTCGGACTTCCGCGGATGAAAACCCATCAATTTACGAAAGATGTTCGCGCGCAAACAATGCCAATGCGCGTTGTCTTATTTCATTTCACTTTAATTCCGGCGCATCAAGCGCCAATGGGGCAGAGCTTCTCATAGGAAATGAGTCCTCTTATAACTATTGGACGGTGGCAGAAGCCAAGGGCTTGGCCAACAACCTGCTTTCCTCTTTTGCAAGCCTCGGAATTGGAAGCAGGGGAATCGTACAAAGAGATTACGGCGGAGGTTCCAGTGAGTCTTATTACCCAGATGGCTCTATGGCAGACTACTACGGAATCACGCGCTATGCTCGTCGATTCAATATGACGGGAAACATTATCGAACATGGATTCCTCACAAATACGCATGATGCAGATCTTTTCAAGAATGAATCCGTTCTTCAGCAACTTGGTTATTTAGATGCCCAGGCTATTTATGCAACTTGGCCTTCTGTTGACGACCCCCATTGGGTCTATGACGGGAAGGGCTGGAAATGGCGCTTTGATGGTGGTTCCTATGCAGTGAGTCAATGGGTTTCAAGTGGCGAGAAAAACTATTACATAGGCTCCGACGGCTATCGAGTTTACGGCTGGAACAAAATTGATGGCAAGCAATACTACTTTGATCCTACGACTGGCGTTTCTTATACGGGCTGGTTATTTATGTGGTCATGTTTGTACTACTTCAACCCATCTGATGCCGCCATGGTTACAGGATCTCAAATCATTGACGGAAAACAGTATGACTTTGATTCGAATGGTGTCTTAACTGGTTGGTATCAAGATTCTGAAGGAAATACCTATTACAAAGATGCGAACGACCCTTCACCTAAAAAAGGATGGACGGTCATAGATTCTAAAACCTACTACTTCCTACCTGAAAATTATCACCTTGTTAAAGGATGGGCAACGATAGATTCTTCCAAATATTATTTTGATAGCAATACCGGCGTTGTCCACACAGGCTGGCTTTTGATGTGGGACGTTCGATATTATTTCGAACCTTCCACTTACAAGATGGTTACCGGCAAATATACTATCGACGGAAAAGAGTGCACGTTCAATTCAGACGGAGTTCTCGTAGGCTGGTTCACAGACGATCAAGGTCAAGCTTTCTACTATTTCCCTTCCGATTATCACCTGGCTAAAGGGTGGAATGTAATTGAGGGCGACAAATACTATTTCAATCCCGACACAGGAGTTGCTCATTCTGGCTGGCTTTCAATGTGGGATGTTTTGTACTACTTCAAGCCTTCTGATTACA
>CANEFS010000023.1 GCA_947426865.1 uncultured Coriobacteriaceae bacterium | reverse complement strand
TCTGGCTGGCTTTCAATGTGGGATGTTTTGTACTACTTCAAGCCTTCTGATTACAAGATGGTCACCGGTAAATACACGATTGACGGAAAAGAATATACGTTTAACGAAGATGGCGTTCTTGTAGAAAATTCCGGCTGGTATATCGATGATCAAGAACACACGCTCTACATAGATCCAAATACAGGACAGTTTGTTAAAGGTTGGCAAGTTATCGATGGAGAAAAGTATTATTTCGAAACCGATACTGGCTACGCTCACTCTGGCTGGCTTTCAATGTGGGATGTTAAATACTATTTTGCACCTTCCAGCTACAAAATGGTTATAGGCAAATACACCATCGACGGCAAGGTTTACACGTTCAATAACGATGGGGTTCTTCTCGGAAACGGCAATTGGGAGGTTGATGGGCAAGGGCACGTTCTCTATAAAGACCCCAGTACAGGACAGAATGTCAAGGGATGGCAAGTTATCGATGGGGAAAAGTATTATTTTGCGACCGGCACAGGCTACGCTCACTCCGGCTGGCTCACCATGTGGGACGTTTTGTATTACTTTAAGCCTGCCGATTTCAAGATGGTCACCGGCAAATACACTATTGACGGGAAAGACTATTACTTTAACGAAGACGGCGTTTTGATAACGTATAAGAATACCTGGACAGATGCGAACGGAAATCTTTCCGTGCAGACACAACCATCAACAAAAATTAAATGGTATGACGCGGATGGAAAACTTGCTTGGACAAGGACGACAAACACACCTGCCATGAGCTCTTCTTCCATGACAAAGGATGCCTTCATCAGTTCGTTCTCAAAACGCATTGCTGCTAACTATCCATCAATCTACGTTTCGAATCCTGCCTATGGAGCACAAACTGCACAGGCTTTTGCAGAAGCAACCTGGAACTCTGCGGTTTCAGAGGGAGTTCGCCCAGAATTTCTCGCAGCCCAGATTGCCGATGAGACCGGATGGCTCAAGTTTGGGGGAGCGGTCCCTGCGAGCGCCTGTAACTTCGGCGGCATTGGTGCGGTTGATTCAAGTCCCCAAAGCTACGCTGTATTCCCCAACATTCAAACGGGTCTTTTGGCACAAGCGCAGCATATCAAAGCTTACTCTTCGACAGCTGCTCTTAATAACCCCTGCGTCGATCCTCGGTTCAATTTGGTTACGCGCGGAATTGCGCCCTATATTGAAGACTACGGATGGGGAATGTGGGCAAGCAATCCAACCTACAACATTGACCTGCTTCGCATAATGAATACGATACTTGCGGGCTAGGCCATTCCAAGGTACCTTTGGAGGCGTCAAACAAGGTGCCTTCTTTTTGAAAGATGTGACTATATGCTAAGCGTTGATGAGCAAATGAATGTTATTCTTTCTGGAACTTCGGAGGTTGTTCCAGAGAAAGAGCTGCGTTCAAAACTGGAGAAAGGAACGCCTCTTACCATCAAAATGGGGGTTGACCCCACAAGCCCCGACTTGCACCTTGGACATGCGGTGCCTTTGCGCAAGATGCGCCAATTTCAGGACTTAGGCCACAACGTCGTTCTTATTATTGGTGACGGCACGGCGCTCATTGGAGATCCTTCCGGCCGCGATACCACACGCCCCACGCTTTCGGAAGAAGAAATTAAAGAAAATGCAGAAACGTACGTTTCTCAGGCTATGAAGATACTTGATCCCGAGAAAACCAAAGTGCTTTATAACGGCGCGTGGATTAAGCCCCTTTCTCTTAAAGATATGCTTTCTTTGCTGAGCAACTTCACCGTTGCGCGCATTTTGGAAAGAGATGATTTTTCTAAGCGTTTCAAAGAGAATCAATCCATCTCACTCCATGAATTCCTCTATCCCGTGTTACAAGCCTTCGATTCTGTGCAGATTAAGGCTGATGTTGAAATGGGAGGTACAGATCAGATCTTTAACCTTCTTGCAGGACGCGCTTTAATGGAGAAGGAAGGACTTGAGCCTCAAATTGCCCTTACGATGCCCCTTCTAGAAGGCACAGATGGCGTTAAGAAGATGAGTAAGTCTTATAAAAACTACATTGGACTTACTGACTCAGCCTCTGACATGTTTGGAAAAGTCATGTCTATCCAAGACGAACTCATTTCCAAGTATTACCGGCTTACCTCAACTTTTCCGCTAGATAAAATTGACGCGGTTGAAAAAGGCCTTGCTGACAAGAGCGCAGATCCATACGTATTAAAAAGAGAGCTTGCCAAAAATATCGTTGACCTTTACCACGGGGAAGGCGAGGGAGAAAAAGCAGAAGCCGCTTTCGACGCTGTCTTTAAAGAGCATAAGCGCCCGGAAGCAAAAACAATCAAGCTTGAGCTTTCTCCTAACGAAAAAGGAAACATCTACGTCCCTGCCCTTTTAAAAGAAGTAGGGCTTGCAAATTCGGCGGGAGAGGCAAGGCGTCTCATAGATGGAAGCGGGATTAAAATTAACGATATCCCCCTTCCTCCCAAAACCTACGAAGTCACGCCTGAGCAGGTTGAAGAGGCCTTCATCCAGGCCGGCAAACGCCGCGCAGTGCAGTTGCAAAACTAATATACTAATAACGAGATATTGAAAGATAGTTATGAGTATTGACGAAAAACTACTTGAAGATGTTATAGACGCGGTGAGGCCGAGCCTCCAAGCTGATGGAGGCGATATTGAGCTCATTGGCGTTGATGAGCAAGGCGTCGTCACCGTTGAGCTTACAGGGGCTTGCGCGGGTTGTGCTCTTTCGGGAGTGACTTTATCGCAAGGCGTTGAACGCGTGCTAAAAGATAGCGTTCCGGGCGTTACAGCCGTGAGAGCCATTTAAGGAATCTATGCAAGCAAGCGATACAGCCCAACCAAAAGTCCTCGTCATCATTCCAGCATTTAACGAGGAAAAGACGATAGTCCAAACAGCACGCTCTGTCATGGAGCTTGGCTTTGATGTCACGGTCGTAAACGATGGGTCAAGGGATAATACGCGCAAGCTTTGTGAGGAAAACAACATCCCTCTTTTGAACCTCCCTTACAACCTTGGGATTGGTGGAGCTGTCCAAACTGGCCACAAGTACGCTTACCTCAAAGGCTACGATATCGATATTCAATTCGATGGTGACGGGCAGCATAACGCCACCTATCTCCCTCTCCTTGTAAGAGAAATAGAGAACGGAAACGATCTGGTAATCGGCTCCCGCTTTGTTCAAAAATCTTCAGAGGAGAGTGACTTTAAGTCGACCAAGCTTCGTCGAGTTGGTATTCGTTGGCTCTCTTTTTGGATTAGACTATTTTCAGGAAAGCGCATCACGGACCCCACTTCAGGCTTTCGCGCCTCTGGCAAAAAAGCAATTCGCCTCTTTTCTGAAGACTACCCCAGCGACTATCCAGAGCCTGAATCTATAGTCGAGGCCGCCAAGAAGAGCCTGAAGATTGAAGAAGTACCGGTAAAAATGAAAGAGAGAACAGAAGGTTCTTCTTCAATTGGAGGCTTGGGAAGTCTCTATTACATGATCAAAGTTTCTCTCGAAATTGCCATCATTGCCCTCTTTAAGCGGAAGGAAGTTTGGTAGATGAACCTTACCCTTCAAATTTTCATCAGCGTCTTCAGCTTATGCTTTGTAATTGCAGTATTTAGCATGATTGCGCGCGGGCGCGTCATCTTAAAATACGCCCTTCTCTGGTTTGCCCTTGCGTTTCTCGCATTTATCTTCGCCCTCTGGCCCGAGCCCCTCTTTGCCCTTTCCTATACGCTCGGCTTCGCGGTGCCCGCAAACTTTATCCTCGTTCTCGCAATTTTTTGCCTCATCGCGCTTTGCCTATCGTTTACAGTTATTGTGAGTAGAAGCAAGAAAAACATCATTGCTCTCTGCCAGCATTCTGCCATCCAAGACAGAGAGATAGATGATCTCAAGAAAGCCTTACAAAAAGGAGAAAAGGAAAGCTAATGGCCGATACAAAAACTTATCTTGTAACAGGAGGAGCCGGTTTTATCGGTTCTAATTTCGTTCTTTACATGCTCAAAAAGCATAAGGACATCCGCCTCATTAACGTCGATAGCCTTACCTACGCAGGCAATTTGGAGAATCTTGTTTCTGTTCAAGATGATCCTCGCTACACTTTTAAGCAAATCGACATCCGCGACCAAGAGGCAATCTCTGCCCTTATGCAGGCCGAGAAGCCTGACTACGTTATCAACTTTGCTGCCGAGTCCCACGTTGATCGCTCCATTTCAGACCCGGGTGCGTTTGCTTCCACAAACGTAATGGGCACGGTCAATATGCTTAACTGCGCCATGGCGTGCTGGGAAGAAAACGGTGGCTTTGAAGGCCGTAAATATTTGCAGGTGTCCACAGATGAGGTATACGGGTCCTTATCTTTGGATGAGCCGGACAATTTCTTCCTGGAAACTACTCCTCTATGTCCGCACAGTCCCTACTCTGCCTCTAAGACAAGCGCCGATATGTTCGTGATGGCATACGCCGATACCTTTGGTCTTCCTGTAAACATCACGCGCTGCTCAAACAACTACGGCCCCTATCAGTTCCCAGAAAAGCTCATTCCTCTCATGATTAACAACGCTCTTGACCACAAAGAGCTTCCCGTCTACGGCGACGGCCTCAACATTCGCGATTGGCTCTACGTTGAAGACCACTGTAAAGCTATCGACATGGTGTGCTCTAACGGCAAGTTAGGGGAGGTCTACAACGTCGGCGGCCACAATGAGCGCAACAACCTCTACATCGTAAAAACAATCATTGAAGAGGTCTCAAAAGCCGTGGACGACCCCGCTATTAACGTAGACCTCATCGTCTACGTCGAAGACCGCAAAGGTCACGACCGTCGCTATGGCATCGCTCCCGACAAGATAAAAGAGGACCTTGGCTGGTTCCCAGAGACGAAGTTTGAAGACGGCATCAAACAAACCATTCAATGGTACTTGGATCACAAAGACTGGATGGAAAACGTAACGAGTGGTGCCTATCGCGATTACTACGAAAACATGTATGGCTCTCGCGCCAAAGCCTAGTAACCTTAAAAAGAGGAAAGAACGATGAAAGGCATTGTATTAGCAGGAGGCTCGGGAACGCGCCTCTATCCGCTTACCGAGGTCACCTCAAAGCAGCTCCTTCCCGTCTACGATAAGCCGATGATTTACTATCCGCTCTCGGTTCTTATGATGGCAGGTATCAAGGATATTCTCATCATCTCCACCCCGCACGACCTTCCCAATTTCAAGAAACTCTTAGGCGATGGCGAGCGTTTTGGCGTCATGTTAAGCTACGCCGAGCAGCCCAAACCTGAGGGCCTCGCACAAGCTTTCCTTATAGGTGAGAAGTTTATCGACGGCGAGCCCTGCGCGCTCGTTTTGGGCGACAACATTTTCTTTGGCAACGGGCTTCGCAAGCATCTCATGCACGCCGTTGAAAATGCCGAGAGAGGCAAGGGAGCAACGGTCTTTGGCTACCATGTCGACGACCCTGAGCGCTTTGGTATCGTGGAGTTCGACAAAGACTTCAACGCCATCTCTATTGAGGAAAAGCCCGCCCACCCCAAAAGCTCTTATGCGGTGACAGGCCTCTATTTCTACGATAGCCGCGTGTGCGAGCTGGCAAAGCAAGTCAAACCTTCTCAACGTGAGGAGCTAGAAATCACCGATCTTAATCGCATGTATCTTGAACAAGATTCCCTGAACGTCGTGACACTGGGACGCGGTTTTGCCTGGCTTGATACAGGCACGATGGAAAGTCTTTTTGAAGCTTCTAATTTCGTGCGTGCCGTAGAGGACTCTCAAGGGATGCCCGTCTCCATCTTGGAAGAGATTGCCTATGAGAACGGCTGGATTGACAAGCATCGCCTTGAAGAGGCTGCAAAACGCTACGACAAGTCTGACTATGGAAAACACCTTATGGCCGTTGCTAAAGGCGACTTCCGCCCAAGCACAGAAAGAAAATACTAATGGCAGACACGATAACTTCAGGAAATTTCACGTTTCATAAGACCTCTATTGAGGGGGTCATTATTGTTGATGTGAAAAGCTACGGGGATGCCCGAGGCTATTTCATGGAAACGTACAAGCAAGAAGACTTCGAGAAAGGTGGCATTTCTGCCACTTTCATTCAAGACAACCAATCGTCAAGCACCAAAGGGGTTTTGCGTGGCCTTCATTTCCAGATTGAGCACCCTCAGTCCAAGCTGGTGCGCGTTGTTGAGGGCGAAGTTTTTGACGTGGCGGTAGATCTGCGCCCCGGCTCTCCCACGTTTGGAAAGTGGGAAGGGGTTGTTCTCTCTGCTGAAAACAAGCGCCAATTTTTCATCCCCAGAGGCTTCGCTCACGGCTTCTACGTAATGAGCGAAACCGCTACTTTTTGCTATAAATGCGACGATGTTTACCACCCCGGAGACGAGGGTGGCCTCGCTTGGGACGACGAGGATATCGCTCTCGACTGGCCTCTCGTTGAGGAAGCAGACGTTCTCCTTTCCGAGAAAGACAAAGTTCATCCTTCTTTTAAAGAGTTAAAAGAAACGTTTTAAGAGGTTCGCTGTGAACATTCTTCTTACCGGTGCAAACGGACAACTTGGAAAAGAAATCCGCCACCTTCTTGCCAACAACAACTCTCCTTTAGGGCCAGTTTCTAAGACCTTACGGGAAGCGAAACTTTTCTCAACCGATGTTGCAGGTGACAACATTCAGCCGCTTGATATTACCAACGCAGAAGAAGTCTCTTCATTTCTCGAGACTAACAAGATTTGTGCCGTTATCAATTGCGCTGCCGCTACCAATGTGGACGGGTGTGAAGAAAACAAAGAGTTTGCAGAGCAGCTAAACGAAGTTGGACCTAAAAACTTAGCAGTTGCCTGCAAAAAGGCAGATGCAGTCCTTCTTCACGTTTCAACTGATTATGTCTTTTCTGGAGACAATCCTATGCCTCAAACAGAAGAGGCAATATGTGCTCCCAATACGGTTTACGGAAAGACGAAGCTTGCAGGAGAAAATGCGATACGCGAAATCTGGCCCAAACACTTCATCGTTCGTACGGCTTGGCTCTACGGAAAGTTTGGCAAAAACTTCGTCTACACCATGATGGACCTTGGCAAAAATCACGACTCAATCAAAGTTGTGGATGACCAACATGGATCTCCCACAAACGCCGCAGATTTGGCCTATGAAATGTTAGCCCTTTTAGATACTGAGAACTTTGGCACCTACCATTGCACAGGAAATGGAGCCACGACTTGGAACGTCTTTGCTCAAGAGATAATGAACCAAGCGCATCTTAACTGCACTGTTGAGGGTTGCTCAAGTGAAGAATGGGCAGCTCCCGCACCACGTCCCGTCTGGTCAATTTTGGATAACAAGCATCTTCGTGACACCATTGGCGACAAGATGCCTTCATGGGATGTATCTCTAAGAACTTTCCTTCAAGATTAGCCTCTTCAGTTCATCAATGAAGGGGAACGGCTTGTCCACTTTCAAATAGTTTGGATAGGCCTCCTTGATAATTCCCACTTGAGATACGGGCTGATATTTATTGGCGGCTTTCTCTATGGCAGAAGCCAGATTCCTTGGTGTCGGAATAGAGATGGAATCCACATTTTCAGAGAACAGAGAGAGGTCTTTGTTGGCATACGAGTTTGTTACCACGTTTACGCCAAAAGCGGCCATCTCTAAAGGCGGATAAGAGGGGTGGGGAGAGACCATCAAGGAAAGACCAATACTAGTTTCTGAGAGAAGAGAGGCATACTCCTCAAGATTTAGCTTGCCCTGAGAGATAAGGAATCTTCCTTTTCCCAAAGAAATTGGCTCATGGTATTCGCCGGCAGATAAAAACCTCCACTCGTTAGCGTGAGGAGAGTGTTCAATCCAGTTTCTGAGCGCTTCCACCCCAAGCGAGAATGCATTTCTTTCTGTTGAAGGGCGCCCATAAAAGAGGAGTTGCTTTTTCTTGGAGGCTTCTCCGTCAAGTTTCAAAAGATAGCTTTGAAGAGCAGGGTTTAAAAACGGTTCAAAGACGAATTCTTTATAGAAAGAATATCCTGCATTTTTCATATTTTTATAAAGCTCGCCTGAATTGAAAAGAGCGATAACAGGATGTTTACTTCTATACGTTGCCTCTGCAAGGAGATAGTTTGTTGACCAGGCATAAAAACCAGGCTCAAAATCTTGAATAAGGTAGATGAGAGGTTTGATTTTTTCTGCTGGTATCGATTCTTTGAGAGAGAAATCTTCAAAGGCTTCTTGAAGCTTATAGGCAGAATTCCAAAGGGTTGCAATAAACCAATCGTTTTCACGGAAAGAGAGCGATTTCATGGAATTGTCTGGAAGAGAAACAATTTGTAGGGGCTCCCTGCTTCCAGCATCTGGTTTAACTATTTTAAAATCAGGGAAATCGCGTCTAATTTCCTTTGGGTCTATGTCATTGAGAACTACTATGCGCGCGTCACAATTAAGCTCTTTTCTTAAAAGGTTGAAGCAGGAGAGAGCCGTTGCAATGCCTCCAAAAATATCTTTTTTGTGAAGGGAAGGAAGGACAAGGTTTATACGCGTTGCTGTATTTTTTGAATGCGAAAATTGCAGCGGTTTAATCTCGGGGATTGAAACTTCATAGTCTTTAGCAACAAGTTGTTCAAGCTTTTCACGCTCAGAAATAACGCGAGGGGCCTTCGAGTAATAATCGAGATTAGGATTGAAGAAGGGATCTCCAGCGGCAATCATTTCCTGGTAGGCTTCCTTCGATTTTTCAAAATCAACAGAAGGAATATTTTCAGGATCTCGGGTCTTAGACTCGCTATGAATAAGTTGAACTTCAGGAAGATAGAGATTTCGTAGGCCATAAGAAAGAGCTCTTAGACAAATCTCTACGTCGCTTCCGCAAACGATAAAACTCTCATCGAACCCACCAATTTTTTCAAAAGTCTTTCTACTGAACGCCATGGAGGCACCGGTTACAGCAGTGACGTTTCTTCTTACCATAGGCGAGACGAAGGGGTTGCCGTAGTGCTCAGGCTTCATTCCTTGGAAGATGTGGTCTGCCCATCCACCAAGACCAATGACAACACCGGCATGTTGGATAGTGGCATCGGGGTAGAGGAGGAGGTTTCCCACAATGCCAACCTCATCTCTGAGGGCATTTTCCATCAATCTTTCAAGCCAATCATCTTGCAAGACCTCGACATCGTTATTGAGGAAGACGAAGACGTCTCCTCTTGCTTGTTTGATACCTTGGTTGTTAATCTTGCTCCAATTAAATTGGTAAGGGGCAGGAAGGATTTTAATATCGTCATGCTCTCTTTTGAGAGAATTAAAAGTTTCCTTTGTAGCAGCATCTTCTGAGTTGTTGTCCAATATAATTATTTCAAATAATTCTTGGGGGGTGTGTGCATAGATACTCTCAATCAGAGTCTTTAGGTCATCAGCATGGTCTTTGGTGGGGATAATAATTGATGCCAAAGAGTTTTGTGGAAGAGGATAGCGCACATCATAAACAAAAGGATAAGGGGAGTCATCAATCCTTATGTTTGCTCCAGGATTTTTTGTATCAAAGTAGGCTTGCAGAGCTTTTTTTCCCGCATCGTGAGCGTAGGGCTTTGCGTAAGGGGAGGAAGAGGTAGAGGTTGGAATCGATCTCCATGAATATAAATCAAGAGGGACGTGTTCAATACGCGGATTTTTTAAGAGGAGTCTTAGAAGTAAATCGTAGTCTTGAGCGCCGTCATAATCAGTCCTGAGTCCTCCGACCTCCTCAAAGAGCTCCTTTTTAACAGCGAGAGCATGCCCAATATACATCTGAGAATAGAAAAGATCAGGGGACCAATCAGGCTTAAACAACGAGGAAATTTTGCAATCGTGCTCGTCAATGCCATTTTGGTCGGTATAGAGAATGTCGGCATTGGTAGCAAGAATTATTTTGAATATTTTTTCTAAGGCAATGGGCGACAAAACATCATCGTTGTCTAAAAAGACAAGATAGTCTCCGGAGGCAATGCCGGTAGCATCATTGGTGGCGTTCGATATGCCTTCATTGTGTTCTTTAATGAGAACTTTAATTTGTTCATTTTGAATATCAGTCAAAAACTCTGAAACATTTAGGTCGCCTGAACCATCATCTACTAAACAAAGCTCCCAATTGACATAGGTTTGTCTTTGGACGGACTCAATAGCTTTCTTTAGGAATTCGATGTCCGGTTTATATACAGGGCATACAACCGAGATTTTGATGGCTCCTTTTTTGCTTCCAGGGTCAAGGCTTTCTTCGTACAAATATGCATCGTTTTGCAGAATTGTGCTGTGAAGTGATTTTTTAAGGCCTTGCGTTCCGCATTTGAGAAATACTTTTAAAGAAGAAGCTAGGTACTTTGGATGTTTAAAAGAAAGCTTAGCAGCTCTCTTTAATGTTTGGATTTTCGACATTTGCTAAAGGCCTTTTTCTACGGTTGACGTTCATCTTATATTAACATTGCTCAATCCATGTGGGCGAAGGGAAGCCGCGACGGCGTAAAGTTTTGGGTGGTCGATGACCCTAGAAGTCCGAAGCGTAATTTTG
>CANEFS010000022.1 GCA_947426865.1 uncultured Coriobacteriaceae bacterium | reverse complement strand
GGGCGCCACCTGCGGTAACGCCCAAAACTAGACACACTTTTTGTCCTATAACCCTAACGGAGCAAGCATTGGCGCCGCAAAACGAAAAAAGACCCCGGAGCGGGGTCTTTAAAGCATCGCTTTTTTCTTTGAAGAAACTACTGCGAAATGTCGTCCTCTTTAAGCTCTTCGTCAACCAACTCTTTTTCGTCAACTTCTGCAAATTCTGGAGAGTCAGCCACAGCCTTTGCGGCAACATCGTAAATATCGTGATTGGTGGGCGGAGTAACAGGAGCTCCAGGAACTTTTTCGTTTACTTCTTCTCTTTTTTCATCAGCCATTTTTCGTCCTTTCCTCGTTTTGCAAAGCTGCGCTTGCTTTCGCGGAGATTTTTGGCGCAACTAAAAAAGCTCGTTTGAGCTTCTTTCTTTATTCATTCCCAAAACGCACTACCCTTTTCTCGAAATTTTTATCCGAAAGCACGGTAAAAACCACAGCAGCTAGGACCTGCCACGATACAGGAGAGCTCATGGATTCCCTTCAAAACCAAAACGTCAACGACATGTGTTTCATATGTGGCACCAACAATCCCGCCGGCTTGCACGCCAAGCGGCGAGGGTGCCATTCGGCGAAGCCACGCGTTCATAGAAAATGGCGGAGGGGGAGGGATTTGAACCCCCGTACCAGCAAAAACTGGTAAACGGTTTTCGAGACCGCCGCATTCAGCCGCTCTGCCACCCCTCCAACAAAACGCCGAGCACCCTTGGGTTTCTCGGCGAGAAAAAACTGGCGGAGAGTCCGGGATTTGAACCCGGGAGACGGGGTTACCGCCTACACGATTTCCAATCGTGCTCCTTCAGCCGCTCGGACAACTCTCCGTAGAGGGAAATAGAGTACCACTACTTTTTCGTTTTATCCACCAGACCGCGACGAACTTTATCTTTGCGCCGCTCGATGTCATTCAGGATGCGCTTGCGCATGCGTATGTTTTTAGGGGTAATCTCGACCAATTCATCATCGTCGATATATTCGAGTGCTTCTTCCAACGAAAACGTTTTGGGGGGCGTGAGCTGGACGGCGATGTCGGCTGTGGCCGAGCGCTGGTTGCCCAAGTTCTTCGTTTTGGCAACGTTTACCACCATGTCCCCTGGCTTCGAGCGCTCCCCGACAAGCATTCCCTCGTAAACCTCGGTGCCGGGCTCCACAAACATAGCGCCTCTTTCTTGAAGCGTACCTAAGGCATAAGCCACGGCCTTCTCGGTAGACATAGAAATCATGGCGCCGTTGCTGCGCCCGCCAATCTCGCCTGCAAAGGGGCCGTATTCCAAGAAGTTGTGGTAGAAAATGCCCTCGCCGTGCGTAGCGTTAAGGATGCGATTTTTGAGGCCCATGATGCCACGCGTGGGGATGGCAAACTCGAGGTGCGTGAGATTCTCGCCGGTCTCCATGTTGCGCATCGTGCCGCCCGCGTCACCAAAGAGCTCGATGATTTTGCCGGAATATTCGCCGGGCGTTTCGACAACCGCGAGCTCAATGGGCTCAAGCGTCTGGCCGCCCTCTTTTTTGAAGAGCACGCGCGGGCGCCCCACTTGAAACTCGAAGCCCTCGCGGCGAAGCGTCTCCATCAGCACGGACAGGTGCAAAATGCCGCGCCCCGAGACCTCCACGCCGGTTTTGTCCTCTGTTTCCTTAATTGTCATCGTGACATTATTCTCACCCTCGCGCGCCAGGCGCTCTTTCAGCTGGCGGCCTCCCACGATGTCGCCGTCACGCCCGACCAAGGGGCTCGTCGAGGGCTCAAAGATGACCGACATCGTTGGCGGATCGATATGGATGGGGTCGAGAGAAACGGGTTTCTCGGGATCGGTGTAGACGTCGCCAATGTCGGTGTCGTCGACGCCCACGACCGCGCCAATGTCTCCGGCCTCGATGCGCTGGCACTCCTTGCGCCCCAGGTAGTCAAAGGTAAAAAGCTGTTTGACGGTGGCGTTTTCTGTGGTGCCGTCGTTTTTGACGACGAGAATTTTCTCGGCGTCGTGAATCGTGCCGGAATAGACGCGGCCAATGCCAATGCGGCCCACGTAGCTCGAGTGATCCACGGTCACGCACTGCATCGCGAGCGGCCCGTCAACGTCGATGTCAGGCGCGGGCAGAGCCTCAATTATCATGTCGAGCAGCGGGGTCATGTTGTCGTTTTTGAGCGCGGGATTCGTATCGGCCTTGCCGAGAATAGCCGAGCAATAGACGACATGCTCCATCGCGAACTCAAGCTGCTCGTCGGTTGCGCCCAGATCCATCATGAGGTCGAGGGTGTTGTTGACAACCATCTCGGGGCGCGCGCCGTCGCGGTCGATTTTGTTTACGACGAGCATGATGGCAAGGCCCGCGTCGATGGCATTGCGCAACACGAAACGGGTTTGGGGCATGGGGCCTTCGAAGGCGTCGACCAGCAGAAGTGCGCCGTCTGCCATGCGAAGCACACGCTCTACCTCGCCGCCGAAGTCGGCGTGGCCGGGCGTGTCGATGATATTGATCTTGACGCCTTCGTATTCGATGGAAATGTTTTTGGCAAGAATGGTAATGCCGCGCTCGCGCTCTTGGTCGTTCGAGTCGAGTACGCGCTCCTCGACCTTTTGGTTTTCTCTAAAGGCGCCGGAAGCGCGGAGCAGTTTGTCCACGAGCGTCGTTTTGCCGTGGTCGACGTGCGCGATGATTGCAACGTTTCGAAGGTGTTTTTGAAGCATGGTCGTCCTGGTTGGTTTCTTTTTTGTTTGTTTTTTGTTGGTTTGTTTGCCGGTTGGTTTGTTCTTTTGTTTGTTCGGTTGTTTGGCTGCGATCAGCCATCGTTCTTTTCGCAGTTTTGAAAAAAGGTTAGAGAAATACATCTCTAACCTCGAGTATTATGGTGGAGAGTATGGGGATCGAACCCACGACCTCCGGCTTGCAAAGCCGGCGCTCTCCCAGCTGAGCTAACTCCCCAAATAATGGTGGGCCCAACAAGATTTGAACTTGTGACCTCCCGGTTATCAGCCGGACGCTCTAACCAACTGAGCTATGGGCCCTTGCGTGAGAAAAGATACTACCCCAAAAGGCGCGGCGACGTCAAGCAATTAAATTTTCGCGCGTGCTTTCGAGAAGCTCTTTTAAGACGTTCTTTTAAGAAACACTTACGAGAAGCGCTTTCGAAAAATGCTTTCGGAAAGCTCTTGCAGAAAGCCCCTTCAAGAAGCGCTTTAAGATTCTTGGAAGTCCTCGGGGCGGATGGTTTCGACGAATTGCTGAAACTCTTGCATGTTCGCCTGGTCTTGCTGGCGCTTCACCTTATCGAAGTCGGGCAGCGAGGCGGTCTCAAGCACTTTTTCGTCGATGAAAATAGGTGCCTCCTTTTTAAGAGCCAGCGCTATCGCGTCCGAGGGGCGTGCGTCAAGCGTCACCGCCGTGCCGTCAGGCTTGGTCAGATTGATGCGCGCAAAAAACGTGGTGCCCTCAACGCGAGCGATGTCGCTTGATTCCAAGTGCAACCCCATCACGTTGAGAAGCTCCCCCATCAGATCAAACGTCATGGGGCGAAGGTTTTTGTCGTTACGCAACACAAGCCCTATATTGGCAGCCTCCGCTGCCCCTATGCGAATGGGAAGAGGCTGCGAAGTGGGCGCGATGGGGCGAGAGGCGTCTGTCTCTTTCTCCTTCTCCGGGCACGTTTTCAGCACCAGAAGGGAGGAGACAGGGCCTTGTCCCACAACAATCGTTTCTATGTCAGCGCGAAGCATAGCCATCGTTTCCGCCCGTTTTTCTCGGCTTATTCTTTTTCGTCCTTGGCGTCCAAGTCCAGCGTCTCCTGGTTCTTGTTAGAGCCTTTGGCGCCCTTCTCATTCTTCTCGGGATTTGAAACCATGCGCGCAGCCGCCGTAACGCGGTCGGTGCCGGAGACGTTCATGACGCGAACACCTTGCGTCGCGCGCCCCAGCTTAGAAACGTCCTTGGCCTTAATGCGGATGAGTGTTCCTTCCTGGCTCATCAGCATGACCTCGTCCTCTTCTGCAAGAACCTTCACGGCAACCAGGTCGCCCTTTTTTGCCGTCATGTTGATGGTGGTGATACCTTGGCCGCCACGGTTGTGCATCGTGTACTCGCTGATGCTCGTGCGTTTTCCGTAGCCTTTCTCGGTAACGACGAAGAGATCACCCGTGCCGTTAGAAATTTCCATGCCCAGCATGCGCGCGTCCTTCTTGAGCTTCATACCTCGAACGCCTGAAGTATTGCGTCCCATGGGGCGCACGGCCGACTCGTCAAAGAGAATCGTCTTTCCGTCCGAGCTGGTTAAAAC
This sequence comes from uncultured Coriobacteriaceae bacterium, assembly GCA_947426865.1. GTDB lineage: Bacteria > Actinomycetota > Coriobacteriia > Coriobacteriales > Atopobiaceae > MGBC105563. The sequence continues at coordinate 6,525 of CANEFS010000022.1, read as the reverse complement.
AACGCGCTCACCTGCACGTACGCGGCGCACGTTCACGAGCTCGTCGCCCTCTTTCATCTTGATGGCAATCATGCCGTCCCTGCGCGTGCGGTCGTAGGCAGAAAGCGCCGTCTTTTTCACAACGCCCTCGCGCGTGGCGAACATGACGTATTCATCCTCAGGGAAGTCCTTGGTGGCAAGGATGGAGGCGGGATGCTCGCCCTCGGCCATTTCAAGCACGTTGACTAGGGCTTTTCCGCGGCTCGTCCTGGAGCCCACGGGGAGCTCGTGCACCTTGCAGCGATAAACCTTACCAAAGTTCGTGAAGAACAGCATGTAGTCGTGAGTGGAGGCGATAAATATCTCTTCGACGAAATCGTTGTCCTTCAGGTTCACGCCCGCGATGCCTTTGCCGCCGCGCCCTTGCGTGCGATACGTCGTCACGGGAAGACGCTTGACGTAGCCGGCGTGCGTAAAGGTCACGACCATCTCCTCATCAGCAATCAGGTCCTCGACCTCTAGCGTTTGCGGAGCGGCATCGGTGATTTCTGTTTTTCTCGGCGTGGCGTACTTCTTCTTGATCTCTTGGAGCTCGGACTTGATGAGTTCCATCAGCTTCTTGTTGTTTGCGAGAAGCTCCTCGTACTCGGCGATTTGCGCCTTCAGGCTCTTGATGTCCTCTTCAAGCTTCGTGCGCTCGAGGCCGGTGAGGCGCTTAAGGCGCATTTCGAGAATGGCCGCGGATTGGATTTCGTCGAGGCCAAAACGCTCTTTGAACGTCTTCTTTACTTCCTCGTCCGAGTAGGAGCTGCGGATGATTTTGACGATTTCGTCGATGTTGTCGACGGCAATCATCAGGCCTTCGCGCACGTGCAGCTCTTTTTGCGCCTTGGCCAGGCGATATTTCGTGCGGCGCGTGACGACCTCGACCTCGTGGTCGATGTAGTGTTGCAGCATCTCCTTTAAGCTCAACGTACGCGGCACCCCGTCGACTAGCGCCAGATCGATGACGCCAAAGGTCGTTTGCAGTTGCGAGTGCTTGTAAAGGTTGTTCAGAACCACCTCTGGCACGACGCCCGATTTCAGATCGAAAACGAGGCGCATACCCTTGCGGTTTGACTCATCGCGCATGTCCGAGATACCCGTGATGCGCTTCTCGTTTATCATGTGGGCAATCTTTTCCTGGAGAAGCCCTTTATTGACCATGTAGGGGATTTCAGTGACGACGATGCGCTGGCGGTTCTTCGTTATCTCTTCGACGTGCGCCTTTGCGCGAACAACCACCGGTCCACGGCCTGTTTCGTAGGCCTGTCGGATGCCGGAGGAACCCATGATGAGGCCGCCGGTTGGGAAATCGGGACCGGGCATGACTTTCATGAGGTCGTCGACGGTGCAGTCGGGGTTGTCAATTTGGACGCAGGTGGCATCAATCGCCTCGCTTAAATTGTGCGGAGGGATGTTCGTTGCCATACCAACAGCGATGCCAGACGAGCCGTTTACCAGCAGGTTTGGGAAGTGCGCCGGCAGAACCGAGGGTTCCTCGATAGATTCGTCGTAGTTGGGCTGCCAGTCGACCGTGTCGTCGTTGAGGTCGCGCAGAAGTTCCAGAGCGGGGCGGGCCAAGCGGGCCTCGGTGTAACGCATGGCCGCGGGCGGATCGCCGTCGATGGAGCCGAAGTTTCCGTGGCCGTCGACCAAAGGCACGCTCATCGAGAAGTCCTGGGCGAGGCGCACCATCGAATCGTAGACGGCAGCATCGCCGTGGGGGTGGTACTTACCGATAACCTCACCGACCGTCCAGGCCGACTTCTTATGCGGCTTGGAAGGAAGGACGCCCGAGTCGAGCATGGCGTAGAGGATGCGGCGGTGGACCGGCTTGAGGCCGTCACGCACGTCGGGGAGGGCGCGAGCCACGATAACCGACATCGAGTATTCGATGAAGCTCGTTTGCATCTCCGAGGAGAGATCGACGGGTTTGAGGGTGCCCCCGTGGATGTCTTCAAGCGCCAGGCGAGAGCCACCTTCGTCTGCGAGAAGACCGGTTTGGGAGTCGCCTATGTCGCTCAGAGTTGTGGGGGTACCTGCGGCTTCGTCGTCTGTTACTTCGACGTCGATGCCGTCGATTTTGCCGTCGGCGTCCAGGTCGAAGTCGATGTCGAAGTCGTCGCCGCCGTCGAAGTCGCGGGCGTCGCGTGCGTCGCGTGCGTCGCGTGCGTCGCCTTGGTTTTCTTCGTTTTCAAAAGTATCGTCTGCCACGTGTTTCTCCTTGGGCTAGATAACAGTTATTGCAATCGGTTTAATCTGGTTTGTCGCAGGTTTAATCTGGTTTGTCCCAGTTTTATCAGGGGTTTCTCGGGTGGTAAACGAGTATTCGCAAGCCGCTCGTCCGCTCCTTAAATATCGAGAAAGCGAGCGTCTTTTGCGTGTTTCTGGATGAAGTCCTTGCGCTTCTCGACCGCCGTTCCCATGAGGTCAGAGACGGCGCGCTCTGCAGCGGTTGCATCTTCTGCGCTCACCCGAAGCAGGATGCGGTTGGTAGGCTCCATCGTCGTTTCCCAGAGCTGCTCGGGGTCCATCTCGCCCAAGCCTTTGTAGCGCTGGACAGTGTAGCTCTTGGGCTCGAGGTTCCTGACGGCTTGCTCCAGCTCTTCGTCAGCGTAGATGTACTCGCCCTTCTTGTGGCCCTTTTTGCGCAGTTGGAAAAGGGGCGGCTGGGCGATGTAGATGAAGCCAGCGTCGATGAGCGGGCGCATGTAGCGATAAAAGAAGGTGAGAAGCAAGATGCGGATGTGGGCGCCGTCAACGTCGGCATCGGTCATGATGACGATTTTGTGATAGCGGGCCTTCTCGATATTGAACTCCTCGCCCACGCCGGTGCCAAGTGCTGTCACAAGCGATTGAATGGTGTCAGAGGAAAGGGCGCGGGTGGGTCCCACACGCTCAACGTTCAAGATTTTTCCGCGCAGGGGCAAAATCGCCTGCGTCGCGCGGTTGCGCGCCATCTTAGCCGAGCCGCCTGCGGAGTCACCCTCGACGATGAAGAGCTCGGTGGCCTCCGGGTTTTTCTCGGAACAGTCTGCGAGCTTGCCGGGCAGGGCAACCGATTCCAAAAGGGAATTTTTGCGGGTCGCTTCGCGCGCTTTGCGGGCGGCCATGCGGGCGCGGGCGGCGCTCGTGGCCTTGTTCAGGATTTGCTTGGCTTGCTTGGGGTGCTCTTCTAAGTATTCTGCGAGGCCGTCAGCAACGATGCGGTTGACGAGCGGGCGCATGAACGAGCTTCCAAGCTTGGCTTTTGTCTGGCCTTCAAACTGCGGATCTGCCAGCTTCACCGAGACGATAGCAGTCAGGCCCTCGCGCACGTCGCTGCCTTCCAGATTCTTGTCTTTCTCTTTAAGGATGCCGTTGGCGCGCGCATAGTTGTTCAAAACGCGGGTCAGAGCGGTGCGGAAGCCCTCCAGGTGCATGCCGCCTTCAGGGGTGAAGATGTTGTTGGCAAAGCTCATCACGCTCTCGCCGTAGCCGCTGTTCCATTGCAGCGAAACCTCAACCTCGCCGGCTTTCTCTTTGTCCTCGCCCTTCTCGGAAGTACCCGACATATAAATGGGCTCCTTGTCGCCGACGACCTCTTTGCCCTCGTTTAAGAACTTGACGAAGTCGATAATGCCGCCCGAGTAGCAGAACGAGACACGATGAGGCTTCTCTTCGCGCTCGTCGGTCAGGGTAATCTTGAGGTTGCGGTTCAAAAACGCCATCTCTTGCATGCGGTCGGCAAGGGTGTCGAAGTTGAACGTGACCGTCTCGAAAACCTCCTCGTCCGGCCAGAAGGTGACGGTCGTGCCGGTGCCTTTGGCGTCTCCTGTAACCGTGAGCTTCTCGGTCGTAACGCCGCGCGAGAACTTCATTTCGTGGACGTGACCGTCACGCTTTACCTGCACAACCATCTTTTTTGAGAGGGCATTTACTACCGAGACCCCCACACCGTGCAGCCCGCCCGAGACCTTATAAGCCTCGTTGTCGAACTTGCCTCCGGCGTGGAGAATGGTGAGGACGACCTCCAGCGTTGACATGTCGCGCTGGGGGTGCTTGTCGACCGGAATGCCTCGGCCGTTGTCGACGACGGTTACGGAGCCGTCGGCGTTGATAGTGACGTTGATTTGCGTGCAGAAGCCCGCCAGCGCCTCGTCGACCGAGTTGTCAACGACCTCGTAAACGAGGTGGTGAAGACCAGAGGCACTCGTTGAGCCAATGTACATGCCGGGGCGCTTCCGGACGGCCTCGAGGCCCTCCAGGATCTTGATTTCGCCGCCGTCGTATGCTTTTTTGTTCTTGTTTTCTTTTCCGTTGGCCACGGTTGACCTTTCGCCTAAATCCAACACAAACAGGCGCTCAGGGCGCAGCTGTCCTTTGTTCCGATTGCCGATGCGTTACGCTTTGCGCTTGCGAGCGGGCTTGCCACCTGCTGGCATACGTTTGCAGGTCGCGCTTGCGAGCGGGTTTGCCGCTAAAGCGCAAATTTCCGGTCTCCACTATATATAGTAGGGTTCGGCGCACCGAGTTCTTATTATAGCGTTTTTTGCCCGCTTACGGGGCCTGAAAAGGGCTTGGTAAGGTTTGTACACAGAACGAAAATATGCTCGGGCCGCGCGCTACTTAAATAACTGGGCGAACCCAAAGTAAGGGCTTAATCGGCGCACCGCATGTACTGCGAAAATCTTTTTCTACATCAACAAAGATGTTCAAAACCTGCCCTTCCCTTGCGTTTCTAAAGTGTAGAATGTTCATTGTTTGTAACCTATAAAGTAACAAAGGGACAATATATGGCACGCAGCATTCCGCCTTGGCTCAGTGGGGTTCTCGAAAAATTAGAACTCGAGAGGCCGCAGATTGTCACGACGCAAGACATCGCCCACATCTGCACAGAGCTGGGACTTGAAGTCCCTCCCCGCATTATCGCCTCTCGCCTAAAAGAGCGCGGCTGGCTTTCAAAAACCTCGCAGCGCGGCGTTTGGGAATTCGTCCCAGGCGAAGTCGCCGGAATCTTTCCCAGCCAAGACCCCCTCATACCCATCAAAGCCTTCGAGGCCGCACACCCCAAAGAGCCTGCAGCCCTGACTTTTCAGTCGGCGGCGTGGGCACACGGATTGGCAGACCGAGCCCCTTCTCGGCAAGAAGTGGCCTTTAAAACTTTACCAAAGCAAAAAGTTCCGCCTGGAATAAGGGTTCTTGCGTTTAAATGGAACGTGGAGCCGGAAACGGTGCGCGGAATTGACGTTCTTGCTCCCGAATCGATTCTCGTGCACGCGGCGCATCGCCCGAATGCTGTTCGTTCGTGGGAGAGTGCCTTGGAGTGGCTCCCCGACGTGGCATATGAGGCCGATTGGAAAAAGCTTCGAAAGGAATTGAGTGGACGCCCGTCCTCAACTTGGGCCAAAGCGGGCTACCTTCTACAGGGGATGCGTCCAGACCTTTCCGAGAAAATCGCCTCGGAGTTTTCGCCGCGCGGCAAAGTAAGATTTGGCACCTCCGAGAAGCCAAAAAGAAACGATACGCGATGGGGCATTAGCGATTACGTTTTGCCCATCAACCCCAAGGAGTTGAAAGGAATTACATGACGTGGGAAGTTAACATCCAGCCTGGTCATCTTGCGCGGCACATGCCCAAAGGAGCAAGTGCGCAAGGTCGCGAGGCTGCTGTTATCGACGTCGCCCAGGATTTGCTATTAGCGAACTTACAAGAAAAGGGAATTCTCCAAAGCCTGTCCTTAAAGGGGGGAACTGCTCTCAGAAAGTTTAACGCCGGGAAAGAAGGCCGGTTCTCTCTTGACCTTGATTTCGCGCTTACGGAAGTTGACTCCTCTTTCGATAAAACGATTAAGCCCCTCATTGGCGCGATTAAAATCTCACCCTCGGGCCCTTCACTTACACAACGGCGAAACGCCGTGGCAAATGGAGCGTTTATTTTTCTGGTCCCTATATAAAAAAACAATCGCTTTCAAGCAAACTTGATATCGCTCCCCCTCCGTGGCTTGCGCCTGTTCCACAAAACTGGGTTTCTCTTCCTATACACAAACAGTACGGAAAGGACCTTCCAAAGATTAGCACCGTTCGTCTTGAAGAAAATATCGCCAAGAAAATCGCGCGTTTAAACAGAAGCACAACCGCAAGAGATATGTATGACCTTTCTTTAATTGCCACCAATACAGAACTATGGCGCACTCTTGATACCAGTCTCATTCGTCGTCTTTCCATTCTGAAAATCTGGGTTGATTCAAATGGACTTCATTCATCCACAGCAGAGTGGAGACCTGCGCATGCAAGGTCAATCTTTGATGCAAAGACTTGGCTTAGGAAACGAACGGAAGAAGAATTCGATCTTGAGGATATCGGCTCTTTGGCAGTCCCTGCTCCTTCAGGCGAAAGGCTCTCAGAAATTGCAGGCCGAAGTTATTCTTTCCTCCTGAATATGACGGAAGACGAAAAGAGGCTTGCAAGGGCAAGTGAAAAGGATAGGTCACTTGCATTAAAGCTCTTGCAAGAATTACCTGGG
>CANEFS010000021.1 GCA_947426865.1 uncultured Coriobacteriaceae bacterium | reverse complement strand
TAGATATCCCGATGAAATCTATTAACCCTAGACACACTTTTTGTCCTATAACCCCGATTTTATTTCGCTTTTCCTGCCTTTCCTTCTACCTGCTTTAAGCGGACTGCCTTCAACTTCGTTTTTATGGATGGACGCGCCGTGACGAACTTAAAAATTTTGCCCCTCTTTTTGCGCACCTTAACGACGATGTTCTTTTTTGGTTGGCCAAAGGCGTGGGCTGTTTTTCGTTTAGCAAAAGACGTTTGGACCGAGAAAGACTAAGTCTTCTATGCATCGGCATCAAAGCGGCGGTTCCTAAAATAAACCCACCAGTTCACGCCCAAAAAGAACAGATTGATAAGATAAACGTAGAGCACCCAGTTAATCGTTCCGCCGACAAACTTCGAGGCAATGCCCGCCACATAGCCAAACGTAATGAGCGCGAGAAATTGCCAGCTCGTCCCCTTCGCCGTCCGAGCCTGAAACTCCTTATAGGCGTTTATCGGCCACGAAAATCCAAAGCAGACCAGCATAACGGCTTCCAAAAACTCGGCGATTCCTATCATTTTCGCTCCTCGTGTTTCTATTGTGTTGCTCGCGTTTCTATCGGTTTAATCGTGTTGCTCGCGTTTCTATCGTGTTTCAATCTGTATGAGCAAATTCATTCTAGTTCTTTCAAGAATCTTCCGAGAAGAGAATCGCACTCAGAACGCTTATTTGAACGCCCGCAAAAAGAAAAGGCCCAAAAAGAACTTCTCGGACCCTTACAAGCGAGACGTTTGAACGCGAGCCGTCTTAAGCGCAGAACTCTTCGGCGGCTCTGGCGATGCCCTCGGCGTCCAGGCCAAAGTGATGAAGGACGACACCTCCTGGAGCACTCGTTCCAAAGGTCGTCATGCCAAGCATCTTCACAGGTGTCGGAGAATTTTCCGAGAGGACCTCGGCCACGGCAGAGCCCAGGCCGCCATAGATGCTGTGCTCCTCAACGGTGAGGACGCGGCCGGTTTTCTTGGCTTGCTCGACAATAACTTTCTTGTTGATGGGCTTGATGCAGTAGACGTCAACGACGGTTGCCTCGATGCCTTTCTCGGCGAGAATATCTGCGGCTTGGAGGGCTTCGGAAACCTCGACGCCGCAAGCAAAAATGGTGAGGGATTTGGTCGCGCCATCGCCAGCCGCAGCACCGCCGGCAGCGGCATCCTCGCGCAAAACGTTAGCGCCTTCGAACTCCGCCACCACGGAGCTGTCATAAACGGGAGCCACCGGGTAGCGGCCCATGCGCACGTAGACGGGACCCCACTCCTTGGCGGCGAGCTTCAGGCAGGCCTTCGTCGCGTGGAAGTCGGCCGGGACCAAAACGCGCATGTTGGGGAGACCGCGCATGAGCGAGATGTCCTCAAGCATCTGGTGTGTGGCGCCGTCCTCGCCCACCGTAATGCCGGCATGAGTCGGACAGATTTTCACGTTGAGGTTTGCGTCGGCCACCGTGTTTCGGATCTGGTCGTAGCAGCGCCCGGTTCCAAAGACCGCGAACGAGCCGGTAAAGGCGATGTGCCCGGTCACCGAGAGGCCCGCGGCAACGCCAACCATGTTTTGTTCGGCAATGCCCACGTCAACAAGGCGGTCAGGGTCGTAGGAGGCCAACTTGGCCAACGTGGTCGAGCCGGCCAGGTCCGCGTCAACCGCGACGACGTCGAGGCCTTCCTTGCAAAGCTCGACGAGCGTTTCTCCAAAGGCCGCGCGGGTTGCTTCTTTCGCAGCTGACTGCGCGGCTTTTTTTGTAGCTTCTGTCGCCATCTCGACTCCTCCTATTTCCTCATGGTCGCGAACGGCACATCGGCCTCGGTCACGCCATATTCCTTCTCGATATCCACTTTTTGCTGGTCAAGCTCAGCGATGGCCTCGTTTGCCTGCTCCTCATTGGGCGCCGAGCCGTGCCACTTCGCCTGATTCTCCATAAACGAGACGCCCTTGCCCTTAATCGTGTCGCAAATAATCATCGTGGGCGCATCGGTCAGCGAGCGCCCTTTCACAAGTGCATCCTTAATTTCTGCGACGTCGTGGCCGTTCACGTGCAGTACATTCCAGCCAAACGCCTTAATCTTCGCGTCGATGTCGCCCAGCGAGTTGACCTCAGTGACAAAGCCGTCAATCTGCAGGTTGTTCAGGTCGAGAATGGCCGTCAGGTTGGTAAGGTTTTGGTGCGCCGCGAACATGAGCGCTTCCCAGTTGGAGCCCTCTTGCATCTCGCCGTCGCCGAGAAGAACGAAGACGTGGGTTGGTTCCTCGCCTGACGCTTTCGCGTCGAGAAGAAATCCGAGCGCCTCGCCGGCTGCCACCGAAAGTCCCTGCCCTAAAGAGCCCGCGCACACGTCGATGCCAGGAAGAGCGTGGGAGTCGGGATGTCCTTGCAACTTCGAATCGAGTTGGCGAAGCGTCATCAAATCCGCATCGCTTATCCAGCCGAGCTGGTGGTAGAGCGCATAAAGCACGGGTGCGGCATGACCTTTCGAGAGAAGAAAATGGTCGCGGTCTTCCCACGAGGGATTCTCGGCGTCAAAATTCATGGTGCCGGACGTGAAAAGTGAGGCGACGATATCGGAAGCGGAGAGCGAGCCTCCGGGATGGCCCGACTTTGACTGGGCCAGCATGCGAATGATGTCGTGGCGAATGTGGTTTGCTAAAAGAGCTGTTTGGCCGTCGGTTTTCTTGGCCGCGCGCCACTCTTTCTCGTTTGCCATGGGAGATGCTCCTCTCGACGGAATCGATTATTGGGAGATGGAGGGCGGGTATGGCGGGTTAGGTGCGTGCCGCGCGAGTTGCGCTAGCTGCGCTTATTGCGTTCGCCGCGTTTGCAGCGTTTGCCTTAGCCGCACTCTATACGGAAGCCGCGTTCGCCGTCTTCCAACGCAAATAATTTAGCACAAAGGCATTGAGGTCCCCGTCCAGAACCTCGTCAATCCGCGAGGTTTCCTCGCCCGTGCGCGTGTCCTTAACGAGCTGGTAGGGGTAGAAAACGTAGTTGCGAATTTGCGAGCCAAACGAAATCTCTTTCTTGGGCCCGCGCAGCTCGTCAAGCTCCTCGGCGCGCTTGGCCCGCTCGAACTCGTAAAGCTTCGAGCGCAATATTTCCATCGCCACGGCTTTGTTCTGAAGCTGGCTGCGCTCGTTTTGGCACGTGACGACGATGCCGGTGGGAAGGTGCGTGAGGCGAACGGCGGAATCCGTGGTGTTGACGCCCTGGCCACCCGGACCAGAAGACCGGTAGACATCGACGCGCAAGTCGGCCGGGTTTATCTCGACTTCGATGGAGTCAGGAAGCACCGGCAAAACCTCCACGCCGGCGAAGGTCGTGTGGCGGCGCTTCTTCGCATCGGTTGGCGAGATGCGCACCATGCGGTGCACGCCTTGCTCGCCCTGCAGCATGCCGTAGGCATTTCTGCCAGAAACCTTAAACGTCGCGCGGTCCAGGCCGATTCCTTCAGCGACCGGCGCGTCCAGCACTTCAACCTTCCATGCGTGGCGCTCGGCAAAGCGAGTGTACATGCGGAAAAGCATCTCGACCCAGTCCTGCGCCTCCAGACCGCCCTGACCCGGCGTCACCGTAACAATGGCGCTGCCGCGGTCGAACTCGCCTGTAAACCAGGACGACATTTCAAGTGTGTCCAATTTTTTCGAGAGAAGCTCCGCGAGCTTGTTAGCCTCTTCCTCAAAAGCCGCATCGTTTGTCTCAGCGAAAAGCTCTTGGGCAGCCTGCGCATCGTCCAGCAATTTTTGGGCGTCCGCAAAATCGCCGAGCAACTCTTGGGCAGCGTTCAGCTCCTCCATCGTTTTGCTGGCCGAGGCCTGATCGTCCCAAAAACCGGGCTGCGAAGAGGTCGCCTCCAGGGCGCGCTCCTTCTCCTCAACCTCGGAAAGATGCAGGTAATCGTGCATCTCTGTCAGGCGCGCCTTAAGGTTTTCCATGTTAGAGGCTCTTCAATACGGAGGTGTGCGTGTGTGTATGAAAAGTTTGGCTCGTGCAGCTGGATTGCGAAGTCAGACTGCAAACCTAAGCCGCAAAGCCGCATCGCAAAGCCGCCGAGAAACGCTTCTGTTAGGAGCGTTTCCCGTGGCAGTTCTTGAATTTTTTGCCGGAGCCGCAAGGACAAGGATCGTTGCGGCCAACGTTGGCGAAGGGGTCTTGCGATTCTGCTTTGACGTAGGGACGGGGCTTTCCGTTTGCGTCGGAAGCACGAATCGGAATGTTTCCGGGCATGCCCATCGACGAATCGAACTTGGTGCCAGGGGCAGGCGTCGTAGAAATCGTGGGCATGGTGGAAGCGCTATCCTGCTTCGTATCGCCTGCATCCTTGTTGGACTTGGTATCGCTCGCGCTCTTGGCGCCCTTGCCATCCTTATCATCCTTGGCATCAGCTTTCTTGCGGCGGCCAAAAAGTCCCTTCTTCTTTGCGGGTTTCTCGGCTTTATCGGCCTCACCCGTTGCACCTGCTTTAGCATCTTTACCGGCGGCCTTAGCCTCACTAGCCTTAGACTCACCAGCCTTGGCACCGGCCTTGGCGGCAGCCTCGCGAACCGCAGGCGACTGGTCGCCGTCAACCTCAGCAGGACCGGAAAGCGTCAGGTTCTGCTGCTCAAAAGCGGACTGCTCTTCGGGGGCGGCTTGTGCGAACTGGATGCGAAGGATTGCCTGGATGAAGTCCTCGTACATCGCGCCGACGAGCATCTGGAAGGCGCGGAACGCCTCGTGCTTGTACTCGACGAGAGGGTCGCGCTGGCCGTAACCGCGCAGGCCTATCCCCTCTTTCAGGTAATCCATCTCCTGCAGATACGTCATCCAGCGCATGTCGATGATGCGAAGCATAATTTGCTGCGAGAGCTGCGTCATGATGTCTTGGCCCAGCTTGTCGGCCTTGCGGTCGTAGAGCTCGGTAACATATTCCATCAAGATTTTTGCGATCTCTCCGGTGGACATTTTCTCACTGAACTCAGGAATGTCGTGGCGCCCCGTAAGCTCTTCCATCCACTTTTTGAGGCCTTCCAAATCCCACTCGCTAGCTTTGACCTCAATCGAACAGTACTCGTGAACGGCCGCCTCGACGGTCTGGTTCAAAACGTCATGAATGTGGGCGACGAGGTTAGAGCCACCGTCCAAAATGCGATTGCGCTCTTCGTAGACGACCTTTCTCTGCTCGTTCATAACGTCGTCGTAGTCCAGAACGTTCTTACGCATACCAAAGTTGATTTCCTCGATCTTACGCTGGGCGTTTTCAACCGCTTTCGAGACCATCTTGGCTTTAAGCGGCATGTCGTCCGGCATGTCGACCTTCTTCATCATCTTGCCGATGCGCTCCATGCGGTCGCCACCAAAAAGACGCATCAGTTTGTCATCCAAAGAGAGATAGAACTGCGTCTCGCCGGGATCACCCTGACGGCCCGAACGCCCGCGCAGCTGGTTGTCGATACGGCGCGACTCGTGGCGCTCCGTACCAATAACGGTGAGACCGCCCGCCTTGATGACGTGCTCTTTTTCCTTTTCCGTAATCTTTTTTGCCTCCGCAAGCGCCTCTTTGCGCTGCTCAGAGCTGGCCTCTGCCGGCTCGATGCCTTTCTCGGCGAGAAGATCTTCTGCGAGAACTTGCGGATTTCCACCAAGCAGAATGTCGGTTCCACGGCCTGCCATGTTGGTTGCGATGGTGACTGCTCCCTCACGTCCTGCCTGGGCGACGATTTGGGCTTCTGCCTCGTGGAACTTCGCGTTCAAGACGGAGTGCTTGATGCCGCGCTTGTCAAGCAAGTGCGAGAGTTTCTCAGAATTTTCAATCGTGACGGTACCCACGAGGACCGGCTGGCCTTTGGCGTGGCGCTTGGCGATGTCGTCTGCGACCGCCTCGAACTTGGCCTCTTCTGTTCGGTAGACCTCGTCGACGTGATCTTCTCGGGCGAGCGGCTTGTTCGAGGGAATCTCCTGGACAGGAAGCTTGTAGATCTCTCGAAACTCCGCGTCCTCCGTGAGCGCGGTTCCGGTCATGCCGGAGAGCTTGTCGTAGAGGCGGAAGTAGTTTTGCAGCGTAATTGTGGCGAGCGTCTGATTTTCCTCCAAGACGGGCACGTCCTCTTTGGCCTCGATGGCCTGGTGGAGCCCCTCTGAGTAGCGGCGGCCTTCCATGATACGACCCGTGAACTCGTCGACGATTTTGACCTCTCCGTTCACGACGACGTACTGTTGATTTCTGTGGAAGAGGTACTCGGCCTTAAGGGCTTGCTGCAGGTGGTTGACGAGAATGCCAGCGCGGTCACCGTAGATGTTAAGACCGAGCGCTTTCTCAATCTTGGCAAGACCGGTGTCGGTCGCCATGATGGTGTGCTTGGCCTCGTCCTTCTCGAAATCGACGTCCTCTTTAAGGCCGCGGACGGCTTTGGCAAACTCGCGATAGGTATCGGCCGATTTCGTGCCGGCGCCACTGATGATAAGCGGGGTGCGGGCCTCGTCGATCAGAATCGAGTCCACCTCGTCGACGATGGCGTAGTGGTGTCCACGCTGCACGCGTCCCTCGGCGCGCACGACCATGTTGTCGCGCAAGTAATCGAAGCCAAACTCCGAGTTCGTGCCGTAGGTAACGTCTGCCTGGTAGGCGGGATGTTTCAAATCAAGCGGCATGTTGTTTTGCAACAGGCCAACGCTCATACCCATAGCATTGTAGAGCGCACCCATCCATTCGCTATCGCGTTTTGCGAGATAATCATTGACGGTGACGATGTGGACGCCTTTGCCTTCCAGCGCGTTCAGGTATCCCGCCAGTGTCGAGACGAGCGTCTTACCTTCACCCGTTTTCATCTCTGCAATCATGCCGGCATTAAGCGCAATCGCGCCCACGACCTGCACGTCGAAGTGGCGCATGCCAATCGTGCGCTCACTCATTTCGCGGACGGCGGCGAAGGCCTCGGGTAAAATGTCGTCGAGAGATTCGCCCTTCTCGAGACGCTCTTTGAGCTTGGGCGTCATGCCGGCGATGTCGGCGTCCGACATCTTCTTGAATTTATCGGCGAGCTTGTTGACGGCGTCTGCCTGCTTTTGGAACTTGTGCAGCTCTTTTTCCGAGCCAACGGTAAATACCTTCGATAAAAGTTTTGCCATGTGTTTCCTCTCAATTTTTGCGCGCGCGTCTCCCTGGGCGCCATCTGTGGCTGGGGCTCGCGGGTTGGGCGCGCGGCCGAGCTTCACAGCTGAGCCTCGCAACAGCGCCTGAAGCACCTTCTTGTGGCGCGCAAAAGTCCTATTAATCAAGGGTTTTTGCAACCTCCTATTATATGCACAAAAGCCGTCTTTTGCACGCGTTTCTTTTGGATTGAAAATCGCTACGAAAAAGTCGCCGCAAACCCCGTACGACGGGCGCCGCAAGCTCTACGCCACGAGGCTCATGCGAGGCGGCGCAACTTCCTCCGGGCGCTTCTGAAACACGGGTTTCTCGGGAGCGAACGCAGGCAAACGCGCAGCTAGTTTCTGTATTTCGCCCTCGGGCACGTGACCAAACGTCTTTTTGTAACTATGCGAGAAAACCTTGTAAACCTTGCGGGCCTCCTCCGTTTTTCCTACCTCTAGTAGCATGTTCATGGCATCTTCTGCAATCTCTTGCTGGAGCGGACTTGCCGCCACGGCCGCCAGCGAAAGCCTCGTCGCATCTCTGACGAAATCCTGGCGAAACGCCGCCAGCGCTCCTTCAATCGCCGCCTCGGAAAATTCCCGCGTTAACCGGGACTTTATGAGATGCGCCTCCTCCAGCCGAGAAAAAGCTTGTGGAAATTTGGGGCCTGTGCCAAAGAGCGAAAGGACCCGGAGCGCCTCTTCGCGCTTGACGGCATCGGAGGAGTTGACAGAGCAGGCCCGCTTTGTCGAGAAGTAAAACTCGTCCATGTCTACCTCGACTTTTTCCATCACGAGCCCGAGGTTGCCTCGCACATAGGTGAGAAACGGCACGTCTTTTCTGCGAAGCGCCTCCTCCGTCAAAAGCGCCTTGCGAAGATCTGAGAGAGCAGTGTAGAAATTGTTATCCAAAGACTTCGAGGTGCTCGGGGAAAGCCCAGGCCAGAGCTGTTTTAAGATGAAGGATTTTGTGAGCGTGTGGTTGGGCGTTGCTGCCAAAAGGAGCAGCAAATTCTTCGCGCTTTCGCGCCGCCACGCCGATTCGGGAACACTTCTGCCGCTCAGACGCACAGAAAAATTGTTGAGAAGAGAAATGGAGAGAATGTTTTCATGTCGCAAGGCGCGCCTTTCATGAGAAACGACGTCTTTTCTCATGGCATCCGCTTTCAGAGATTCGCGTCTGCTAAGAAGACTGCCGCGCACGTCTTGCACATCTTGCACGTCTTGCGCGCCTTGTGTGCCTTGTGCGTCTTGCGCATCGTGCAGCTGTCGGCTTGCGCTGAAAATTTGAGGAGGCGCTCCCTTAAAGCTCTGACCTACGTTTTCTCCAGCGTGCGCGGACTCTTTGCTATGCTCCAAAAGACTATTTTTCCATTGCGCCGGAAGCTCGCGCCACAGCTCGTCTCCCAACGTCTCATTCTTTTCCATCACAAGCAAGACCACGCCTTCCCAAAGAGGACCCAGCACAGAGGAAGCACTAACAAAAGAGGGAATATCTGGCGCGTCCGCACTCGCAGCCGCATCCGCCTCCAGCCCGGTCTCCACTTTTCTCTTCTCCTTCTCAGAACGCCGTCTCGCACTTTTGTGTTTCCTCTGGTAGTCGAGCTTCTTTTTGATGTTGATAAGGATAAGATGAAGCATCCGAGGCGCGTCCAGCGTGACGGAATCTTCCGCACCATCCGACGCCTCCGCATCCAATGCCTCGCCCTCCGCTTCTCCAACCCACTTTAGCGCCCCGTCGTCCCCCTTGCGCTTTCTCAAATGCCCCACCTCCGACGACGCTCCTTCCTGGAAAATCACCGCAAGCTGCTCCAACAACACCATTTGTTGCTTGCCTGCAAGCTTTTCGGCTTCTGTCGCAAACGCTACGCTCTTCTCGAAATCTGCCGAGAAAATCCCGTTAAAAGATCCCGCACAAAAAGACGTTGCCGCCGCAAGTGCATCGTTTTTCTGAAGCGCAAAGCGGAGCGTTTCCTCAGCGTCGCTGATAAGAGCCGAGGGGTCCGTGAGGCGCGAAAGCAGTTGTAGGAAAAGTTTCTCGTACGCATAAATTACCTCATAACCTGGGTGTTTGAGGAAGCGAAGCGCATCAAGTGCTTCCTCTTGACCTATCTTTTGAGGTACATTTTCGTGCGCGGTTTGCACCAGCTGCGTCTCGAATACCGCAAGCGTCAAAAGCGAGCCAGACACGCTTTTCTGGTTGCAATCAAACTTCGAAACGCCCGCGCGCGCCGCCGCCTCGGTCAGGCGATTTTGCAAGAATGCTCGGCGAATATAAAGAAACGAAGAGAGGCTTCGAAGCGGCGCGGGATACGTCGCATCGTAGTCAAGCAGCGCCTTCTTAGAGTTCGACTCCGTCGCATCCAGCGAACGATACATTTCAGAAACCTGCAGCAAAAGCGCTATTTTTTGCTCGAAAAGGCCCTCTTTTGTATCCCCCTCTTCCGTTGACGAGACGCCATTTCTTTTCCCGAGAAGCTCAGAGAGCGAAAAGGACCAATTTCGCGTTCGCTGGCAGCTGAGGGTTCTTGCAATCTTTAGAAACGCATCTTGCAAAAAAGCCTTTTGGAGCTTTAGCGCCTCGGGCTTTTTAGGTGCACCGCCTTCCTTTTCCTCTCTCTGCGCGCGCTCGCCTTTATCCTTTTCCACCTGCACTTTCATTTCAAGAAGGAGCCCGGCCGCTCCTCCTTCGTAAAGCTCGAAGGCGTGCTCAAGAACGAAAGCTTGCACTTCTTTCTCATCCGCCACCAGCTCCAAGATACCGCTCGCCTCTGCAAACCTCTCTTCGGCCAACAAATAAGAAACGACCCCAAAAAAGCACTTCTCGAACTTTTTTAAGCAAAGCCTCGCCATCGCATCTGAGCAGCTATAACTTGAAGGGAGTGCAAACGACGCTCCCCCTTCTGAAATCCCAAATATCGGAGCATCGCGCTGAATCTCGGCCAGAGTTTCTGGCGAAGGCTTAACGCCACAGCGCTCAAGATCCGCGCGCGTCCCGTGGCGCAAAAGAATCATGGCGGCAAGCAGCTCTTTTTCTTCTCGCAAAAGCGCCGAGACCATTGCTTTTTCAACAAGACCCTGCGCAATCGCGCACATCATCTCCTTTGTGCTTTGCGCGCCCTGCCCGTCTTTAGCAGCGTGTTTTCTCCCCGCTTTTAAATAGCGCGCCTCGGCAAGCGCCAACACCCCCTTGGTCTCTTCAAGAAAATGCAAAAAAGGCTCCTCGTCAGAGAGAGCCCAGCTCGCCTCTTCGCTTTTGGAAACGAGAAAATCACGAGCGCAAAACGTCTTGTGTTTTGGCAGGTAATCGTTGAAAAGATCCAGGCGCGGCGCCCCCATCATGCACACCTTGGCTTTTTTCAAAATCTTTTTGAAGACTGGGAGCACGCTCAGCGCCTCGTCTTCCTCAAGGGCGGGAAAATCGAGGAAGAAATGGTACGGTCGCGCATCGGCCGTTTCACCCCGTTTACCTCGCGCCCCTTTCGCCGCGGCCGTGGTTTTTGCGTTCGCTCGGCTTTTACGCGCGTCGCCTTTGCCGCTCTTGTCGCCCTTGTCGCCCGCTTTGCAACTCTCGTCCGACCCCGTCATCTCCTCAATCTTTTTCAAAATGGGAATCAACTTCTCTTTTGAAACCGTCTGAAATTCGAGCACTTGCACCGAATTTTTCTGAAAACGCAGGTGGCGAGCTAAATCTCTGCCCAAACTATAAAGGCCATAACCATGGTCGGAAAGGAGACAGACGAGCCCGTCTTCATCGAGCGCCGTCAAAACAGCTTGCCTCAGGCCCTTTCGAGAAACGCGCGACCCACTTCCTTTGCGGTCCCTTGTTCTGAGTTGGCTTCTATGTCCCTGTTTTCCAGCTTGCATCATCTATCCTTTCTCTCGTTTTTACAGGGGAGAAAAAGAGTAGGACTAAGCGCACGCAACTTTTATTTCTTTTCGATTTTTTCGGGTGAGTTGCAAAACCTTACCAATCTCGCAGCCGAGAAAACCCAGGCCATTGAAAGCGCTAAAAAAGCACCCTAAAAGCGCAGGTACCAAGTGCAAAAAAACTGGACGGAAAAGAGGAGAGCAGAGGGGTGAAAAACTTACCAAAACGCTGGTAAGAAAAGGTCGCAATAATTCGGTAAATGGAGGCTCTGGTAAGAATCAAGAGCACCCCGGTAAGAATCGCGATAGGAAAAGAAGTTCAGCAGAAACCGCAACAGAGGTCGCAAAAAGAATCGAAGACCAAGAACGTGCTAAGAAAAAAGGGTGCTTTGGCATAACCAAAACACCCCTTTCCGTGCCTGTTGCAGGTCGGCGATGTCCTGCTCTTCCATCGGCTTACCCGACAGTACCATCGGCGCTGGAGGGCTTAACTTCTGGGTTCGGAATGGAACCAGGTGTACCCCCTCTACCATAACCGCCGACCAGCGACAGGCGCGGGTTTCTCCAGTGCTTATCCCATGCATTACCGCAAGGCGTGCCCTGAGGGCCACATAGCGTAGCGTATAAATATCTTAAAGACAAGCCCCATTTTAAAGATTGCATCTCATATCGCTCTTCTCGAAAGCCTTTCTAAAGCCTTTCTAAAAAAGTTCTTTACAAAAAAGAAAAAGAGCTCGACCTATTAGTACTGCTCAGCTGAAGCGCTCACACGCCTTACACTTGCAGCCTATCAACCTCGTCGTCTACAAGGGGTCTTACCAAAAGGAAAACTCATCTTGAAACTGGCTTCCCGCTTAGATGCTTTCAGCGGTTATCCAAACCGGACACAGCTACCGGGCAGTGCTATTGGTTAACAACCCGTACACCGGAGGTCCGTCCATCCCGGTCCTCTCGTACTAGGGACAGCCTTTCTCAATTTTCCTACGCCCACGGAGGATAGGGACCGAACTGTCTCACGACGTTCTGAACCCAGCTCGCGTACCGCTTTAATGGGCGAACAGCCCAACCCTTGGGACCTGCTCCAGCCCCAGGATGCGATGAGCCGACATCGAGGTGCCAAACCTTCCCGTCGATGTGGACTCTTGGGGAAGATCAGCCTGTTATCCCCGGAGTACCTTTTATCCGTTGAGCGACGGCCCTTCCACGAGGAGCCGCCGGATCACTAGAACCTGGTTTCCCATCTGCTCGGCTTGTTGGCCTCGCAGTTAAGCCTGCTTATGCTCTTGCACTCAAAAGGATGGTTGCCGACCATCCTGAGCAGACCTTATGTGCGCCTCCGTTACATTTTAGGAGGCGACCGCCCCAGTCAAACTACCCACCAGACACGGTCCCCAAGCCGGATAACGGCCCTGGGTTAGACTGTCGAAGCGACGAGGGTGGTATTCCAAGGGCGACTCCCCACCGGCTGGCGCCAATGGTTCATAGTCTCCCACCTATCCTCTACACGTCGAACCGGCAGTCAATGTCTAGCTGCAGTAAAGGTTCACGGGGTCTTTCCGTCCTTCCGCGGGTAAG
>CANEFS010000020.1 GCA_947426865.1 uncultured Coriobacteriaceae bacterium | reverse complement strand
CCGTCATTTGCTAGAATGCAAAATTGGTTCTTACACCACTTTTTAGGACGCGACCCATAACACAATCGCTCTTCTTAATTCTTTTATTAGCACTTTAGTTGCGCACTTTAAGCTTTTTTAAAGCCTTTGCTCCGGCTCTTGAGCATTCCAGGAGACTACATTATCCCTTCCCAGCCCAGAGAACGATATTTTTCATTGAAATAAACGTCACTTGTGCCCATTTTGCAACACCTGCTGTTCGCCATTTTTAAAAGATATTAATACGTTTCTCGATATTGATACGTCACTTGCTAGGAACGTTTTTACACAATTTTCCTAGCAAGTACAACATTGGAAATTGATAGAACCCTCTTGGGCTTTAATAAAAGCGAAAAGAAGGCTAGCTGGAATGATGGCGGCGTCGCCTCACTTGATTTCTTGAAGGAGACGAAAAGTCAGAAGAGGCTGCTTGAGTATCAGTGGAAGCAGGCTGGGAGGAGTTCACAGATCCAACTCTGCTTGCCTGGTCGGCAGGGCTTGAACCATAAACACCTGTAGTGGGGGCGCCTGCACTGGGAGCGCTTGCTGAGGGCACCACGAAGGCACCTTGGCCTCTGTCGCCCGGACGGCGGCGACGTTTCGTGCCGGCTGGAGCCTCACTTTTAGCAGCAGCACGCTTGCCGCGGCGACGATTCCTCTTCGAGCGCTTCTCACCGCTCGCTTTCTCGCCGCCTTGGGCGCCACTAACTTTCTTTCCGCGCTTCTTATTCTTCTTCTTGCTTTTCTCGGAAGCGGAAACGTCTAGGCGATCCTCTTCTGCAAGGCCCTCGGAGACGCGCGAGACAGCAGACGAAAACGTAATCTCAGCGAAGCCGTTGCCCGCTGCCAGCGCTTGGGCGGCCTCGTACTCTTCGAGCTTCTCGAAATCTTCTTGGGTGAGGGTGTTGGGGCGCGAGGCGGCCTCCTTGCCCTCCTTCGTCAGACAGGTCAAAAACTTGAGGGGCACGTCGAGCGTCTTATCGTCCTCAAGCGAAAGCGTGACCGTCTCTTTCAGCGTGTTTAAGCTCGTGACCTTGGCCTCGCCTAACGGCGTTGAAATCTTGGCATTTATTTTGGGGGCGCGCTTTTTGAAGTCTTTGTAGGCCTCGACCTCGTAGCGCAAGCAGCACATAAGCCGGCCGCACACGCCGCTAATTTTGGGCGAGTTCAGGGGCAGGTCCTGCTCTTTTGCCATGCGAATCGAGATGGGCGCAAACTTCGTCTCCCAGCGCGCGCAGCAAAGCTCCTGTCCGCACTGAGCGAAACCGCCCATTTGTCCGGCCTCCTCGCGCACGCCAATCTGGCGCATGTCGACCTTGGCGTCGAGAGCGTGAGCAAGATTTTTCACGAGCTGGCGAAAGTCCACGCGCTCCTCTGAAGCAAAGTAGCAAATGGCCGTCTTGCCATCGACCGTAAACTCAATGCCCATCGGCTTGATGGGGAGTTTCTCGACAACTGCCAATTCGCGAAACTTAGGCAGAAACGAAAAAGCTTTTTCCACGAGCTCGTCGTGCTTGGCCGAGTCGACCCCCGTCGCCAAGCGCACGATGTTTGAGAGCTTGGCGTCGCCTATCGTATCTTTCAGGCGCTTCTCGTCCACCTCGAAAGGCGCGTCTTCCACCAAACCAAATTCCTCGCCCCGAGCTGTCTTGCAAATGACCTCGGTGCCTGCGGTTATTTCCTCAGGCGCGACGTCGAGGCCCTCGGGCGAGAACCACAAAGTGTGCGTGGCGAAGGGAAATTTAACAGCCACTACTTTTGGCATAGAACATCCTCCAAATGTAAAAGCATCGCCTCAATCGCAAGGCGCGCCGAAACGTTTTGCTGAACATCGCGCAGTGTTTCCTGCACGAGTCGTATTCCTTGCACAACTTGCCGAGAAGACATTAGACTTGCGGCTTGTTGCGCCTCATTAAGTGTATCAGGTTGAGAAAAGCTGAGGGGTTGAGGGGCGGCGAGCTGCGGCTGAGACTGGGCTGCGGCGGCTGGCTGGTGTTGTGTCTGGGCTACGGTCGATTGCACGCCCCCCTGCTCCTGCACAACCAAAACGTCACGCAAGAAGAGCTCGCCAGCGCAAAGAAGTTGAACCAGACGGTTGTGGGCGTTCGCTCGAACCTCGCGCTTTCGCTGCTTTTCCCGTTCTTTTTGAGCTTTCGTTGAGAGAAATTCCTTCTCGAGGTTTTCTTGCGCTTCTCTTTCGGGCGCCGTCAGACCGTCGGCTTCTGCACCTGCTGCTGCCGCTGCGGACGATGCCGCTGAGGAGCTTGCCGAAGAAGCCGCCCCCACAAGAGCACTCAGCTGTTTAGCAATCTTGAGAAGTTGCCACGCCGTTTTCGTGTTCATGGAAGCCACAGTAGAGATGAGAAGATGGCGCGCCTTTTGCGCAGACTCGTCGAGGGCGTAGGCCTTGGCCGCCTCATAGGAGCCGGCGACGCTGAGCGCAGCAAACGCGCTCTCAACAGAAACGCCAGTCTCCCCGTTTAGCTCGCGCGACAGCTGGGAAAAATCTTCCGGCTTGAAACGCACCACTTGCGAGCGCGAACGAATCGTCGGAAGCACGGCTCCCTGCGAGGAAGTCTGCAAGATAAAAATGGCATCAGCCGGCGGCTCCTCCAAAGTTTTCAGAAGCGCGTTGGCCGTTTTGGGCCCCAGGCGATCCGCCTTTTGCAGCACAAAAACTTTATGACCAGCACGCACGGGCGCCAGCTGAATCGATTCGATAAGCTCCGTGATTTGCTCAGCCAGATACCCGACAGCAGAAGCCGGCTCGTACTCACGCACATCCGGATGAGTGCCCGCATCAATCATGACCAAGTCGTCACTTCCGCTTTTTCCGAGAATATCTTGAGCGACAAGCGCCTTCGCGATATTTCGAGCGGTTTGTTGCTGTACGTCCTCCGAGGGGCCGACGAACAAGTAGGCATGCGAAAGATTGTTAGCCTTAAGCGCCTTTTGGAAAAAGGAGGTGACTTCCGGCTGGCCTTTTATGGGAGCGAATGCAACAGAGGCTGAAGGAGTGGTTGCAGTCGAGAAGGCCGCGGCGGTTTCGACAGAGATGTTTTCGTTTGCGTTTGGCATGAGGGTCTCTCGAGTTCCTGCGCGTGAAGTTATAAGTTCGAAGCAGAAGGGGAGAGGGACGGGGAAGGAGAATCGACTTGAGGGAAAGCAAATCCGGCGGCTTCGAAAGCAGCTTTCACCCTCGAGAAGACCTCGTCTTTAGTGCCGGCCGCGTCGATGATTTTTATGCGCTCAGGATTTTCTCGGGCGATTTCAAGGTAACCTTGGCGAACCTTTTCCTGGAACGTTTCCCCCTCGCCCTCCATGCGATCTGTCCGATTCTTCGTTGCGCGGGCGAGCGCTTCGGACGTGGGAAGGTCGAAGACAAAAGTGATATAGGGAGCAATTCCGCAGCTCCCTATTTTGTTCGCCTCATCGACGAGGGCGGCGTCTAAGGCTCGGCCCACACGCTGATAGGCGGAGGTGGAATCGAAGAAGCGATCGCAAACGACCCAGGTACCAGCGGCAAGAGCCGGCTTTATGACCTCGGTCACTAGCTGCGCGCGAGCGGCCTCAAAAAGGAGCAGTTCGCTCATGGGGCAAATGTCAGAGGCGGGATTTAAAAGGAGCTGGCGTATGGCCTCAGAGGTCTTGGTCCCGCCGGGCTCACGCAGGCACTCCACTTTAGCGCCGGCTTTTTGGAGAGCGTCGGCAAAGAGTGCGGCTTGCGTTGATTTTCCGCAGCCGTCGGCTCCCTCGAACGTAACGAAGAGGGGGCGCGATTCAGAACTTTTATCTGTGGTTTGGTTCACGAATGCCTCTGGACTCTCTTTTTCCTGCGCTTACCTGTTTCTATTTTGGACTTGGGCTTTGGGCCTAGCTTTTGCGCCGCGTAGAGCGAGCACCCCGACGACCGCGGCCGGCCTTTGCTTTCTTCGCCTTGGCAGGACACTTCATGTTCACACAAATGCGCCAAGGTCCGCGCTCCGTTTCAATCTCGACGATAGGCGCGCCACAATCCGGGCACGTCTCGCCGGTGGCGGTAAGCTTTCCACGTTGCGGCAGCGGATAGGAGACGTTACAAAGGTCGTAGTTTTCGCAGCGAATGAAGCGTTTGCCGGTTGTCTCGGACTTATGCGCAATCAAATCGCCATGGCGACCAGCCTCGGCGCACACGCTGCACTCCCCTACCACGACATCGGGTTCCTCGTTCGTCGGGCACTTGGGATTCACGCAGACCTCGTAAGCCTTCTGGCGAAACGGCGAAACTTTAAGAATGGGCGCACCGCATTCGGGGCACGGCTCTTCCATCGGCTCAATCTTGTCCGAGGTATTCCCCGGAACAGGGTACGTCACATCGCAATCCGGCCAACCCATGCAGCCAATAAAGCGCAAGCGGGTCTTGGGCGAGTTCTTCAGCACCAAATCCTTGCCGCACTTAGGACACGTCCCCACCTTGGCATCAGCGATCACGGCCTCCGCGATATCGTCGCTCAGCTTGTCTTTATTCTCGATAAGGTCGGTCATGACCGAGGCCAAGAGCTCGCGGGAGGAATCGACGACGCGCTCTTCTGTCTCCTTGCCCTCGCTCACCTGATCCATCTCTTTGTCCAGGTCCGCCGTCATCTCTGAAGTCGTAATGGGCGGCGCGTATTTATCCAGCGCCTCAATGATGGAAATGCCCAGCTGAGAGGGCTCAACAGGATTGTTTTTAAGGTACTTCACCTGGAACAGGCGGTCAATAATCGAGGCACGCGTCGACTTCGTCCCCAAGCCGCGCTTCTCCATCTCCTGAATCAGTTTGCCTTGGCTATAGCGCGCGGGCGGCTCGGTTTGCTTCGCTTCCAGCTGAAGCTGGCCGAGAAAAACCTGCTGACCTGTTTGAAGTGCGGGAAGGTGCTCGTCTTTCTTGAGGCCGTAGGGGTAGGCTTCACGAAAACCGGGAACCTTGAGCACGTCGCCTGAGGTCGTAAAAGGCTCACCGGCAACGTCGAGTGTGACTTTCGTACCCTCAACCATGGCAGGTCCCATAAGCGTTGCCATGAAGCGGCGCGCCACGAGGTTGTAGAGCTTCCACTCGGCAGGTTCGAGGCGCTCAGCGCTTCCAACGCCTGTGGGATAGATGGGCGGGTGGTCGGTCGTTTGTTGCTTGCCGCGCGTAGGCATAATCTTTCCAGCCGATAAGATCTTCTCGGCCACGGGAGCGTAGGCGGGATTGCCTTTCAGCATCTTCACCTGGCCTGCGAGGTCGAGCGAAGAGGGGTAGACCGTATTGTCGACGCGCGGGTAGGAGATGAGGCCCTTCATATAGAGGCTCTCGGCGAGGCGCATCGTGCGGCCGGGCGCAAGGCCTATACTTGCCGCTGCAGCTTGAAGCAAAGTTGTGTTGAAGGGCGCGGGCGGGCGCGTTGTGCGCGATTTCGTTTCGATGTCCGAGACGATTGCGGTGCGCGCCTCTTTCACCTTGGCGAAGGTGGCGTTGGCTTCCGCCTCGTCTTTGAAGCGGGCCGTTTTGTGGACGATGGGGAACGAGTTTTCGTCTTCTGCGGTTGCGGTTGCGGTTGCGGTTGCGCCTGCGGTTGTGGTTGCGGTTGCGATAGCGTCTGCGCCTGCGGTTGTGGTGGCGTCTGCATCTGCGGCAATCTCTTCCGTCGAGGCGATACCAGAAATGACCCAATAGTCTTCTGGCACAAATGCTTGACGTTCGCGCTCGCGATCAACAACGAGAGCAAGCGTTGGCGTCTGCACGCGTCCGGCGCTTCTCACGTTTCCAAAGCCTCCGTAGCGTGCCATCGTCAAATAACGCGTCAGAGCCGCACCCCATATAAGGTCGATGAACTGGCGCGACTCTCCGGCGGCAGCAAGATCCATATCCATCTCCGCCAAGTTTGTGAAGGCGTTTTCAATCTCTTGCTTCGTGTAGGCCGAGTAGCGCGCGCGGTGCACGACAATGTCCGGATTGACCTCTTTTACCTGCTCAAGCGCGTCTTTTCCAATAAGCTCGCCCTCGCGGTCGTAGTCGGTGGCAATGATGACTTCGTCCGCCTTCTTCGCGAGATTCTTGAGGGAGCGAATGATGTCTTTCTCGGCCGGTTTTTTCTCGATAGGAGCCCAGATAAGGTAGGGCAAGCTGGGAACTTTCCAGCCCTTGATATCCACGCCGTCTTTCATGAAAGGCTTCTTTGGACGCTTGCCTCCGCGCGCATCGTTTTCGTACGGCGGCTTTTTGAGCGTGTCGGGGAGGTTCGCGGGAAGCGTTTTGCCGTCTTCGGTCTCGGCCGTCCAGCCGTCTTTTTTGGAGTAGGTGAGCTCGACGGGGAAATCAGGGGCGAGGATGTGGCCGCGAAGACCAATCGTCGTCCAATCTTTGCCATCGCGCTTAAACGTATAAATTGGCGTGTTGTAGACTTTTTCCTGTTTAGGCGCGCCCGACTCACTCAAGAGGCGCGCAATTTGCTTGGCCGCGTCGTGTTTCTCGGCAATAACTAAAACCATCTATGAATCCTCTCAGAATTCTCTTTGCCCAGGTTGTGGGGGTGAAAAGCGCGCGTTGGTCTTTTTCGTTTTGGCCGGCGCTGTCTCTCAAGGGTCCGTCAGTTCTTCAGTCAAACCGTTCGTTCTTTAGTTCTTCAATCAGTCCGTTAGTTGTTCGGTTCATCAGTTCTTCAGTCCATTAAAGTACGCAATCTTAACAGGAATTTGAGAAATTGTTAAAAGTCGCTCAATGGCCTCAAAGGGGCCCATGTTAAAAGTGCGTCTTGGGCAAAGGATTATACACATATTGCGCGCCGTGTCCTACATATATATAAGTGTGGTTAGAAAATGCAAGCACCGGTCAAGCAAAATGCGTGCGCACGAGCAGGGCCTCTAGACGAAAACGCGCGAGAGCTCTGAAAATGCGTTTCTGCGCTAATCCTGATGCGCGTCGAAATCGTCCTTCGACCACTTAAGTGAGGCCTTCCCGTAGCGCTTCACAAGATAGGCCCGAGCCGCCGCCAACGAAATTTCGTATAGCAAAATAATGGCCGCGAACATGAAAAACATCGTTACCGGGCTTGCGTCAGGCGTCACCATGGCCGAGAAAATCAAAAGGCCAATGTAGATAAAGCGCCAGTTGTCCCTGAAAGTTTTATAAGGCACCAGATGAAAGACGGAGAGATAGAAAATAACGAGAGGTATCTCGAAAGCGACACCAAAGCCAATTTCTAAAAGCATCATGATGGTGAGGTAGTCATCGGCATTGGGAATGACAGTGGCAAAGGCGGCGGATTGTTCAATCATCCAACCAAAAGCGGTTCGCTGAATCACGAAATAGCAAAAAATCATCCCCAAGAAAAAGAGAACGACGAGCGCGACGACGGTCGGAATGACCCATTTGCGTTCATTGGGCTTCAGAGCCGGAATGAAAAAGCCCAAAATCATCGAGATAATAATAGGCGAGCATACAATCGTTGCAAAAAACAGCGCCACCTTAAAGCGAATCGTAAAGCCCCCAAGCGAGCTCATGATGGCGAGGTTACCGTCGGGAAGATAGGACTTGATGGGAGTGATGAGCAAGTTGATGAGGGTGGGCGTTGCAAAATATATGACAACAGCCGAGAAAATCAAGGAAAAAACGATGATAGTGATGCGTTGGCGCAACTCGCCCACGTGATCCATGATGCCCATGGTGCCTGTTCCCTTAGCCATGGGCCTCGCCGCCTTTTGATTCGTCTGTTTTGCTTGTGTTTGCGGCTTTCTGCTTCTCTTGATATTCGCGCTCTAGGCGCGCTTTTTTCTGCGCGAAGGTTTCTGCTTGACCGGCGGAGGGAGCTGGCGCTTCTGACGTGGCCGACGGTGCGGAGATTGCGGGCGTGGCCGGCGCTGCGGATGCCGCCGCTGAGGCAGAAGCTGCATCAGAAGAGCCCTCTTTTCCTAAGGGTT
Organism: uncultured Coriobacteriaceae bacterium; assembly: GCA_947426865.1. GTDB lineage: Bacteria > Actinomycetota > Coriobacteriia > Coriobacteriales > Atopobiaceae > MGBC105563. The sequence continues at coordinate 5,751 of CANEFS010000020.1, read as the reverse complement.
TCTCGGCATTAATGGATTCTTGAACGGGCGCGAGGACCTCATCCTGAACCACTTTCGTGACCGAGTTGGAGGCCTCTCGGAACTGACGGATGCCTTTACCTAGCGTTTTCCCCAGGGCCGGGAGCTTGTCGGGGCCAAAAAGGAGGAAGGCAAAAATCAGGATAAGGAGAAACTCTGTATCGCCGATGCCAAACAATGCGAGCTCAACAGACTAATCGTTGAGATTGAATTCGGAGCCAACCCCCAGAAGTGTCAAAACTCGGAGCACGTTGGTTTGCGGGGAGGAAACGGTGAACGCGCAATCTTGATCAGCGGCGATGTGTGCACTTTTAACCAAAATGCCAATGCCGGTGGAGTCGATGTAGGGAACCTGGCTTAAATCAACGTCAATAACGGTGGGTTTTTCGGCAAGTGCCTCGTCGAGAATATCGCTCAGTTCCTGAGCATTTGAGACATCTACCTCGCCTGATACTGATATCAGAGCAGTGTTATCCTTCTTTTCTTTCTTGAGTGAAAGGGCCATCGGATGCCTCCTATCGAATTAGTTGCAACGGGTGTGCGCGGGCACGCGGGCTTTCTTGCGCGGTCGCACGAGCGTCTGCTGCGTTGCTGCGCGGGCACTCTTGTTGTAGGCAAAATACTAGCAAAAACTAGAAGTACGCGCAAAATGAAGGAGGGTTTCTCGGGAAAATCTTTGGAAAATTTCCGAGAAAATCATCTCGCCCGCACTCCCCTCCTACGAGTTCAGTTGGGCGTTGAGAGCCGGCGCGCCTCCCGAGGACTGAGCATTCTCATCTTTCAGGGCTTTAATGCGGCTCTGGCAATACGACGTCACATCTTGCTTGGAGTCCTGCGGCGCGTCGATTGCCTTCTGATACGCCTCGATTGCCTGGTTGTTCTTGCCTTCACTCTCGTAAATCATGCCGAGCGCCTGCCAAGCGGGCGCAAAATTGGTCTCTTTAAGAAGGTCTTGCAGCTGCTGGATAGCCTCATCATCGTTTCCAATATAGAGGTTACAAAAAGCGCGACTGACCACGGCATTTTTCTCCTCATACGTTTCAAGGGATCCGGCCAAATCGAGGTAAGCAGCATATTCTGCGGCCGCGTCCTGCATGATGCTTTTGGCTTGCGTCTCCTCGTCATCGGTCGAGGCATACTGCATGGCGTACTGGCCGTAGCGGTAAGTGGTGTCAGCGAGGGCGAGCTGGTCGGTAGCGCTGGAGGGGTTGTCGGCAATTTTTCTTTGCAACTCATCGATTTTGGGCTGGTAAATCTCGGTTGTTTGCGAAAATGAGCTGGGGGTTTCGGCCTTGTCGCCTCCAAAAAGCATAGTGAAAGAGGGTAGTAAAATCGAGACAACCATGATGATGGAGATGGCAATAACGGCAATCTCTTTTCCGGTGCGTTTGCGCTTGATAGCCCGCTCGTTATCTTTAACAACCGTTTTAAAAGAATGCTTGAAATTCGCTTTCATGAAGCCGAGAAGCTCGGACGTTTTTGCCTTGTCCTTTGCGCTTTTGAACTTCTTCTGCGCCGCCTTTTGAAGGGTGGAGGTCTGATCGGCGAGCTTGCTGGCAGCGACCTTGATGGGTGCACTCTTGCTTGCGGCTACTGGCTGCTTGGCAGGCTTTTTAGCAGCGGCTTTTTGAGCGGTGCGCTGGGCGCTGGCTTGCGCGTTGGCTTTAGCGCTTCCTTGCGCGCCGTTCTTGTTGCTCCCTTGTGCGCGGGTTTTCACGTTGCTCTTTTTTGCCGAAGCCTGAGCGGAAACGCGTTTTTTAGTTCCGCTTTTTTCGGCACTTGTTTTTTGCTTTGTTGCCGAGCTTTTCTTTATCTGCTTTTTCTGAGCCATACCACAATGTCCTTACGTATTCTTGACGGCGTTCTTCCCTATTTCTGACCCGTTTCTCACACGTCTCTTACGCTCATCTCACAAGTTTCTTACCAGCTAACTTACGATTCCAAATCTCTTCGCCCAACCGTGCGCGGCAAGCGAGGAGTTCAGCTGATCTGTCATCTGCGCCCGCGTCATTTTCTTCGGAGGCAACAAGCTCACAATTTCGAGAAGGTCAGCTTCCACGTCGTTTGTCTCGGCGAGCACGACCGCATCCAGCCTATCAACGCGCTTCTCTTTTGCGAACAGCACATCAACCAATTTCTGCAGGTCGCCTTGGCCGGTGTGTCCGACGTCGAATTTCTCGGAAGGTGAAAGAGAATCCATAATTGCGTGATTGAAATCGTTTTTGTCATGACCGGCACTTACCAAACGTGCAGCTCAAGAGCCCGCCGAGCGCCTCTTGAAACTCTACGAACCGTCGCCGTTGTTGATGTTCAGCGTGCTTCCAGCAGCTCCCTGCGTGGGATCTTGGTCGGCGTTGGAGTAGGGCGAGAGGCCCTTGTTCACGCGCATCATCATCTCTCTCCACGCAGGAACGTCACAAACTTCAAACCAGGTGTTGTTCGTATAAAGCGAGCTCGTCGGCTCCATTCCGGAGTAGACATCCGTGTCGATGTTGATGCCGCGCATATCGTCTGCGAGCTGAATGATTTCTTGAACGGTCAGATCCGTGGTCACCGCACTGGCAAACTGCTGAATGGTAGCGGCCATCGTCGCAGGTGGTGCCGCCAAAAGTTGCTTGCAAATTTGCTCTATTACCATGCGTTGGTTGGCCGCACGATAGACATCGCCGTCGCCGTACGCATCGTAGGCGTGGCGGCTGCGGCAGAGCTCAAGGGCTTGCTCGCCGTTCAGAATTTGCTTGCCCTTTTTTATGGGAGGGCCAACGTGAGGATCGTCGATGTCGATAGGAACGTCAATCTCAACGCCGCCCAGCGTGTCGACGATTGAGGCGAACTGGTCGAAGTCAATCTCGGCATAGTGCGAGATGGGAACGCCGGCAAATTCGCTGACGACGTCAACCGTGTAGCTGGCACCTCCATACGGATAGGCTGCATTGATCTTTTGCTTGCCGTTTTTTCCAAGGTCAACAAGAGTGTCTCGGTGAAGAGAAACGAGGGTGACCTGTTTGTCTTTGGGGTCAATGCGCGCGAGCATCATAGAGTCGGTGCGATAGGCCGAATCAGAGGGGCCGTAGTTTGAGGACTCGGCGCGCTCTTGGTCTTTGTCGATACCCAGAAGCAGCATGTAAAAAGGCTCGCCGTCGGCGACTTGCTTGAGGGAGCCTTCGAGATTGTCGTCGAGGCCAGCGTGGAGACTCGTTTGTAATCCCACAACGTAAGCGAAGGCCGTCGCACCCAAGGCGAGAAGGGCACAGATAAAAGCAACCGCTGCGACCTTGAGGATTTTCATCCGGCCGCGCTTCTTCCTCTTGGCGGCGTAGGCGGCTGCGGCTTTTTCCCGCTTCTCTGAGCGGGGGCGGGCGGCGGCTTGAGCGGCGGCGGCTTTGGCTTCAGCTTCTGCTTTGGTTTTGTCGGATGCCTTGGCGGCTTTGGGAGCTCCCTTGGCAGTTTTTCCTTTGGCGCCGGCCGCTTCTTTGGCCTGAGCCGAGGCCTGCTTGCTTTTATCCGCTATACCAGCGACTTCCTGCGCCGCAGCTTGCTGCGCGTTATTGGCTTCTGAAAAATTTTGCGCTTTCGCGTCTTTCTTTCTCATGCTCTCTCTTTCGATCTCATACAGGGCCGAGGCCCCGCGAGCTCCTATCCAACTTCAAATTTTCAAGCCCTTATTTTACCAAGGATGGGCCCTGTTTGCCTAGACAGTCGAGAATCCCTCCCTAAAGGCCGAGAAACCCGTGCAAAAATACTTTTCCCAGCTCCCCTCCCCTTTTTTTGCTGGCCGAGAAACCCCCGGACTTAAAACTTTAATTTCAGAAAGGGTGCCATAATTACTAAAGTTCCATGCGTTCATTTATCTCGTTGCGAGCTTTAATTGCTAAAGTTCCATGCGTTTTAAAGGTGTTTATGTTTCAATAGAGGAGCAAACGAGTTTCCCCATTTTTGAATGAATCTAAAAGAATGTGAGTAACAAAATGTCCGAGCACCCCGTCACCAGCAACGCCACAGATCAAACCAGCCCAAGCACCACCAGCACCGCCAATAACACCGGCAGCTCAACCCCCGCCCACACCCCCAATCCCCCCGCCCAATTCGTCGCCGTCCTCGACTTTGGCGCCCAATACGCCCAGCTCATCGCCCGCCGCGTCCGAGACCTCCACGTCTACTCCGAGATTTTCTCGGCAGGCATCACCGCAAAAGAGTTGCGCGACCTGAAGCCCGCGGCCATCATCCTCTCGGGCGGCCCGGCCTCCGTCTACGCAGAAGATGCCCCCTCCATGGACCCCGAAATTCTCAAGCTTGGCATACCAGTCCTGGGGTTTTGCTACGGCGAGCAGCTGATGGCACAGCTTTTGGGCGGACACGTCGTTCACGCCGAGAAAGGCGAATACGGGCCGGCCAACCTTCTTCGCAAGGGCAGCTCCCCTCTCATGGACGGCACGCCCCACGACGGTCAGACCGTGTGGATGAGCCACCGCGACTACGTCGATGAGGCTCCCGAGGGCTTTGAAATCACCGGCGCCACCGAGCACGCGCCCGTCGCCGTCATGGAAAATCGTCGCGCCGCCCTTTACGCCACGCAATTCCATCCAGAGGTCAAGCACACCACCTATGGCCAAAAGATTCTCTCGAACTTCCTGTTTGAAATCGCTCACCTGAAGCCCACGTGGACGATGGATAACATCGTCCAGGAAAAGGTCGCAGAAATCAAAGCCCAGGTAGGAGATGGAAAAGTTATTCTCGGCCTGTCGGGAGGTGTGGACTCAGCGGTCGCGGCGGCGCTCGTACACAAGGCTATCGGCGACCAGCTCACCTGCGTTTTCGTGAACCACGGCTTTCTCCGCCAGGGCGAGCCGGAAAGCGTCGAGCACGTCTTTGGCGAAGTTTTCGGCATTCCGCTCGTCGTCGTCAACGCGCAGGAGCGCTACCTTAAGCTGCTGGAAGGCGTCACCGATCCCGAGCAAAAGCGCAAGATCATCGGCACGGAATTTTGGCGTATCTTCTTCGAGGAGGCGCAGAAGCTGGGCGACGTCCAATTCCTGGCGCAGGGCACCATTTACCCCGACATCATCGAGTCGGGCTCGCGCAAAACAGGCAAGGATACCTCGACCATCAAGAGCCACCACAACCTCATCCCCTTCCCGACCGGCGTCCACTTCGACCTCATCGAGCCGCTCGACCACTTCTTCAAAGACGAGGTCCGTGCGCTTGGCCTCTCCCTCGGCCTTCCCGAAAACGTCGTCTACCGCCAGCCCTTCCCCGGCCCTGGCCTGGCCATTCGCATCATTGGCGACATTACCGAGAAAAAACTGGACCTCCTGAAAGCCGCCGACGCTATCGTCCGAGAAGAGCTCGACGCTTACAACGCGTTCCTTTTCGAGAAAACCGGCGAGCGTGACGGTGCGCTTGCGCAAACCAAACCCGGCGCGCCCGCGACTGAGTATCCGGTCTGGCAATACTTTGCGGTGCTTCCCGGCTCGAAGTCGGTGGGTGTTATGGGAGACGAGCGCACCTACGGAGAAGTTATCGTTGTGCGTGCGGTGGAGTCGGCTGATGCGATGACGGCCGATTGGGCGAAGCTTCCCTACGAAGTCCTTGCCTCTATTTCTCAGCGCATTGTGGGAGAAGTGCCCGGCGTGAACCGCGTCGTCTACGACATCACGAGCAAGCCCCCCGCCACGATTGAGTGGGAGTAAGAATATCGCTCTGACCTGGGCAAACTCAATTTTTAATCCCAGT
>CANEFS010000019.1 GCA_947426865.1 uncultured Coriobacteriaceae bacterium | reverse complement strand
GGGCGCCACCTGCGGTAACGCCCAAAACTAGACACACTTTTTGTCCTATAGCCCTAAAATCGAGTTATAATAAAGGGGAGCTCAAAGAGCTCCCCTTTTTTGAGTCAACTAAGCCACCTACGTGGCGTCCCAAAAGGGACATTTAAGACTAAGTCTTTATTTTGACTCGCAGTGGCATTCTGACTAGTAATCAAACTATCCGACCCCGTTAGCTGCAACCAGTCGCGTTTTGGAGCAGTGGCATTCTGACTAGTAATCAAACACATCACCCCCCTGAGGTTAAGAGGCATTTGTTTTGGAGCAGTGAAATTCTGACTAAGGGGCAATAGTGGAATCGTGCAATGCGTTTGGATATGAAACGTTCTTGCAAGTTCTTTCGTTCCTTGATTGAGTGAACGGGTGCAAGATTTTTGTTTTGGCCCTCTTTAAGGTCAGCGAAATTTCATATCTGCAACTCTGAGTATCGGAGTTTGCAAACAATCTATTCAAACTTTATTACTTCATTCTTTAATAAGCATTGATGCTCATGAATTGCTTTTGTTTAACTTCATCCACCTATCCGTTCTAATACGCAACCAATTCGTCACGGCGCGCCCGCCCATAAACACGAAGTTGAAGGCCGTCCATAAAAGCGCGGTTCGCCAGGCAACCCCTGTCACGAAGGGGCCGATAGCAAAATCCAGAATGGCAAGCACGCCAATGTAGACAGCGCTCGCCAACGAGAGCGCCCACGCCAGATAGCGAAAGTCGCCCGCGCCAATCAAAATGCCGTCAGCCGCCCACGTCCAGCCTTGCATCGGCAGCGCAATGCCAGAAATTATCATGCCAATAGCGGCCACATATTGAATCTGAATCTCTTCGCTGAAAAGATGCGGCGCTACAAAGCCAAGGCCAACAAAGATAATTCCCGCCAGGCACCCAACGAGAAGTCCCGCATGTAGCACCAGGCGCGTCAGCTCGCGAGCCTTAGCAAAACGCTGCGCGCCCAACTCAGCCGCCACGAGCGTCTGCCCCGCAATCGCAACGGAATCAAGGACATTTGCCATAAAGTTCCAGGAGGCGTTCACCACCTGATAGCCCGCAAGAATCTGCGTTCCCAGCGCAGCGGCTGTCATCACCGTTGCCACCATTCCGACGCGCAGAGCCAAGGTACGCACGAAGAGAGGAAACCCTTCTCGACGCGCGTTTGCAATGCGGCGCCAGTGGGGAAGCAAATTCACGCCTTCTTTTCTCGACCAGAGAAGAACGGGGACGGCTAAGAAAATGCCCATGTACCACTGCGCGATGCACGTCGCGAAACCCGAGCCGGCGATGCCCCAACCAAGCACGAGGACGAAAAAGACATCCAAAACGATGTTCAAAACGGCGCCCGAGACGGCGGCGACCAGCGTGATGTTGGGGCGTTGGAAGCCTCGGTGAAGGCCAGTGCTCGCATAGACGAGAAGCATGCCGGGAACGCCCAGCACGACCATGCGCGTGTAGATGATGGCTTGCTCTAGGCCGGCTTCGCGTCCGCCGAGAAGCCAACAGATGGGCTTGGCACCAAAGAATAGGACGACGGCCAATGTGATGCCAATGGCAAGCGAAAGCCACATGCCATCGATGCCGGTTTGCAGCCCCTCCTTGCGTCGGCCCGCGCCAAGGTGGCGGCCGACCTGGGCCGTGGTGAAGTAGGCCAAAAAGATGCAGAGGCCAACGGCGGTCAAGATTACGGTAGAGCCAAGGGCCAGTCCAGCGAGCGCGCTTTCGCCCAAGTGTCCAACGATAGCAGTGTCGACCAGGACAAAGGCAGGCTCGGCTATGAGCTGGCCAAAGGTTGGCAGCGCGATGGCAAGAAGGGCTGCAAGCGTGACCGCGCCCGCGCCTGAGCTCGCTCCTGCGTCTACGCCCTGAGCCCGCGCCCGCTTGCTGGCTCCTTCGCCTGATTTCTTCTTGAGTTTGCTCTTGTTGTTTTGAATCATATAGGCAACATTTTAATGTGAAATAAAAAAGCTTCTACGGAAAAGGATAAAGACGACCGCGAGACAAAGATGGCGACTTATATCACTCATCGTCCCGAGGCTTTGTGTCTCAGCTAAACGCCGAATGCTTTATTGCAACATTGGCGAGTTTGTTTCTATCCAAAAAAATGTCAGGAGAAAACTCCCGCAATTCTAAAGATGAAATATGTTTTTCTTTAATCATCAAGAAATTGCCATGATTAAAACATAAGGTCGCGTCCTAAAAATTGGTTCTTACACCACTTTTTAGGACGCGACCTGCAAGAAACTTGTGGCGTCGTTGTTGAGCTGATGGATGCGACAGGGCGGTAGGCAATACCTCTTTTATTGAGGCGAAAAAAAAGCCGAGGCGCTTGCAGGCACCCCGGCTGAACTTTCTGGAGCTGAAGGTGGGAATCGAACCCACAACCGTCTGATTACAAATCAGATGCTCTACCATTGAGCCACTTCAGCGTGTTGCTATATTACCAAACTAAGCTCATTTTAGCGGGGGAAAATGGGGGAGGAGGGGAGACAACGACAAAGCGCTGCTCCTCTTTTTTCTCGAGAAGAGTTTAAGTGGCACGCTTAAAAAAGCGGAACTTCTCCACGAAGGAACGCCTCCAAAGGCGTCTCAGGAGACCCCACCACCAATGTTTTCGCTTTGGGGTTCTCGGCCAAAAATGCCGTCATGCCCTTGAGAGATTTTACACGTCCGCTCTTCACCTCAACCGCCACCACATCGTCGCCGGAGGAGAGAACAAAATCCACCTCTTTATCGCCCTCGCGCCACCAATTGACATCGAAGTGGTCCTCTTTAGAACGTGCCAAAAGATAGGCGCCCACCGCGCTTTCCTCCAAATGGCCGCGGCGCTCGCTGTCCGAGAGGAGATAGCTTCGGTAGCGGCCGTAGGAGGCAACCATCAACGACGTGTCGTACACCATCAGTCGCGGCGAGCTGCTTTTTTCTCGGATAAGTTTCTTATCAAATTTAGTGAGCCCGCAGAGAAGCCCTGCGTCGTTGAGAAGATCCAAGTAGCGAGCGAGAGTCGTTGTGTTTCCCGCGTCGTGAAGCTGCCCCATTATTTTGCGATAAGAAAGTTCCTGACCGGATGAGGCTGCCCCCAGATTAAAAAGGCGATCCATTAAAACGGGCTTGCGCACTTCTTCCAAAGCGACGACGTCCCTTGAAATGCTGGGATTGATGACGGCATCTGTCATATAGTCCAGCCAACGTTTCTTGTTGCGGCGAAGAGGAGCTCCCCCCGGATAGCCGCCAAAGTATAAAAAGTCGTTGAGGTCGTAGCCGAAGGCGGCGCTACATTCGCTAAGAGACCAGTGCGTACTGCGAAGCACCTCGAAGCGACCCGTGAGGCCTTCTCGGAGGCCTTTTTGTAAGAGTAGGGAAGAGGAGCCGCTAAGAACAACGCGGAGGTCGATGCCGGTTTTGCTGTCTTCGTCCCAGAGCTCTTTCACGACAGCGGACCACTGATCGATTATTTGCACCTCGTCAATTACAAGGAGGGCAGAAGGCGTTGCTTCCGATACAAGATTGCGGGCCTGATTCCATTGGGTGCGAAGCCAGTCTCGGCTGGAGGCATCGATGCTTGCAGAAACCTCATGCACGGGAATCTGGATGGTTTCCAAAGCTTGGCGGATGGCGGTGCTTTTTCCCGTTTGGCGCGGCCCCACGAGCATTTGGATGAAGTGGCGCGTTTCGTTCATGCGTTCGATAAGATGTTTGACGAGAGGACGCTGGTACGTTTCATTAGCCATTTTATCTCCTGTTTTTTGAAAGCTATTGAGCAAATTTGCTCAATAGATGAGCATTTTTGCTCAATAGTAGCGCAAAAATGCTCAATCGGGTGAGCAAAAAATGACTTTTATTGCAAAAAATAACGGTGAACCCAAATAAATTATTGGGGTTTCCTACTATAATTTGCAGTTTTTATGAAGGATACGCCCGGCCACGGGGTTTAAGTTGACAGAGGTTGTTTCAAATTCTAATATTTCCCTCGCGCGCGCTTCCTTAGCGAAAATTGCAAGGCAAAAACGCGAGGCACACCGAAAACGAAACTAGCTCATATAGCTCGGATTTTACGCTTATATATCGTTCAGTGAAAGCTCGGAAAACGAGATGCAACCGGGGATGTGGCACAGCGGCAACTGCGGCGGACTGTAAATCCGCTCCCTCTGGGTTCCATGGTTCGAGTCCATGCATCCCCACCACCGCCCGTGTAGCTCAGTCGGTAGAGCACTTCGTTGGTAACGAAGAGGTCACCAGTTCAATCCTGGTCGCGGGCTCCAGTTTTTCGAGAATTGCTCGCTTTCGTGCTCGTTTTCGCTCTCACTTTCGAGAAGTGCCCCTTTGCAAAGGAGCAAAGCAAACGGCGGTGTAGCTCAGTTGGTCAGAGCACGCGGCTCATACCCGCGGCGTCACTGGTTCAAATCCAGTCACCGCTACCAAGGATCTTCTCGGTGAGAGAAGCCCCAGCCGGAATACGGCGCGCCAGAAGGCAGCCCGCAAGGCGCAAGTCAAAAGGCAGCCCGCAAGGCAAAAGGGTTTCTCGGCACCGTGAGATAGAAAATAGGAAAAGCGCCTGTTCGCCGCTGCAAACGGACAGCGGGCCTACGGCAGGCAAAACGTCAAACCTTAAAGGAGGATGACATGGCCAAAGAAAAATTTGAGCGTACCAAGCCACATGTAAACATTGGTACGATCGGCCACGTTGACCACGGTAAAACAACTTTGACCGCGGCCATCACCAAGGTTCTCTCGGAGACCCCTGGTTGCAAAGCAGACTTCACTGCTTTCGAGGACATCGACAAAGCTCCCGAAGAGCGCGAGCGTGGTATTACCATCTCCGTCGCACACGTTGAGTATGAGACCGAGAACCGCCACTACGCACACGTCGACTGCCCCGGACACGCTGACTACATCAAGAACATGATTTCTGGTGCGGCTCAGATGGACGGCGCAATCCTCGTTATTGCTGCTACCGATGGTCCTATGGCCCAAACCCGTGAGCACATCCTTCTTGCCCGTCAGGTTGGCGTGCCCTACATCGTTGTGTTCCTGAACAAGTGCGACATGGTTGACGACGAAGAGCTCATCGACCTCGTCGAGATGGAAACTCGCGACCTTCTCTCTGAGTACGAGTTCCCCGGAGACGACATTCCTATCATCCGTGGTTCCGCTCTTGGCGCCCTGAACGGCGAGGAGAAGTGGGTCGACAGCGTCCGCTCCCTCATGACCGAGGTTGACAACTACATCCCCACGCCTGCTCGTGAGGTTGACAAGCCCTTCCTGATGGCCATCGAAGACGTCATGACCATTTCTGGTCGTGGTACGGTTGCCACTGGCCGTGTTGAGCGCGGTCACCTCGACATCAACTCCGAGGTTGAAATCGTTGGTATTAAACCTACCGAGAAAACCACCGTTACCGGCATCGAAATGTTCCGCAAGTCCATGGACTTCTGCGAGGCCGGCGACAACGTTGGTATTCTTCTCCGTGGTGTGAAGCGTGAAGACGTCGAGCGCGGCCAAGTTCTCGCTGCTCCTGGCTCCGTCACCCCTCACAAGAAATTCACGGCTGAGATTTACGTTCTGAAGAAAGAGGAAGGCGGCCGCCACACCCCGTTCTTCACGAACTATCGTCCTCAGTTCTTCTTCCGTACGACCGACGTTACCGGAAGCATCACCCTCCCCGAGGGAACTGAGATGGCAATGCCTGGCGATCACGTCACCATCACCGGTGAGCTGATTTACCCCGTCGCTATGGAAGAGGGTCTCCGCTTCGCTATTCGCGAGGGTGGCCACACCGTTGCCGACGGTCGTGTTTCCACGATTATTGAGTAAGGTTTTTGCTGACGCATACGCAAAGTTTCGAGAAGTACCTCTGAGGTGTTAATTTCGAGAAGTACCTGCGAAACTCCTTACTCTTTAAGGAAGACGTTGAAAAGGGCTCTTGCAAAAGGGCCCTTTTTCTTTACACTTTTAAGCGAACGCTCTTTTAACGAACTCGCTCGTATCGCAATCTAAACGCACCTGTTTCACACCCAAAACGCACCTTTAATAATTGGTATTTAAAAATTCTCGAGAAGGAAAAAGTGTGATTGAAAGATATTCCCGTCCCGAAATCGCGGCCATTTTTAGTGACGAAAACAAATACGCTACCTGGGAAAAGGTGGAGGTTCTAGCGGTTGAGGCCAGAGCGCACCTGGAGTCCAAGAAAAAAGCTAAAAAGGGCGCACAAAAAAGAACCGCAAAGGGCGCGCGAGCAGCTCAGCAAAAAGAGCAAGCGCAAACGATTCCAACGCTGAAAGACGCCGCTTTCATCAAAAAGCATGCGAATTTCTCGGTAAAAGAAGTGGACAAGATTGAAGAGGTCACGCACCACGACGTTATCGCGTTTTTGACCGTGATGAACAGCTACATTGACCGCGCGTGGAAGAAGGAGCAAAAGGAGAAAGGCGCCAAAGCGAAGGCCCCCAGCCCCGCGCGCTTCGTGCACTACGGCATGACGAGCTCGGACGTGCTCGACACCGCTTTTTCTGTGCAGCTTAAAGCCGTTTGCGACATCCTTTTGGATGACATGGTCAAGCTTGGAAAGATTTGCGTGCGCCGCGCGCGCGAGGAGCAAGATACTTTGGCCGTTGGGCGCAGCCACGGCATCCATGCCGAGCCCATGAGCTTTGGGCTGAAGTTTGCCTCCTGGGCACAAGAGCTGCACCGCGACTACGAGCGCTTGAAAGAGGCGCAAAAGCAGATTGCCGTCGGACAAATCTCGGGCGCTATTGGCACCTATTCCAGCGTAGATCCCCAGATAGAGGCTTACGTTTGCAAGCACCTGGGGCTCACTTTCGACCCCACTTCAACGCAGGTTATCTCAAGAGACCGCCATGCGTTTCTCGCAAGCGTGCTTGCCATAAGTGCCGCAACCGCTGAACGTATCGCCACAGAAATTCGCCACCTGCAGCGCACCGAAGTCCTTGAGGCCCAAGAGCCCTTCGCCAAGGGCCAAAAAGGCTCGAGTGCCATGCCGCACAAAAAGAATCCCATCACCGCCGAGAAAATCGCTGGTCTCTCGCGCATCGTGAAGGTGAATTGCCAAGTTGCCTTCGACAACGTTGCTCTTTGGCACGAGCGCGACATTTCCCACTCCAGCGCCGAGCGCGTCATCTTCGCCGATTCGTGCATCGCGCTTGACCACATGCTTCAGTCACTCATTCGCATCGTGGGCGGCCTCGTGCTTTTCCCCAAACACATGCAGAAAAACCTCGACGCGACGCGCGGGCTCATCTACTCCTCGAAAGTCCTTTTGGCCTTGACCGACGCGGGCCTTTCTCGGGAAGAGGCGTATGCGGTTGTTCAAGATGCGGCGATGAAGACGTGGGATGCCATCGTGGAAGTGAAGCCCGAGGATGCGCCGGGCGCGCGGTTTACCTCGAATCTTTTGGCCGACAAGCGCAACCCGCTCTCGGAGAAGGAGCTGTTGGCGGTCATGGATGCGAAAAAGTTTTTGCACAACACGAAAAAAATCTACAAGCGTCTTGATAAACTTACTTTTTCGTAAGGCGCCGAGAAAAGCCTGAGAAAGTTGCCAAGTGCCCAGAATTTGCTGAGAAAAACAGACGCGAAAACAGCAAATCAACCGGTCGAGGACACCGTTTAAAAAAGCGAGCAAGGAGAGAACATGCCCTCAAAAATTCTTGTAGGAACCCAGTGGGGAGACGAGGGAAAAGGTAAAGTAACCGATGTCCTAAGCAGCGAGTTTGACGTGGTCGTGCGCTGTCAGGGAGGCGCAAACGCCGGCCACACCGTTATCGCAAATGGCCACAAACTGGCGCTCCATCAGATTCCTTCCGGCGTCATCTACGACGGCGTCGTGCCTGTGATTGGCAACGGTTGCATCGTTGACCCCAAAGTTGTTCTCGACGAGCTGGCCGCTCTGAAAGAGCAGGGCATTTCCTTCGACAACCTGAAGATTTCCGGCAACGCTCACATCGTGATGCCTTATCACAAGGACCTCGACGAAGCGCACGAGCGCAAGTTGGGCAAGAATCTGATTGGCACCACCAAGCGCGGCGTCGGGCCCTGCTACGCCGACAAGGTGAGCCGCATTGGCCTTCGCATGCAAGACATGCTGGACGAGAAGATTTTCCGCGAGAAACTTGAGACGGCCCTTCTCGAGAAGAACCCGGTACTTGAAAAAGTTTACGGCCTGCCCACTTACACCGTCGAGCAAATTTGCGCCGATTACCTGGAATATGCCAAGATTTTGCGCCCCTACATTATCGAATCATCGCGCTATCTAAACGAGGCGCTTACCGAGGGCAAGGACATTTTGTTCGAAGGCTCGCAGGCCACGATGCTTGACATCGATTTTGGCACGTACCCCTTCGTGACGAGCTCCAACTGCGTCTCGGGCGGCGCGATTACCGGCACGGGCGTGGGCCCCAAAAACATCGACACGGTGATTGGCGTTGCCAAGGCCTACCTGACGCGCGTTGGCTCCGGCCCGTTTCCCACCGAGCTTCCTGAAGGCGACGAGGTAGGGGAGACCCTTTGCGGGCAGGGCCACGAGTACGGAACTACCACCGGCAGAAAGCGTCGTTGCGGCTACTACGATGCCGTTATCGTGAACTACGCCGCTCGCGTGAACGGCCTCACCGAGCTTGCCATCACAAAGCTCGACGTCCTGAGCGCGCTTGACACTATCAAGATCTGCATCGCCTACGATTGCAACGGCGAGCGCTATACGACCGTGCCTGAGCACCAGTCGAAGTTCTACGATGCCAAGCCGGTTTATATCGAGATGCCCGGCTGGAAAACAGATATCACCAACATCAAGAATTACGTGGATCTTCCCCGAGAAGCCAAAGACTACATTGACATTATTGAGCGCTTGAGCGGCGTGCCCGTAACGATGGTATGCGTGGGCCCCGACAGAAAGCAGACGATTAAAAGGCAGCGCTAGGTTGTCAGGCTTCAGCTTCGCGCATCTTGTTTGCGGGAGGCAGCGTTAATTTGCTTCGCTTTCTTTTTGCGGCTTGTCGTGTGAGGGCGGCTTCGACTTTTCAAAACGCAAGTCGCGACCGTAGCGAATAGCAGCTTTCCCAAATTTATCTTTGATAGAGTCCGTCGTCTTTGCAAGAGGGCGGCGGTCTTTTTTCGGCGATTTTTTCGCTGCTTTTGCCGCTTTGTCTGGGTCGTCGTCGGCGTCGCTTGCATCGGCGTCCGTGTCGCTTTCGATACCCTCGTCAAAAAGACTCAGCTGACCGGTAGGCGAGGGAACTTCAAATTCCTGAGCTTTTCCGGAGACGCTGCTTTGGCGAAAGTTTTTCTCGGCGGATTCGAAGAGATGCGGCTCAGGAGCTTCAACGTTGCCACTCGTCTCCCCCGCAGCCTCAAAGCGCGAGAGCCCCACACCAACCAAGCGCACCGGCGTCCCTGAATGCCACAGCTGGTCGAGAAGTTGCAGCGCAAAGGGCAAAAAGTCGTACTCGTTGTCGGTGGCGGCGGGCAGCGGCATCTGAGCGGTGTGCGACTCGTTGATGGTATATTTCAGCCGAAGCACCACTTCCTTTCCCTTTAGGCCCTTCTTGCGCAGGCGCCTTCCGACCTCGGTACCAATCGACTTGATGGCCTCCTCAATGTCTTTGCGGTTCGTCAGATCTTTGAGAAACGTCGCGTCGTGGCTGAGCGACTTGGCCTGTTCCTTTTGTGGCAGACCCACCTCGCTTCCGGTAAGTCCGTTCACGCGCTCGTACATCGTGATGCCGTTTTTGCCAAACAGCGCCTGGATTTTCTCGGGAGGAGTTTTGCGAAATTGGCCCAGCGTAAAAATACCCTGGCGGTTCAGCGCTTTTTCCATCGCAGGACCAATGCCGGAGAGCTCGCGCACACTTCGCTCGTCGATAAAAAGATGCTCGGTCCCGGGAGGAACAATCGTAAATCCGCGGGGTTTCTCGACTTCAGAGGCCATTTTTGCGATAGCCTTATTCGTCGCCAGGCCGATGCTTGCCGTAATCCCCAGCGCCGTAATTTCGTCGAGAATATCCTGGCAAATCAGGAGGGGACTTTCGTTCGAATAGGTCCCGGGCGTGATGTCAAAGAACGCCTCATCGATGGAAACCTGCTGCATACGAGGGGTTTTTGATTCGATAATTTTCATCACCTGTCCGCTCATCTCGCGATAGCGATCCATGTGGCCGCGCGTCCAAATGGCGTCGGGGCAAAGGCGCTTGGCGACGGCGGAGGGCTGGGCAGAGTTAATTCCAAACTTGCGCGCCTCGTAGCTTGCAGTCGAGACTACGCCGCGCTCTTCGGGCGGGCCGCCGACGACCAGCGGCAAGCCGCGCCACGCGGGATGGTCGAGCTGCTCGACGGAGGTGAAGAAGGCGTCCAAGTCGAGAAGGGCAATCGCGGGGCCTTCCCAGCGAAGCTCTTCTGCGAGATTTTTTATGTCGGAGGGACCGTGCGTACAAACTCCAAGATTCGATTTTTATCCAAAACTAACCGCTTTTTCTGCTAGAATAACGCCTGCGCGAAAAATTGAAAAGACCAAAGCATCCTCGCGAAACCTGAAGGCTTTGGTGCGCGCAAATAACCCTGAAATACAAAAAAGTCTGGCAAAGCGCCGGAAAGAACCGAAAAAGGAGATTGAATTGGCAGTTAAAATACGCCTTTCACGTCACGGAGCAAAAAAGCGTCCTTACTATCGCGTCGTTGTCGCCGACGAGCGCATGCCGCGCGACGGCCGCTACATCGAGCAGGTGGGTGTCTACAACCCCCTCACGCAACCCCACGTTATCGAGCTTGACCTCGAGAAAATCAACGCGTGGATTGGCAAAGGCGCCAAGCCTTCTGACACCGTCGGCCACCTCATCCAAATCTTGAAGGACGGCCACCAGCCCGCTCCCGCTAAGAAGGAGAAGAAGTCGAAGAAGCAAATCGAGAAGGCCCGCATTGCCGCCGAAGAGGCTGCCGCTGCCAAAGAGGCTGCTGAGGCTGAAGCTGCCGCCGAGAAAGAAGCCGCTGAAGCTGCTGCCGCTGAGGAAGCCGCCGCTGAAGCTGCTCCTGCTGAGGAGGCTGCTGCTGAGGCTCCTGCTGAGGAAAAGTCTGCTGAGGCTCCTGCTGAAGAAAAGCCAGCTGAGGAGGCTAAAAAGGAAGAGGCTCCTGCTGAGGAGAAACCTGCTGAAGAGGCTCCTGCAGAGGACAAGCCCGCTAACGCCCCCGCCGCCGAAAAGCCGGCCGAGTAAAGGCGCACCCGCATGGCTGATCAAATCATTTCCGACAAAGTTGCCGACCTCGTAGAGGTTATCGTCTGCGGTCTTGTCGACAATGTTGACGCCGTATCTCTCGACGTCACCGACTCCGAAGACATGACCCTCATCGAGATATCTTGCGACAAAGAGGACGTCGGTAAGGTTATTGGACGCAAAGGTCACTCCATCAAATCCATCCGAACCCTGGCCCGCGCGCTTGGTCAGCGCCTTGGCATCCAGGTCGACGTTGAGGTTTTGGACTAAATTTGACCCCCGCCCAAAGGCGAACTTTGGGCTTATACGTTCATGACCACCGCCTACACACGCATCGCCCGAGTTACCAAACCGCATGGTACCTCGGGCTTTTTTTCTATCGAGCCATTCGCCGTCGACTCGCTTTCGATTCTGCATGAAGGCGATGCCGTCTGCGTCGTACCTCCCCTAAACGAGTTTTCTCGCTGGCTTTCAGTCGAGAAAATCGCAGGCGCGGGTAGCAAAAATGTTCGAGTGAAGCTGACAGGCGTTGATACGCGTGGCGAGGTCGAAAAGCTTTCCGGTCGCTTCTTCCTCGTCGAGAAAACCCCGGAGGTTGCAATGCACGTGCTGTCATTTGCTGGCACTGGTGCAGGGGAGGGGGCCGCAGGTGTCGATGTCGTTGCAGGTGCCGCTGATGGCGCTGCCTCTTCCGCCTTTACGTACGCCAATTCGGCACTTCTCGACTTTCATGTGTTCGATGAGGAGCTGGGGGAGCTCGGCCTCATCAGCGACATTTCTAACAACGGCGCTCATGCCCTTTGGGAAATAGCGCTTGGTGCTGACCCTCAAAAAACGTTTCTCTTTCCAGCGGTCGATGCCTACGTTCAAGAAATCGATAACGACAAAAAAACGGCGAAAGTCCACCTTCCAGCCGGGCTTCTCGACGAAGAAATTGTGACGTTTTTAAAAACGTCCGCGAACACGCAAACAAAAATGTCTGCAAACGCGCAAGCAGTAGAAACAAATAAAACAGAAACGCAAACACCCGCCAGCACCAAAACAAACGAGAGAGCGCGCTCATGAGAATCCAGGCGCTCTCCGTTATCCCCGAAGTCTTCGCGCCCTACATGGATGCTTCCATTTTGGGCCGCGCGCAAAAAGCCGACGTCTTCTCGTTTGAAGCGTTCGACCTGCGCGAATGGACGCACGACAAACATCGCACCGTCGACGATGCTCCTTTTGGGGGAGGGCCGGGTATGCTCATGCGCCCCGAGCCGCTTTTCGAAAGCGTCCAGGCCATTCAGGCCAAAAACATCGAAGCGCACACAGCGCCTGCTCACGTTATCTTTTTCACGCCAGCAGCTCCGCGCTTCGACCAGCAAAAAGCTCAAGAGCTTGCCCAAAAAGAGGCGCTTCTTTTCGTCTGCGGGCGCTACGAGGGAATGGACGAGCGCGCTTTCAGCCTGGCTGACGAGTGCCTGTCGCTTGGAGATTTTGTCCTCACGGGAGGCGAGCTTGCGGCGA
This sequence comes from uncultured Coriobacteriaceae bacterium, assembly GCA_947426865.1. Lineage (GTDB taxonomy): Bacteria > Actinomycetota > Coriobacteriia > Coriobacteriales > Atopobiaceae > MGBC105563. Next base: position 5,964 of record CANEFS010000019.1, on the reverse strand, counting down.
TGGCGGTTAGCGACGCGGTCGTGCGCCTGCTTCCCGGAGCGCTCGGGAACGAGGAGGGTGCAAGCGACGAATCCTTCTCGGTAGCAGGACTTTTGGAGTACGAACAATACACGCGCCCGGCCGATTTTCTCGGCCAGAAGGTGCCTGAGATTCTGCTTTCGGGCGACCACAAAAAGGTAGCAGCCTGGCGCCTTGCCAACGCCATAAAAAGGACGGCGAAGCTGCGCCCCGACCTGCTGCATGCGCTACAATTGACGGAGGAGATGCGGGCTCTCATGAACTCGGAGCTCACGGAAGCCGAGAAAAACCAGGTAGAAAGGGCTCTTAACGATGCCGAGAAAAACTAATCAAGCCGCGAGTGCGAACACGCAAGCTGCAGAAGCTGCAGAAGCTGCGCAAGCTGCAGAAGCTGCAGAAGCGGTGCATATCGCCGAGGACGCCTGGTGCGCCCCGGGTGCCGGCCAGCAAGGCTTACGAAAGGGCTCCTCGAAGCGCGGAGGCAAGAAGCCCGCTCACCTGAAGCGCAGTCGTTTCAAGCGCGCTTTTAGCTACATTCTCATCGTTGCCGCAGCTGTCGGTGTTGCTTTTTTTGTTCGTGCCTTCGTGGCAGAACCGTTTGAAATTCCTTCCGAGTCGATGATGGAGACGCTCCAAGTGGGCGATCGCCTTATCGGCGAAAAGGTCACGTATTTGGTGCAAGACCCCCAAAGGGGAGACATTGCCACCTTCGTCGATCCAGAGAATCCTTCGACCATTTTGATTAAGCGCGTGATTGGGGTTCCCGGAGACACAATCGATATCCCCGATGACGGCTACCTTTACATCAACGGCGAGAAGCAAGACGAACCTTATACCGGCAACCGCTCCACCAACCCCCTCGCGGTGCCTTCTCGGGTGCTGGAAGAGCCTATAACCTACCCCTATACGCTAAAGGAAGGTGAGTATTGGATGATGGGGGACAACCGAACGAACTCGCTGGATTCGCGCTATTTTGGACCGATTAAAAGAGACGCCTTCACCTCGAAAGCGTGGTTTATTTTCTTCCCCTTCTCGCAGATTAAACTGCTTTAAGGTTATGGACAGGATGAGATAATGCTGACTTTTCAGGACATGATTTTGGCTCTCCAGCAATTCTGGGCAAAGCAGGGCTGCACCATCGTTCAACCCTACGACTCCGAGGTTGGAGCAGGCACTTTCCACACCCAAACCCTTCTGCGCTCGCTGGGGCCCGACTCCTGGGCGGTTTGTTATGTCCAGCCTTGCCGCCGTCCCACCGACGGGCGCTATGGCGAGAATCCCAACCGCTTGCAGCACTACTATCAGTTCCAAGTCGTCATCAAGCCCAGCCCCAAAAACGCCCAAGAGCTCTACCTGGAATCTTTGAAGGCAATTGGGCTTGATCCTGCCAAAAGCGACGTGCGCTTCGTTGAGGACGACTGGGAAAGTCCCACGCTTGGCGCCTGGGGCCTTGGCTGGGAGGTGTGGCTGAACGGCATGGAGGTCACGCAGTTCACCTACTTTCAGCAGGTCGGAGGCATCGAATGCAAGCCCGTTCCTGTCGAGATTACCTACGGGCTGGAGCGCCTCGCCATGTACGTGCAGGGCGTCAATTCCGTCTACGACCTCGTTTGGAACGTGCGCGAAGACGGCACGAAGGTGACCTACGGCGATGTTTTTCTCGAGAACGAAAAGGAATTTTCCGCCTACAACTTTGAGGTCGCCAACATCGAGATGTACAAGAAAGAGTTCGAAGCTTTCGAGAAGGAATGCGCCGAGGCGCTCTCTCATCACCTGCCGCTTCCCGCCTACGATTGCGTGCTGAAGTGCTCGCACTCGTTCAATTTGCTCGATGCGCGCGGCGCCATTTCTGCCACAGAGCGCGCTCGCTACATTTTGCGCGTGCGCACGATGGCGAAGAAGTGCTGCGAGGAGTACCTCGCGTTTGTCGCCGATAAGAAGGCGCCCGCCGCCAGCTAACCCCGCCCGCACGCTAACCGCCCCGCTAACAACACGCAAACACATCAACCGCCCCGCCAAAAAACACAAACTCACAAACCACCCCGCCAACCCAAAGGAAACCCCATGGCAAAAACGCTTCTCATAGAAATCGGCTCCGAGGAACTTCCCTCCAAACTCATCGCCTCTGTCGCCCCGCAGTTCGAGGCAGCCATCACAAAAGGCCTCGCCGCCGCCGGACTTTCCGCAGGTGAAGCGCATCTTTTCTCGACCCCTCGCCGCCTCGCGGTGCTCGTTGAAGACGTTGCCGAGAAAACCCCGGAGGCCCACGAGACCCGCCGCGGTCCCAAAGTAGAAGCGGCTTTTGACGCCGACGGCAACCCCACGCAAGCCGCCATTGGCTTTGCACGCTCGGCAAACACGACGCCCGAGAACCTCTCAAAAAAAGAGGAGAACGGCGCGACCTACGTTTTCGCAGAAATCAACAAGCCCGCAAAAGACGCGACGGCCATCCTTCCCGCTTTAATTGAAAACGTCCTCGCGCAGTTGAAGTGGCCCAAATCCCAGCGCTGGGGCGATGTGGACGTGATGTACGGGCGGCCGCTTCGCTGGATTGTGGCGCTTTTTGGCGACGAGCTTTTGAATCTTACCTACGGAGACGTCTCTTCCTCCAAAAAAACCAGAGGTCACCGCATCCTTGGAGAAGAGGAAGTCATCCTCGACGTTCCGGAAAACTATCTTAAAATTCTCGAAAAAAACGGCGTCATGCCTCGCGAGAAGCGCGCTCAAACGATTCGTGACCAGGTCGAAGCTATCGAGAAGAACCAAAACGTCATTGTCGACATGCCCGCGCAAACCTTTGAAGAAGTGGTCGATTTATGCGAGTGCCCCGATGCGCTCGTGGGTCACTTCGACGAAGAGTTCTTGAGCATCCCACACGAAATCATTTGCGAGTCGATGCTCTCGCACCAGCGCTATTTTCCCATCTACGAAAAAGCCACTGCCAGCGACGACGCCACAGCAAAAGGCCCCCTCACCACCGGCTTCGTCGTCGTCTCAAACGGAGACAGCACCTACGCCAGAGATATCGTTGAGGGAAATGAGCGCGTAGTCCGCGCCCGTCTCGACGATGCAAAATTCTTCTTCGAAACCGACGTCCAGATTCCGCTGGAATCGCGCACCGAGCAACTACAAGAAGTCGTCTTCCAAGAAAAACTCGGCAGCCTGCTGGATAAAACCGAACGCATCGAAGCGCTCGCCCCGCTCGTTGTCCAAGAGGCAGCCGGCACGCAAGAAGAGGCAATAAAAGCTGCCCGTGCCGCGCGTCTGGCGAAGGCAGATCTTGTCTCGCAAACGGTTATCGAATTCACGAGCCAGCAGGGAGTAATGGGGGGGTACTTCGCGGCGGCTCAAGGCGAGGACGCTGAGGTGGCACAGGCCATCTCGCAGCAATACATGCCCCGCTTTGCAAACGACGCGCTGCCTCAAACGCTCACCGGCAACGCCGTCGCCATCGCCGACAAGCTCGACACGCTCACCGGCATGTTCGCCATCGGCGCGCCTCCCACCGGCTCTTCCGACCCCTTTGCCCTGCGCCGTGGCGCCATTGGCATCATCCGCATGCTCGAGGTCTTAGATGCCGTCAGCCTGCAAGATTTAATCGACGCGTCGCTCGACGCTTACAAAAACCAAGGTCTCACGTTCGATGCCGAGAAGGTCCGCGCGGCCATCCAGGATTTCTTCCTGACCCGCCTGGCCACGATGGCAAAGGAGCGCGGCAATTCCGCCGAGGCCATCCGCGCCATTGAAAATGTCCGCATTATCGACCCGGCGGCGTTCTTTGAGCGCGTACGCATCCTTGACGAGGCTGAGCAGAAAGACCCGCAGCTCTACGAGGATTTGGCAACCGCTTTCAGCCGTGCCCACAATCTCGTGGAGAAGGCCGCAAAGGACCCAACGGTTTCAACGACTGTCGATGAGACGCTTTTGGCCGCCCAAGAAAAAGACCTCTACGAGGCCTGCAAAGAAGCAGAAGACCAGGTCCAAGTCGCCCTTTCCTCTCAAGATTTCGAGAAGGCCTTCAACACACTCGCTGCCCTTCGCGGGCCCATTGATCTTTTCTTCGAAAACGTCATGGTAATGGATAAAGATCTCAAGCTTCGTGCGAACCGCCTCGCGCTTTTGAATCGTTTTTTGCACTTATTCGATGAGGTGGCCGACCTCTCTGTCCTTGCAAAGAAGCAGTAAGTTTTTTTCCTTACCAGCTTTTTGGATCTTTGCAAACATGCTGAATGCTAGGGATAATATCAGTGTGATCGTAAATGGTTTATAAATATGACAAAGTATTAGATAACATTCTTGATTCCAATACGGCGATTATTACCTCGGCAGAAGCGCAAGCAGCCGGGGCGACTCGCCCCACTTTTTCAAATTATGCGGTGTGGACGTTTTCTTGGACACGCCCCCCTGAGGGCATTTGGAGTGGTCAAGATATCTTGGACAATTATTTAAGATTCTTCAAATCGCATCACGCTCTAAGTCGCAAGGAGCATTGTAGCCAATACTGGAATGCATCCTTTGCCTGTTGTAATAGAGCTCGATGTACTTGAAAATATCCTGCCTTGCCTCATCTCTCGTTTTATATTCTTTTCCCCTCACCAGCTCTCGCTTCAAAGTCTTGAAGAAGGATTCGGCTAGCGCATTGTCCCATGGGTTGCCAGGCCTCGACATCGACTGCGCTATCCCGTGAGATTCCAGGCAGCGCTGGAATGCCTGGGACGTGTATTGGGCGCCCTGGTCGTCATGGAATACGAGGCTGAAGTCGGCAGGGGGATACTCCCTGCCGATTGCCTGCTCGATCGCGTCTATCGCAAGCTTCTCGGTGATGCGCTCGGACATCGACCAGCCGACGACCTTGCGATGCCATGCGTCTATGACGGCGGCTAGGTAGAGCCAGCCCTCGGAGGTATTGATGTATGTGATATCACCCATCCAGAGGCGGTTGCGCGCATCCACCTCGAACATGCGGTCGACGAGGTTGATACGCGTATCTCCCATCTCGACCGCCTTCGCCTTGCGATGCTTGGCACGTAGTGCCCTTGGCTTGGAACCCCAGTTTCCGCATGACGTTCAGCACGCGCTTCTCGCTGACCACGATGCCGTCTTTCCTGAGCTCGCGGTTTATGCGACGATGGCCATATCGGCCCTTGTGGAGCTCGAACTTCTCCGCGACGAATCCCTCCAATGCCTCGCGCTCTATCTGGGCGTTCGATTTCCTCCGCTTGATATAGTCATAGTATTCGGATCTCGAGACCTCGAGGATCCTGCATGCCTTCTTGATGGAGTCGAACTCACTCCTATGCGCTTTGAGGAACTCGCACCTCACGCATGGTCTTGACTCAAGAAGGCCCGGAATTTTTTTAGCATTTCGTTCTCGAATTCGAGCTCCTCGACTTTTTTTCTGAGCTTCACGATCTCGTAGTCTTTGTTGAGCTTAGGGCTGCCGTTGCCGGGGAATGCCGCCTCTCCCATTTCCTCGTACTCTTGCGCCCAACGTCTGAGCGTCGCATCCTTGATGTCCAGTTCTTTTGCAAGGTCAACGACTTTCACTTCTCCGTTCAAGACGGTCTTCGCCGCCGCTATCTTGAACTGCTTGTCGAACCGCTTCCTCTTTTGAATCATATCGAACACCTTTCACCCTTAACTCGGTGTCCAATTTATCTTACTCTCTCCATTTGATAACTTAATTCAGTGTGCGAAATATAGGGTCCACATCATTTCTAGGTCACACGACCACCGGAAACTTTACGCCGTCTGACCTGGGCCCTATAAAGTGGACACACTAAGCAGCAAAGGTTGCTGCATATTCTTTAGGGGTCATCCACTCCAATCTTTCTTGGCCGCGATTGTAATTATAGTAATTAATATATTCGTCAATTGCTTGACAAAGTTCTTTGAGTAGCGTCCCGAAAAGTGGTGTAAACCTACAATTGGTTTGTCGATTATTCT
>CANEFS010000018.1 GCA_947426865.1 uncultured Coriobacteriaceae bacterium | reverse complement strand
GCTTTATCTCGCCTTAAAGACACGCTCTCTTTCGTGCCTTACTCAAGCGACCTTTATTTGTTTTTAACGCTTTTAGAATTGGCTTATAAGGTTAGCACTAAAGGACAAAAAGCTTGGCGTAAAGCCCCTTTTTCACCCAAATTCCAATCGGTCCCCAAAGTGCGTATCGGGAGCAATGAGGGCACAACTCGTGCAACGTATTGCATGAGGTGCGACCAATCCTTTCTGTTTCTTCTTTCTTCTTTTTTTCATTCGTGTCTTTATTTTCTGTGGTCCAGTTATTCTCGGACTTATCGCTTCTTAGAACTCTGAAAATTATTTAAGTTAAATTGAAGGCGCCGTACAAAAAGGGCGAACCTTTTCCTGGCCGATGGCTGCAACCAGGTTTCGAGTTGCGGATAACCATAAGCAAACGTTACGCCCTCCATATCTTGCACGTCCTCTCGAAGACAAGCGCCTTCGGCCTTCCAAAAAGTTTTGAGAAGTTCTTTCTTTTCTTTTAGAAGTTTTCTTTGCGCGCGGGCAGATGCCGAGAAAAGACAAGGGCCTGCAAGCGAGAATGTACGTGGCAATGAAGCTTCCTCTTCCAAGCCGCCTTTTTCGAAGAAGTTAGTTTTGACAGGTCCGTCACAAGTGAGTGAAACGAGAGGCGATACGCCCACGGAATATCCTTGTTTTCGCACAGCGAGACTGAGTGCTGCAATCTGGAGTTTCTCGGCAAAGGCTGAAAGCGAAGTTTTTTCTACCGGCACCTTAAACGTTCGCGCAAGTCCGCGCCAGTCGTTTTCCACTTGCTTGAAGCTCTTTAAGGAGAGAGCGAAAACGGGCGCGGTCAAACAGGAGTAGTCGGCACCAAGCTCACTGAGGCCGTGGTATCCCCCGCCCATCGCATCGGCAAAGTTTTGATTGATGGAGATGAAACTTCCGTTGGAGGCGATAACGGTTCCCGAGTATTGCAAAAGTCCATCAGGATAAAAGAGACGCGGAGCCACCATGCCCAAGTCAACGCGGCGCAAAGCAGAAGCGAGCTCTCTTTGTTGGCGCGCGTTCATCGCAGCCTCGCCCGTGGCATTCACGACAAGAAAGGCGCCCTCTTTTTCGTCTTCAGAAAGATTTACACTTTCTACCTTCTTGTCTATGGCGGCAGAAAGTTCGTCTGCCCACGTTGTGTGAGTGCTTATTTTTTCTTGTGCGTTTTCGTTCGCGCTCTCTTGCGTATTAACTTGCGCGTCTTTATCGGTGCGCACTAAACTTTCTGCGTTCAATTCAACGTAGAGAACGGGTGTCGTTTTTGGAAGCGCTTCCCAACGCACCCTATACGTTGCGGGGTTCTCGCCAATTTCAACGGATGCTTGCTCGCCCATGCGCGCAAGGTGTTGCTCAAGTGCCCGCTGCCCGGCAACCGTTGCGTAGGGTTTCTGGTCCACCTTTCCCCCATTCGTCGAGCCGGGGTGTGCTCGCCAATGATAGAGAACAGCTGGCACGCGCATGACAGCGCCGCCCTTCTCGAGAGCTTTGAGCGTCAAATCGTAATCTTGCGCGCCACTCATCTCGTCTGAGGAGATCTCTAATTTTTCGAGAAACTCTCGGCGAATGCAGAGGCAGTGAACGACGTAGTTATGGCTTAGAAGGAGTCCGCGATTGAACGACGGTTTTATGCGAGGCGCAATAAAGGTGTGAGAGATGCGCTTCTTCTTGAAATTCTTTTTGCAATTATTTTCTGTCGTCTTCTCTTCAGGTTCCTCCTCGAGGCCATCTTCAAAGTTGTCCTCGTCGCAAAAGAGAAGATCGACGTTTCGCGGTTCGGCACTTTTAATCGCGCGTGCATAGGCTGCGAGAAGGTTAGGAGAGAGAAGGTCGTCGTGGTCGGCGAAACAAACGTAGTCGCCCGTCGCTGCAGCAATGCCTGCGTTGGTGTTGGGCGCGATGCCTTCGTTCTTTTCAAGCGTGACAACTTTTAAGCTGCACGACTGAAACTCTTTTTTCTCAAGTCGCCCCTTTAAATCTTCGACGGCATGCGCAAGCGTTTTTTCCTCAGGCGAAGCATCAACTAAAACGAGCTCCCATCTTTTATAGGTCTGTGCAAAAACGCTTTCGAGAAGCTCTTGGATATGAATTTCTTTTGGCTTGAAAACAGGAACGACGAGAGAGAAAACCGGTCCTTCTTTGGGAGGCTCGATGGGAAGGTCGTGCCACTTTTGCCACTCATCGTATGTCGCATCAATTTCTGGATTTATCATGCGTGCGTCTCGAATACTAAAAAGCGTCTGCGCAAAAGATGGATTCATCGAGACGCTCACCTCATCCCAGCCCACCGTAAAGGACAAAATTTCTTTGGGAAGTTCCAGCGAAAAGATCGCCTCTGTCAAAGATTCCGGCGCGCCATTTTTAGGCCAACCAACGTAGCCCACATAGAGAGGGGTGACAGGAGTATCGCCCTCAACCGTCAACTGCGCATTGTGCGCATCGGGGCCGGAGGCCAAAATGCGCCAGACAAGATTGTCGCCCTTCTCGAAAACGGAAAGGAAAGAAAGATCTTTTTGGGAGGCATTTTTCATAGCAAGACGCTTCGTTGCAGAACAGTTTTTCTTCTTGAGGACACGCTGAGCGTCAACAGCAACCTCGGTTTTGGTCACGCACGCGGCATGTATTGCGTTATGATGCATATAAAGTTTAACCTACTTTTGGAGTTTGCATGAGCACAGAAAAAACCCCTCTCATCAGCGTGATTGTTCCCGTCTGCAATGTCGAGAAATACCTCACACAGTGCATCTCTTCTATTCTCAGTCAAAGTTATAAGAATCTCGAAGTTTTGGCGATTAATGATGGCTCGACCGACCAGTCCCTTGCCGTGCTTGAAAGGCTTGCGGCACTCGATTCGCGCGTGCGCGTTATCGACAAGCCTAACGAGGGCTACGGCGCCACCTGCAACCGCGGCCTGAATGAGGCGCGTGGAAAATGGATCTCCATTATCGAGCCGGACGATTTTATCGGCTTCCAAATGTTTGCGCACATGGTGAAATTTGCCGAGAGTTTCTCGGCTCCTATCGACATCGTGAAGACGTCGTTTTGGCGCGTGCAATATTGGAACGACCCCTTCAAAGAATTTGTCTACAAAACGCCCGATTTTCAAGGTATCAAAACGACCAAAAAGCCCGTGACTGTCGGACTAATTCCGCGCCTTCTGGAGGGCCATCCCTCCATCTGGACGTGCTTGTACGCGAAGGCGTTTCTCGACAAAGAAAACATTCGCTTCCCCGAATACCCCGGCGCCTCCTGGGCCGACAATCCGTTCATGATGGAGACGCTCTTGAAGGCGCGCGCGCTGCTTTACCTTGACGAGGCCTTCTACTACTACCGCTGCGATCTTCCGGAGAGCACGCGTTTTCACGACACGCCCGAGAAGGTCATGCTTCCTTTTGAGCGCTGGCAAGAGATGCAAGAAATTATCGAGAGGAACCACGTCAAAGATAAGCGCATCCTAAAGGCGCACATCAATCGCGGCTTCCGTTATTTGCAAGGGGCAATCTTTGACGACGGTTGGAAAAATCCGCTTGTGCAAAACGGCATGCGAAAAATGTTTGCTCGAATGGATCCGACTCTCGTCATTCGCGACAGCGCTCTTTCGAACAAGCAAAAGCGTCTCTTCTTTACCGAGACGGGCGCTCCGCAAAAGTACCATCCAACGTTAGCGCTTGCGTATCGCGCTCGGTTGCTGAAGCGCTCCTGGGAATATTTTCGTCGTAAGGGACTGGGCGCCCTGAAGGATAAAGTAGATCGCTACCAGGCACAACGCCGCTATAAATAAAGCGCGGCTAACCCTAAGCGCAGGCGCGCGCTTACCTATTTGGAGGCGTCAGATTTCTCTCCGGTTTTCTCGGCCTTATCTGCTGGCGTATTTTCTGCCGGCGCATTTTCCTCTTCGCCAACCGGTGCGAACACGCGAATGAGTGCCACACGCCGACCGCGCATCGATTGCACGCGGAAGCGCCAGCCGTCAACGCTGAAGACCGCCCCAACCGAAGGCACGCCGTCGCCCAAATCCAAAATGAAACCGGCAATCGTTTCGTACTCGTCCGAGTCCTCGATGGGCCAACCAAGTTCAATCGCATCGTCGATGGGGAAGCGTCCGTCGACAAGCCACTCGTGCGCCGATAGTTGCGTCAGATATTTATTGTCCGGATCGAACTCATCTTCAATCTCGCCGACGATCTCCTCGACGATATCTTCAAGCGTCAGGATGCCCGCCGTTCCACCGTACTCGTCAACCACGACGACCATCTGCTCGTGGGAAGTCTGCATCTCCTGCAAAAGCGGCATGATGGCTTTCGTCTCGGGGACGAAGGTGGCTTCACGCATGAAAGCGACGACCGGCTTAGAGCCCGCGTCGGCGTCGACAATGGGAGCGATGAGATCTTTGATGTGCGCGACACCAATAATGTGGTCAATCTCTTCGTGAAAAATGGGCATACGACTGTAGCCCGTGGAGCGCATCGTTTCCAAAACTTGGCGCGCCGTGCTGACGTCCCCCATCGCCGTCATGTCCACGCGCGGCACCATAACCTCACGCGCCACTGTGTCGTTCAAATCGAAGATGTCGTGAATCATCGACTTCTCTTCGTCCGTGAGCTCGGCGGCGTCGCTCACCATATAGCGAATTTCTTCTTCCGAGAAACTATCCCTCTCATCTGCACTTTTAACGTGCAAAAGGCGGCTCAATCCATTGGCGCTTTTCGCGGTGATCCAAACAAGCGGCTTCACAATTTTCGAGAAGCCCTTCAGAAAACCAGCAACGCTCTTTGAAACTTTCTCAGCATCGGCAAGCGCGATGCGTTTAGGAACGAGCTCGCCGACGACAATCGTCACATAGGAAACAAGAAGCGTAATGAGGATAGGAGCGAGCGCGGAGGCAACGTTCAGCGGCATGCCAAGCGATTCCATCCACCCCGCAAACGGTTGCGAAAGATTCGTCGCTGCCACCGCCGAGGAGAAGAAGCCCACGAGCGTGATGGAAACTTGAATGGAGGCAAGAAGGTCTCCGGAATCACCACTGAGCTCCAGTGCAGCCTTCGCTTTGCGGTCGCCCTCTTCAGCGTCGCGCTCCAGCAAAGGACGGCGCACATTAATAAGGGCCATCTCGCTCATCGAGAAGAAGCCGTTCACAATCGTGAGCAGCAACGTGACGACAAGCGAAATAATTATTTCAGCGGTAAGGTCCATAGCTTTAATTTAGTTGAGTTACCTTACGCCTCCACTAATTTCTTAACTCTAGCTTGCAGCTCGTCAAGAAACTCTTGCGTGGGGCGCCAGTTCAGTGTCTCAACCGGAACCGGCAACGTGTAGCCTGCACCCTCCAGCTCTTTCTGCACAGCGTTGGGGCCTGCGGGCGCCCAGCCGTAAGAGCCAAAAGCGAATCCAACGCGGTCAGCATTTCTCGGCGAAAGACCGTTTTGGTACGTCAGGAACATGGCGATGTTTGGCATCATTTTCATGTTGAGGGTCGGCGAGCCCACCGCGATATATTTTGCGTCAAGCGTGTAGGCAACGATGTCAGATTCGTGCGTTGCTTTAATGTCGAAATAGCGCGCGTCGATGCCAGCGGAGATGAAGCCAGCGCAAATGGCCTTCGCCATCTTCTCCGTCGAGCCCCACATCGAATCGTAGATAATGGCGGCTTTCTCCACCTTCTCGTTCGACGTCCATTGCGTATACGCGTCGAGAATATCAGGGATGTGCTCGGTCCAAATGATGCCGTGGGAAGGAGCAATCATTTCAAGCGAGAGACCCTTGACGACCTCAAGTGCCTTGGCGGCTTGCATAGCGTAGGGCTGCACGATATTCGCGTAATATTTGCGCGCCTGCTTCATGACTTCGCAAAGGTCGGTGCTGACGTCGAAGCGCTGCGAGGAAGCGAAGTGCTGACCAAAGGCATCGTTGGAGAAAAGCACCTTGTCGAACTCATCGTAGGTGACCATGTTGTCGGGCCAATGCACCATGGGTGTCTCGACAAACGTGAGCGTGCGCTTACCAATGTTGAGCGTGTCGCCCGTCTTCACTTCTTTAAAGTCGATGCCTGCCTCTTGATAGTGGTGCGCGAATTCCTCTTTCGCTTTGGGGCTGCAAAGAAATGTTGCGTTGGGCATCGCTTTGGCAACGGCGGGAAGCGCGCCGGAGTGGTCCATCTCGACATGGTTGGAGATGACGTAGTTAATCTTTGCAGGATCGACGACTTGCGAAACGCGTTGCAATAAATCGTCCGAGAATTTCTCTTTCACCGTGTCGATGAGGGTAATCTTCTCGTCCATGATGAGGTAGGCGTTGTAGGTAATGCCACGCTCGGTGGTGTAGCCGTGGAAAAGGCGCTCGTTCCAATCGAGGGCACCTACCCAGTAAATTTCCGGTTTAATTTCTTGTGCTTCTAGCATGTTTCGCCTTTCGACTTTCTTTGCGTTACGATTTTCTTTACCTTACGATTTTTTGCGTTTCGACTTTTTTGCCTTGTAACGTTATTTATTTGTCTCCAAAGGAAATGCCCAAGTAGCGAGCCTCTTTTACAAGCTCACCTTTGGGGTCAACGTACTTCAATTTTCCGGCAACGTCTTCCAGGGGCACGCGACACATCTTGCCCTTTTTCTGCGCCACCATAAAACCAAACTTGCCCTCCAAAGCTCCGCGCGCTGCCTCGATACCGCACTGTGTTGCGAACAGGCGATCTTGAGCGTCGGGTGAGCCGCCGCGCTGAGAGTGGCCCGGCAAGCCCACCCGCACTTCTCGGCTGGTGAGGCGCGCGATTTGATCGGCGATGATGTAGGCGACGGAAGGTTCTTGGCGCTTGGCCAGGCGAGCCTTGTACTCTTTTTTCGAAAGCTTCGCCTCTTCTTTTGACAGCGCTCCTTCAGCCACGAGCACGATGCTTGCGCGCTCGCCTTCCGTTTGGTCGTGGTTGATGGCGCGCACGATGTGTTTCATCTCAAAGGGAATCTCGGGGATGAGAATGACGTCGGCGCCGCCAGCAATTCCGGCGTAGAGCGGAATCCAGCCTACCTTGTGCCCCATCGCCTCAATCACGAAAACGCGGCCGTGGCTTGTGGCCGTCGTGCGAATGTCGTCGATGTAGCGCGTGACAATTTCGATCGCCGAGGTGAAACCAAAGGTAAGGTCGGTGCCCCACGTGTCGTTATCAATCGTTTTAGGAAGCGCGATGATGTTCAGGCCCTCGTCACTTAAACGATTCGCTGTCTTCGTCGAGCCGTTGCCGCCCAAAATAAAAAGGCAGTCCAGACCCAGATTCTTATACGTCTCAATCATGGACGGAACTTTTCTCGTCCCGTCTTCAAGCGGGTCATCAATCTCTTTGAAAGGCATACGACTCGTGCCCAAAATGGTGCCGCCTTGAATAAGACCGTCGAGCAAATCTTGTTTGGTAAGGCGGCGATACTGGTTGTAAACCAGGCCATGATAGCCGTCGAGAAACCCATAGAAAACTGCTTTGTCTTGCGTTTGGAACGAGAGAGTTTGCACGATGGCGCGCATGGTTGCGTTGAGCGCCTGACAATCTCCCCCGCTCGTTAGAAGGCCAACTTTCACGTGATGCCTTTCTCGGCGTTAGTCCAGGATGGTCTCGTGCTTCTCGTCGTCGGCCGCAATCAGTTTGGCCTTTTCGTCGACGCTTAAGTTGGTGAGTTCATCCGCGAAAATTTTCTTTCCGGTGGGGTGCTCATTCAACCAAAGCTCTTGCGCTTTGCCCTCCCACGTCTTGGCGTAAGGGGTTGTGCGCTTGCAAAGATCGTCGACGGACTCAGGAGCCGCAAAGTCGGTGCAAGGTGCGTCGGCCTCGTGCACCATCTCCGGAAGAATCTCGGGATTCTCCAGCATGGGGCAGGGGCGAAGCATGTTGTCGTTGAATGGCCAGTGCTTGCGGTAGCTCTGGAAGAGCGGTTGCTTCAGGCACTCAAGCCAGGTGTTTTCATGAATGTTTGCGTTGGAGTAGTGGATGAAGACGCAGGGCTCGACATCGCCGTTGGCCGTCACGTGACAGAACACGCGACCACCTGCGATGCAGCCACCAACGTACTCACCGTCGTTTTGGAAGTCCATCGCAAAGATGGGCTTGCCGCCGGTGATGCCGCGAATCTCGCGGACGCGATTGAACATGTACTCGCGCTCTTCTGGTGTGCACATGAGGTCGGTTCCGGCACCAGCGCCAATGGGCATCAGGTGGAAATACCATGCAAAACGGCAGCCCTTCTCGATAAGAAGGTCGAGATACTCATCGCTGGTAACCGTCTTGTAATTTTTCGTGGTGTAGGCGGTCGAGGTTCCAAAGAGAAGACCGTTTTTCTTCATGAGGTCGAAGGCGGCCATAACCTCTTCGAACGAACCTTCGCCACGGCGGCCGTCGTTGGAATCTTCGAAGCCCTCGACGGAAACGGAGAAGACGATGTTGCCTACGCGGCGCACGTCGTCACAGAACTCTTGGTCAATCAAGCTTGCGTTCGTGAAGATATTGAAGACGCAGTCGTTGTGCTTCTCGGCCAGTTTGAGAATGTCCTTCTTGCGAATCAAGGGCTCACCGCCGGTCAGCATGAACATGTGCGTGCCCAGCTCTTTCGCCTGGGTGATGAGGGAGTCCATGTCTTCGTAGGTGAGGTTGAAGCGATTGCCATACTCGGCCGACCAACAGCCAATGCACTTCTTGTTGCAGGCGGTCGTGGGGTCGAAAAGAACGATCCAGGGCACGTTGCACTGGTACTTCTCGGCGTTTTCTGTGCAGGTACGAAGGCCGCGGAAGGCCGACTCATAACCGCCGTTCAAAACGGCCGTCTTAATGATGTTGTGGTCAACCTCGTCTATGAGAGAGAAAAGGAAGTTCTCCCATTTGGATCCGGGGTACAGGCCGGCACGAAGGCCGCGAGCAGCGCCCGGTGCGGTGTCTTTCAAAAGCTTGCTTCCCATCGAAACGAGCTTGTCAATTTTCTTCGCCCTGTCCTCTGCGGCGGCTGCGTTAATGAGCTGGTCGAGAGCGATCGAGAAAGCCTTACGTTCTGCTGCGTGTGCGATTTTTGATTGCATGAATCCTCTTTCCTTTTCCTTCTATCCTTCGTGGGCCGTCTCGTTTTGAGGGGGCGGTCCGGTTTTATCCGCGCCTTTCTTGCGCCAAAACACTAAAGTGGTGCAATTTTACTCTTGTACAGAGTGAATGTAAACAAACAGGATACGGCCGTTTTTGAGGGCTTTTGCCTGGGCGATGCAACGTCTTCGCATCCCTCCCGCCCTGCCGAGAAAATCGGCTGAGAACGCTCATATTTCGGAATTTTTTTCTGTTTTTGGAAAAAATTTCCGGAATTTTTTTCCAAAGCTGACACTTTTTCCAAAAATGCTTAATATAAGGTGCCACTTTATTTTTGGGGACAGCAAAGCAAGGCGGAAGTGGATTTTGTTCTCGAGAAGGGCTTGGGGGTTGCGCCACTGGAGGTGCGCTCGAGCGCGAAGAGCTCAAAAACGTCTGCGCGCTATTTTGCTCGGAAGCACGATTGCTCCACTATCTACCTGGCCAATCAAGGAGATTTTGGTTCCACGCCGGCAACGGAAAATGGACTCGCGACGGTCTCGCTCCCGCTTTACGCGATTGAGCTCCTTGCGGAAGAGCTGCGCTAAAAATTCAAGCCGCTATTAAGCCACTAAGCTACTAAGCTACTGGGCCACTAAGCTGCCGAGCCGCCAAGCTGCCGAGCTGCTAAGCCACTACGCAGGCTTGGCCACTAAGTCACGAATACTGAACTGTATCCTGAGTCGTCGTTTCAACCGGGTTGCAGATCACGATGCAGCGACCGCGCCCGTCCGAATACTCACAGGTCGAAAGCGTCAAAACGTGTTCCACGTTAGGGATGGTTGTCTCGGCATCTGCCGCTTTAGCTAAAGCAAGCGAGTATTTTTCCGAGAGGTATTGATGGAAATCCGCAGTTGTCGCCCACTGGAATTTTCTCACCGTTCTATCATCCTCTTGCACGTGATAGCAGAAGAGCGGGGAACACAAGAAGTTTTCCTGGCCATACGTTCCGTCCTCGTGGGCGATAGGCGTCACCCACCAAATGCGTTGAATCGAATTGAAGTAGGCCTGGTCGTCCATCTTCGCCACGGGCGCAAACATCGAGCCGTCGTTTAGATGATGACCGTAAACAATCGTCTGCTCCTCTGTGAGGTCGGCCGATTTATTCGACGCGTCTAAAAAGATCTGGCCTCCAAGAACGTAGTCACCAAACGCACTTGTGCGCAGGTACGTATCGTTCGTCTCGCCTTTGTACACCGGATAGTTCACCGTCGTACCAGGAATTTGAATCCAGGCACACACGTCGCTGTTCACGGCTTTCAGAGCAGCCCAGTCGACTTGCGGAGGGGTCGATCCGTCGTCGGAAACTTTCGCATAACCAGCGAGTTTCTCGTTCACCTCGGCCTGGGCGTTGTACTGAGACTGGGCGTACCACCACAGCCCGCCGCCCGTCAGAAGAAGAGCGACGCCGATAATTGCAAGGATAGTCGCAAGGATATTTTTGCGACGACGCTTTTTCGCTTGCCGAGAAGCCCCTGCGAATTTTGCCGCCTCCCCTGTCGTGTCAAGCTTTTCGCCAATTTTTGCCACTTGCTTTTTTGAAGCGGAAAGATGCAAGCCCTTCTTTTTTTTGTTCTGCGGCTTTGCGTGCTTGGGTGCAGAAGACTCCAGAAAACCGGGAGCTTCTTGAGCGTTTTCTTGAGGAGCTTGAGGAACTGCTTGAGGCGTGTGATGAGAGGGGGTTTGGGGCGCCTCGTGCGAAGGTGTGTGGGGCGCTTCATGAAGCTGCGCCTGTTCATACGGATTTACGGGCGCACTGCTCGCAGGATTCGCATTATTCACAGGCTCGTTGCCAGTGTCGCTTTCAGAAAACTCGTTCGCAGGTTGGCTTGCAAAATGATTCGCTTCGTTTTCACGAAAGTCGTTTGAATTATTGTTTTGGAAATCGTCCATTCTGTTTCCTCAGTCTTATCTTTTTTAATGGCAGCTTGTGCGTTTTTATGGACGCTATTTTAACACGCAGGAAATTAAAGCCTGAAACCTAAGGGCGAGCGGCAGTAATAAGTTGCGTTACCTGCCCTAAAAGAACTTCGAAACTGACGCCGCGACGCTCGAAGTCGGGTTGCTTCGTCGTAATCTGAATGGCGTCGCGCACGAACTTGCTTGCAAATTCCACGGCCGCAAGCAGCGACTTTCCCGCCATGATGGCAGCTAACACACAGCTTGCAAAAAGATCGCCGGTTCCGTGCAGCGCGTAAGGGAGTTTCTCGACCTCAATCTTTTCTCGGGAACTTTTTTGATTTTGAACGTAGTTCACCAGAAGCGTTTTTCCCTCAGACGTCACTTTTTCGACGCCTTTCAGCACCACCGTTTTGGCACCTTGCGCAAAGAGCGCATCGATGAGGGCGGCAGCCTCGTCATCGGTGAGGTTCTGGCCGCGATAGTCGGTGTGAGTGAGGATGGCAGCCTCGGTGAGGTTGGGAAGCAGCACGTCAGCGCCGTTCACGAGCTCGCCCATCGCCGCGCAAAGCTCGGGCGTATAAGTGGGATACATCTTGCCGGCGTCTCCCATCACAGGATCGAGGATGCGAAGTGCCGCGGGAAATTCGTCGTACAGGCGCTTGATGGAGGCAATTTGTTCCGGCGCGCCCAAAAAGCCCGAGTACACAACGTCGATGCCAACCTGCTCCTTCTCCCAAGCGTCCAGGTAGGGCGCAAGCATACTCGTCGTGTCCAACATATAAAAGTCGGGAAATAATGTGTGCGCCGAAAAAAGCGACGTAGGCACGGGACAAACATCGCAGCCGGCAGCACTCAGCACAGGGATGGCCACGCCTAAGGAGCACTTGCCGTAGCCGCACAAGTCATGGACGGCCGCAATGCGCGGTTCGTAGAGACCCTCGCGCTCCCACAAAAAAGTGTCGGCAAGAGGGGTCTGCTCTGCGTTCGATGAAGATGGGGTGAAGTTGTTTTCAGACACGATGGATTAAACTTTTCCTCTTGTTTCTGTTTACTAATTAAAATTTTTGCGGGGCGCCAACTGGCCAAACGGCCGCTTATTTAATGTTGGCCTTATCGGTACTGGGGTTAGACACGCCGCCGGAGGCCGGGCTATCTGCAGTACCACTACTAGAGCCACTGCCGGAAGTGCCGTCTCCCGCCGCGCCGTCCGAGGTCCCGTCAGCATCTTTCGAATCCGAATCGTTCTCCGAATTTCCGGAGACAAACGGAATCGGGCTGGAAATTTTATCGCGCAGCTTCTCTGTTGTTTCCTCGTCCAGACCAGTGATGGTACAGAAAATATTGAAGCCGCCATTAGCCGTGGTGGCCTTTGTGAAGATGAAGGTCATGAACGGCTTGACCGCGCCGGTGGGTTGCAAGAACCCAAAGAGCTGAGCATTTTCAATGTTGCCCTCGTCATCCACATGGACGTTGACGCGGAAAACAACCGTGTTAATGTTGGGATTAAGAAGCGCGTTTGTGGAAAACGCGGTGGCCTGAATGTAGGAGCCCGCCATCGCATCCAGCTCGTTGCTGGATGTCGTATCGACAACAGTCACATCAATGCGCCCGGTATTCTCGTCCGCCTCTTGCACGCTAAACGCCTCGGGAAATTGCGTGAAACCGCTACCCCATTCAACGCCGCCGCGCAAAGCACTCGCTACCGACTCAACCGTGACATTTTTCGACAGATTGGCAGTCGTGAACCGACGAATAGCACCGCAGCCTACCTGCAGCGCGATGATAATAACGAGAATGATGATGACGAATGAAACGGCCGTTTTGGCAATCACGGCACCGACATTCGAGCCGGACGGATCTTTGCCGGACAGGGGGTCGATGTTCAGCCCGACGCCCTTCTTCTTGCGCCGGCGCCTTTCGCGCTTCGCAATCGAGGCGTTCACGTGGCCGGTCTCGTCAACCTTCGAGAAAAGCTCCTCGGCCTCCTGACCGTCTAAGGGCTTTTTGGCGGAGTGCTTCTTCTCTTTTTTGCTTCCGGTTTTTTCAGGCTTTTCTTCCATGCCGAGAAAAACTCTTTCGCTTAGTATCCGTTCGTTGGCTCAATCTCCTACGCGCAGGGACGCGCGCAAATCGCTCGTAACTTCCGAGCAATTTTTCAGGGACGTCTATTGTAGCAGTCTCGCTTATATTTAGCCCTCTGGCGCTCTAGCCCTGCGGCACCTATGCGTAGCCGCCATCACCGTAACCGCCCTCAACGCCGGCGCCTTCCTCGCCCTCGCTGTCGTGTCCAAAGTCCACTTCCTTAAACTGCGTGGATTCGGAGAGGAAGATCATGGGAATCACGCCGGTTGGACCGGAGCGGTTCTTGGCAATAAGGAAGTCAGTCCAGCCCTCATCCGGACGGTCGGAGCGCTGCGCCTCTTCTGAAGTCGTGGAGCG
This sequence comes from uncultured Coriobacteriaceae bacterium, assembly GCA_947426865.1. Lineage (GTDB taxonomy): Bacteria > Actinomycetota > Coriobacteriia > Coriobacteriales > Atopobiaceae > MGBC105563. The sequence goes on along the minus strand of CANEFS010000018.1, from coordinate 5,661 downwards.
GTCAAGCAAAATAACGATATCGGCGTCCTGCTCGATAGAGCCGGATTCACGAAGGTCGGAAAGCTGTGGGCGCTTTCCGGCGCGCGCTTCAGACTGGCGCGACAGCTGCGACAGCGCAACGACCGGCACGCTCAAATCTTTCGCCATAATTTTCAGCCCGCGGCTCATCTCGGAAACTTCGCTAACGCGCGACTCAAAGCGGCGCCCGGACGCCTCCACCAGCTGCAGATAGTCGACGATAACAAGGCCCTTTTCCTTACCGCGAAGCATGCGGCGCGCCTTCGCGCGAATCTCGGTCACGGATGTACCGGGCGTATCGTCAATCATGATGTCCAGGCGGCTCAGGTTGCCGGCGGCGTCGGCGAGCTCTTGCCAGTCCTCGCCAGCAATGCGGGCCGAGCGAATCTTTTGCAGAGGAATCGAGGAGCGCGCACTAATCAGGCGCTGCGCGATTTCGGTGGAGGACATCTCCAGCGAGAAGAACGCCACGGAGGCGCCGCGCTCTGCGGCTTGCACAGCCAAGTTAAGGGCAAACGAGGTTTTACCCACGCCCGGGCGCGCGCCGCCAACGATAAACTGACCGGGGCGCAGGCCTAAAAGAAGGCTATCCATGCGTGGAAAGCCGGTGCACACACCCAGCGCATCCTCGTCCAGCTTCGCCTGCTCGTCCAGCTCCTTGTAAAAGTTCTCAATCGACTCACTCATCGTCAGGTAATGACTGCGAATGTCGCGGTCGGTGACGTTCATGATGAGTTTCTCGGCTGAATCAACCACCTCTTTGGTGTCTTCCGGCGCGTCGAAGGCGAGGCTCGTAATCTCGGCGGAGGCAGAAATAATGTTGCGGAGCGTTGTGTCGCGGCGGAGCATCTCAGCATGGCGGCGCCACGAGGTCAGCGCGAACGTGTTGGAGGAAAGCTCCAGAAGGTAGGCCGGCCCTCCCATGACGTCCAGCTGCTTTTTGGACTTGAGCGCATCCGAGAGACCAATCGTGTCAACCGGAATATTGGCGTCGAACATCTCCTTGATGGCGTTGAAGATGATGCGGTGGCGCGGGATGAAGAAGTCGTTCTCGGTGAGCTCGACGAGCAGGTCTTGCAAGGCGTCGGGCGCCAGAATCATGGCCGAGAGGACCGACTTTTCGGCCTCGATATCTTGGGGCATGGAGGGTAGGGTGTTGTTTTCTGGCATGTGCGTTCCGTTTCGACGAGCTGTTTCGACTGGGTGGTTCGATGGTTACGTTTTGACTGTCGTGAAAATGAGGTTTAGGAGCCTGTTATGGTAGCGCACGCCCCTCGATTTTTTGGTGCGATTTCAAACTTTTTTTCGGCTCACATTGACATTTCTAAATCTATGATTGTGCACTTTGAGGTGTCAACATTTGATTGTTTTCTCACATTCCCCCCTTGCCTGCAGGTTTAGGAGTTTTCAACATTTTCAACATTTTTCGAGGCACCCTGAAGAAAAGTTTTCAACATTTTTTCCGAGAAAATCTTCTTCATATTTTGTGCAAATTACCAGACGCGTCTAACCTGCGGTTTTGCAAAATCGCTCGTAAAACGCCAGGTAGATTGCGTGTTTAGAGTTTGAGAGAAAAGGGGCGGTCAGATAATCAGAAGAGGGCGCTTTTCAAAATCTTGCTCGCACAAAATACCTGCATAAACCGTTGCGTTAACAAAAAGGCTAAAAATGTCGAAACAGCTGTTCGCCTTTTTTCGGCTTTTTTCGGCTTTTCCCCGCTCTCTTTTGGGACTTTGGAAAACTCTTTGGACAACGTCCCAGATAGCTTAGGGATTACAAGAGAAACCATAGCTCGACGCTCCGCCGGGTCCCTAACGGGAACACCCGCGAAGACCTTCAAAGATAGCCGAAACAAAGGCGGCCCGGCCCACAAAAAAGGGCGCGTCCGAAACGCGCCCTTTTCAAAAACCAAGAATGAATCGGAAAAGCTGGAGTGCTACTCCTTCTCTTCTGCCTCGGCAGCCTCAGACTCGGGTTTCTCAGCCTCTTCTTTGATCTCAGCCTCAGCCTCAGCTTCGGGCTTCTCGACGTCCGCATCCGCAGCGGCACCCTCACCCTCAGCAGCAGCACCCTTGCCGTCCTCGGCGACAACAGTGAGTTCCTCATCGACAGGAACAGAAGCGTCGCCTGCGGGGAACTCCTTAGGATTGCCCACCTGCACGAGCAGGGTCGCGAAAATCGTACGGTAAAGACTCACGATGACCTTGTGCAGCCCCGCAACCTTGATGGGACGACCAAGCTCAATGCGCTTGCGGTCGATGTCGATGCCAAGCTGATCTTTGATGGCATCAGCAATCATGGCGTTCGTAACTGAGCCAAAGAGCTGGCCTTCCTCGCCAATCTTTACGTCAATCTCAACGACTTTTTCGTCAAGTTTTTCCTGAAGGGCCTCGGCGTTCTTGATACGCTCGGCTTCGCGCACCACGATGTTGTGGCGACGCTCTTCAAGCTGTTTGAGGTTTCCAGGGGTTGCGCGAAGTGCCATGCGCTTGGGGAACAGGAAGTTCTCTGCATAGCCCTGAGCGACCTCGACAACGTCGCCCTCGCCACCTTTTCCTCTTACCTCTTCGAGAAGAATTACTTTCATCGATGCTCCTTTAATACTTTCAACTTATTCTACGAGTTTATTGGATTTTTTCGCGTCTCAACTGCTTTAATCTGTCGTTTCTTTTCGCCTGCGCCGTCGTATTTCCGTCAACGTCCTCGCGTTCCGCCTACGCCCTCGCATTGGACCGCCGCCTTCGCCGCTTCGCCTACGCCTTCTTCGCCCCGGCCCTTCTCGAGAGCTTGCGGAAATTTACCCAAAAGTCCACAAGTCCCAAAATGCTGAGGACGAAGAAAATCGCCTCGAAGTAAAGCGCGATGACCGTGACGAGCACGCGCACCACGCAGCCCCAGCGTTTTTTCGAGAAGAGCCAGCTCAGCACACCCACTCCATCGAACAAGAAGATGAAGCGCACGGCTGCGATGGTTCCTAAACCGGCTGATTGGACCCAAAAAACGGCCGTTGCCGAGAAACCCTGCAGAGCTGGTCCAAAGAAGAACAGCGCAGCGCCTACGGCAAGGGCAATCGGGGCCCAGAAAGGCGAGTCGAAGGTGGAAAAACTCCAAACCTTCATCTGGCTCATCGGTGTTCTCTCGCGCGCAAGCACGTTAAGCTGGGCGATGCGAGCACTGGCATGCACCAGAGCCACGCATACCCCTGCCATGCAAAAGAGCGAGAACGGCCAAAGCATCTGAATCAGCGGAACGAACGTAGCCAGTTCCCCCTGCATCTCCAGCGGAAGGCTCGGCTTCACCGTGGAGACAGCGTCCATGACACTTGCCTGCACCGTTTGCATGAGCGTTTGTCCGTGCATCCAAGCGGCGGCTGCCTCGATGGCAGCCAACACGACGGTCGAGACCGCAGCCAAAACATAGGCGCTCGTTATCGAGGCGCGTTTCGCAGCCACAAGGCCCGATACCACCAAAGCAAGAACAGCTCCCAAAAAGCCCAAAAGCAGGGAAACGTACGATGCGGGCGGATAGGCGGCTCCGGCAACGTATCCCACGAGCGTCAACATCAAGGGAAGCGCAATCTCTTTCGCGCGTTGCGACGCCAGGTTTTGCGGCAAGCCAATCTTGACGCCTTTTGCTCCCGGCTCAGATCCCGCCTTCGCCTTTTTGGCAGCATTTGCTGCCTTTGCCGCCTTCGCTGCCGTAGCCTCCTTCTCCCCAGACTTTTCTCGAGAACCGCTTCCCAGAGAAGAAACAAGGAAGGAGAAACCGTAGCCAATCATTGCTAGGGCAACGGGCAGAAAAGTCGTGAGCGCGTAGGCACCAAAGCCCATCCACATACTTGCAATAACAACGGGCGAGAGGCCAGGGGCGCCCGCAGATCCGTTAGGACCTTGCGGCCGCGAACCGCCGCTCTTCTTCTGCTCGTCACCTTTGTGAGGCACGAGCTCCTCGACCGTCTTTGCCAAGGGCGACTTATTCTCTGGCTGCTTTTTCTCGGACATTTTAGACATTCTCAGATTTGCTCAGACGTTTCAAGACGCACTCATTGTTTCAAGACTCGCTTAAACGTCTTCCGCGAACTTCGTTCAGCCCTTACGACTTCGAGGGACGACGACGTCCGCCACGGCGAGAAACCACAGGTACGAGGTAGGGCAGCAACGCCATTTCACGAGCGCGCTTAATCGCGTTCGAGATGTCGTTCTGGTGCTGAGCGCACGTTCCTGTAATGCGGCGCGATTTAATTTTGCCGCGGTCCGTCATATATTTGCGAAGAAGTTGCGTATCTTTATAGTCGATACCAGAAACGCCTTCTTTGCAGAACTGACAGGGTCTCTTCTGAAACTTCTGTTGATAATCGTTTTTTCTTGGTCTTGGCATCAAAATACCTTTCTAATGTTTACGTGTTTAATTTGCTGCTCAAAAATACTCAAGAGTTTGCCAAATCTTCTTCAAGCTCTCCCCAGGCGCACCTCAAACGCCTCAAGCGCCTCAAGCACATCAAGCGCCTCGAGCACGCCTAAAAAGGAATATCCTGATCGAAAACTTCGGCTGAAGGAGGTGCCTCAACAGGACGGGTTGTCTCGGGAACACCAGCCTCCGAGCCAGCTTGGTCGGGAGTCGCAGCAACGAATGGCTGAGAAGAGCCAGCTGAATAGTTGCCTCCCTCTTGGCGAGCATTCATGAACTCGACATCGTCCACAACGACCTCAATCTTTGAGCGCTTTTGGCCGGAATTCTTATCTTCCCAGCTTGACCAGCGAAGCTTGCCCTCGATGGCAACTTTGCTGCCCTTGTGCAAATAATTTTGCAGGGCGTTGGCGCGTGTACCAAAAAGGACGCACTCAATAAAGTTGGGATAGTCTTCCCACTCGCCGGTTTGCTGATTGCGACGACGGTCGTTCACAGCAACACCAAACTGCATAATCTGCGTTCCCGAGGGAGTCGCACGCATGTCGGGGTCGCGAGTAAGATTTCCTGTTAAAACTACACGGTTAATGCTCATTTTTTACCTTCTCTTTCTTCAGTCTTAAGCGGTTGGTTGCTCTGCGCGAAGCGTAATCATATGACGCACAACAGCATCATTAATACGGCACACACGATCAAGCTCGCTGATAGACTGTGGATCTGCGGTAAAGGTAATAAGCGTGTAGTCACCCTCTGACAACTTATTGATTTCGTAGGCGAACTCGCGCTTACCCCAATTGTCAACGGTGTCTATGCTTCCGCCGTCATTTTTAATGGTTGCTTCAATACGCTTGAGAACGTCCTCTTTGACCTTCTCATCGCTTGTCGGATCGACAATATATAGAATTTCATACGTTTTCATCACTTCACCTCCTCTGGACTTACGGCTCCGGACCCACTCCGGAACAGGAAATGACAGGAGTGACATAGTACCACAAACAAGCGCTCAATCCCACTTTTTCTTTCATTCCAGCCGAGAAGTGCCTTATTTGAGTTGCTCCCTCTTCCGTTCCAGACAAGCTAGGTTGTGCCTGATGAAAGGTTAGCGGCTTGCCCTCACCCGCTTCTTACCAGCTCCTCACCAGGTCTTCACCAACCGTATGCCAGGTCTTGGGAGATAACGGAGGGGTTATAGGACAAAAAGTGTGTCTAGGGTTAATAGATTTCATCGGGATATCT
>CANEFS010000017.1 GCA_947426865.1 uncultured Coriobacteriaceae bacterium | reverse complement strand
CAGCTTCGGCAATCGTCTCAAAATTTATCCGCAAAAAGCGGGTCCGAGAAAAAATACTCGGGCCCGTTTTGTTTTGCCGCTTTGTTGTGTTCTGTTTTGCCGCTTTTTTGTTTTGCGGCTTTGTTGCGCTATCCCTCTATCCCCCTCTATGCCACCTTCTTCTTCAAAAGCGCCAGCATCAACATGCCAACTACCGAGCCAATCGCAAGCGCCAACAAGAACATAAGCGGATTACCAATCACAGGCACGACGAAAATGCCGCCGTGAGGAGCCATCAGCGTGCAGCCCAAAAACCATGAGAGACCGCCCGCCACAGCAGAGCCAACAACGCAGGCAGGAATGACACGCAGAGGGTCGGCCGCAGCATAAGGAATGGCGCCTTCCGTCACGAACGAGAGGCCCATGATGTAGTTCACCAGGCCGTTTTTACGCTCATCGGCTGTCCAGCGATCTTTGAAAAACGTCGTCGAAAGCGCGATTGCCAGAGGGGGCACCATACCCCCAATCATGACTGAGGCCATAATCTGAAAAGAGGCTGTCGTCCCCAGCGCCAACATACCGGTACCAAAGACGTAAGCCGCTTTGTTGAAGGGACCGCCCATGTCAATCGCCATCATGCCGCCCAGAATGAGCCCCAGGATAATGCCGAAGTTATTATCGGAAAGCCAGGTCAAACCATCGCTCATCGCAGTGTTAATCATGCCCATGAAAGGCCCCACCGCGCACATAATCACCGCAATAGCGCCCAGGCCCGCCAAGGGATAAATCAGAATCTGCTTCACGCCTCCGAGGCTTTCAGGCAGGCGATCACAGAGTTTCTCGATACCAAGCATCGCATAACCGCCTGCAAAGCCTGCCAAAAGTCCGCCGAGAAAACCGGAGGGAATATCGCCAGCGGGAGCCAAGAACGTAGAGCCAAGCGTGGCCATGGTGCCTCCGACAAAACCAACCACAAGGCCCGGGCGGTCGGCGATGGATTGGGCAATAAAGGCAGCAAGCACAGGCACCATGAAATCGAAGGCCAGGCCACCAACCGTCTTAAACCAGGCTGAGGCGGGCGTCCCCATACCAAAATTGCCGTCTTGGGGCACACCGGCGATACTGTCGATTAAAAAGGCAAACGCAATAAAGAGGCCGCCTGCAACCACGAAGGGCAGCATGTGCGAGACGCCCTCCATGAGGTGCTTATAAATCTTGCGGCCCACACTTTCGCCTTCGATTTCCTCTTCTGCCACCGAGCCACCGGCGCTGTGATAGATGGGGGCTTTGCCCTCCTCTACCTTGTCGATAAGCTCATCGGGGCGGTTGATGCCATCGGCCGCTTTCACGATGACGACGGGCTTGCCATCGAAGCGCCCCATATCGACCTCTTTGTCAGCCGCAACGATGATGCCGTCGGCGGCGGCTATCTCGGTTTTTGTGAGCTTGTTCTTTGTGCCACCGGAGCCGTTCGTCTCCGCTTTCAGTGCAATACCGCGCTTTTCTGCCGCTTGAACGAGTGCCTCTGCGGCCATGTAGGTGTGGGCGATGCCAGTGGGACAAGCGGTGACGGCGAGGATTTGATAGCCGTCTTTTTTGCCGGTCGCGCCGGCGCCTTTCTCGGCGCCTTTCTCGGCAGCGCGCTCAGCATTGTGCGCACGGTGCTCTTCCTTGGCCTCGTCAAGCAAAAGCTCGGTCGTCTCGACGTTGCCTTCCATGTCGGCTTCGGCCTCCTCGTCCACCTCGTCGGCGAAACGCTCTTTCTCCTTCGCGTCGATTATCGCGAGGAAGTCCTCGGGCGTTTTGGCCTCGACCAGCTTCTTGCGAAAATCGAGGTCCATGAGGATCGTCATCAGGCGCGAGAGCACGTCGAGGTGAACATCGCCGCCGTCAGCGGGCGCAGCAATCATGAACAGAAGTGTCGAGGGCTCGCCGTCGGGTGCCTCGTAGTCCACGCCGGCGGGCACCGTCATCGCCGCCAGGCCCGGGCGCTTCGTCGCCGCCGTTTTGGCGTGCGGAATCGCGATGCCCTCGCCAATCGCTGTCGTGGAGAGCGCCTCCCTCTCAAGAATTGCCTCTTTGTAGGCCGCTTTGTCCTTCAGGTTGCCAGCAGCATCCTGCAGGTCAACGAGCATGTCGATAGCGGCGGGTTTGTCGGCCGGCGCCGCGTCCAGCGCGATGGCGTTTGGCTTCAAAAGATCCGTAATTTTCATAGCCTTCCTTCCTCACTTTCCTTTCTCTTGGTTTCTTGGCTTCTTGGTTTCTTGGCTTCTAGGTCCTTATCTCAATTTCTCTACTTCAACAGTGGGCAACAAGTTTGCAATCTCTGCGCGCGTTGCCAAATCAGCCGAGAAGGCCGTGGCCGAGCCGCAGGCAATTGCCATACGCAAAGCGTAAGAGGCATCATCCGCGGCAGCCGCCACATCGGACTCGGGAAGCTCAACACCTGCGATGCCCGCTAAAAATCCGGCGACCATGGAGTCCCCCGCGCCCACCGAGTTCACGAGCGTCCCTTTGGGCGCTTTCGCCTGAGCGAGAGGACCGTCAGCGTCCACCAAAAACGCTCCATCGCCACCGCAGCTCACCAGCACGTAGCGCGCACCGCGCCACGCAAGGTACACCGCCTGTGTCAGGAGGGTTTCTCGGTCAGATTCATCGCAAGCAGCAATCTCTGCCAGCTCGGCGGCGTTCGGTTTTATCAGGAAGGGGCCGTCCGAAAGTGCAGCCAGAAGCGTCTCACCCGTTGCATCGACCGTCGTGCGCACGTCGCGCTTTGCGGCGCGCTCGACCAGGTCGCTATAGAGCGTCGTGTCGCAGCCCACCGCAAGAGAGCCGGAAAGCACGAGCATATCGCCCGACTCAAGCGCCTCGACCTTGCCGAAAAGCTTCGTCAGCGCCGCCTCTGTCACGCGAGGACCGCGCGCGTTAATCTCAGTTTCTTCAAGAGTCGTGCCTTGCGACGTGTTTGCAGCGCTCGTAGCACCCGCTGCTTCGGCCTCGTCGCGCGCACTTCCCGGCGCGCATTCCCGCGGCTGCTTCAGCTTCACGTTAATGCGCGTCTCGCCTGCAGGCAGTTCGATGAAATCGAAGGGAATGTCCAGCTTAGAGAGACCGGCGTCAAGAGCGGCACCCGTCACCCCAGCGCGAAAACCGGTCGCCTGCGCGTCCAGACCCAGCTGGCGCAAAATCCAGGCAACGTTCACGCCCTTGCCCCCCATGCTCAGATGCTCAGCCGAGGTGCGATTCATCGCCCCCGCGCGCAGCTCGTCGACGGTAATCGCCCAGTCCAGCGCTGGATTGCAGGTTACGGTCAGAATCATGAGGCCCCCCTTAACTCGGAGCGATCAGACAAGCAAAGTATAGCAGCCGAGAAGCCCTTCTCGGCCAAGCGCCAGGCGCTATCTCGCAAAAGGCGTCGCTGCCGCAGCCGCCTCGGCCGCCGTAATGCGAGCGCCGCCGTTGTCCATATCAAGCAGCGCATAGCGCATGTTGCCCATGCCCAGCTCTTTCATGTACGTCAGCTGACCCAGGCCGTGCCGCGATTCCATGCGTTCGCGCAAGTCCGTGCTGTCCTTCTCGGGAAGAGCGTAGACGATGTCGACGCAGGCTGTGTCAATCGCGCAGACGTCAGTCGAGGCCAGAATGCCCACGTTAGGCGTCACGACAGGTGCCGCCTCCACGCCCGCACAATCGCAGTCAACCGACATGTTGCGCATCACGTTCACGAACGCAATCTTTTTGCCAAAATGGTCCAGAACTGCCTTCGTGCACTCGGTGAAGCGCTCGCCCATCTCCTCCTTGGAAATCCCCCACTGCTCGCCGGTGTTGCCCTGGTGAATCCACTTCTTTCCCTCCTTACCCGAAGCACACCCAATCCCCACGTTCTTATCGGAGCCGCCAAAGCCACCCATCAGGTGGCCCTTAAAATGCGTAAGCACCGCCATCGAGTCGTAATTGACCAGGTTGGCGCCCACCGCCATCTCGCGAAACCATTTGCCGCCCTTAACCGGCAAAAGCGCGTAGGTTTCCTCGTCGAGAATATCCACCGGGCAAAACGTCCAGCCGTTCGTCTTCAGTGTCTCGCGGTGCTTCTTGGTCGTGTCGCGCCCACCTTCATAAAACGTGTTCGTCTCAACAATCGTGGCGCCGGGCAAATCTTTTTCGAGAAGTGCCTGGACCCAGGCGTGTGGAAGGATGTTGGGGCCGTGGGGCTCGCCGGTGTGGAGCTTGACGGCCACACGCCCGTCGATGCCGTCGGCGACCGCCTCCCATGCTTTGCGCAGGCCTTCTGCAGAAAGGTCGCGCGTGAAGTAGACGATTGACTCGTTTCCTAAACGCTCGCTGTAGGGAAGATATTTGTCACCGCCTGAGTTTGCTTGAGGCTCGCCCACAAAAGGCGTCGTGGCGGCTTCTTTTTGCGTTTCTGATAAGGGGTTTGCTGGCATAGGCTTGCCTTTCGTTCGTCCGTCTGAACCATTTTGACACTCCCCATAGCTAAAGCAAGGGGATTCTTCCTTCGGCGTGGATTGCCTTTCTTCCCGTATGGGGCAAAAGGTCTTACGCCCACTCCAGAAGCATTTACAGCCTACGCTGCGGTTTCCACAAGCCCTGCGGTACCTTTCAGAAGTCTCTTTCCCTCAAGAGCAATGTTTAGGGCAGCATTGAGGTCGCGGTCATGCTGTTTGCCATATTTAGGACATTTCCACTCACGTTCTGTAAGTGTCAGTTCGTTGTGCACGTATCCGCAATCGCTGCATGTCTTGCTCGACGGATAGAACCTTCCAACCCTTACGAACTCACGCCCATACCAGATACATTTGTACGCGAGCTGACGAATCATCTCCGACATGCTCGCATCTCCTACAGCCTTGGCAAGGTGGTGGTTTTTTTGCATACCCTTTACATGCAAGTCTTCAACTGCGATGGCTTGGCTTTCACACACCGCGTATTTTGAAAACTTATGCAAAGTATCTTTTCTCTGGTTAGCTATTTTTTCATGCACGCGGGCCACTCTTACCCGTTGCTTTTCTCTGTTGGCTGATTCTTTCTGTTTGCGTGATAACCTGCGTTGTTCACGAACAAGCTTTTTCTCGTTTTTCGCAATATGCATGTTATCAACAACGGCAATGTTGTGGGTGCGATAGGACTTGCGGTTGCTGTGTTTGGATTTGAACTTTGGAAAGCCTACTTTGCCAGGATTTTGAAAAAAGTTCTTATACGCCTTATCCAAATCACGCAAAAACTGTTGCAGTGCTTGAGAATCGACTTCAGAAAGCCATGGAGCTTCCATTTTTTCCAGGATGGAATTTGGGTTATGTATGAGTTAATGCTTTGTGTTGATTTGTTTTTCTTGTAGTTATCTTGACGAAGGCCAAGTACTTTGTTGTAGACATAACGGCAACAGCCAAATGTCTTTTGCAGCAGCTCTTGCTGCTTAGCATTTGGATATATGCGGTACTCAAAGGCTTTGTTCATGACTACACATTCTTTTGGTTTTCGATATATTGCTTAATTGCAGAAAGTGGTGCCCCACCTACTGTGGAGACAAAATAGCTGTTTGTCCAAAGCGTAGGAAGGCGGCGTTTAAGCCATGGAAACTCGATGCGCAAGGCGTGGCTGGAACGACCCTTAATACGTTTTACTGCCTTATGTATTCCAAGCTGAGGGTTAACTTCTAAGAGCACATGCACATGGTCAGGCATGACTTCCATCTCAAGGATGTCAAAAAGCATCTCATTTGCTACTTCGTGCGCAATTTCTTTTAAACGAGTATCGACGCCATCGACAAGAACCTTTCGGCGATACTTAGGACACCAAACTACACGATATTTGCAACTGTAGACGACGTTATTATTACTCTTATATTCCATACAAGTATTATACCACTAACAGCATTATAATGTTCATTATTATTGACTGCGCCTTATAGCCCATGTCTAAAGACAGGGGTTTTACGGCGCTTTCAGATAAAGTTTGAGAAAGGATTTGAAATGGATGTTTTGAAGTTAATGAAAGCTCGCTATTCGTGCCGTAAGTTCTCCGACGAGCTGATAAAAGACGAGGACGTCTCGAAGATTTTAGAGACCGGACGCCTGGCACCTTCTGCCCAAAACAAGCAGCCGTGGCGCTTTCTTGTCGTTAAGTCGGCCGAAGGTTTGAACAAAGTTGATGCGGCGACCCGTTGCCGCTTTCACGCGCCTGTCGCGATTTTGGTCTGTTTTGATAAGGAAGTATCCGCAAAAAATGAGAAAGTCAATCCCGACTACGGTTGGGTCGACTGCGGCATTGCTATCTCGCAGATGGCACTAGAAGCAGAAGAGCTTGGCTTGGGTTCTTGCATCGTGGGCGCCTACGACCCAGATGTTGCGCGCAAAGAATTCAATCTGCCTAAAAATATCGTGCCCTATCTCTTCTTGATGGTTGGCCAAACCGACATGCCACCTTCAGAGATGCACAGAGAGCGCGCGGACTTAAAAGATATCGTTTTTAATGAGACGTTTTAGTGTGAATCCCTAGCCAAAAAATCCCTAGCTAATAATGCGCGTGCCGCCCTCGCCATGCACCGCATCTTTAGCGTTTTCAATGCTGGTAATAAGCGCCATTGAACCCGGACGTCCGTTAACAAAGTGCATGCACGCCTCGACCTTAGGAAGCATCGAGCCCTCACCAAATTGCCCTTCGTCAATATATTTCTTCGCCTCTTCAAGCGTCAAGCTATCCAAACCTTTTTGATTAGGCTTTCCAAAATTGAGATATACCTTTTCAACAGCGGTCAAAATAACGAGCATATCCGCGTCTACGTCAAGGGCCAGTTGCGCGCTCGTTCGGTCTTTATCAACTACCGCATCAACGCCTTTATAGGTGCCATCCGGCTGTTTAGCCACAGGGACTCCCCCGCCGCCTCCTGCAATCACCAGATAGCCCTCTTCTAAAAGCTCCTTGGCCGCCGGCGCCTCCAAAAGGCTCTGAGGAAGAGGACTTGACACCATGCGCCGCCATCCGCGCCCCGAGTCCGGTCCCACAAAAAAGCCTGTCTCTGCAGCGTAGGCGCGCGCCGCCTCTTCTGTCATAAAAGCGCCCACCGGCTTGTCGGGCGGTGTACTAAAAGCGGGGTCTTTCTCGCTCACGACCGTCTGCGTCATCATGTTCACGCAATTGGTCTTCATCCCGCGGCGGCGAAACTCGCTGATGAAGGCCTGGCTCAGCTGGTAGCCAATGTAGCCCTGGCTCATAGCACCGCACTCGGGCAGCGGCATGACGTACACGTCATTTTCCGGATTTTTCGAGGCAAAAAAGAACGCCGAGTTAATCATGCCCACCTGCGGCCCATTCCCGTGCGTCACCAGCATGCGCATCCCCGGCACAAGCACGTCAATCAGATACGGCACGACCTCGTTAATCGTCTTGTTTTGGTCGAAAGGATCAATCCCCAGCGCATTGCCGCCCAGCGCAACAACCAATGTTTTCTCCTTTAAGAGACTCTTCGCATCACTCATGCTCTTTTCCTTTCTTTTCGTACTCCGCCGAGAAAGCCAACCAAGGCAAACCAAGCTTTTCACCTTCAGCCCAGCGCTGTCTATTCGATTCTTCCGAGAAAAAGCTATTCTATCCCGTTACCCGTCATTTTTGCATCAAAGACGGTTCCGGGAACAAAGCAAAAGCAGAGCTAAAGCTGCTTGGCGTAGAGATAGCAATCGAGGTTAAAGGAGCGCTTTCCGTGATGGATGGGAACTTTGCTCGTCTCTTCTCGGGAAAAGCCACGATGCTCATAGAACTGGAACGTGCAGCCGCTATCGGTGTAGAGGAAGACGAGTTTGCCGGCGGCGGCGCGCTCAAATTGGGAGAGGAGTAGGGTGCCGACGCCCTTTACGCGGGAGTGGGGGTTGGCGGCGAGGAAAAGAATTTCTGCCTGGGGATGAAGGGCACGATTGGCGCTGCGATTCTTGGCTTGAAGGCGCTTTTTGAAGGAGGCAAGCATCCGCGCGTTTGCCTGCTCGTAGCTCTCGGCGCCGGACTTTGCGAATTTGCCCACGAAAAACTCCACAACGTTGACGAGCGCGCTCATGAAGGGATTGACAAAGAGTTTCTGCTCGCCTTCGATGGCGGCAAGAATCACGCCTTGGAAATGGCCGCGATAGGTGCAGGCCCAGGCACGCGTTGCCTTGTTGAGCTCCATGTGGAAAAAGTACCAAGCATAGAGCTTGAGGCCTAAGCCGTGAGCGTACCAATCGAAGTGCATGCCTTCCTCGGCGAACTTGATGGCAAGGCGGTAGTCGCTTTTCTGGAAAGGTTCGAGGTGCAAATGTCCGTGTTCGTTTTGGGCCATGGGTTTCTCGGGTTTCTCGGGTTTCTCGGGTTTCTCGGGTTTCTCGCAGATTTGGGTTGGATGCTGTCAAGAATTATGCCACATTGCGATATATTTACTCCGACCTCCTTGCAAATACGAGACAATGAGAGAAGTTGAACAATCGCGAAAAAGCAAGCAATCAGCAAAAAGCACATAATTTTGAGAGAAAGAGGAAGCATGGGATACATCGCAGGCATCGGCGGAGCTAACGCGGACATTCACGGACACGGCACGGCCGCCACGTTCAACTTGCGCGACTCGAATCAGGGAAAGGTGCACATCACCCCCGGCGGCGTGACGCGCAACATGCTCGAGACGCTCGCGCGCCTTGGGGCCACAGTCGAGCTTTGCTCGGTTATTGGAGATGACGCGTTTGGCAAGCTGCTGCAAGACGACTGCGCCGAGAAGGGCATTGGCCAGCAATGCCTGAAGGTTATCCCGGGCTCCGATACCGCAACCTACCTGGACGTTTTGGACGCCGATGGCGACATGATCGTGGCGCTTTGCGACGGCACGATTCGCGACGAACACATGGACGGCGTCTTCATCAAAGATTGCCTGACCCTTCTAAACGGCGCTGACCTTGTTCTTCTCGACGCCAATATCGGGCCTAAGGCGCTGGAGGTGCTGATTGAGAATTGCACCGCGCCGCTCTACATGGATCCGGTTTCGATTGGTCTGGCCGAGCGCATTTGCCCCTTCCTCCCCTCGTTTGACACCATCAAGCCCAACATGCAGGAACTTGAGGCGCTTCTTGGCACACCCGTGAAAAACCTGGACGCGGTCAAAGTTGGCGCAAAGAAACTGCTGGATGAGGGCGTGAAAAACGTGTGGGTGTCGATGGGCGTCGACGGCCTTTACTACATTGGCGAGAAGGGCGAGCTGGCTGGACGGCGCAAGAAGATGACCGAATGCGTTAACGCCACCGGCGCTGGCGATGCCACGATGGCCGCGATTGCCTGGTGCCAAAGCCAGAACATGCCACTCTCGGAGACGATGAATGTGGCGCTGGCGGCGGGCATTATCGCGATTGGCTCGGATTTTTCTGTGAGCCCAGAGACGTCGCCTGCAAAAATCGAAGAGGTTATCGAAGAGTATCTGGTGTAGAAAGGCGCAGAGTATCTGTTCGTCAGCGCAGAATATTTGGTATAACGAAGCGCAGAATATCTGTTCGTCAGCGCAGAATATTTGGTATAACGAAGCGCAGAATATCTGTTCGTCAGCGCAGAATATTTAGTGAAAGAAGGATTGAACATGGAATACACACTCAATGATTATTTAGATATATCTGAAGAGGTGGCCGCCGCGGTCACCGAAGGCAAGCCTGTTGTCGCACTTGAGAGCACGATTCTCTCCCACGGCATGCCTTGGCCGGACAACCTGGAGTTTGGCAAAAAGGTCGAGGCCGTCATCCGCGAAGCCGGCGCCATTCCTGCGACGATGGCTGTGATAAACGGCCGCATGAAAGCGGGGCTGAGCGAAAGCGACCTGGAGCTTCTCTGCAAAAACGAGGGCAACGTCGTCAAAAAGCTCTCCCGCCGAGATCTGCCCATCGCCCTTGCAACGGGTGCCACCGGAGCCACCACCGTCACGACGACGATGATGCTCGCGCACCTGGCGGGCGTGAAGTTCTTCGCCACGGGCGGCATCGGCGGCGTTCATCGCGGTGCTGAGAAAACCATGGACATCTCGGCCGATTTGCAAGAGCTCGCCCAAACCCCTGTAGCCGTCATCTGCGCAGGCGCCAAGATGATCTTGGACATCGGCCTTACGCTGGAGTATCTGGAGACGCAAGGCGTGCCCGTTCTGGGATACAAAACCGACGATTTTCCCAGCTTCTACTGCCGCAAGAGCGGTTTTGGCGTGGATTATAAAGCCGAGAAACCCTTGGATGTCGCAAAGCTTGCGAAGGTGAAGTGGGACCTCGGCTTCAAGGGCGGCATTCTTATTGGCAATCCGGTGCCCGAAGAATACGCGCTGGACTTTGACAAGATGACCGCCGTTATCAATGAGGCGCTTGATGAGGCCAACGCAAAACAGATTCACGGCAAAGAGACGACGCCGTTTTTGTTGGCAAAGATTGTCGAGCTCACCGGTGGCGATTCTCTTGCGACCAACATTCAGCTTGCCCTGAACAACGCGCGCGTCGCGGCCGAGATTGCGGTCGCCTACGCGGAGCTTTAGCGCGAGCGCGCAAAAACTAGCAGAGAACGCACAGCAAGCGGCACAAGCACGGAGCGTTATGCTCTACTGCTCCGCGCGCCCTTCTCGGCACTTTAAAAGAGAAATAAGTCGTACAGAAGCACCGCGCAAATAGCGCCCACGATTGGGCCTACGAGCGGGACAATCGCATACTTCCAATCCGAGTGCGTCTTGCCCTTGATGGGTAGCACGGTGTGAGCAAGGCGCGGGCCCCAATCGCGCGCCGGATTCAGCGCATAGCCAGTGAGGCCGCCTAGCGACATGCCGAGCCCCATGATGATGGCGAAAACCAAAAAGCTCCCCATTCCGTCGACCAGGTCGTGTCCTGGGATAGCTTTCAACGTAAATACCAGGATAAATGTGGCTACCGCTTCCGAGAAAAGATTGCGGCCAATGTTTCTGATGGAGGGAGCGGTGGTAAAGACGCCCCGTTTTTTCTCGGCGTCGTCTTCGGCGTCGAAGTGGTCCTTGAACATCAAGTAGACGATGCACGCTCCGCAGAAGGCGCCCAAAAACTGGGCGACAAGGTAGCCCGGAACGACGTCCCAGCTAATCGAGCCGTCGATGGCAAAGGCCAACGTGAGGGCGGGATTGAAGTGCGCACCTGACGTGCGGCCAAAGATGAAGGCAGGAAGCATGACGGCCAAACCCCAGGCAATGGCGATCATGATGGGGCCGGCGCCTTTCATTCCGGACTTGGAAAGCGTGACGTTGGCAACGACGCCGGTACCGAGGATGATGAGCATCGCGGTGCCGAAAAACTCGGCGGCGTATGGGAGGAGGGCTTCACACATGGCGGTTAGTTGTCCTTCTTCTCTTTGCGCTGCTCGGCGATTTCGTCGACCTCTTCAACTTCTGCCTTGTCGACGAGCCACTTGAGGGCGCGCTGGCGCTTGATGGCCTCGCGAATGGAGGGCAGACGACCACTTTTCAAGAACTCGTCCATGGCGCGCTTCATGTCCTTAGGATCTTTATAGACGCTGGCGAATTCTTCTTTCACGTCGTCGTCTGTTGGGTTTATCTTGAGCTCTTTTGCGAGAGAATCCAGGGCGAGCGACTGGAGGGCCTGCTCTTCTGCCTGCTTGTGCATGTCGTCTAAGAGCTGCTCCATCTTAAGGCCGCGCATCTGCAGGAAGGAGTCGACCGTTTGGCCTTGGGCCTGCAGGTTGTTCATGAAAGCGCGGGCGTTCTCCTGGAAAACTTCTTCCGCGTAGGCCTCGGGCACTTTCTTGTCGCCTAGGCGCTTCGTGAGAGCCTCCAGGGCGCGCGCCTCTTTCAAGCGGCCCAGGTTGGCATCTTTGTCCTGCTGGATTTCTTTCGTGATGGCCTCGGTGAAGGCGGCGGCGGACTCGAAGCCAAAAGCCTCCTTGGCGAGCTCGTCTGTTAGTTTGGAGAGCTTGGGAGCGGCTTTTTTGTCAGCGGCTTTGGGGGCGCCGGCTTTTTCGCTTGCGCCCTTCTCTGCTTTCTCGCTCTCGCCCTTATCGGCTATTTCGCCCGGGCCCTTCTTGGCTTGAGTTTGCTCCTTCATGGCATGCATGTTTGCCTGCAGCGAAAGAAGCGCCTCGGTTTGCTGGTCAATCTCTGCCTGCGTCGCCTTTGCGGGAGGCATCTGAATCTTCACGGGGTTGTAATCGGAGAGCTTGTAGTCGGGGCGCAGCGGAATCGTGACCGCGAGCGTATAGTCCTTGCCGGCCTCGACCGAGGAGACTTCCTTGTCCTTCTCGCCGTAGGTGGGATCGCCCATGGGAACCACGTTGAGCTCGTGGAAGAGGAGGGGCTCGGCGGCTGCCATGACCTCGTTGGTGGCGTCTGCCATGACGGCTGGCTTGCCAATCATCGAGTCTATAACGGGGCGCGGAGCCTTACCCTGGCGAAATCCCTGGAACTTATATTTGTTAGCAATCTCTTTATAAACGCGAGCGATCGCTGCATCGACGTCTTTTGCGGGAATGGTCAGCGTCGCTTTCATCTCGTCGTTTTTGGGAGCTTCTGCCTTAACTTGAATATCCATTTTTCTCCTTTTACGCGGGCGCGGGGTGCGCTTCGTTCGGCCCTCTGCGCGCTTTACACATTGACTTTTTCAGCCTTAATACTTTAGCACGTTGTCGAGAAGAGCTCCTGATTAAAGGACGCTTTCTGGCGGGAGCTGAAAGAAGCTGAAAGAAGCTAAAAGAAAGTGTCTTTCGGAAGCACTCGAACTTTGCTCTTCCGCAAGCACGCGCTTCTCCTCTCCTCCTCGTCACCGCCACTTAATCCCCCGCTCGCCGCCGGCCTACAACATTTTCAGTTTCCTTAAGAACCCCTACTTTTTTAGGTATAATTGAGCCATTAAATTCGTTGAATATGCGAATTCGTTGTTTGCGTCGCCTGCTTTTTGCATCGTTTGCATTGGATTCCCAAAATTCATTCGGATTTTAAAGGTCAATCAGGACAAAGGATTTACATGAGTACAGAAAACGTACCTACCACAAAAGAGACCACGAAAAAGGCCTTGTTGAGCAAGGAGTTTTTGCTCTACCTGTTCATCAATCTCTTTGGCTACATGGGGCTGGCCATCGCAAATGCAGGTATTACCTGGTACATCGAGAAAACAAGCCCCTCGACGGAAAACGCCTTTTTAGTCTCCCTCTTTTTAGCGCTCTCCATTCTCTTCAGCTTCGTCGGCCTTATTCTCTTCAACAAGTTCCTCTCGAACAAAAATCTTTTCAAGGTTTTAAAGGGCGCCTGCTTGGTACAGCTTTTCACGATGCTTGCCGCCACGCTTTACGCCACTTTAGTGGACAGAATTTTAGGCCCGGGGACCATGGGCCAGACGCCTTTCATGCTCGTCTTTATCGTCGGCCTTGCCCTCGTTAACGCTCCTGCCATCTACATCTTCCAAATCGTCGGCCGAGGTATCATCGACACCAACTACATGCACATCTCGCGCGCAACGGGTAACTCCGTTATCGAGCTGGGAACCCAAATTGCAGGTATTATTGGCGCCGTTGCCTTGGGCGCTCTCTATACGACCTTGGGTGTTAAGACCTTCGTGGTCGTCGTTTTCTCCATGGTGATTGCCGTTGCCCTTATCCTTGTGGCCGAGCACACAACCGACACGAACGTCAGCCAAACTCAAGCCGCTAAAGATTCCGAGAAAAATGAGCAAATTGGAACGAAGAAGACCGTACAATTTTTCAGCAAGCACATCTCGATTCTGATTTTTGGTGTGCTCGTCTGGGCCCCCACTATCATCGTTGCCATCACGAACACCGCATTTCCTCCCTACGTGGATCATGTATTGGTAGATATTCACTTCCCTGGACTTGGTGCCGTCACTACTTTGCCACCAGATGCCGAAGCCTGGAGTACCGTCATTTTCAGTGCCTCCCAGGTAGCCTACGGCATCGGAGGTATTCTCGCATCCCTGATTGCTGGCCTGATGCTAAAGAAAGCAAAGCTTTCAATTCCTGCACTCTGGGTTCTTTTCATCCTTACCCTTGTTCTCTTTATCTTCTTCCCCGGCACAAAAGTCTTCCTCTTCTCAACCTGCCTCATGGCGTTTGCCATCGTCTTTTTGCGCATTTACCTCAATACTTCACTCATGGAGCTCGTACCAAAACACATGTACACTTCAATCCTCTTTTTCTTGACGGCAGTGGGAACACTTATCCAGGGCGGTTTTACGCTCCTCTGCGGCTTCCTGGCGCAAAACGACACCGTTTACGATTCGTTCTTCGTGAGCATCGCCATCATCGCAGTTGCCTGGATTGTAACAAGCTCGATTGGCACCAAGCACGACCTACTCTCCAAGATTTCTAAGGCGGGGGACTAAAAGGGATCGAGAAAAGGCTAAGCCAAGAAAGCTTTCTTAACAGAGCTTCTGCCGAGAAACCCTGCGAGATTAGAAATATCCCGTGCGAGCACCGTGCTTGCGCGGGATATTTTTTGCTTCTTAATTGTAATTTTCTCGTTACGTTTTATGGAACAGATGTCTATAGTTGTGTTTTTGAAAAAACTGGTGCGAGCGAGAGGACTCGAACCTCCACGGGGGGTGCCCACTAGAACCTAAATCTAGCGCGTCTGCCAGTTCCGCCACGCTCGCATGCAACGCATAATAGCAGAAAAGACGGGAGAAAACAGCGGCTAGCGGATAAGCGCAGGGTTTCTCGGCAGCAAAAAACAACAAAAAAGCAAGGGTTTCTCGGCAGCAAAAAACAACAAAAAAGCAAGGTTTCTTGGCGCCCGCAAGAGGCGCGGCTAGCGCAGCTAAAACGCAACTAAAGCGCAGCTAAAACGCAACTAAAACGCGACCGCGAGCACGAGCGCGACCATGCCCGCGAGCCCCAGGACGGTCACAATGGCTATCCCCACCCACTCGCTCGTCTGCAGATCTTTGGCGACGGTGACGAAGCCGTTCTTGTAACGCGCGCGCGTGATGAGGAAAAACGGAATGCCTAGCGCGTAGATGGCAAAGGCGATCAGCAGGTAGAGCGTGTTGCCGGCAAAGACCAGAAAAAGCCCGAAAACCGAGGCCAGAATGCCCACGATAAGGGCTCGGGCGCGCAGGCGCTCGGCGTTGATCGTTTTAATCCACTCGTCTTTGATAAGGGCGATTTTCAGCAGGAAGAGCGCGCAGAACAGATAGCAAGGGGCCGCCATCGAGCTGGTGATGCTCGTGAGAAGGTCCCAGGCGTTGCCGCTTAAAAAGTAGGCCGCAGCGAGGACGACTTGGATGATGATGCCGGACCAAATAAGCGAAACCGTCGGGGCCCCGTGCTTGTTTTTCTTCTCAAAAGAGGGCGGGAAGAGCTTTTCGCGCGCGGCGTAGAGCGGCATTTGCGTCAGCAAAAGAATCCAGACGAGCCACGCGCTCAGAACCGAGACGATGATGCCAATGTTGATGAGTGCAAGGCCGCCGGCGCCAAAATGGTCGGCCATAATCGTGCCCATCGAGGGGTTGGCGAACTGCCCCAGCTGGCTCGGCAGGTAGAGGCCAAACGGCAGCAGCGAGACGAGCACATAAATCCCCAGCGTCGCGAGAAATCCAATCAGCGTGGCGCGCGAGACGTCCTTTTGGCTTTTTGCCTCGCCGGAGAAGACGACCGCTCCTTCGATGCCGAGAAAAACCCAGAGAGTAACCATCATGCAGCGACCAATCTGGTTGGCGATGCCGCCCGCGCCGAGCAGGCTGGGTGCTTGTTGATTGTTCGCTTGAGTGGCCCAGAAGTCAGCCGTAAAGGTTTGCGGATTGAAAAGAGCGAGGCAGACCACAATAAAGACAATGATAGGCACAATCTTTGCGATTGTTCCTATCATGTTGATGCCCGCTCCCTCTTTTGCGCCTCGGCTGGCGAGGTAGATGATAACCCAGGAGATAATGCTTGCCACAACGATAGCGATAAGCGAATTGCCATTTGACGAGGTAAAGACGGTGGGAAAAAAGTAGTGTAGCGTGGACATGACGAGAATGCCGTAGGCCGCGCAGCTGACCGCATTGAAGATCCAATAGCCCCACGCCATCAAAAAGCCGACGATGCGCCCGAATCCAGAGAGCGCGTAGCTAAACATGCCCGCTTTAAGGTCGGGACGAATCTTGGTGAGCAGGCGAAACGTGCAGACTAAAAACCACATGCCAAGAGCGGTAATAGCCCACGTAATTATTTCTGAGCCGGGGCCCACGTAGGGGGCGCCGTTTGCCTCGGGATTTGCCATTTGTGTTGGCATCATGAAGACGCCGCCGCCAATCATGGCGGAAACGACGAGAAAAACAAGGCCGGAGAGACCGACGCGTTTGTCGGAGGCTCCTTTTTGCGCGCCTGCACCTGCGTTGGGGATGCCTTTGCCTTTGGCGGCTTCCTTTTGTGCGCCTGCGCCCGAAGGAGGTTTCGCTTTTTTAGCTGTCTTTTTAGTTTTTGTCGTCAAAGGGTTCTTCGCCTACTTTGTCCGTTTTGCATGCCGGCGAGCGCCTCTCTTGACGCACGCGCTTCCCTGCCGCACGCAGGCGCTTCTTTTCGCGCACGAGCTGCTGCTTTCAGCATGCCTTTCTCGGCCAGCGCTGCTGCTTTCACATGACGCGCCAGCATCCCCCGCCGAGCCGTTCGGCGAGCCTCAAAAAAGGGACTTCTTGGAAATCGTTTTGGCGATCCAAAAAGTCCCGAATCGTGCATGGAGCGGGTGATGGGAATCGAACCCACCTCACGAGCTTGGAAGGCTCGGGTTCTACCGATGAACTACACCCGCTTGTGCATCGTAAATTATAGCGTATTCGACGCGGTTCTCGAGAAAAACTGGTCGGGACGACTGGATTCGAACCAGCGACCCTCTGCTCCCAAAGCAGATGCGCTACCAAGCTGCGCCACGTCCCGACGCTCGAGCTGCGTGTTTGCACCCTTCTGGAGTTTCTGGACTTGCTTAGCTTGCTGGGCTTGCGTGCTTAGCCAGGTAGTCGCACCCTTGCTTGCTTAGCCAGGTAATCGCACCCTTGCTTGCTTAGTAATCCAAATCCATGAGGGCAAACGCGAGCAGGGCTAAGATTATACAACAATCACGCGGCCGCGTTTCGCACCACGATACAAGCAGGAGTCCTTGGTATTAAAGCATATGAGAATACGACATTGCAGGGTGAGGGATTAGTGGCAACAAACTCACTTACAGTACAAGAGCCCATCTGGTCTCCGTACACGTATTTGCATGCTGCAGGTTCCAATTGAGCAAAGAGCGCAATAGCATCTTGGTATGCTTGTAAAGGCGAGCAGCTCATCCCCTCACCTGCAAACAAGTGCTCATGGTACGCCGCTCTATTACGAACACTGTTAATCCTATTTGCATCATTGACTTGCCACGCTTGTTGGTCCTATGGATTGGTTTCCTGATAGGTGATGCCTCATCGAATAACCAATGTTCATCACCATTAAAAGACTCTGCGATTGCGCGGTTATAGGGATTCCTGAGAGCTACTTCGAAAACGAGACATCGCGAAGCACCGCTTGTGCGAGTCCGGCATTCCAAAGATGTAGATCAAGAGCAACGCTATCATCCCCGTTTGCAACTTCAAGATACCTTTTATATCTCGGTGCTGAAAGCCATAATTCAATGCTTGCTCAATCTATCTTCGAAGCCTCTGTTATCGGAACCTTTCGCTAGTAATAATTGAGCCCCGGGGGCTTGAATCAACAATCGTCCCGGGGCTAACTGCGTTGTATTCTGCTACACCTGCATGATTAACGCTATGCCATGCACCAATCCGGCAAGAAGCGTCTGCGCTGTTGAGCTGTTGCGTTGTTGCGCCATTAAGCCGCCTGGGCCGTTCGGGGGTCTTTGGCGCCCTCCCCAATCCAGCTATCGCCTAAGATGTCGCCTATGCCTGCAGTTTCCCGCAATACAGCACGCCCCTCCCGAGTTGGAAGGGGCGCATCTTTTACGTGCTATGCAGCCTGTTGCCCTGTATGAAGGAGTCTTTTATGCTGTCCTTAGCTCAGCGTCCCCAGCTACGCGCTCTCCCCCTTCCGAGAAAGCCTACAAGAAAGAAAGAGAGTCATGCCTGCGGCAACGATAGAGGCAAGAAAGATGGCCATAAAGTTGCCAGAGAGGGGGTCTCCTGTGGTCGGTACGATCGTGCTGCCGTCAGAGGGCTCAGGGGTTGGCGTCGGTGTTGGGATAGGTCCTGGTGCAGGCGTTGTGCTGTGCGCGTAGTAGGTGGCATTTTGCGTGCAACGAGAAGGCATGAGGTCTCCACCTGCAGGCGCGGTAAACCAGCCTTCAAACGCAACCCCTTCAGGGATACTGAGCTCTGGGGCCACGATGTCATCACCGTAGTCGATAGTTACAGTCTTTTGAGTGGTGCCGTCTGTAAAGCTAAGACCGTTTGCATCGAAGACAACCGTGCAGGTTCCCTTGTCCCAGCCCGCATAAACTGTTGTGTCTTGTGTGATAGGTATAGCAAAGTCGAAGAGCTCTTGGGCATCGGGGCTCGTATACCAGTTATCAAAGTCAAAACCCTCCTTGGTGGGGTTATTAGAAGGAC
Source organism: uncultured Coriobacteriaceae bacterium (assembly GCA_947426865.1). GTDB lineage: Bacteria > Actinomycetota > Coriobacteriia > Coriobacteriales > Atopobiaceae > MGBC105563. The sequence goes on along the minus strand of CANEFS010000017.1, from coordinate 591 downwards.
GGATGGCTGAGCCATCTTTTTTGACAATCTGGGTCTCCACGAAGCTTCCGCCTTGTGTGTTGAAATTAACAACAAAGTTCTGAGTTGGGTCTTCTCCTGTCCAGCGAGCATAAAGCGTCATGGACTCTGAAACCGTGCTGTCAAAGTCAAAGTCGGTCGCAAGGGTGGCATCCGTTGCCCAGCCGGCAAAGGTGGCACCCTCACGTGTTGGGTCTTGGGGCTTTTGTACCTTGGAGCCCACAGCAACTGTCTGGGATTGGATAAAGCTTCCGCCGTTGGGGTTGAAGTTCACGATTGCATATTGTGTAGGATCTGCGGATTCCCAGTTGGCGTAGGCAACACTATTTTCAGTGAGGGCTACCGTGAAGTCGAAGGACTCTGTGAACTCTGGGTCTTTGAACCAGCCAGCAAAGGTGGCGTTTTGCTTTGTGGGGTCTTGAGGCTTTTGAGGAATTTGTCCCGCCTTAATAATCTGGGTAGCCACATAGCTTCCACCGTTGGGGTTAAAGGTCAAAGATACCGTTTGGTCAACAGGGTCTCCTGTCCAGCGAGCATAAAGCGTCATGGACTCTGAAACCGTGCTGTCAAAGT
>CANEFS010000016.1 GCA_947426865.1 uncultured Coriobacteriaceae bacterium | reverse complement strand
AGAATAATCGACAAACCAATTGTAGGTTTACACCACTTTTCGGGACGCTACTCAAGGACTATAATAGTGCCATTATGCTTGAACTAAAAAATGTCAATAAAGAATACGGCACCGGCGCTAGTAAAGTTGAAGCCCTGCAAAACGTGAGTCTGGGCTTTCGCTCCTCCGAGTTCGTCGCCATTTTAGGCCCTTCTGGCTGCGGAAAGACCACGCTCTTAAACATCGTGGGCGGTCTGGACAACTACACCTCAGGCGACCTGCTCATCAATGGTGTCTCGACGAAAAAGTACAAAGCCGCAGATTGGGACGCGTACAGAAACCACTCCATCGGCTTCGTTTTCCAAAGCTACAACCTCATTTCTCACCAGAGCGTTCTGGCAAACGTCGAGCTTGCTTTGAAACTTTCGGGCGTGAGTGCCAAAGAGCAGAAGCGCCGCGCGATTGACGCGCTGGAGAAGGTCGGGCTTAAAGACCAGATTCACAAACTTCCTGCTCAGATGAGTGGTGGCCAGATGCAACGCGTGGCCATCGCTCGCGCGCTCGTCAACAACCCCTCCATCATTTTGGCCGACGAGCCCACAGGAGCCCTCGATTCCAAAACGAGCATCCAGATCATGGAGCTTCTCAAAGAGGTGGCAAAAAATCGCCTCGTTATCATGGTCACGCACAATCCAGAGCTGGCCGAGAAGTACGCCACCCGCATCGTAAAACTGAAAGACGGCCGCGTGGAGAGCGACTCCAAAAAGCCCACGCCTGCCCAATTGAAAGTGCGCAAAAAAGTCGCAAAACCCAAGCATACGCGCTTGTCGTTTAAGGCGGCGCTTGCCCTTTCTGCTAATAACTTGCGCACGAAGAAAGGGCGCACGTTTTTGACCTCGTTCGCGGGCGCCATCGGTATTATCGGCATCGCTCTCATCATGAGCTTGAGCTCTGGCATGAACGCCTACATCCAAAACCTCGAGACGCAAACGATGGGCGCCTATCCCATAACGCTTCAGAAGACCACACTTGTGCCCCAAATGGAGGAAGCGGAAGGCGTCGGCCAGGACACCTCTGAGGTGGGGGCTTCGCAAGAGTTCGCCAAAGAAAACATGGCTGGCTCGGGTTTCTCGGTAAAAAAAGATTCCGAGAAAACCCAGGACCCAGGGGCATTTACCTCGACAAGTGTGGTGGGAGAGACGTTCTCGATGTTGCGGCGCGCGCTCGTCAGAAACAACTTGGCGTCGTTCAAAAGCTACCTTGGCTCGCACGAATCCGATTTATCTCCGTGGGTCTCCGGCGTGGAGTACACCTACGACGTTGACCCGCAGGTTTTTCGCGAGGATGCCTCTGCTGCTTCCGGCGTGCGCAAGGTCAATCCCGTGAGCCTCTTGAGCGACTCCAGCTATTTAGGCATAGGCTCGAGTTTCATTCAAGGCATTCAAACGAAGTGGGACCAACTTGTCTCCACACCCAATCTTCGCGAGAACCAATACGACCTTTGCGCAGGTCAGTGGCCTCAAGAGGCAGATGAAGTAGCGCTCGTTTTGAACGAGAATTACAAGATTAGCGATTTTAACCTCTACCAACTAGGACTCATGGACGCCTCCAAGATGGACGAGATTATAGAGGCGGCTAAAAACGGCGATGCCTACACTGAGGAGACTCAGACCTTCTCCTACGATGCTGCCTTGGGGCGCACCTTCGATGTTTTTTCGCCCGCGCAGTTCTATCAAAAAACGACCACGACGTTGCAGGATGGAACGCAGAAAGAAATTTATGTGAGCCGCGAGTCGGACCTGAATTTCGTGCACGACCAAATGAATGCGGGGACTGCCAAAAAGGTCAAGATTGTGGGTGTGCTGCATGCCAAAGATGCAGCTCCTTTGAGCGAGGGTGGCATCGTCTACACGAAGAATCTCACGATGGATTTGATGGCAAAGTCAGCAGCGGCAGATGTTACGAAAGCTCAGCTTGCAGATGCGGAGACAAACGTTTTGACGGGCGAGAAGTTCTCGGATACGAACGACATTACAAGCGATTTCAATGAGGGCTACGGCCAGATGCTCTCTTCCATGATGGGAGCGGCGGCTTCAGCTGACTCAGGCAAGATGGAGCAGCTTGGTCTGGCGCCAGGCGGCGGTCTAGCCTCTGACGCGGACGCCGGCGCGGAGGCCGGGGCCGCGGCAACACTTCACCTTGCAAGTGAGAGAAAAAATGCCACCTACGCGGTAACCTTTAATAACTGGGACGGCTCCACTCTTCTAGGCCCTACAACCTACCAAGAGGGAAGCGCCATCACCGATGTTCCGGCCGACCCCACGCGCCCTGCTGACGACAACTTTAGCTACCTGTTCTTTGGTTGGATGGATCTATCAACGAAGGCCATGTACTTCTCGACCACTTTGCCAGCGGTCTCAAAAGACACTGTCTACCAGGCAATGTTTATTCCCGTTCCCATGCCCGACCCTGAGATTCAAGCGCTCATTAAAGCCTTGCAAAACATGTCACCTTCCCAGCGTGAGCTCTTAATGCAAATTGCTCAGGGCAAAACACCTGACCTCTCTGCTTTAATTGCGGCGGGCTTTATCTCGCCTGATGGGCTGAGCTCGTTTATGGGCCAGTACCTCATGAGTCCCGAAGGCCAGGCCCTTCTCAAGCAATACCTGCCACAAATGGCGAACATGGACGGCGAGGCGTTTATGCGTCAATATCTTGCCAGCCTGACACCGGCGCAACTTCAAGCGCTTTTCTCGACAATGGGGGGCGCCGATCTAAGCTCTCTTTTTGCGGGGCTTAGCGACACAACGCCAAAAACCTACGACAATGTTTTGAAGACGCTCGGATATGCCACCGAAGACAACCCCAGCTCAATCGTGATTTATCCCAAGGACTTTGACGGCAAAAAGCAGGTCGAGGCGTTCCTTCAGACCTACAACGACGAGATGCCTAAGGACGACCATGTCACCTACACCGACCTGGTCGGCACGATGACGAAGGGAATTTCTGACATCATCGATATTATCTCGGCTGTGCTGATTGCGTTCGTGTCAATTGCGCTGGTAGTAAGCTCGATTATGATTGCTATTATTACGTGGATTTCGGTTCTGGAGCGTACGAAAGAGATTGGTATTCTGCGCGCGCTGGGAGCAAGCAAGCGCGACGTCTCGAAGATTTTCAATGCCGAGACTTTCATTGAAGGCCTCCTCGCAGGCATTTTGGGCATTCTCATCACGGTGCTTTTGGACATCCCTATCAGCATGGTGATTTACGCCCACTATGGTGCCGAGAATATCGCGTCCTTACCGCTTATTAATGCTCTTGTGCTTATTGGAATCTCTGTGCTTTTGACGCTTGTGGCAGGCTTTGTCCCCGCGCGCCTTGCGGCTAAAAAAGATCCGGTGGAGGCGCTGCGCTCTGAGTAAGATGCGGGACAGGGCGGCGACAAGATTGGGACGAAAGAAAGCAACGAATAGTGGGAAAAATTAACCTTTGAGTGTAAAACGATGTCTCAAAGAAAACGCTTGTAGAAAGGACACGCAATGGCAGCAAACGACAAAACGAAAAGGATGCCTCTGCCCAAGACAGAAAAACTGGACCGTCAAGCACAAGCATCCGTTAACGACCAAACCGAGCTCAAGCGTAGCTCCACCGGCCCCAAGCATGCAAACACAGCCGGCGCCCAGCACGAAAAGAAGTCGAAAAAAGACCGGAAGGTTGTTGCTCTCGTTGTCGTTATCGTCCTTTTAGTAGCCGCTCTTTCGCTCGCTCTTTGCTGGGGCTTTGGCCTTTTTAATCCGCAAGAAGAGCCCTCACAAGACCAAACAGAGCAAGTCGAGCCCGAAACGGAGCCAGAAGAAGAAATCCCAGCAGCCACAGATGACGCTACAGACGTAGCCTACACGCGCTACGCCACCGGAGACATCGCCTTGGAGTATCCCACCAACTGGTCGGTCATGACCTACCAGGGCGCCCAGACGGTCGTCGTTACGCGCGGCACGGTCGTGGACGGCTACGTCAAGCTTGCAAATGCCTCCGTTTCCTCGTATGGAGCATCTTCTGTCGATGGTGTCTCGACGATGAAGAGCTTTATCAAAGCGGTTGCAGATTCCGAGAATATCCAGGTCGACGTCGACAGCCTTTCCGTCTCGCAAAGAGGAGACGTTTGGTTGGCGACCATCCCGATGAGCGGAACCACCGAAGGTGTGAACATGAAAGGCTCGCAGCTCATCGCTGCCACAGGAAACACGGCCTATATCGTGACGGCCCAGTGCCCCACAACCACCTATCATAAAAACTGGCCTTATTTCGACCACATTTTGGACTCGATCTCCTTTAACGCGAGCGCCGAATTCCCCGATGAAGGCCGCGACTAAACAACTTAAAGAATCGCAATAATTACAAGACAAGAAAGAGTAGAAAGATGAAGTTCGTAGAAGTTTCAAACAAGTCGTTCGATTTCAATCCCTTCGAGCTGATTGGCGAGGAGTGGATGCTCATAACCGCAGGTAATGAGTCTGCTTTCAACACGATGACGGCCGCCTGGGGTCAGATGGGTTTCCTTTGGCGCTTACCGGTGGCCTCCATCTACGTGCGTCCTCAGCGCTACACCAAAGAGTTTCTCGATAAAACGGACGACTTCACGCTCTCTTTCTTTGGACCTTCGGCACGCCCCGCGCTCCAGCTTTTGGGAACGAAGTCGGGACGCGATGGCGATAAAGTGCAGGAAGCGGGCCTTACTCCGCAACCCATTAACGATTCGATGACGTTCGAGGAAGCGCAGCTCGTTTTTGTCTGCCACAAGCTCTACATCCAGCCGCTGGACCCGGTGTGCTTCAACGGCGACGAGGTTCGCCAGGACTGCTATCCCGCTAAAGACTACTCGGTGCAATACATCGGGCGCATCGACCATGTTTATGTCCGAGAAGACATTTTGCAAGGCATGGGTATGCCGGGCGCAGGCGCCGGGGGCGGTTGCTGCGGGCTTGGTGGCGGATGCGGCCATGCCGAAGGCGACGGCCACGGCCACGGTGAGGGTCACGGGGAAGATTGCTGTGGCCACGGCGATGGTCACGGTCACGGCCACGGTGAAGGCCATCGCGACGACTGCGACCACGGGCACGGCGGTTGCTGTGGGCACGCACACTAAAGAGGCAGCTCGGTTAAGACAGCCGCTCAAGGCGTCAGCGAAGGCAGCAAAAAACCGCCAGCTCCGCTGAAGCAACCAAGCCAATCAAAGCGGCCAAAACAACCAAAGCCGTCAAACCAGTCAGACCAACGATTGAGAGAAGCCGGTCATGAAGTACGGGATATTCGCGGGATTATTTTGGGCGCTTGATACCGTTATTTTAGGTATCGCGCTTGCCTTATCCCCTTTTACAGACGTTGCCGCCTTTGATGTGGGCGCGCTCGTTTCCGCCTCCATTCTGGTGGCACTCATAGGAGCTGCCTTCCACGATATCTTTTGCGCCCTTTGGATGCTCGTCTACATGGCCGCAAAAAGGCGCTTGAAAGATACAGCGGCCGCACTTAAAACGAAGGCCGGAAAAGTGATTATGCTCGCCGCTCTTTTAGGAGGGCCTTTGGGAATGGGAGGCTACGTTATCGCGATTCATAACATTGGACCGGGAACGACCGCCATCATCTCCTCGTTTTATCCGGCGCTCGGAGCCGCTCTTGCCACCATCTTTTTGAAAGAGAGGATGCGACCAGTGCAATGGGTTGCCCTTTTTGCCGCCATGGCAGGAATCATTTTTATGGGCGTCTATACCGCAGATTCGCAAGCGACAGGAAATGTTTTTCTCGGCCTGGCTGGAGCGATTGCCTGCGTTGTGGGCTGGGGAAGTGAGGCTGTGTTTTTGGCCTATGGGATGCGCGACGCGAAAGTTGACAACGAGTGCGCCCTTCAAATCCGAGAAACTACAAGCGCCCTCATCTACCTCATCGTCGTCATCCCACTGATTGGCGCTTTGCCTTCCGCGCTAAACGTTGCCTTTACGAGTGCCTCGGCAGTGATCGGGCTCGCGGCGGCCCTTGGTGTGAGGAGTTACCTTTTCTACTACCGAGGGATTGCTAAAATTGGAGCAGCGAAAGCGATGGCGGCAAACATTAGTTACTCGGCGTGGGCGGTTATTTTTTCCCTCGTTCTTTTGGGAAAGGTGCCCTCAGTTGTGGAGATAATCTGCTGCGTCGTTATTTTGTGCGGAACGACTGTGGCGGCCACAGATAGAAAGCCCGAGAAACCCCGCGCAAAATGAAAACGCGTGCAGAAGCGCTAAGAAGCGCTGGCAGGAAAGCTAGAAAGCGCGCGAAGAAGTACTGGGAAGCTCGTGCAGGAACTCAAGAAAGCGCGCCGGGAAGCACGAACCAAAAAAACCAGAACTAACCCCTCAAAAGAAAGGATGCTCATGGGTCATTTAACAGGAAAAACAGTCATCGTGACAGGCGGCGGTTATGCGGCACTCAAAGACGGAGAGCCAGGAGCCATCGGCTACGGCATTGACCGCGCGTTTGCAAAAGAAGGCGCCAATCTCGTTATCACGGGGCGCAACACCGAAAAGCTTGAGAAGGCAAAAGAGAAGCTCGAAAATGAATTCGGCATCGCTTGTCTCTGGGTTCAAGCAGATGTGGAGGCCGGCGCCGACAACAAAGCGACTGTCCAAAACGTCATCGATTCTGCAGTGGATAAGTTTGGTCGCATTGATGTTCTCGTCAACAACGCTCAGGCCTCAGCCTCAGGTGTGACCCTTGCAGACCACACGCAAGATCAGTTCGACTTGGCCATCTATTCTGGCCTCTATGCCACTTTCTACTACATGCAATGCGCCTATCCGCACCTGAAAAAAACGGAGGGTTCTGTTATCAATTTCGCTTCCGGAGCTGGCCTTTTTGGCAATTACGGCCAAGTAGCCTACGCTGCAGCAAAAGAGGGTATCCGCGGCATGAGTCGCGTTGCCGCCACCGAGTGGGGCCCCGACAACATCAACGTGAACGTCGTCTGCCCGCTCGCCTGGACCAAGGCGCTCGAAGACTTTAAGGACGCCTATCCCGACGCCTTCAAGGCAAACGTCCACATGCCCCCCATGGGCCACTATGGCGATGTCGAGAAGGAAATCGGTCGCGTCGTCGTGCAGCTAGCCTCGCCTGACTTTAAGTTTATGACGGGCGAGACGCTCGTTTTGGAAGGCGGTATGGGTCAGCGCCCGTAAAGCAATTCGTTCAGGGCTTCTCGAGAAACGAGGTTCGCGATGGCTTTTGTTGAGTTTAAAGATGTCGAGAAAATCTACGAGATGGGCTCGATTGAGGTTCGCGCGGTCGACAAGATGTCGTTCAAGATTGACGAGGGCGAGCTCTGCGTGATAGTGGGACCGTCGGGGGCGGGCAAGACGACCGTTTTGAACATGCTGGGCGGAATGGATTCTGCGACGGCGGGCACGATTAAGCTTGGCGGCAAAAAGATTTCTGACATGAGCTCGCGTGAGCTCACCGAGTACCGCCGCCACGACATCGGCTTCGTTTTCCAGTTCTACAATCTCGTGCAAAACCTCACTGCTCTTGAAAACGTTGAGCTTGCAAGCCAAATTTGCGAGAACCCCTTGGACGCAAGGGAAGTGCTTGAAGAGGTCGGCTTAAAGGGCCGCATGAACAACTTCCCCGCCCAACTTTCTGGCGGCGAGCAACAACGCGTGGCTATTGCACGCGCGCTCGCAAAAAATCCCAAACTGCTTTTGTGCGACGAGCCCACGGGCGCTCTTGATTTCAAGACCGGCAAAGCTATTCTCGAGCTCTTGCAAAAGGCTTCTAAGGAAAAGGGGCAAACGGTCGCGATTGTGACGCACAACTCGGAGTTTACAAAGATTGCCGACCGGGTGATTCATGTCCATGAGGGCAAAGCATCCCAGATTGAAAAGAACGCAAAGCCAGTTTCTGCCTCGACGCTAACGTGGTAGCAGGTCCAGCCCAAGAAATAACAGAAAGAGAACGCATCTTTTCAGAAGACTGTGAAAACTGACAGATTATGAAGACGATGTTTTTAAAAGAAACGCTGCGCACCGTAAAGGGCTCGTTTGGGCGCTTTCTGGCTATCGTTATCATTGTTGCTGTTGGATGCGGCTTTTTTGCAGGCCTTCGCATGACCGGCGTTGGCATGAGAAAGACCGCCGATGCCTATTTCGACCAAACTCATCTCTACGATATTCAGCTCACGTCCTCTCTTGGTGTTACGCAATCAACCGTCGACATCATTAAGGAAGTGCCCGGTGTTGGCCAGACGATGTGTTCAAAAAGCGTCGACGCTATGGCAGAGATTGACGAGTCGAACAGGGCCGTTCGCGTCACGACGCTGCCCACCACCGTAGCGGAGGGCAATTATGAAAACGCAGACGCTCTGAACCAAGCGCGCCTTGTGAGCGGGCGCTGGCCGAGTGCTGCCAACGAATGCGTGATGCTCTATAAAGAGGCTGAGTCGGATGTGCTGGGGGATAGTGTCAAGATTCTCTACGGCTCGCAAAGCTTAGATGGCGTGCTTGACCAGCGGGAATTTACCGTGGTGGGCCTTCTCACAGACCCCGCCTTCGTAGAGACGGCAACGATTGCCACAACGAGCTTGGGCTCGGGGTGCTTGCTGGGTGTGTGCTTCGTACCAGAAGATTCTTTTGCGGCTGACTCTCCCTACACTGAGGTCTCCATCAGCGTTCCTGCAGCGCACAACGATATTTTTGGCACGGAGGGCTATACCAACGAAGTTACCAAGGTGAAAAACGAACTTAATCAGCGCCTGGAAGATATCGCCAACGCACGCCGCCAAGAAGTGCAAGCCAAAGCGGAAGAGGAGCTCAACGAAAACCGCCAAACGTACGAGAAGAAAAAGGCGGAGGCCTACCAAAAGCTCGACGATGCGAAGGCAAAGTTGAATAGCTCTGAGGCCACGATAAATTCCAAACAGGCAGAAATTACGCAGGGCGTCCAGACCCTCGTCCAATCAAAATCCCAGCTTGAAGCCGCTTATGCCGCAGGCCTTATCCCTGAAGAGCAATATCAAGCGCAGATGGCACAAATCAACGCCCAAGAGGCACTTCTCGAAAAAGGCCAGAAAGAGCTTGATGCAGGCAAGGCTCAGCTGGCAAAAGGTCGCGCCCAATACGACAAGCAAAAGCGCGTGGCAGAAAAGGAACTGCGCGATGCGAAGGCTCAGCTGGACGACGCGCAAAAAACCATCGACGACATCGAGAAACCCGACGTTTACGTTTTGACGCTTGACCAGAACTACGGCGCGACAAGCTATAAAAACGACTCGGAGCGCATCGACAAGATTGCCTCCGTCTTTCCGTTCTTCTTCTTCGTGGTCGCCGCACTGGTGGCGCTCACCACCATGATGCGCATGGTCGAGGATGACCGCCAGCTCATTGGCACGTTCAAGGCGCTTGGCTATTCCAACGCGCGCATCGCTAGCAAATACCTCCTCTACGCCGGCTTCGCGAGCGCCTTAGGGGCAGCAATCGGCATCGCAATCATGTCACAGCTTCTGCCCGACGTCATTTTGCAGGCCTACTCCATCATCTACTCGATGCCGGCGCGCCCGTACCCGCTTCCCATCGAGCTGACCCCTGCTATCTGGGCTTTTGTTCTCGGCGTTGGGATCACGCTACTGGCCACACTCTACGCTTGCTTCTCTTCGTTTAGAGAAACGCCCGCCATCCTTATGCAACCCAAGGCGCCCAAGCCCGGCAAACGCATCCTTCTCGAGCGCATTACGCCTCTCTGGAACCGCGTGAGTTTCTCGTGGAAAGTGACGCTTCGAAACATCTTCCGCTATAAAGCGCGCTTCTTCATGACGGTCATTGGCGTCGCCGGCTGCACGATGCTTCTCGTGACCGGCTTTGGCGTCCGAGATGCCATCAACGACATCATCGACAACCAGTTCGGCGAGAGCGGTATCACGCGGTTCAACACGACGATTGGCCTCACTGATACGACCGATGCGCCCCTTGCCGAGAAAACCGTGGCAGAAGTGACGGACTATCTCAACGCTCAGACAGGCGTCGCAGACATTGCCGAGATGAGCATGGAGAACATGATTGTCCATACCTCCGCAGACGGCGACAAGAACCACAACATCCAGGTAGAGTGCCCAGAAGACCTTGAGAGCTTTACCGCGCTCAACAACCTGCGCGTCCGCCAGACGCAAGCCCCCATTTCCTTCTCGGAAAACTCAGTCGTGTTGACGGAAAAGATTGCGACCACCTTAAACATTAAAACTGGCGATAAGCTCCCCCTTTATGAGCAGGACAAGATTGGCAATCCCAAGGGAAGCCCCACTTTTGTCACGGTGACCGATATTTGTGAAAACTATTTGGGAGCCTATCTTTTCATAGGGCCTGCCGCTTACCAAAACGCGTTTAAGGAAAAGGCCATCCCCAACACCCTCATTTGCAACATCGAAGGTGACGTGGATGTGCGCAATGCAATTGCTGAACACCTCCAGACCATGGAAAACGTTGACACTGTCATGTACAATGACGAGCTCATCGAATCCTATCGCAACATGCTGAAGTCAGTCGATCTTGTCATGGTCGTCTTAATTATCGCGGCGATGGTGCTGGCTTTTGTGGTCCTCTACAACCTCGCAAACATCAACATCGCCGAGCGCATTCGCGAAATCGCAAGCCTTAAAGTGCTTGGTTTTCGCCGGCGCGAAGTCTCAGACTACGTTTTCCGAGAAATTCTTATTATCGTGGCTGTGGGAGCTTTGGTTGGGCTTTGTCTGGGTTGGATTTTTGAGTCCTACGTTGTCATAACGGCCGAGGTAGACAGCGCCATGTTTGGCCGCATCATCCATGCGTCAAGCTACTTCATTTCGCTTGGCCTCACCCTTCTTTTTGCCGCGTTCGTGTGCGTCTCGATGCTTCCTAAGTTGGCCCACATCGACATGGTAGAGTCTCTGAAGAGCGTCGACTAAAAAAGCGGAATCTCGCCTTGCAAAAAGGCTTCGAGAGGAGCTTCGGCAGAACCCACAACGATACTTTTTGCATTTTTATGTTTTGAGTGATAAGCATCGATGCCATCAAAACCTTTTATTCTGCCGCTTTTTACCTCAATTGCGGTGATGGCTTTTCCGCTTTGAATCACAAATTTTAAAAATGTTCAAAGACTGAACAATTTTGTTCAGTGGCTGAACATTTTCCTCAAGAACATAAAGAACGAAGAAATAAGCTACTATTGATTGCAGAAAAACGGGTTAAACACGGAACGCCTGTTAGCCTTTATTGCTATTTTAAAGAAAGGCACCTAATGGTTCGCTCAAATTCAGGGACAAAAAAAGGAAAAAGTTCTAAACCCAAGAAGTAGCTTGTAAATCGTATAAAACCTAAACGTATAAAAAGGATGAAACATGGTTCTCTCTGACATTGATATCAAAAAAGAGCTGAAAGACGGCCGCATCATCATCGAGCCGCTGAAGGAAAAGGACATCCAGCCCGCCTCGGTTGACGTGCGTCTGGGCTCTCATTTCCGCATCTTCAAAAACTCCAACCACGCCTACATCGACCCCGAGAAAGACCAGGAGAACCTCACAGAAGAAATCATCGTCCCCGAGGGCGAGGCTTTCGTTTTGCACCCCGGCCAGTTTGCCTTGGGCACCACTTTCGAGAAACTCACGCTGCCCGATGATATTCTCGGCAAGCTGGAGGGAAAGTCGACGCTGGGGCGCTTGGGCCTCATGATTCACTCGACGGCAGGATACGTTGATCCAGGTTGGAACGGTGAGCTGACGCTTGAGCTTTCCAACGTCGCGACGCTGCCTATTATGCTTCGGCCTAGGATGCGCATCGGCCAGCTGTCGTTTGAGCGTATGAGCTCGTCTGTCGAGAGACCCTACGGCTCCTCTGATTTGGGCAGCCATTATCAAAATCAGGTGGGCGCCACCCCCTCAAGCGCGCTGAAAGACTAAGCAGACCTCATCGCGATAAGCTTCACGAGCATAAAATATACGAGCGTGTTGAACGACATTTATCACAGCTTAAACCCGGTGGCTTTTAGCCTGGGACCTCTTGATATCCGCTGGTACGGGCTGGCCTATCTTCTCGCCTTTCTGGTGGGCGGCTTTCTCATGTGGTCGCGCATTCGCCATTGGAAAATTCGCATCCCCGCTGAAGACCTTTTAATAGTCGTGAGCATCACAGGGATAGGAATTGTCGTGGGCGCTCGGCTGGGATATTGCTTGTTCTACGGCAACGGCACTTACTTTGCGCACCCCCTTGAAATACTTGCGTTTTCAGAGGGAGGCATGAGCTTTCATGGGGGAGTTATCGGCGCCCTCATCGCGGGCTTTCTTGCCACGAAGGCCATGCGTTTGTCGTTTATTACGATGGCCGATTTAGTCGCCATCGTTGCTCCCGTCGGGCTTTTCTTTGGCCGGATTGCAAACTTCATAAATGGGGAGCTTTGGGGGAAAGTGACAAACGTCCCCTGGGGAGTTGTTTTCGAGACAGGCGGAGTTCTCCCGCGCCATCCCTCACAACTTTACGAAGCGCTCTTGGAGGGGCTTGTTCTCTTCATTATTTTGTTTGCGCTTTCCCACAAGGTACCGGCGCGCCCCAAGGGAACCTTTATAGGAACGTTTCTTCTTCTCTACGGAGTCTTTAGAATCCTGGTGGAATTTGTGCGCGTCCCGGATGTGCAGCTGGGGTACCTCTGGGGCTTCATTACGATGGGACAACTCTTATCAATTCCGCTTGTTATCGCAGGCATCGTAATTCTTGTAATCGCTTGCAAAAAGAAGGCGCCGCAGACCGGCAAGGAAGCCTGGCCTCAAGGGGGAGAGGAAGAGGTATCGGCCTCCTAAATCACCTAATCGTTCAGATAGCTTTCCCACGTGCGCACAACGCAGTAGCGCAAGAAATCTTTAAAGGGAACGAGGTCTCCCGTCTCATCAAACTCTTCAAGGGCAGCGAAATAGGCCGCCTTATCATCTTCGTAGACGATCGCCGGCGCTACGCCAGAGGCTAAAAGAACGTAGTTAGCAAGTTCGCGTGCCACGCGCCCCGTTCCTTCAGAGAAGGGGTGGATGACAACGAGTTGAACGTGAAGATAGGCTGCTACCGTCAAAGCTTTCTCGGCATCGAGGTCTCCCATCTCCTCCATGACCTCAGCCAAAAGTTCGCGCGTCAAGCGAGGACAATCGGCAACGGGGGCTCCAACCTCTTTCGTCTCGCGCACGAAGTAGTCGCCCAGCTTGTATTTGCCGGGACGCTCGCCGTCTAGAAGCTGGTGATTTGAGAGCGTGTGGTAGGTGAGAGCTCGGTGAAGAGTCAGGATAAAGTGCTCGTCAAGGGGCGCTCCCGCAAGGATTTTCTCGACCATCCACCAGAACGCAGAGCGCTGATTCATGATAGAAACAAGCGAGCGCACATCGCCAGAATAGTTCGTGACCGAGTCGTGATCGTAGACCTCAAGCGCCTCGTCGTAGCTGATGTCGGCGCGCTCGACCTTGGCCGAGTGATAGGCGAACTCGTAGGCAAAATCGTTCAGCGCATAGAGGCTTTGTGTCTTGGAGAGGCTCTTGAACCACTTCGCAATTTTTGCATATGTTTTTGTCTCGTCAGCCACGGTAATCCTTTCGCCGGGCACAGTTAGATGACGTCTGGCAGCTGCTGTACACACGTTCTGGCTGCTGCTAAACAGGTTTGGCAGTTGTTAAACAGGTTCTGGCAGTTGCTGCTCAACACGTATTAGTATAAAGCTAACCGAGCGTAAACGGGCTGGAAAGAATGGACCTTCCAAACGCGCTATACTGGTGCCGTTATGAATAAAGCCGAGAAACCAATCGAAATTGAAAGTGCTGCTCAGGCGCCAGATAGCGCCGTGGCGCCCCAAAAGAAGCACGTCTCGCGGCGCAACTTCTTGAAGGCCGCAGGCGTTGCAGGCGCTCTTACCGCAGCCGGCGCCACGCTGGGAGGGGTGGCAGCTCTGAGCGGATGCGGCAGGCCCGCCAAAGAGGAGCCCGAGCGCGACAAATCTGCCTACGCAAATCTCCTGCTCAACACGGCCAACTGGAGTTTTGACGAGGAGCACAATGTTTACTATCAGCTCGCCGTGCCCTACGTTCAAAATCCCGTAGCAAAAGAGATGCAGAAGCTCTCCATCTTCGTTCCCGGCGCGTATTTCACGGCCGAGAAAAACGGCGATACGTACAAATGCACCCCCAATCCAGAGGGCGCGCAAGGCTCCTATAGCGGCGCCCATGCGCCTATCGTCATGCCGCTCAACTGCAAAGATTTTGCGGCACAGATTCCTTCTTCAAGTTATTCTTATGATGGGTTGGCTCCGTTTATGGATGCAGGCGTCATTTACGTTTTTGCGGGATGCCGAGGAAAGACCTCGGGTTATGTTTCCAACTCAAAAGAGGACGGCCAGTATCCAGGTGGGGTGCCCTTCTCGATAACTGATATAAAAAGCGCCATGAGGTTTTTGCGCTTGAACGCCCAAAACTTGCCGGGTGCAGCGACGCACATAAACGTCATGGGGGTCGCGGCAGCAGGAGCGCTTGTAGCTGCTCTGGGAGCGACCGGAAACGCCGAGGGTTTCTCGACGTTTTTGAAAGACGCCGGCGCTGCCCTTTGGAACACGGAGGGAATCGATATTTCCGACGCGCCAAACTCCGTCGCCGTCTGGAACCCGCAGGTCGACTTCGACACAATGGATGCGGCCTACGAGTGGCTTTACGGCCAGTACGCCTCAACCGACACGCGCGCGAAAGGCACCTTTACAGCCGCTTTATCAAAGACGCTTGCTTCCGATTTTGCCGCGGCCTTAAACGGGCTTCATCTGCGACAAGACAGCGACAGCTTAGAGCTTGAGGAAACTTCCGGCGGCATCTTCGCGGACGGCACCTACTACCGGGCTCTTCTCGATTTTTTGCAAAAGGGCGCGAACACCTTTTTCTCTGAGCTGAGCTTCCCGGCGACAATTACCTCGACAGACCGGATTAAGGAGTCGTTCCCCGGTGCGCAAGATAGCGTCGATGTCGAGAATACCGCCGCTGAAACAGGAGCAAGCACGGATGCGACAGGAGCCGGGTTAACGTTAGGCACCGAGGGCGTAGCAGGCACAGATGCAGCGACCAGTCAGAACACTCCTGCAGCAGATAAAACCGCGTATTACAAATCCGCCACCGCCTACATTAATGCGCTCAACAAGAGCGAGAATTGGATTACGTTTAACTCGCACCGAACGAACGTGCGCATTGAGTCAATCGAGGACTACATCAAGGTTTTGGCTCCGGCCTCATTACCCGTTACAGCCTTTGACGCCCTTCAGAAAAACACCGTGCAGAACCAACACTTTGGAACGGACAGCTCGGCCACGATGCATTTTTCGTCGGTAGATGCCGCAAACCTCACGAACAATCAAGCAACTTACGCCGCACTTCCGGGATTCGATGCGGCTTACGCTGAAAGCTATGCCGCAGATCTTGCTGCCCAATATGAGAAGGCCGAAGACCTTACCACCGCAGAGCGGCGCACGCTCACAAATCCCTTAAGTTATCTTGTTGAGGCAGGAGAAAACTTCTGTAAGGCTTCCGTTTGTCCGGCCTGGCGCATCCAAGTGGGCCTCGCTCAGTCCAAAATACCTTTTACCTGTGGGTTTAATCTCGCCTGCGCCCTCAAAAAATACGACGGGGTGACGACGGTCGACTGCAATCCTGTCTGGGAAGATGGGGCCGGCATGGCAGAGGTCGCTGACAATACGGTTGAAGAGGCGCTTGAGTGGCTGGCCGCAATCATCCAAAAAGACTAAAAGGCCGCCGTAAGAAAGCCTAAAGCGACCATAAAGCGAGGATTCATGTTTTCGATTGAAGTTGATGGCCATTTTGACGCGGCTCATTTTCTCACTGACTACCACGGCAAATGCGAGAACCTTCACGGGCACCGCTACAACGTGGTCGTGACGCTTTCTGTTCCGGATAGCGCTCTTGGTGCGACCGGCACCGAGAAAGACATGGTCGCTGATTTCACGCAGGCAAAAAAAGCGGTGGCAGAAATTTGCTCGGCTTTTGACCATACTTTCATTTTCGAGAAGGGCTCTTTAAAGCCGGAAACTATCGCTGCTTTGGAAGCGGAGGGCTTCTCGCTGACGGAACTTCCTTTCAGGACAACGGCTGAAAATCTTGCTAAAGAAATCTTCAAGCGCTGCAAGGAGCAAGGATTAGCTGTCACTAAAGTGGAAGTGGATGAGACGCCTTCGAACCGGGCAATTTTTGAAGCGTAACGAGGGAGCCTCGTCAGAACGCCTCATTACGAAGCTTGATTCTTCTTCTTTAAAGGAAATGTTTTCCTTTTGAAATAAGCCATAACTTCTCCGTAAGGAGAGACGCGCAGCTGCTTGCCCTTTTGGGCTTCTTCGGTGTTGTTGACCAAAGAGGCAAATCCAAAAAGAAACTTGTCCCCATCCGGTCCGATGTTGTAGAAGTGGAAGTTGTACAGGGGATTTTCTTCAGGCATCAGAGAAACTTTGAAAGTGATTTTGTCCTTATCAATATTTCCAGAAGTCCAAATAATGTTTCCCTGGTCAGTTTCACTCCAATAGGCAAGGCGAACGTCAGGCTTTGTACTTGTTGCGTCATCTGTGGAGGTGCCAGAAGAAATCTCAGCCCCTTCAATCGTGAGGCGATACTCACCCTCAAGCAAGGGAAGCGAATCGTAATAAAGATCGGAGAGGTCTCTCTTTTTATCGGCAAAGTAAAGACGCTTCACTTTCTCATCAAGCGTTTCTTCGGTCTTCTTTTCTGTCTTCTCTTCACTTGCTGAGCTGTCGGCGCCGGAAGCGCTCTTCTTCTCATGGGGACCAGCGCCTTCGTCTTTTTTTGCTCATTGATGGGGTAGGAGACAGCAGAGCGATAGGAATCAATTTTGTTAGCTTCAGCTAGATAGGTTTGAACGGCTTTCACAAATTGATCCGTCTCTAGTTTTTCAGGATAGAGGCGAGAAAAAGCGATGCCTTCTTGCTGCATGTTTAAAAGCTTGTCGGGATTGTTCATGAGCATCAAAACCCTCGTCGCCAAAGAGACAGGGTCTGGCTTGGAAAAAGAGACCGCTCCTTCCGGAAAATCGTACATGCCATTGTCTTGGGCGACCTCAACGACAGGAAGCCCACACGCAAGCATTTCGAAAGGAATGCGGCTCGGATTCGTAGAGCTGAAGGAAAGCCCCAGCGAACAGGAGTTGTACAACTCAGCCGTTTTTTCTCGGCTGAGAAGAGAAAGGTTTTCGATGTAAGGGGGAAGAGAAGTTTCTTCGACTTTCTCGCCGTAGATGTAGAGCTTAATGGAAGGATCAACTTCGTGGACAAGCGCCAGAGCCTCAAGCACAAGCTTTGCCAGACGCCGCTCCTTGGAAGGCTGATAGAGGGCACAAACCGCATGTTCGCGCTCGTGGTGGGCGGGGAAATAGATGTCCAAATCAACGCCAAAGCAGGTGCAGAGAACCTTTTCGTTGATGAGAGATCCAATCTTTCGCGAAAGCCATTTGCCAATCGTGATGGGCTTCAGGTCGAGAAAATACGTGTTGAGAGCGTCAATTCTATAGTCGCTCATGGGGTAGAAGTCGGGCTCAAAATCTTGGATGAAGTAGAGTTTGAGCGGGGCGTCAGAGAGCTTGGCGAAAAGTGCGGTGTCGTTGGAGGTTGCAATTACTATGTCGTAGCCCTCGGGAATTTCAGGGAGGTACTGGATTTTTTTGGCGCTGACATTAAACCAAGCTTTGACGTCGCGCTTGATTTTTTCGATGTCCAGATTGGGGTGCGCAGAAGGAAGAATGAAATAATCGCAGGTAAAACCATTCTTTTCGAGGGCACTACCGTTTTGAAAAATCGTGCGGATGCCCCCTCCGCCTTCAAGAGGCAAAGGAATCGCCCAAGCGACTTTTTTCAATTCCTTTTCCATACTGTGTGTCTGTGGCCTCTTCTATAAGATTGCAAATTGTTCCAGAAATAATTGTATTTCATTTTCAGGAAGCGTTATGCCGGGGGCGCGGTCTTCTTCGATGCGCCTTTGGAGAAGAGCAGCAAAGTTCTCATCGCTTCTCTCGATAATGGGAAGGTTCGTGGTCCTTGCGATATTTCTTGCCCGTCCATCAATCGAGACGATAAGCGAGCGAGCCTCCTCGTTTAGCGCTTTAATGCCAGCGTGTAGGCGCGTTCCAATGTACTCGACGTCGGCGAACGAGAACGCTTCGCAAAAAGTGTCAAGCGAAGGCGGCAAGAAGTAGAAGTTATTTTTCTCGACGATGTCTTTAAGAAGTAGGTCCCAATCGAGCTTCCCCTGCAGCCAAATAACCACGTATTCGTAATTCTTCTTCAGAACCTCGAGCATCTCTTTATCGCGCGTCGTATCGGGGTTGTAGTCGGTGACCGTGGTGATAACAGCCTTTCCCTTGCGGGTGGGGACAAGGCTTTGCTTTTCAGGGGTCAGCGGCCAGAGGGAAGGGCAACTCGTATTGACGACGTTGGTGATGCCTATGGAGTTGAGCTTCTGGAGAGTAAACGAGTCGCGAACGGAGTGAGTGAAGCGTGTGTCAAAGAGGAAGCGCAACAGCTTTTTGGAATAGGCCGAGAAACTCTCGTCGACTCGGATGTCGTTCATGCAAACGCCCATAAAACAGGTGTTGTTGAAAGCGAAGAGGTTCTTGGGAAAACTCCACTGGACCTCGTCTTCCATGTGCGTGTAGACAAGGTTTGTTCCCGTCACGATTTTGAGAGAGCTGGCAAGGTCTTCAAGCTTAGGGGAGTATTGGTGGGTGCCAACGGAGGCGTAGGTTAGCTTTCTTGGCGAGCCTGAGCTTGGGGCGGGGTTTGCGCTTGGCGAGGAGATTGTACTCGTCAAAGGAGCAGCTCGCGTTGCGCGCTCGATTTCTCTTTTGCAGGCTTGACTGATGATGAAGTCTCCTGCGTTGTCGGTTCGAAGAGCCGTGTCAAGAAAGGTAACGTTTTTAAACGCGAGATGAGTTTGCTTGTTGTAGCGGCGCTGCTTAAAAAGAGCCGTCCAAATTTTGAAGGGGGAAATGGTTTTGGAAAGCGGAACGTTCTGCTCTATCCCGCCTTTGTTAAGCTCCGTAAAGGAAGAAACTTCATTGAGTTTCTCGGGGTCTATACAATGGCTCTCAAGCCAGCCAGGAAAGGCACTAAACGCTTTCTTTTCCTCCATTGCTTCTATTTCTTTCCTTTTTGGTCGGGCTCTTCAACGCCAACCGCGCGTCCCTCCGAGTCCAAAATAATCTTGGGGTGCACGCCGGTTTTGTCCTTAAATTCTTTTCCGCCGATAACGTTTTTCTCGGTCTCTGCAAACAGCTCGCTCATCTCGTAGTTGAGGTCTTGCGACAAAATGTCCTCTTCCTCACCCTCGTCAGGTGCCATCTCAACTTCGCTCTTGTGAGAAATGCGATCGAGCACAAGCGTTTTTCTCGGCCTGTTAAAGAGCGGCAAGAACTCGATGAGAATCGAGGAGGTCGCAAGTCCATACCATTGCGCAGGAGATCCACAGAAGCGCCGAATCGCATACTTTGCGCTCATGACGGCGCGGTCCCAGCCGCTGATGTCGGTCTCAGGGGTGAGGAGCTTTCTCGTTAAAACGTATTTGAAGTCGCCCACGTTCCCCGGATTTTTGAAGATGGAGTAGTGGTAGATCTGCGGCTTCATGCGCTTGTTGTCGACGAGTTCCTGGATGATTTGGTGCAGGAAGGCGTTGACGGTTTGGTTCACTTTGAAGCCCAGGTGAAGGGTGATTTTGAAGATGAAATCGGTGCCGTAGTCGTTTACGGAGTATGTGTGGGTATAAGGCTCCTCGGTGACCTGGACATTTACGAAGAAGTAGCACTTTGCGCGCTTGGGGCGTCTTTCCAGTATCGAGAAAAGAATATCTCTATCGATTGTTTTGGAGGAGGAATCGTTCGTCAGGTAGATAAGGTTGTCCGAGACAATCGGCACACGCTCGTCTTTGGTGAGACGGCGAAGTTGCGCCACGTATCGCTTGACAGGCAAAAAGATTGATTGGGCGCGCTCGACAGCAGAGCCGCGGCGCCAGATATACATTACAACGAAAAGGATCAGCGCGACGATGATGGTGAAGTAACCGCCGTGGACGAACTTGGAGAGGCTGGAGAGGAAAAAGCAGCCCTCCAAAAGGCCAAAGCAAAGCGCAAAGATCCAAGAGAGAAACGGTTTGTGAAGGATGCGGTCAATATAGATATGCAAGAGGAGTGTGGTCATCAGCATCGTGATAGTGATAGCGAGACCGTAGGCCGCTTCCATGTTGTAGGAGGTGCGGAAGAAGAGCACCACGAAGATGGTGCCTATCCACATGATGTTGTTAACGAGCGGAATGTAGAGCTGCCCCTTCGTTTGAGAAGGATAGGCGATGCGCATATGAGGCATCAAATTCAGCCTGGTTGCCTCGGAAACGAGCGTGTAGGAGCCGGTGATGAGTGACTGGGAGGCAATGAGGCCGGCGATAGCAGCAAGCACAACGGCGAAGGGACGAATGTCGACTGCAAGCATCTCAAAGAAGGGATTCAGCCCCTCAAGCGCCACAATCGTGGTGTTGTGGGCATTCTCCAGAATCCAGGCGCCTTGCCCCAGGTAGTTGAAGAAGAGGCAAACCATAACGAAGGGCCAGGTAGCGTAGATGTTTGCACGTCCCACGTGTCCCATGTCTGAATAGAGGGCTTCGGCACCGGTGGTAGCTAGAAAGACGAAACCTAAGACCGCAAAGCCCGCCTTGTTAAGAGGTCCAAACAAAAACATGAGGCCACGCGCGGGATTCAAGGCCAAAAGCATCTCCCAATGACCGGGCAAATTGAGGATGCCGGCGATACCTAAGAACAAAAACCAGCAGAGCATAATCGGGCCAAAGAGTCGCCCAATCGAGGCCGTTCCCGCCCTCTGCAAAAGAAAGAGACCGCACAAAATTATGACGGTAATAAGCACGACTACGGTAGGCGTGTCGCCAAGAAGAGCGTGCCCAAAAGAGATGGTACGCAGACCTTCGATAGCGGTGGTGACCGTAACAGCAGGGGTTAAAATACCGTCTGCCAGAAGCGCGGCGCCTCCAATCATTGCAGGCAAGATAAGCCATTTGCCGCATTTTTTAACGAGTGAAAAAAGGGCGAAGATTCCGCCTTCGTTGTGGTTGTCAGCTCTGAGAGCTATAAGGACGTATTTCACCGTGGTGATGAGCATAACTGTCCAGAGCACCAAAGAGATGGCTCCTATGATGGTATCAGGCGTCATCGAGTTCAAGCCACCGTTTCCGGCGACGACTGCCTTCATAACGTAGAGAGGGCTCGTTCCAATGTCTCCGTAGACAACCCCTAACGTAATGAGGGCCATGCCAAAAGAGAAGGGGATTTTGCCCCCTTTGAAAACTTGAGCCTTTGTCGGTACTAAAGAGGTCATTTTCGCTCCTTGAGTCAACCTTTCGAGCCAGCCGCCCTTTTTATAAGGCGGCCGTTTCAACCACTTTTGCAAACTGAAATTCTATACCTCTTTGGCACCTTTTATGCGCATTTTTTTCGACTAGAAAAGCGCCTCAAAATGTTGTATGCTTGCATGACTCAAAATACAAAGTTTAGGGGTTAAAAACCATGGAAAACAGTACCGAAAAAGCCTGGTCGGGCTTTCAAAGCGGCCCTTGGAAAGACGAAGTCAACGTGCGTGATTTTATCCAGCGCAACTACACGCCCTACGCCGGCGATGAATCTTTTCTCGAAGGCCCAACAAAAGACACGCAAGATCTTTGGCAAGACGTCCTTAATCTTTTCGAGAAGGAACGCGAAAACGGCGGCGTCATCGACATGGACACCTCGGTTGTCTCGACGATTACGAGTCACGGGCCCGGATACATCGAGAAGGACAAGGAGCGCGTCGTCGGCCTTCAAACCGACGAGCCTTTAAAACGCGCCTTGCAGCCTAACGGCGGCATCAAGATGGCTGTGGCTGCCTGCAAAACGCACGGCTACGAGGTAGATCCAGAGATTGTTAAGATTTACACGGACCTCAGAAAAACGCACAACGCTGGCGTTTTTGACGTGTACACGCCGGAGATGAGAGCGTGTCGCCACTCTCATATCATTACCGGTCTTCCGGATGCCTACGGGCGCGGCCGCATCATCGGCGACTATCGCCGCCTCGCCCTTTACGGCCTTGATTATTTAATCGAAGACAAGATGAAACAGAAAGACGGGACCGAGAGCACCATGAACGACTTGGTCATCCGCCACCGAGAAGAGCTTGCAGAACAGATTCGTGCCCTTCAAGAGCTGAAGAAGTTGGGCGAGTCTTACGGCTTTGATCTGGGACGTCCTGCTGAGAACTTCGGGGAAGCGGTGCAGTGGACCTACTTTGGCTACCTCGCTGCTATCAAGGAGCAAAACGGAGCGGCGATGAGCTTGGGCCGCACCTCCACCTTCCTTGACATATATGCTGAGCGCGACCTGGCAGCCGGCTTCATTACAGAAAAAGAGGCGCAAGAGATAATTGACCACTTCATCATGAAACTTCGCATGGTGAAGTTCGCCCGCACGCCCGAGTACAACCAGCTTTTCTCCGGAGACCCACAATGGGTCACAGAATCGATTGCGGGCATGGGTGTGGATGGACGCTCGCTCGTCACAAAAAACAGCTTCCGCTATCTGCACACGCTTGAAAACCTGGGTACCAGCCCCGAGCCCAACCTGACCGTTTTATGGTCCACGCAACTGCCGGAAGGCTTCAAGCGCTACTGCGCGAAAATCTCGATTGCCACGAGCTCAATCCAATACGAAAACGACGACCTTATGCGTATCGTCCACGGCGACGACTATGCCATCGCCTGCTGCGTGTCTTCCATGAAGGTGGGAAAAGAGATGCAGTTCTTTGGGGCCCGAGCAAACCTTGCGAAGTGTTTGCTCTACGCGTTAAACGGCGGCGTCGATGAGATTTCGGGCGATCAAGTGGGGCCAAAATTCCGCCCGGTTGAGACAGAGATTCTCGACTTTGAGGACGTCTGGTCGAAGTTCAAAGACATGATGGATTGGCTGGCAGGCGTCTACGTCAACACTTTAAACGTCATCCACTACATGCACGACAAATACTGCTACGAGCGCGTTCAGATGGCCTTCCATGATGAGCACGTTCACCGCTGGTTTGCCACCGGCATCGCGGGACTTTCGGTCGTGGCAGATTCGTTAAGCGCCATCAAATACGCAAAGGTCAAAGCAATCAAAGACGAGCGCGGCATCATTAACAACTTTGAGATCACTGGCGATTTTCCCACCTACGGCAATGACATGGACGAGGTTGATGACATCGCAAAAGAGGTTATTGAAACCTTCATGCACTATGTGCGCGGCTACACAACCTATCGCAAATCGGTGCCCACCACTTCGGTTTTAACGATTACCTCCAACGTGGTTTACGGCAAAAACACAGGGTCTACGCCGGATGGCCGCAAAGCTGGCGAGCCCTTCGCTCCCGGTGCCAATCCCATGCACGGACGAGACAAAAAGGGCGCGGTTGCCTCTTTGGCGAGCGTTTCCAAGTTGCCCTTCTCGGAAGCGCAGGACGGCATTTCCAACACGTTTTCCATCATCCCGGATGCGCTGGGAAAAGACGACCAGGTTCTCTTTGGAGACGTTGCGGCAGGTTGTGCTGCCTGCGAGGTCGACCCTGCCGTCGGCGCCGAGGATGCCATCGACGTTTTGCCGGTCTAGGCGCAAGCATAATAGATAAAGCTTTAGATATTAAGAATTAAGAATCAAGAATCAAGAAAGAGAGACACCATGGAGACGAAAGACGTTTCAAAAACGCAAGTTGATAATCTCGTGAACATGCTCGATGCATACGCTGAGAAGGGCGGACATCATCTGAACGTGAACGTTTTTAACCGCGAGACTCTGCAGGATGCGCAGATGCATCCCGAGAAATACCCGCAGCTTACCGTACGCGTTTCGGGCTATGCCGTTAATTTTCACTCGCTCACAAAAGAGCAACAGGACGAAGTTATCAAGCGCACCTTCCACGAGGCAATGTAGTAGCTGGCAGTTGCTTTTTGCCTAAGGCAACCTAGCAACTGCTGTGTTGAGGGCGACAGGTGCGCCCTGTGCATCTGGTGTGCATGATGCCCTAGGTGCGCCTGATGCTTTAATGCATTCGCTGTTGTCGCTTCCTCCATCATTTTGAAAAAATGAAAGGGCAAATCCATTCCGTCGAGACGTTTGGGGTTCTTGATGGCCCCGGCACTCGCCTCGTTGTTTTTGTCCAGGGATGCCCTCTACGCTGCGCTTTTTGCCATAATCCCGATACGTGGCACCCTCATGGCGGCACTGAGATGTCCACTGAAGAGATACTTGGCCTCTTCCACAAGAACAAAGAATTTTACGAAGGGGGAGGCATAACCGTTTCCGGGGGAGAGCCGCTTGCGCAGCCCGCCTTTGTGACGGAGCTTTTCGAAGCTGCCCACCACAACCCTCAAGAGTTAGGCGGCCCCATTCATACTTGCCTCGATACTTCTGGCTTTTTCACCGCTCCTGAAGACATCATCGAAGAGCTGCTTCTTGACACCGACCTTGTGCTTCTCGACATAAAAGAGGTAACCGATACGGCCCATAAGGAACTAACGGGAAAAGGGCTTTCCCAAACGCTACGTTTTCTTAAAATGGCTCAAAAAGGCCAGGTTAAAGTCCTTATTCGCCATGTCGTTGTTCCCGGACTTACAGACTCTAAAGCTGAACTTGAGAGTTTAGGCACTCTCATCGCGCCCTTTGAAAATGTTATTGGCGTGGAGCTTTTGCCCTACCACAAAATGGCTGATAAAAAGTATAAAGAGCTCAATATTCCGTATCGCTTGGAAGGCGTACCTGAACAAGACAAAACGGAAATCGCGGCGCTGACCAAAATTGTTTTAGATGCGCGCGAAAAAGCACTTGCAAGTTAGCTAAACTTAACGAAAAGGTTCACGGTCGCGTCCTAAAAAGTGGTGTAAGAACCAATTTTGCATTCTAGCAAATGACG
>CANEFS010000015.1 GCA_947426865.1 uncultured Coriobacteriaceae bacterium | reverse complement strand
AAGGCAATCCACGCCGAAGGAAGAATCCCCTTGCTTTAGCTATGGGGAGTGTCAACAAATTGGCTTCTGCATTTGAAAATAATGTCTTTGTGAAAAGTTCTTTCAAAGTGAAAGAAATGAGGGGTTTTTAACGGGTTTTGCGTTAAGATTTATAAGGTTTACGAGAACTAATAAAATACAGGTTTGCAAAGGAAGAGAGCTCATAAAAGCACTTCTCGGATACCTTCAGTTTTATAAGGAGAAAACATGTCAGGACATTCAAAGTGGGCAACAACCAAACACAAAAAAGCAGCTGCAGATGCTAAGCGTTCCTCGCTTTTCTCGAAACATTCGAGGAACATCACGGTAGCGGCCAAGGTTGGGGGAGACCCAAATCCCGACAACAACGCCTCGCTTGCTGCCGCCATCGCGCGCGCTCGCATGGACTCCATGCCAAACGCCAAGATTAAAGCGGCCATCGACAAAGCTTTTGGCTCCGGCTCCAACGCCGCGGTTTACGAAAACGTCGTCTACGAGGGCTACGGTCCCGCGGGCGTCGCAGTCTACGTCGAGTGCCTGACGGATAACAAAAACAGAACCGCCGCCGACGTTCGCTCGGCCTTCTCGCACAGCGGCGGGAACTTGGGAACCTCGGGTTCGGTTGCGTTCCAGTTTGAGCGCAAGGGGCGCATCGCGGTCGAGAAAGAAAAGATGCCTGACGAGGATGAGTTCATGATGGCTGTGGCCGAGGCCAACGGCGACGACTACGAAGACGCCGGCGAAGATTGGGTTGTTTGGACCTCCTACGATCAGCTAGGAAATGTCGTGAAAGGCCTTGAAGGCGCGGGTATTGAGGTTAAGGGCTCGGAGCTTACGATGGAGCCCACCACGCCCACCGACGTTGATGTGAACGACGCGAAGAAGGTCATGCGCCTGGTGGACCGTTTGGAAGAGCTGGATGACGTGCAAAACGTCTACGACACGATGAAGATGACAGACGAAATCGCCGCTGCTTTGGCCGAGGAAGACTAGAGGAAACTGAGAAGACTGGCGAGAAAGAAGAAACGTGAACGGATTCAAGCGCTTTTGCTACATAGTATTTGCCATTTTAGGTGTCCTTTTACTCGCGGCATTGATTCTGCCGTGGGTAGGGCCCTGGACCGCGTTTTTCACCGGTCTCATCGCCTACGACTGGTACCTCTTCTTGATTGAAGTGGTTGTTGTCATTTTAGGACTGGGGTTTCTCGGAATTTTTATTAAGGGATGCGTGACGAAAAAGCGCAAAGACATCGTCCTTTTCACCAATGACGGCGATGAGGTGCGCATTACGCGCGCCGCGATTGCCTCGCAAGCTTCCTACCTTGTTGAGGCTGATGGAAAGTGCTATGCCTCAAAGGTGTTTGTGCGGCCGAGGCGCAACAACTCGATTGACGTGAAGGTCTACGTTGAGCCGCACGAGGAGATCAGTGTGGCAAAAGAGGCCAAGGTGCTGCAGAAACGTCTGCGCGCCGGGCTTGACAGCTTGTGTGCAGGCAGGCTTAACAAAGTTGAAATTTCTTTTACCGAGCCTCGGGTGCCGACCGATATTGCGGCGAGCGCGCAGAGCGCAGACGGTAACACGGAGACCGCTGAGGCGGCCGGTGGAGAGGCTTGGGCTAACGGGGGAGCATAAAGAAGGGACAGAACCAAACGCCTTTCTTCGCCAAGGAAAACCAGAGCGAATGAGCGATAAGAAGAGGAAAGATTTTATGGCTGAGAAACCACAAACGCGAGTAAGTCAGAACGGCAACGATATAAAAGTTGAGCTGGAAGCCGACCTGGGACAATCTGGCGCAGCTGACGGTGCTGCAAGCACGGCTTCAGGAGCAGCGGGTCAGCAGCCAAACGCTACAAACACTCAGGGCGCTGGCGCGAACCACGCCGCTGCAAACTCGACACAAGACTTCAGAAAATCTGGTGAGGCGGCCGGGCGCGCCATAAAGGATGCTAAGAAAAACGCAACCGAGATGTTCGATGGCATGGCCCCTGGCCACGGCAACGAAATTTTCTTTGGCGTTGTGGCGTTCATCGCCGCAATTTTGATTTTCTGGATTGGCTTTTTCCCGGCTTTGTTTATCGCGCTTCTCGTCATTATTGGCGTTGCGTTTGGACAATGGATTGACGGAAGACCGACCATTTTAAATGCCATAAAAAGCCTCTTTAAGAGCGAGAGCTAAGATAGGCTTTATCCGACCCATACGACCACGACGATAGAAATCGAGCGGACAACATGAAACGTAAAGAAACCAAAAACGCACAAACCCCTGAGCAAATTAAAGAGCAGACTTTCGAGGAAGAAACTCTGCAAGCATCAACGGAAGAGGGTGGGCAAGAGGTTTATGAGGCGCAGGCCACACAGGCCGCACAGGTTGCGCAGGCCACACAAACTGCGCAGGCCGCACATGCTGCGCAAGGCACACAAGCCGAGAAGCAGGACGCTGTCTCCGAGCCCCTTATCGAAAACGGACAGGTGGATACGGCTGATACGCTGACTTTCTCGGATGAGGTTATCGAGAAAATCGTAGGAGACGCAGCTAAAAACGCGGAAGGCGTTGCGGGCCTGAAGGGCGGATTCATCAATCGCGTGCAAGAGACGTTTGGCGCGCGGACGAACAAAGGCGTCGAGGTCGTCGTTGAGGAAGACGGCTCGGTGGCGCTCTATATTTCGATTGTGATGCGCTTTGGCTTTTATGCACCCGATGTCTTTGCCGATGTTAAGCAGAAGGTTCTTGCCGCTGTTGACGCGATGACGGGGCTTCCTGTCTCCAGCGTGAACCTGCGCGTGGAAGACGTAGCTCTTAGCGACGAGGGCACGGCGGCTTCGTAGTGGGGCTTTTTGAGGGCTGCGCCAGCGAAATGCAAAATCTTAACGGCTCGCGCTTGAAGATAATGCAGAGCTCACAGGATTTGTAGGGTTGGCAGGTTTGGCAAGACGCGCAAGGCTTTCAAGACGTGCAAGGCTCCTGAGCTTATAGATTTGTAAAACTCCCAAGACAAATAAGATAAATGTCATGAAGATTCGCAGCATTTTTGGGGCACAGGTTGGGCGATTCGTATCGTTTACCTTGACGCATTTTTTTCACAGGAGCGCCTCTCAGCTGCCGGGTCGAGTGGCGCTTGCCATCGCAGGACCCAATCTTTTAAGCGACCTTTCCCAAAAATTGTCCGAGGGCACCGTGATGGTGTGCGGTACCAATGGGAAGACGACAACGAATAACGTCGTGGCGCTCGCTCTTAAAAGTGCTGGTAAAAAGGTTGTTTGCAACTACAAGGGCGCTAATATGCAAGCGGGTATCGCAACGGCTCTGTTGCCTCTTGCCAAGGCTGCGCCGGGCGAGATTGATTGGGCCGTGTTGGAGGTCGACGAGCTCTCAACGGCTCGCACGTTGCCTTATCTTAAGCCGCGTTATTTCGTGCTGCTGAACCTCTTTCGAGACCAGCTCGATCGCGCCGGAGAGATCGACTACGTCCAAGACGTCATTGCCTCCTCCCTTGCTAAGACTCCAAATACCCAGCTTATCGTGTGTGGCGACGACCCGCTTTCTATGGGAATCCTCGCGCGCCTCAAAAAAGAAGAGGGTATTGCGCTCGAGTCAAATGCGGGAAATTCCTATCTCACCTTCGGCATTGCCGAGAAAACCACCGAGCCCACCGACCGCGTCCCCGAGGCTCGCTTCTGTCAGGTTTGCGGCGCAGAGCTTGCCTACGAATATCGCCACTATGCCCAGCTTGGCGCTTTTTACTGTCCTAACCAGGACTTTTCTCGACCCACCCTTGATTTTGCGGCAACGAACGCCAAGGTGGCAAGAAGCGGCGTTTCGTTCGATGTCACTCGTGCAGGCGAGGAAACTGCCCGTACTAACGCGCCCCAGAAAATCTCCGTGCCCTTTGGCGGCCTCTACATGGTCTACAACATTTTGGGCGCCTACGCTGCAACTTCTCTCATCGGCGTGCCCACTCCCGTATTTCAAAAGGCACTTCTCGACTACCATCCGGAAAATGGACGCTTGCAAAAGTTCGAGCTCAACGGCCAAGAGGTCATTTTGAATCTCGCGAAAAATCCGACCGGTTTCAATCAAAACATTTCGCTGATGCTCGAGGACGAGCGCCCCAAGCACGCCTTTTTTGTCGTGAACGACAATTTCAACGACGGCAAGGATATTTCTTGGATTTGGGATGTGGACTTCGAGCGGCTTTTGGCCGAGAAGGACCTTGCTGTTTCTGTAGGCGGAACGCGCGCGAATGACCTCGCGCTTCGCATGAAGTATGCGGGGTTTGGAAGCGTGCCTCTGTATTCCTCGGCGAAGGAGGCGCTGGCGGGGGTTGCTGAAGCGACAGCAGAGTCTCAAACGGAGGCTAAGCCACAGGAACCTGCGCCCCTTTACGTGTTGACGAACTACTCGGCGCTCTGGCCGTTAAAAGCTGAGCTAGAACGCATGGCGAGAGGGGAGGCATCATGAGCGCGACCAAGTCCGTAAAGATTGCCCACCTTTTCCCCGAGCTTCTGAACCTCTACGGCGATACGGGCAACATGCTGACGCTGGCAAAACGCCTTGAATGGCGTGGCATGAACGCTGAAATTGCCGAGGTCGGCCTAGAGGACAGCCTTTCCTTTTCCGAATTCGACATCGTCTTTATTGGCGGCGGCTCGGACCGAGAGCAAGAAATTGTGGCCCGTCGCTTGCAAAAGTTTAAGCGCGAGCTCGCCAGTTTCGTGGAGGACGGCGGCGTCCTTCTCGCCGTTTGCGGCGGCTACCAGTTGCTGGGCGACCACTACATCCTCGGCGAGGAAAAGGTGGAAGGCCTCTCATTGATTGACCTTTACACCGACCGAGAAGATCCTCGTTTAATTGGAAACATCATCGTCGAGACGGACCTCACTAAAACCCCTGTTGTAGGCTATGAGAATCATGGCGGCCGGACGTTTTTGGGCTCGGGGATTGAACCGTTTGGCCGCGTCATCTACGGTCACGGAAACGACGGAGCCTCCGGCTTTGAGGGGGCGCGCTACAAAAACGTACTGGGCACTTACATCCACGGACCGCTATTGCCAAAAAATCCGGGCATTGCCGACTGGGCACTTCTCGGCGTGCTAAACAAGAAGTATGGAATAGGCGAGCTTGAGCCTTTGGACGACGAGGTGGAGCTTCTCGCCAATCAGGTGATGCGCGAGCGGCTGCTGAGTGGTAAAGTAAAAGAAAAATAAGATTTTTAACGAGCAGCAAATAAAAAGCAGCAAACAAAAACAGGGGAGCTAAGGTGCGCCTTGGCTGAGAGGAAGCGAACGCTTCGACCCTCAACCTGATCTGGATAATACCAGCGTAGGGAGTGAAAATGAAAATCTCCAATCGCAAACGTCTGCATCTTTCTGAAACAGCTAAAAAAATTCTCTATCCAACACTGGCATTTCTGCTTCTGATTCTTGTTTGGCAGGCGGTCGTTTCTTTTGGCGTCGTGCCAAGCTACCTTTTGCCTTCTCCGGTCCAGGTTTTAAAAGCACTTACAAAAGATGCTTCCTTGTTAGCGGTCCAATCGTTCACGACACTAACAGAGGCACTAACTGGCCTTTTTTGGGGCATCGTTTTTGGCGTTTTGTTCGCGGTGTTGATGGATTGGTTCGACCCCATAAAAAAAGCGTTCAAACCTTTGCTGACGCTGACTCAGGCCGTGCCGACAGTTGCTATCGCGCCCCTTTTAGTCCTTTGGCTGGGGTACGGCATGCTCCCCAAAGTTGTTTTAGTGGCTCTCACCTGCTTTTTCCCCATCGCTATCTCGCTTTTGGAGGGCTTTTCCGCCGTGCCTGAAGAAAAGCCGGAGCTTTTCAAAACGATGCGAGCGACGAAGCTCCAAACATTCCTTTACCTCAAAATTCCAAGCTCATGGACGTATTTCTTCTCCGGCCTCAAGGTTGGTGCGGCCTACGCCATTGTCGGCGCCGTTATCGCCGAGTGGCTGGGCGGGAGCTTTGGCCTGGGCGTTTACATGACGCGCGTGCGCAAAAGCTACGCCTACGACCAGATGTTTGCCGTCATTTTGGTGATCGCAGCGCTGTCGCTAGCTCTTGTCGGTTTCGTGAATCTCGCCGAGAAAATCTGCATGCCTTGGACGCGCCCGCGGATGACCTGCTCCTTTCGCTTAAAAGCGGGCCGTATCGCCCTCGGTACGGTGGCGGCCGCAGCGGCCCTCCTTTGCCTGCTAGCCGCAGCAGGAATTGGTCCTTTTAACAGCAGGGGTTTCTCGGGAGAAGGAGTGTCGGCAGAAAGCGGCGGCGGGGGAGGCGCAGGAAGCTCCGGAGCAAGTGCGAAAAACGAAGCCGAGGCCAACGTGACGTTTGTGCTTGACTATACGCCCAACACGAACCACCTGGGGATTTATGCGGCGCTTGAGAACGGTTACTACGCCGATGCAGGCCTGAACATCGAGATTGTTCAGCCTCCCGAGGACGGCGCCGAGGCGATGGTTGGCACGGGCCAGGCCGATTTTGGCATGAGCTATCAAGACACGCTGGCAAACTATCTCTTTGCCAATGAACCCCTTCCAATAACGGCGGTAGCTGCGGTTTTGCAGCACAATACGTCGGGGATTATGAGTGCGGCAGAGCTAGGCATCACGCGCCCTAAAGATCTTTCGGGCAAAACGTATGCGACGATGCAGTCGAAAACAGAGGAGGCAATCCTTAAAAATCTGATAGAGGCGGACGGTGGCGATTTCAGCAGCGTAACGCTCGTGCCGGCAAACGCGACCGACGAGGTAAGCGGCCTTAAGGCGCGCCTTTTCGATGCCATCTGGTCGTTTGCGGGTTGGGGAGCGCAAAACGCGGCCGTGAGAAATTTCCCCGTCAACTTCATGCGCATCACCGACTACGACCCCGTCCTTGACTACTACACCCCCGTTATCATCGCAAACGATGAATTTTTCGAGAAGAACCCCGAGGTAGCAAAGCGCTTTTTAGAAGCGACCGCGCACGGCTACGCGTTTGCGGCAAAGCATCCCAAAGAGGCGGTTGATTGCCTTTTGAAAGCAGCACCTGAAACTGCCCCCACGTTGGCTTACGCCTCAGCCGACTACCTCGCGCCGTATTTCATCTCCGACGCCCCTTACTGGGGCTACATCGACGCGAGCCGCTGGAACGGTTTTTACCGATGGCTTGACGAGCAAGGCTTGCTTCAAAACTCGATTGCGAGCCGGTTTGGAGACGCGCCAGACAGCGATAGTGATGCCCATTCAAGCGACCCCGCCACCTACGGCTTTACCAATAAATTCCTTGATGGGGGAGAGGAAGGAGGTGCGCTATGAGCAAAAAAGTGACATCTTCGCCTAAGTTTCCGCCTCTAACTCCGCCTTCATCTGCGCTACTAAAAGTTGAAAACCTCACCGTCTCTTGGGAAGGCGACCCCGTTTTCAAAGATGTTAGCTTTGCGGTCGAGAAGGGTGAGCGCGTCTGTATTTTTGGAAAATCGGGTGTAGGGAAAACGACCCTTTTTCATGCAATAGCAGGACTTAGTACGCCTGACAGAGGAAGGGTGCTTTTGGATGACGATATGTTTCTCGACATCACGGGTCAGGCGGGCTCCATCGCTTATATGTTTCAAAAAGACCTTCTTATCGAAGAACTCACGGTTGAGATGAACTGCGCCTTACCCCTTCTTTTTTCGAGAGGCGCCCAAGACAAAAAGCATCCTTCTAAGCTCTCAAAAAAGGATGCGCTTGAACGCGTTCGCCAGCTTCTTCCCTCCTTTGGTTTGAAGGAGGTGGGAGGGGCTTATCCACGCGAGCTTTCCGGAGGTATGCGCCAGAGGGCAGCTCTTCTTCGCACAAGTCTCACGGGCGACCGCGTCGTGTTAATGGATGAGCCCTTCTCGGCGCTTGATACCTTCACCAAACAAGACATGATTGACTTTTTTATTGAAAAAGCTGCCTCGGCCGATCTTACGACCCTTTTTATCAGCCACAACATAGAAGAGGCAAAAGCGTTCGGCACACGAGCGCTCATTTTTGCAGGTGACCCCCAGGCAGGAAAACCCACGCATTTGATTGCCGACGTGGAGCCCTCAAGAATCGAAGATTTTCTCGGCCGGCTGGACGTATAACCTAACTCAACCACACCCAACCCAACCACGCTTCCTACGACCGCCGGCTAAATCTCTTTTTAATTCTGCCGCTCAACACTACCTTTACGCCCACCGAAAAAAATCGTTTATTCCACGGATTGCCCCTAAAAACTGCTAGGGTGTTTTCGGCAAAAGTCTCTATTGGAACGCTTTCAAAACCACCTTTCTAAGGTTTCAAAAGAACGCACGCCCCCAAACCGCTTTCCTGTAAAACTGAGGCGCGATATCAAAAGAATTGGCCAAAAGACAAACGCTAAAAAGTCGTTAAAAGAAAGAAGGGCACCTAATGGCAGCTTCAAACAAGAGTGAAAAAGACGTCGATAAAAAGACCGAGAAACCCAATGGCAAAGGCAAAAAGAGGAAAGGACCCCTCTTTACCAAATCAGAGAGAGATTGGGTTTTGTTTGATGTTGGGGAGGCAGCCCTCTCCATGTTCAATACGACCGTTTCGCCTATTTATGCTGCCTCTTTAGCGGCAACCGCCGCTGCTGGTGCGGCAGCTTCGGCAGATATTGTTGGTTCATGGGGCATTACACAAACGGTGGCCTCTATTATTGTGGCTCTTCTCATGCCTATCTTGGGCTCTTTTGCAGATTACAAAGGACAAAAAATTAAATTCTTTATTGCCTTTAATCTTTTAGCAATGGTGGGCTGTTTTGCTGAAGTCTTGCCTCTTGATTACGTTCCCTTTTTGATTATTTACGTTTTTATCATTATTGGCTTTAACTCGATGCGAACTTTTTACGATTCTATGCTCGTTGACGTAACTACAGATGAGCGAATGAACGATGTCTCTAGCATGGGCTTTGGTATAGGATATGTTGCAGGGGTTGTGCCATTTGTTCTCTCCATTCTTTTTATCATCTTTGGCCCCGAATATCTTGGTCTCACTAAAGAATTCTGCACGCGCTTTGGCTTTGCTATTTCGGCTATTTGGTGGATTATTTTCGCCCTTCCGCTTTTCAAAAACTATAAGCAAAAATACGGCAAGAAACGCGAAAACCTTTCAAGTGATATTGCTAAAACATTTAAGGGTCTTTGGAACACAATGCGCGAAATCGCAAAGGATAAGCGCCTCCTTTACTTCATGCTTGCATACTTTTTCTTTATCGATGCCGTTTTTACCGTTATCGCCATGGCAACAAACTACGCTACCGCTCTTCACATTGGCGAGGTAGAAATCGTTTTAGCTCTTCTCGTGACACAATTTATTGCTTTTCCTGCAACGATTATTTCAGGTCAGTTGGCCAATAAGTTTGGAGCGAGAAAAATCATTCTCCTCGATATTTTTGGTTATATGGCAATTGATCTCTTTGCCACATTCTTTTTGAAAACCGCCACCGATTTCTGGGTTCTGGCTCTTATGACGGGTCTTTTTCAAGGAAGTTCTCAGGCAATTTCTCGTTCTCTCTTTGGGCAAATCATTCCCAAGAAACGCTCGAACGAGTATTTTGGTTTCTTCAATGTTTTTGGGGCTTTTGCTCGCGTTTCGGGAACGGCTTTGGTGGCGTTTTTCACTCTTCTTACCGGAAACCCCAGCGTCGGCGTTTTCTCCATCATGTTTCTTCTCGTTTTTGGCCTCGCGTTTATGCTGCTTATGCCTAAAACGGGCCTTGAGGGAACGGAAGCTATTAAATAAAGCTAAGCGGGGTAAAGCCAAAGCGGAGGTTAACAGAGGCGCTTGCTTTTTCACTTCAGGCGAGGCTTGTGGCGGGGAAAAGCGAATAAATTTCATGTGTCGAAATACTTCGCGCAACCAACACACGTAACCAAAAACTACACTTAACCGCCGACTAAAACTTCCGCCGAAAAAATTGAATTGCTTCAAGGTGCGCACCCCAAAAATGCTAAGATATTCCCGGTCAAAAACGCGACTTAATTGCTCCTCCGACCGTTTTTGTTAGTGTTTAACCGAATGAGCTTGCGACTGAAAGCGCGCTTTCCCATCAAGCCCATTTCACGATTTTTTTAAGGAGCAGTCCATGTCTCAGCAAAAGCCCACCAAAATTGGTATTATCGGGGCCATGAAAGTCGAGGTCGACGACCTTATCGAAGCCATGCCCGAGAAAACCAAAACGACAATCGCCAAGATGGACTTCTACGAAGGAACAATCTCTGGCGTCCCTGTCGTCGTCGTTCAAAGCGGGATAGCCAAAGTTCACATGGCCTCCTGCGCTCAAATTCTCATTGACCTTTTCGACGTGACGCACCTTATGAACACCGGCGTTGCGGGCTCTCTTTCTCCCGAGGTCGAGATTGAAGATGTCGTCGTCTCCACCGAAGTGGTTCACCACGACCTCGACGGAACGCCTGTCGGCTTCGAGCTGGGTGAAGTTCCAGGTTGCCCCATCTATTTCAAGGCGGACGAGAAGCTCTCCAAGTTTTTCTCGGAAGTAATCAAAGAGGTGGCCGCCGATGTCTCACCTGATACCACTGTCTACTTTGGTCGCATCGCCTCCGGCGAGCGTTTCGTGGCAGAGAAGTCCGACAAGGACCGCATCGTCGCGCTTTTCGACGCTAAAGCCACCGAGATGGAAGGGGCTGCCCTCGCGCAAGTTGCCTGGATGAATGACATTCCCTTCGTCGTTGTGCGCTCGATTTCCGACAACGCCAACGAGGATTCGCCCATGGACTATCCCACGTTCGAGAAGCGTGCCGCCTCCCTCATGGCCCGTTGCATCGTGACCGCTTTGAAGGAATGGAAAGACTAGCTCATGCATAAAAATAATCCGGCGCCTCGTGTGCCGCACCCTTCCGCTACGTCGCGCGTTTCCGAGAAACCCGAGGCCTCTGAGATGTCGCGCGCTTCCGAGAAACCCGAAGGCGAAAAGAAGACGCCCCCTCCTTATGGGCCGCGCAACCAGGGGCAAATGAGCCCTGATGCGACTCTTTCTTGGACTAAAATTCCCGACAATGTCGATGCGCAGGGAGAATCCAAACCGCGCATTCTTATCATCTATACCGGCGGCACAATTGGCATGATTGAAGACCCCAAAACGGGAAGTCTCGTGCCTTTTGACTTCAAGCACTTCATCAAAAGCGCCAACAAAAACGATTACGCTACCTATTTCCCAAAGCTGAATCGCCTTGGTTACAACATCGAATTTGAGGCTATTGATCCACCCATCGATTCATCAAACATGAATCCCGCCCGCTGGGAGGAGCTTGGCACGATTATCGCCAACAACTACCCTCACTTCGACGGCTTCGTTATCCTTCACGGCACCGATACGATGGCATACACCGCCTCGGCTCTCTCCTTTATGCTGGCAAATCTCACAAAACCCGTGGTCTTGACGGGTTCTCAGCTTCCCATTGGAGAGATTCGCGAGGACGGCACGCTCAATCTCATCACCGCTTTGCAGATTGCGGCTGCTCGTCAGCCCAACTCCATCAAACCTATGGTCCAAGAGGTCGTTATCGCCTTTGGTCGCTACCTTTGGCGCGGCAACCGGACAACGAAGGTTTCCAGCACCGACTTTGGCGCCTTTAGATCTTTCAATTACCCCTCCTTGGGCCAGATGGATTTGCACATCACCTTCAACACGAAGCGCCTTCTTCGTCCCGAGGAAACCGGTCCCTTGCAGCTTTATCCCAAGATGGAAGATGCGGTCAACATCATCTCAATCTTCCCAGGTATTAACCAAAAAATGCTCGAAGCCGAGCTTTCTGTAAAAGGCATGCGCGCAGGAATTTTGCGTACGTTTGGCTCAGGCAATGCGCCTACCGAAGACTGGTTCCTCTCCACTATCAAAAAGGCAGTCGACAACGGCCTTGTTCTCGTAAATGTTACAGCCTGCCCGGCAGGAGGCGTGGAAGAGAAGCGCTACGAGACAGGAGATCTCCTTGCCCAGCTAGGCGTTCTCTCTGGCTACGACGTTACGTGCGAGGCCGCCCTTACTAAGTTGATGCATCTTTTTGGAAGGGGTCTCTCGCCTGAAGAGGTGGCCCACTACATGACGATTTCGATGCGCGGAGAGATGACGATAACGGATTAAAGCTAGAAAAAAACCAGCTAAAGCCGACCTAAAACCACGAAAACTACATAGAGTAGGTCCCAAAAAACCACGAAAAAAACAATAGAAACCAGAATAATTCCAGTGAAGATTTGAAAGGACGAAAATGCCAGCACTTATCACCCATCATCTTTTTGGAGAGGAAGCGATGAAGGAGCTTCCCGCGTCCGTTTTTCCGGACAAAGAGCATAAGCTTGCGTTTTTATTGGGAAATCAAGGACCCGACCCCTTCTTCTTCCGTTTCTTTGGCCTTCCTGCTTCAATCAAAAGTTCCCAGAAGATGGGAGATCGCATGCACGAAGAGCTGATTGATGAGGCCTTCCAAGCTCTTCGCGATGCTGTTCTCAACTTGCCAAAAGAAGATCAAAGTTTGGGCCGCGCTTTTGCGCTGGGACTTCTCTCGCACTACACGCTCGACCGCGTGGCGCACCCTTACGTTTATGGCATCCAATACGAGATTATGGAGCTTGATAAAGATAATCTGGGCTCTGCCGACTCCGAGGTACACGCCGTGATAGAGTCGGATCTTGATTCCTGGATGCTCATGAAAAAGCGCCATAAGACTGTCAAAGAGTGCCCTCCCTACAAAGAGCTCGAGACAACCGACCACATTAACCGTGTGGCCGGAGCCCTTTTCTCGCAGGTAGCATGGCAGGTTTTTGGAATTGATTTGGGCGCTAACGAATATGGGGCTGCCGTCAAAAACATGACGACGATCTACAAAATCATCGAGCCAGCGGGCTCTTTCAAGGGCAAAGCGGTAGGTCTTCTCGAGGAAAAAATACGGGGCAATTATTCCCTCATTCAATCCTTAACCCACGAAATTGTTGATGATACAGACACATCTCTTGCCAATATGGAGCATGTGAGCTGGAAAAATCCCTGGAACAAAAAGGACGAGTACGATTCTTTTCTCGATCGTTTCGAGAAGGGCCTCGAGGAT
The DNA here is from genome assembly GCA_947426865.1 of uncultured Coriobacteriaceae bacterium. Classification (GTDB taxonomy): domain Bacteria; phylum Actinomycetota; class Coriobacteriia; order Coriobacteriales; family Atopobiaceae; genus MGBC105563. The sequence continues at coordinate 17,322 of CANEFS010000015.1, read as the reverse complement.
TATCCCCACATGGTTGCTGCGTTCACGCATGGGGGAGGCGATCTGAAAAAAGCCGTTAATGACCTGAATTATTCGGGGACGCTGGATAGGGCGAAGGCGAAGAAGAAAGCGAAAGCTCAATAGTCATGAGAAGCTATTAAAGAGAGAAGGAAACTTCATGGCAGCGACAAAAGGCAAAAAGATTCCAGCCAAAAAACCCTCAGACGAAAAAGGGAAGAAGAAGGCGAAACCGCAGGAGAAGAAGCACCTTTTCACAAAGGAAGAGCGCGATTGGGTTCTCTACGATGTGGGTATCGCTTCTCTTTCGATGTTCAACACCGTCATTGCTCCCATCTACGCCAACACGTTAGGTGAGGCTTTTTTTGGGGGAGCGCAAGCGAACGCAGAAAGTGTTGCGACGTGGGGAATTACGCAAACCGTTGCCTCTCTTATCGTGGCTCTTCTCATGCCCATCCTTGGGTCTCTCGCAGATTATAAAGGGCAAAAAATTAAGTTCTTTGCTACTTTTACCTTAATTGGACTTCTTGCCTGCTTTGCCCAGGTGTTGCCGTTGAGCTTCATACCTTATCTGGCTGTTTTTGTCATCATTATCGTGGGCTACAACTCGGTGCGAACGTTTTACGATTCGATGCTTGTGGATGTAACAACCGACGAACGCATGAATACGGTTTCGAGCATGGGCTTTGGAATTGGGTACATTGCAGGCGTGGTTCCTTTCGTTATTTGTATTGCCTTCATCTTTTTGGGACCGACCTATCTGGGCTTTGATACAGAGTTTTGGACACGTTTTGGCTTCGTGATTTCTGCTCTTTGGTGGATTTGCTTTGCAATTCCGCTTCTTAAAAATTACAAGCAAAAATATGGAAAAAAGCGCAAGGATGTTGCAAAGGAGATTAAAAAAACTTTCACAGGCCTTAAGAAAACAATGCAAGATATCGCAAAAGACAGGCGCCTTCTCTACTTCATGTTGGCGTATTTCTTCTACATCGACGCAGTCTTTACCGTTATCTCCATGGCAACAAATTACGGCTCTTCGCTAGGTATCGACAATACTCATCTCATCTTTGCCCTTCTTGCTACGCAATTCGTGGCCTTCCCGGCAACGATTCTTTTTGGACTTCTCGCAAATAAGTTTGGTGAGAGAAAAATGATCATCGTGGCTATCTTTGGCTACATTGGCATCGTTTTGTTTGGAACTTTCTTCCTCACAGGTCCCATCCAGTTTTGGATTTTAGCTCTCCTTACCGGCCTTTTCATGGGAGGCGCTCAGGCCATTTCGCGTTCCTTCTTTGGAAAGATTATTCCTAAGAAGCGCTCAAACGAATACTTCGGTTTCTACAATGTTTTTGGAGCGTTTGCTCGCGTTTTAGGAACGGGGCTCGTGGCGTTGTTCACGCTTTTAACGGGGCGCCCCAGCGTTGGCGTTTTCTCTATCATGATTCTTCTCGTCTTTGGTCTCGTCTTCATGCTCCTTATGCCAAGACGGGGCTTGGAAGGAATCGAAGAGGTTAAATAAATCTCCCTCTAGCTTGCTCTCTCAGAGATGCTGAATGTGCCCATTCCTTATGGGTATAGTTAAAGACGGATTTGGTCGGCTGAGGCTTAACTCAAAAACTACTTAACCGTTTTGCTTTTGTTTGTTTCAGTAAAGGGCCAGTTCAAATACGTTGTAGACGAGACGAAAGGTAGATTATGAACGAATCATTACGTCGCACAAAAAGCTCAACTATTATTTTGGGCGTGCTTATGTTGTTGTTGGGAATTGGCTTTTTGATTTGGCCTGGTGCCTCGACAGAATTTTTAATCCTTTGCATTGGCTGGGGTTTTGTGATTGCAGGTATTGCTACTTTTATTGGGTTTTTCGTTAATTCCGGAATACGATCGGCCTGGGATATTGTTCTCGCTATCTGCGAGTTCGTACTCGGTCTTCTTATCCTTTTCTTCCCCTTTGCCTTTGCTGGGGTCTTCTTTATCTTCCTTGGCGTGGTTGTATTTGTTACAGGAATCTTCGACATTATCGATGCGCTTACGCTTGTGGGAGTCAAAGGTTCTCTTTGGGGTCTTTGGCTGACTTTAGGAATTATGACGCTGCTTTGCGGTGTCTTTATGTTTATTAACCCGCTTATTTGGGCCTTTGCCCTCATGTGGGTTGCGGGCTTCGTTCTCATCTTCGATGGCATCACAGAGATTGTTGCTGGCGCTATGATGTAGAAAGCGCAGTCGCGCATTGAAAAAAGTTTGAATCAGTTAAAGAAACAAAGCAGTAAAAATTAAACGCTAGCAAAATTAAAAGTTAACAAAAATTAAAAGCAAACAAAAGCTCTTAAAAGTCTCGAGAATATCTAGTACGACGTGTCGCTTTTTACGTTGACAATTTGGATCTTCTCGGGACTTGCTTTTACGAAGTGAAGCAATTTGTTGTATCCGGGGACAGGCCAATACCTGTCGCCGACAATCTCTTCCATCGCATCCACTTCATGCCGCAGCTTCTTCATTGCAGGCAAAACCTCGTTTTTATACGCGTCATTCAAAGTCTTTGGGGTTCTCTTGTTAAGTGCGTTATCGTTGAGTTGCTCAAGCGTATCGGCAGCCTTACTGATGGATGCCAGAGCAGCCGTCGTCTTTTTGAGAAGAGCGGTCTCGGCAGTCGCGGCGACTTTCAAGCCTTTTTTCTTCTCGACAGAACGGGCAATGTCGAAGGAGCACTGCTGGATGGCGGGCAGGTAGTAGTGGCGCGTCATGTAAATCATGCACGAAGCCTCAATCGAGAGCGTGGAGGCGTAGTACTCGGCGTAGGCAACGTAGCGTGCAACAATTTCTGCCTCATCTAACACGTGATACTTGTTAAAAAACAGAACGTTTTCTTCCTTAATGAGATAGGGAAGAGCATCAGCCGTCGTCTTCAAGTTGAGAAGCCCGCGCTTTTTCGCCTCTTTTTCCCAGGCAGCCGAGTAACCGTTGCCGTTAAAGAGGATGCGTTTGTGTTTGCGAAGTGTGCGCTTCATCCACGCCACGGCAAACCTTGAAGCAGCGCGGCGTTTGTCGCGAGCAGACATCTTGCCGTTAACTGATTCGGCTTTGGCTATTTTTTTCTCGATTTCGGTCGAGCAAAGGTCGAAAGCCTCGGCGACGGCGGTGTTCAACACCGTATTACAGGAGGACAGGTTTTCTTGCGAGCCGGGCATGCGGAACTCAAACTTATTGCCGGTAAAGGCAAACGGGCTCGTGCGATTGCGGTCTGTGGTGCCGAGAACAGCATCGGCGAGCATGGGGACGCCTGCGTCGAGAAGCTCAGTGTCACTGCTTGTGTATTTTTCGCCTGCGAGAAGAGCCTCGACGATTTTGTAGAGATCGTCGCCCAAGAACATCGAGATGATGGCGGGGGGCGCCTCGTCTGCGCCCAGCCGCTGGTCGTTTGCCGCACTTGCGATGGAGGCGCGAAGAAGGTCTTGGTGGCGGTCAACAGCGGCGATAACACAGGTGAGCACGAGGAGGAAAAGAAGGTTTTCTTCAGGGGTGTCGGAGGGGTCAAGAAGGTTTTTGCCGTCAGCCGAAAGCGACCAGTTGTTGTGCTTTCCCGATCCGTTGATGTAGTCGAAAGGCTTCTCGTGCAAAAGACAGGTAAGACCGTGGCGCCCTGCGATTTCTTTAATCTCGCTCATGGTAAGCAGATTGTGGTCGATGGCGATGGGTCCCTTTTCATACATAGGCGCCATTTCGTGTTGGCAGGGGGCTACCTCACTGTGTTTAGTGATAATAGGCACACCAAGCTCCCAGAGCTTTTCGTTTGCTTCTTTCATGAAGCGGTCAACGGCCGGGCGAATCGTCCCATAGTAGTGCTCGGAGAGTTGCTGGCCTTTGATGGGCTTTTTTCCAAAGAGCGTGCGTCCGCAATTGATAAGGTCAGGACGCTTAGCAAAATCATCTTCCAAGATAATAAAAAATTCCTGTTCAGGACCGACGTTTATGGTGACGTGTTGAGGCTCTTTACCAAAGTGCGACAGAAGGCGCTTAACTTGCTTTTTGAGCGCCACCTGCGATCGAAGGAGTGGTACGCGCTTGTCAAGCGCCTCTGTGGTATAGCTCATCATAGCGGTGGGGATGCAAAGAATACCGTTTCTGATAAAGGCAGGACTTGCGGGATCCCAGATCGTGTAGCCGCGCGCCTCGAAGGTGGCGCGAAGGCCGCCGTTTGGAAAGCTCGAGCCGTCCGTCTCGCCCTGGATGAGCTCGGAGCCGGAAAATTTTGCAAGGGCGCGTCCGTCAGTCTGAGGCGATAAAAACGCGTTGTGTTTCTCGGAAGTAACGCCGGTGAGTGGCTGGAACCAGTGGGCGTAGTAGGCAGCACCGTTTGCAAGTGCCCAGTCCTTCATGGCAGAGGCGACCTCGTCGGCGAGCTCTTTGGTGAGCCGGCCGCCCTTCTCGGCGATTTCGTGGAGTTTTTTGTAGGTTTGGTGGCTGAGGTGGGCCTTTTGCGTAGCGTCATTGAAGACCTTTGAGCCAAAAATCTCAGAAATTTCTACGTTTTCCTCTTCCATAAAAGCTCCTTGCGATGCGGTCTGCTATGCGACATACTGTTTACGTGGCGTTTGCATTGCGCAAACACACATTGCTAGCATAGACGTTTCGCGCCCGATTCGCCTCTGAAACGTGAAGAAAAGCAGGAATTTATGGCCGAGAAAACCTCAAAAAATTCTGTTAAAACTTTTGCGGGCAACACCACCGAGAGCTCCGCGAAAAAATCCGCCGAGAAAAAATCGATTGCTGTTATCGATGGCAACTCGCTGATTCACCGTGCCTACCACGCTATCCCGCCTAACATGATGAGCCCTCAAGGCATTCACACGAACGCTGTCTACGGCTTTCTCTCCATGTTCATGCGTATGATTTCCGACTTTCACCCTTGGGGCGTTATCGTTTGCTTTGACAAGGGAAAGCCCAAGGTGCGCATGGAGATGTATCCCGAATACAAGGCGGGCCGTCCCCCTCAAGATCCCGAGCTTCACGAACAATTTCCTCTTGCCAAAGAGCTTTTGGCCTCGCTTTCTGTTCCGGTGGTAGAACTAGAAGGCTGGGAGGGCGACGATCTTCTCGGCACGTTGGCAAAGCAGGGGTCAGAGGAAGGCTACCGCATGCTGCTTGTGACGGGGGACCGCGATATGTACCAGCTGTCCTCGGACGATGTGGCGATTGTGTCTACGAAGAAGGGGATGAGCGAGGTGGCGATCATGACGCCAGAGGCCGTGCGCGACCTTTACGGCGGCATTACCCCTGATTTGGTGCCCGATTTTTACGGCCTGAAGGGCGACAGCTCCGACAACATCCCCGGTGTTCCGGGCGTGGGTCCCAAGAAGGCGCAGGCGCTTATTGAGGAGTTTGGCTCGCTTGAGGGCGTGCTCGAGCATGCCGACGAGATTCCCGGCAAGATGGGCGAGAACATTCGCGCGCACAAGGACGACGCGCGCCTTTCCAAAAAGGTGGCGATTATTCGCACGGATGCTCCGGTCGACGTTGATTTTGCTGACGCTCGCTTCCCCGACTTCGATGAAGCGGTTGCTCGAGAAACCTTTTCTAAGCTGGGGTTTACAACGATTGCTCAACGCCTTTTTCGCATGGCTAACGCCGAGATAGGTGAGGAGATGAAGCGTTCTGTTTCTGCTGACGGCCTGCGCTCCGGAGAGATTGAAGGAGGTTTTCGCTGGAGAGAGCTGGCGCCTGATGAGGGAGCGGGCGCTGCGCAGGGAACGGGAAAAGGCGGCGGAACCGGCTCTTCGGCGGCCTCTGGGCCTTCTGGCACGTTCACCTTTCAGCCAATCTTAGAAGGCAAAGCCGCAAAGGAAGCCCTCGCCAAAGCGAAGGCCGAGGCGCGTTGGTTGGGCGTGGGTTTCTCGGAATCTGAAGAGGCAGGAACGCTTTTTGATAAAGGGAACAACGTCTGGATCTCGACCGAGGAGGGTATGCTCCGCTTTGTGGGGCAGGCGGCAAAGGACGTGCTTCTTTCTCTTTTTGCCGACTATCGCCTCGCCAGCTGCAACATTAAAGAACTCATCCATGAGGTCTATCCTGCGAATTTGGACGAGGAAGCGCTTCTTAATATCGAGGCCGTGAGTCCGGACCGTATCTTCGACGTCGGCGTTGCTGCCTATCTTTTGGCCTCAACGCAAAGCTCGTACACGCCTTCCGTGCTTGCACTTGAATACCTGAATCAAATGCTTCCGGAAGAGAAGGCGACAGGCGCAAAGGGCGCTCAAGCCGCAGCAACGATTGCGCGTCTTGTCCAGCCCCTTTTGAAGACTAAGTTGGACGAGACCGGCTCGAACAGTTGCTTCGAGACGATTGAAATGCCGCTTGTCCCTGTGCTTTGCCAGATGGAGCGCGAGGGCATGGAGGCAGACGCCGCAATCTTTCACCAACAGGCCCAAGAGCTTGCAAAAGATATCAATAGTCTGGCCGCCTCCATCTATAAGCGAGCAGGCGAGGAGTTCAACATCGACTCGCCCGCGCAGCTCTCGCATGTCCTCTTCGACGTGCTTGAGCTTCCTACCGACGGCCTCAAGAAGACGAAGAAGGGCTTCTACTCCACGAACGCCCAGGTTTTAACCGACCTTTCTCACTCCTACGAGATTGTCTCGGACGTTTTGCGCTACCGAGAAGAGAACAAGATTTTGAGTACCTATCTTCTCGCTCTTCCCGAGACAATCAAATCTGACGGGCGCATCCATACGACTTTAAACCAAACGGTGACGGCCACCGGGCGCCTCTCGTCATCCGACCCAAACCTGCAAAACATCCCCATTCGCTCTGAGCTTGGGCGCCGCGTGCGGGCTGCCTTCACGATGCCTGACGAAGACGTCTTTTTGACCTGCGATTACTCACAGATTGAGCTTCGTTTGTTGGCGCACCTTTCAGGAGACGAGAATCTCATAAAGGCTTTCAAGGAAGGGGAGGACTTCCACGCCGAAACCGCCTCGCGCGTCTTTGGGCTGCCCCTAGAAGAGATAACGTCTGACCTCAGAAGTCGCGCAAAAGCCGTTAACTTTGGCATCGTCTACGGCCAGCAAGCCTTTGGACTCTCGCAAACCCTTAGCATTCCGCCCAAAGAGGCGCAAGAGATGATTGACGCTTATTTTGCGGCCTATCCTGCGGTTCGTGCTTTTCTCGACCAGACGGTCGCCGAAGCCGTCCAAAACGGTTTTGTGACGACGATGTATAACCGCCGCCGTTTGACGCCTGATGTGACGAGCTCGAATCGTATGCTGAGAGCTGCTGCTGAGAGAACCGCGATGAACCATCCCATGCAGGGGACGGCTGCCGACATCATTAAAATCGCCATGATTCGCGTCGAGAAAGAACTTCAAAAAGGCAAGTTTAAGAGCCGCCTCATCTTGCAGATCCACGATGAACTTGATTTGCAAGTGTTAAAAGACGAGCTTGACGAGGTGCCGAAACTCGTGCGCGAGACGATGCAAGATGTCGTGGAGCTCTCAGTGCCGCTCGTTGCAGACATTAGCTATGGCAAGAACTGGGCCGACGCGAAATAAGTTATTCTTGCAAGAAATAAAGGATTTTCGTAATGAAACCTAAAGTTAAAATTTGGACCGATGGCTCAAGCAGGGGAAACCCGGGGCCGGGGGGCTACGGCGCGGTCATTCGTTTTGTGAGCGACGAGAGGGGCGGGGCTGCTAGAAATTTTGCGGAGGTTTCCGCTCCCTCGCAAATGAACTTGTTCGAACTGGAGACGGCTAAAGGTGAGATGGCTGAAGATGAGGTGCATGCAGGCGAGCCTCATGCAGACAAATCATCTACGACAGCAGCAATTTCCGATGAAAGCCCCCAAGAAATCGAGCTCTCTCAAGGCTTTGTTCTTACCACTAACAACCGTATGGAGCTCATGGCAGCCATCGTTGCCCTTGAAGCATTAAAGAAACCCTCGACCGTCCTCGTTCATTCCGATTCGAAATACCTGGTGGATGCTCACGAACAAGGCTGGATTGCAAACTGGATTAAAAGGGGATGGAAAAGCGCGGGGAAAGCCCCCGTTAAAAACATTGATTTGTGGCAGCGTCTCCTTAAAGCAGAAGAGCCTCATGAGGTGAAATACGTCTGGGTTGCAGGGCACGCAGGAAATGAGTTGAACGAGCGCTGCGACACGCTGGCGGTGGAAGCTGCTTGCCGAGAAAATCTTCTTGAAGACTCAGGTTTTAGCGAAAGCTGAAAAAGTGCCGACTGAGCGTAGCGAAGCGCGCTTGAACGCTCAACCATTGCCGCCCCAGCCAAAAAGGAAAAACTTTAAAGTCGCGCGGGTTTCTCGGCTGGAAAAATAACTTGCCAGAAGGCGAGCGTTAAAGTATGATTTTCCTTGCGCAAAAGCGTATTTTGTAACTGTAGGCCTCGAGTATGAACTGTCAACCACAAGAGTAACTGTAAACCGCGATTATCTGTAAACCTCGATTTGCACGACGCTTCCGTTAGTCTTCGTTTGCCGTTCTTCTCTGGGTCCCAAACTGAAAGGGGTCCGAAGTGAGCGAACTTCAAAATCCTTCCGTATTTGCCTATGACGACGTGGATCAAGAGGAGATGAATACCCTCATCGACTCGACGATTTCCGCATTTGACGATGGTGACCTGGTTACCGGTACCGTCGTTCAGATTGAGCACGACGAGGTGCTCGTGGATATCGGGTTCAAGTCGGAAGGCGTTATTCCGCTGAAAGAACTCTCGATTAGAAAAGACGTGCGTCCTGAAGAGGTCGTCTCGGTAGGCGAGTCTGTTGAGTGCCTCGTGCTTCAGAAAGAGGACAAGGATGGTCGCCTCGTGCTGAGCAAAAAGCGCGCCGAGTACGAGCACGCTTGGAAGCGCGTTGAAGATCTCTTCAACAACGGCGACGTGGTGGAAGGTGAGGTTATCGAGGTCGTCAAGGGCGGTCTTATCCTCGACATTGGCCTTCGCGGCTTTTTGCCCGCGTCCCTGGTTGACCTTCGCCGCGTACACGACCTGAATTCCTTCTTGGGCACAAAGATCGAGACCCGCGTTATCGAGATGGACAGAAATCGCAACAACGTGGTTCTTTCTCGCCGCGCTATTCTGGAAGAAGCCCGCCGTGCCGAGCGCGGAGAAATCCTCTCCAAGCTGCAGCCTGGCATGCGCCTTAAGGGAACGATTTCTTCCATCGTCGACTTTGGTGCCTTCGTTGACCTGGGCGGTCTTGACGGCCTCATCCACATCTCTGAGCTCTCTTGGAACCACATCAACCACCCCTCCGAGGTTGTTAAGGTGGGCGACGACGTTGAAGTCGAGGTCCTGGAAGTTGACCTTAACCGCGAGCGTATTTCCTTAGGTCTGAAGCAGACGCAAGAAGATCCGTGGGCAGCTCTCGTCGAGAAGTTCCCCGTTGGAGAGATTACTGACGGAACCATCACGAAGCTCGTGCCGTTTGGCGCCTTCGTTGACTTGGGCGATGGCATTGAGGGCCTCGTTCACATTTCCGAGCTTGCCCCTGTCCACATCGACAACCCCAACCAAGTCGCAAAGGTTGGCGAGCCCGTGAAAGTCAAGGTCAGTGAAGTTGATCTTGAGCGCCGCCGCATCTCCCTCTCTGTCAAAGAAGCCGCCGCTGACCTGGGCATTGAGATCAAGGTCGAAGGTGTCGAACCTCCCGCTTCTAAGGATGAAGCCGAGAAACCCAAAAGAACCGAGGCTGCCGTTGATGCCGTTGCCACTTCTAACGGACCAATCATCGCTGATGCTTTAGATGCCAGTGTTGCCGAGGCCGCCAAGGAGCTTGCCGCTGATGCTTCTGAGGTGAAAGAGGCTGCGGATGCCGCTGAGGCCATGGAAGCTGTTGAGGCCAAGAAGCCAGCCGAGGCGGAAGCTGAGCCCAAAGAGGACGACGCCAAGGCCGAGGAGAAGGCCGAAGACTAAAGCGCCATGTACACCATCTTCTTAGCCGGCGGAATTGCAAGCGGTAAATCAACCCTTGCAAAAAAGCTGGAAGAACGAGGCGCCATACGCATTGATTTAGACGAGCTCTCCCGGGACGTTCTTGCCCCGGGGGAGCCCGTTTTGCAAGAGGTAGCTGCCGCTTTTGGAGAAGACCTTCTCGACAAAAACGACGTACTCGACAGAAAAGCTCTTGCTCAGCGGGCCTTCTCGACAAAAGAGGGAACCGAGCGGCTTGAGCAAATTGAGCTGCCCCACATCAAGCACGCCTTCAAAAACGTCCTTCGCCTTGTAAAGGAAAAGCAGGGCGACAAGACTCTCGTCGTTGAGATTCCGCGCTTGGACAACATGAACGACTGCATGGAGTTTGCCGACGAGGTGATTGCGGTTTTGGCTCCTCTCGAGAAGCGCCTGGAGCGTTCAAGGCAAAAGGGGATGAGCCCTGCTGATTTTTCCGAGCGCGCCGCGCTCCAGCTTAACGAAGACGAGCTTCGCAAACGGGCTGACTTTATCGTAGAAAACGACCTTGACCAGGGAAAGCTTGATGAGGTGGCAGACGAGATTATAAAGCGAGCCTCGGGGCTTGCAGGTTCATAATTCGGTTCGCGCACCTAAACGATAGCCAAAACGAAAGATGAAAACGAACTTTTTCAACAGGTTTGCTCAGCCGCTTCACCGGAAGAAGCTTCGATTTTGGCGCTGGTTTAGGACGATTCCAATCGTCGTTGTTTCAATTCTCTGTGTCATCTCGGTATTTTTTGCTTCCATGCCCGAGCAGTTGCAGCGCACCTTTCTCTATCCCGTTAAATATCCCGAGATCATCACTCAAGCTGCTTCTAAATACGGCGTTGAAGAAACGCTCATTTGTGCGATCATTAAGACGGAGTCAAACTGGGATGAAAACGCAAAAAGCTCGGCGGGTGCCGAGGGTCTCATGCAGATGATGCCTGCTACCGCACAAGAAATTGCCCAGAGGGGCCTTGTTTATGCGAGTCGCTATTCGCCTACCAATCTCTTCGACGCACGAACAAATATCATGTATGGCACGGCCTACCTTTCTTATCTACAGAAAAATTTAAGTTCGCTGAAAGAAACGATTGCCGCCTACAATGCGGGCCCTAACGCCATCGACGCTTGGTCGACGAGCAGCTCTTCGGCGAAAAAAACGTTTGAAGAAAAGATTGATTACCCCGAAACCAAGGCCTACCTCAAAAAAGTCATGGACGCATATTCTCACTACAACCAGCTCTATCCTGATGGTATAAATGGTTAGAGTCGCTCATTTCTGGCAAAAAACTAATCTATGACAAAAAAAGACGAACATACATCTGCGTCGCCCTCTGAGGTTTCCTCCAAGGGTGCGACCAATCTAAACGCGCCCTCTCAGGCATCCTTTCAGGCGCCCTCCCAAGCGCACTTCCAAGCGCACTCTGTCGACGCTGAGAAAAGTCCGGAGTCGCGTGGGTCTCTCGGCGGAATGCTGAAGCGCTTTGGTGTCGAAGGCGCAGGTAAACCGCTTAAAGTTGTGATGCCTTACGAGCCTGCCGGCGACCAACCAGAGACGATTGAAAAGCTCGCGCGCGGCGTGAAAGATGGTCTTCGCTACCAGACGCTCATGGGCGTGACGGGTTCGGGCAAGACGTACACGATGGCGAAAACGATTGAAAAGATCAATCGTCCCGCCCTCATTTTGGAGCCCAACAAGACGCTTGCTGCCCAAGTGGCCGCAGAGATGCGCGATATGTTTCCGGAAAACGCGGTCGTCTATTTCGTCTCCTACTACGACTACTACCAGCCAGAAGCCTACGTTCCCCAATCCGACACCTACATTGAAAAAGACGCCTCGATCAACGAAGAGGTCGAGAAACTCCGCCATCAAGCAACCGCTTCGCTTCTCTCAAGGCGTGACGTTATCGTGGTGGCTTCGGTGTCTTGCATCTACGGCATCGGCTCGCCAGAAACCTACGCCGGCCTTGCACCCACGATTTCTAAGGACACGCCGCTTGAGCGCGACGACTTCATCCGAGAGCTCATCGGCATTCAATACGACCGCAACGACATCGATCTTTCGCGCGGCACGTTTCGCGTGCGCGGAGACTCCGTCGACGTCTTCCCGCCTTACGCCGAGCACCCTCTCCACGTGGAATTTTTCGGCGATGAGATCGAGAAAATCGTTGAAATTGACGAGGTCACAGGCGATGTTTTGCAAGAGTACGATGCGATTCCTATCTGGCCCGCCTCGCACTATGTGACAGAGCGTCCCCGCGTTAACAAAGCGCTGAAATCCATCAACGACGAGCTGATTGCGCGCGTGGCAGAACTTAAGGGTGCCAACAAACTCTTAGAGGCGCAACGCCTTTCTCAGCGTACCGCCTACGATTTAGAGATGCTTGAAACGATGGGATTTTGCACTGGCATCGAAAACTATTCGCGCCATCTTGACGGCCGCCGCCCCGGCGAGCCCCCTTACACCCTCATCGACTACTTTCCAAAAGACATGGTTTGCATCGTCGACGAGTCGCACGTGACCGTTCCTCAAATCCGCGGCATGCACGAAGGCGATCGCTCCCGCAAGATTACCCTGGTAGAACACGGCTTTCGTCTTCCTTCAGCGCTTGACAACCGGCCTTTGCGCTTCGACGAGTTCGAGGCCCGCATTCCGCAATTCCTCTACGTTTCGGCCACGCCTGGCGACTACGAAGAGTCCGTCTCTCAGCAACACGTCGAGATGATCAACCGTCCAACCGGGCTTCTCGATCCAAAAGTGGACGTACGCCCGGTGCGCGGACAGATTGACGACTTGACTTCAGAGATTAAAGAGCGCGTCGAGAAAAAAGAGCGCGTTCTTGTGACGACGCTTACCAAGCGCATGGCTGAGGACCTGAACGACCACCTCATTGACCTCGGGATTAAGTCGAACTACATGCATTCTGACACCGGAACGCTGGAGCGTGTCGACATTGTTCGCAACCTTCGCATGGGTAAAATCGACGTTCTTGTTGGTATCAACCTTCTCCGAGAAGGTCTTGATATCCCGGAGGTTTCGCTCGTTGCTATTTTGGACGCGGACAAAGAAGGTTTCCTGCGCAACCGCCGCTCCCTTATTCAGACGATGGGGCGCGGGGCGAGAAATGCCTCAGGACAAGTCATTATGTATGCCGATAAGATTACCGATTCCATGCGCCAAGCCATTGACGAGACGGCCCGACGCCGTGTCATCCAGGAAGCTTTCAACAAAGAGCATGGCATCGTGCCAAAAACGATCAAGAAAAGCATCAACGACATTACCGGCTTTATTGATGAAGCAACAGCCACGCTTGAAGGAAAAGACCGCGGGCGGGGAGGAACCGACCACGGCGCTTTTTTTACGTCGGCATCTGAGGGGGCGCCAGAGTCGTTGACGCGTGCCCAGAAGTTAGCAACGGAGTTGAAGACGCTTCCCAAAGACGAAGCAGAGGCAATCCTTTCGCACTTGGAAGCAGAAATGGAAGCGGCTTCTGAGGCGATGGACTTTGAGAAAGCGGCGCTTCTTCGTGACGAAGTCGTCGAGGTCAGAAAGATTTTAACGGGAACCTCAGAGGAGGCTATCATTGCTCGCCTTCGCTCAGGAGCGCGGAAGGGTTCTGCGCATGCTTCTCGGAAGCGCCCGCAGTCACGCCGGCATAAGAAGTAGCTTGCAGGTAGAAGCGCTATTTAGCTGATTGCCCGGCGTCAATGATGAGATTCTGGGCGGTAATTCCTTCATTTTCCAGAAGCATCAAAACGCCCTCGGCCACATTATCTGTCGTGGCAAAACGGTTGAGAAGGGTTGTCTTCAAAAGGGCCTCAAAATCCTTAGGCTCAGTTTGTGTGCGGGGAGTCGGCACCGTTCCCGGAGAGAGAGCATTAATACGAATAGAGCGATCACCGAGCTCTCCCGAAAGCGCGTTTACAAGACCAATTCGTCCCGCCTTTGCCGCAGAATAGCCCGGAAGACCAAAGCTTCTGAGTGCGTTGATAGAGCTCACAAGCACAATGGAGCGTTTGCGATTGGGGGATTTCTCGAGAAGAGGCAAGAACGTATGCATAATATTGATGCATCCAAAAAGGTTAATCTTTATGGAGTTAGTTATCTCGTTGACGTCTTGTTCATCAAACGGAATCCACTCACCCTCAGTAGCGCCGCCGGCAAGACAAACGATATGGTCGAGAGAAAAATCCTTGTCAAGGCCCTGCGTACGCTCCATGTTTTCACGAATGGCGATGAGGTTATCGATATCTAAAATGTCGCATTGCTCGAAGGATACGCCGGGGAATTTCTGAGCGGCATCCTGGATATTTTCGCCGTTCCTATCAAGGCAAAGTACTTCATATCCGTATTCAAGCATCAGGCGAATGATGGACTGTCCAATGCCGCCTGCGCCACCTACGACTAAAACGAAGCCGCGCTGAACTTTGGGGGAGGGGGCAGGGGAAGATTTCAAAATCTCTGAAGGTTGAGTAGGGGATTGTTCGCTCATGACCATTCCTTTTTCGGGTGCCTCATTAATGGCCGAGAAAAACCTGCGGAAGTATTTTTTCAACCCCTGAAGAGTGTTTTCTCGACGTTTCTGAGAGCGTTTTTACGAGGGCTTCCGCCCTCTTAGAGGAGAGAGTAAGGGAGGAGAGGAGTTTGTGTCAAGGCTTATACTTCACAAAAGGATCACAAAAGGGGTATCGTTTCTTACCAATATGTTGTTGCCTGGTACCTCATTTTGGGGAGATTTAGAATTGGAATGGACCACGAGATTTAAAGAGAAACTCCACAAAGAGAAGAAACTTATCCGTAGAGTCGGCGGCCTTTTTGCCGATTTCTCGGTTTTGTTATGGCTTTCTCGTTTTTTCCCGCAAATCAAGCGAATGCTTTAGACGTGGATTTGTCATATGAGGATTTTATCCTTCTTGCAGACAAGGCATCAAAAAATAAGGTCCACATGCGCTCTGAGAAAACCGGAAACTATATTGTGGCTGACAGTGCCTGGAACGGAGCTTCTATGCACTTTGCTAACCCTGGAGACAGCATAGATTTCTGGATGGTTATCTGGACGCATCCACATCGCATCTACACGTTATTAATTGCTTTCTTGGGACGCAAAAAGATTCAAGAATTCTCTCAAATTACGTCTCTTAAGAAACGGGTCCGAGAAGAAAATCTCGAGTCCGTTTTGTTGCTCTCGCCTTTAAGTGCGTTTTCGCATTTTTTTCTTTTTTAGGGTTGAAATGCATTCCGACACAGTCTATACTCGTCGTGTCATTTGGATAAGCAAATGAACAAAACTAAGGAACTTAGAGAAAGGAAGTAAAGGTGAAATTTCAGAAGTTCAAAGAGAAACTCCACAATGAGAAGAAACTTACCCGTAGAATCGGTGGCCTATTTGGTGTTGTTCTCGGTCTGGTTATGGCCTTTTCGTTTTTTCCCGCAAATCAAGCGAATGCTTTAGATGTCGATATTTCTGATGAAGACTTCATTCTGCTCGGTGCCAACCCCGCGGATATCAACTATGACTTTGAAAGTCACTCTGATTGGAAGGCCTTAGGTATTCACAATAACGGCGCTACAAACCATTCTCCTGCTCAGGCTACCCATGGCTTGCCCAACTGGAGTACAATGTTCGGTGATTACAGTGTCGATATTCCCCGTTTTCACCCAAAGGGCGGAAAATCCTACAATGGAAAGTACGGCAACAGAGCCTACACCCTCATGGATGATTCTTATGGCAACAAAAACGCCTTTAAAATGCTTGAAGTGACCGATAAATCCGGAGATGCAGGCAAGAAATTGCGTGGTACTTCCAAGTTTTATTCTGGAAAAGATCCTTGGCAACAATTTGAGTTTGAGTTTCTTGAAGACCTAGGGACCCAATCTTGTTGTGTAGCGGGCGAAACGAGCATATCTCCAAATTATTGGGTTGATTCGCATACCTATAAGGTTCACATGCGCTCTGAGAAAACCGGAAACTATATTGTGGCTGACAGTGCCTGGAACGGAGCTTCTATGCACTTTGCTAACCCTGGAGACAGCATAGATTTCTGGATGGTTATCTGGACGCATCCACATCGCATCTACACGTTATTAATTGCTTTCTTGGGACGCAAAAAGATTCAAGAATTCTCTCAAATTACGTCTCTTAAGAAACGGGTCCGAGAAGAAAATCTCGAGTCCGTTTTGTTGCTCTCGCCTTTAAGTGCGTTTTCGCATTTTTTTCTTTTTTAGGGTTGAAATGCATTCCGACACAGTCTATACTCGTCGTGTCATTTGGATAAGCAAATGAACAAAACTAAGGAACTTAGAGAAAGGAAGTAAAGGTGAAATTTCAGAAGTTCAAAGAGAAACTCCACAATGAGAAGAAACTTACCCGTAGAATCGGTGGCCTATTTGGTGTTGTTCTCGGTCTGGTTATGGCCTTTTCGTTTTTTCCCGCAAATCAAGCGAATGCTTTAGATGTCGATATTTCTGATGAAGACTTCATTCTGCTCGGTGCCAACCCCGCGGATATCAACTATGACTTTGAAAGTCACTCTGATTGGAAGGCCTTAGGTATTCACAATAACGGCGCTACAAACCATTCTCCTGCTCAGGCTACCCATGGCTTGCCCAACTGGAGTACAATGTTCGGTGATTACAGTGTCGATATTCCCCGTTTTCACCCAAAGGGCGGAAAATCCTACAATGGAAAGTACGGCAACAGAGCCTACACCCTCATGGATGATTCTTATGGCAACAAAAACGCCTTTAAAATGCTTGAAGTGACCGATAAATCCGGAGATGCAGGCAAGAAATTGCGCGGTACTTCCAAGTTTTATTCTGGAGATAAGGATTGGCAACGGTTTGAGTTTGAGTTTGTTGATGAAGGCGGATACCAAACCTTCGTCATTGGTAAAACTGATTCCGGCAAAGAACATTATTACATAGACGGGCGTGTCTATAAGGTTCACATGCGCTCTGAAAAGACAGGAAACTATATTGTTGGCGATGGTGTCAACCACGGAGCCTCTATGCACGTTGCCAATTCTGGAGACAACATAGATTTATGGATGGTTGTTTGGGCTCCTGTTCACCACGTTTATTCTATGTAATCTAATGTTATTCTGAGGCATGTTAAAAAGGCTCAGAAATTACCTTAAAGCGACTTAATTGCTTTCTTGGGACGCAAAAAGATTCAAGAATTCTCTCAAATTACGTCTCTTAAGAAACGGGTCCGAGAAGAAAATCTCGGACCCGTTTTGTTGTGCTCGCCTTTAAGTGCGGTTTCGCATGTTTTTCTTTTTTAGGGTTGAAATGCATTCCGAGACAGTCTATACTCGTCGTGTCATTTGAATAAACAAATGAAAAAAACTAAGGAACTTAAAGAAAGGAAGCAAAGG
>CANEFS010000014.1 GCA_947426865.1 uncultured Coriobacteriaceae bacterium | reverse complement strand
TCATTTGCTAGAATGCAAAATTGGTTCTTACACCACTTTTTAGGACGCGACCAATCAATGATAGACCTCCCCCTATTTGTCAAGATACTTTTGGATTTTTTGCGAGCAGCACGGAAATTTGAAGTGGACCCCATTTTCCGCACAAGAGCTACGTTTTTTGAAAAAAAATCAGCAACGAACCTAGAAAGAGGTTCTAACGAAGGAAACGAAAAAAGAATGAATTATTTGTTTAGCAACTGTGTTGCTGACAATCGAGCTTTGTAATCAGCATCAAGAACCTGGTCGATACTTTCAAGTGGTGCATTCTTCGTTTCGTCCATGGTTTTCTCGATAACGGCAGGAATATCGAGAAATCCAATACGGCCTTTTCTAAAAGCGGCGTTGGCAACCTCGTTTGCTGCGTTCATCACAGCAGGCATGATTCCTCCCTCTTTTCCTGCTTGAACAGCGAGGGGCAGACAACGGAAAAGATTAGAATCAGGTTTGCCAAACGAAAGAGGTGCGTGATTTTGATAGTCGACGAAACTGTCACTGAGTGGCCAGCGCTCGGGATAGGAAAACGCCAGAGAAATCGGCGTTTTCATGGAAGGTGCTGCAATTTGTGCCTTCGTAGAGCCATCTTTGAAACTGACCATTGAATGGATGGTTGACCCTGGCTGGATAAGAACTTTAATTTTGTCGTATGCGGCGTTAAAAAGGTGATGCGCCTCGATGACCTCCAGGCCTTTGTTTGCCAGCGTTGCTGAATCAATCGTTATTTTGGGACCCATCGTCCAGCTGGGGTGCTTAAGGGCATCGTGGGCTGTAACACCTTTTAGCTGCTCTTTGGTACAGCCGTAGAAGGGGCCACCTGAACACGTGAGCCAGATGCATTCCAGGGAATCTTCGAAGTTCGTCTCCCCAATCAAGCATTGGAAAATCGCAGAATGCTCCGAGTCAACGGGGATAATCTGCCCGGGTTTTGCAAGCGTCATGAGGAGGTCGCCTGCTGCAACAAGAGATTCTTTGTTTGCAAGGGCAACGCGTTTCTCGGAAAGAATGGCTGTATGGGTGGCTTTGATACCGGCAGCTCCAACGACTGCAATAAGGATGCAATCGGCCTCGGGAAAGCGTGCCATTTCTTCTAAGCCACTATCCCCTATCAGAATTTCTGGTTTGAGCGCTTTAGGGTTTTTGGCGCTATTTAATTGTTCAAGGCACGTGTCGTTTGCATGCGCTGGGTCACTCACACATACGTAGGCTGGCTTGAATTCTTTTGCAGCATCAACCAAAAAAGATGTGTCTGAGTGAACGCTGAGACCTACTATCTCAACTTTGTCGGGGTTTTCTCGGGCAACTTCCAGAGCTTGCTTTCCAATGGACCCTGAAGCTCCCAGAATGGAAACGCGCAGGCGGGATGAGTTTTTGTAACTGCTTGGTGCAGATGCTGTTTGTGAGTTGGCGTTCAGTGTGTTCATGCGCTTGACCTTAGGTTGCTCGATTGTTTTGCCTTCGAATCTACGGGGGTTGTCAGATGACAAATCCTGCAAGAATGAGGACGAAGTAGGCCGCCGCGCACCCGAACAAAATCGAATCTGAGCGGTCAAGCATGCCGCCGTGGCCGGGGATGAGAGATCCTGCATCCTTGACACCAGCGCCTCTTTTAAGCCGTGACTCGAAGAGGTCACCCATCACGCCAATGAAGCCGACAACAATGCCGCCCAAAATGGCAAAGGGCAAATTCATGCCGGGAATT
This sequence comes from uncultured Coriobacteriaceae bacterium, assembly GCA_947426865.1. Classification (GTDB taxonomy): domain Bacteria; phylum Actinomycetota; class Coriobacteriia; order Coriobacteriales; family Atopobiaceae; genus MGBC105563. The sequence continues at coordinate 28,793 of CANEFS010000014.1, read as the reverse complement.
CCTGCAAGCCACATCAAAATCCAAACAAAAACGGAGCCCAACATGCCACCAAAAAAGCCCTCCCAAGTTTTGTTGGGGCTAATTTTTGGTGTCATTTTAAGAGAGCCAAACTTCGAGCCAACCAGGTAGGCCAAGGCATCAGAGCCCCAGATGCTTGATATAACGCCAAAGGCTAGAAGTGCCGAATAGAGCCACGTGTACTCTGTTCCAACATGGTGCATTTGTCGAATAACGACGATGGAGCTCATAAGGTATCCGGTGTAAACAGGGCCAAAAACGCTGATTGCAGCATCGCTAATAGATACGCGGGGGCTCCAGACATACCAAATGCCAATAAGCAAGATAAGGAGGCTTAAAACGAAGGGAAAAAGATCAATCTCGGTTTGCCAAAGGGGCAAAATTGTAAAGATGACGCAGCTTGTAAGGCCGAGAAACTCGTTGGGCATGCGTCCCATCTGGCGGGCAATGCGGAAAAATTCCGAACAGCAAAGCCAAGCCATTGCAGCGAAAATGATGGCTGTGGCAATCTTTCCCAAAAACAAACAAGCCACGATAGCGACCGCATAAAGAAGACCGGAAAGGGAGCGCGTTAGAAGTTTCTCAACGCCGCCTCGGGCACGAGAACTTCGGCTTGCTTTTTCCACTTGCCCTTCGTGGTCGTGTTGTTCTTGATCTTGACGGAGCATGCTCATCTTCTTCAGCTATTTGCTAACTTTCTACTCCCCCAAAGCGTCGGTCGCGCTTCTGGAATGAGTATATGGCATCCACAAACTCGTGACGTGAAAAATCAGGCCAGTAGGTATCAGTTACGTAAAACTCAGCGTAGGCCAGTTGGAAGAGCAAGAAGTTTGAAAGACGCAACTCTCCCGAGGTTCGGATGAGAAGCTCGGGGTCAGGAAGGCCTGCGGTGTAAAGATTGTTGGAAACGAGGTCGGGGTCTACTTCGTCAAGCGTATATGTCTCTTCGGCAACCCCGCGCGCAATCAGCTTTGCCGCACGCGCAATTTCCGCTCTTGAGCCATAGTTTACGGCCAAACAAAGAACCATGCCCGTGTTTTTCTCGGTAGCTTTAAGGCCCTTTTGAAACACCTCGTACGTCTTTTGTGGAAGCGCCTCGATATCGCCTAAAAAGCGCAAGCGCACATTTTCTTGCTCGAAAAGAGGGAGCTCATGGATGAGGGTTTTCGCAAAAAGATGCATGAGCATCTGGACTTCCTCTTGAGGGCGTGTCCAGTTTTCGGTCGAGAAAGCATAGCAGGAAAGGACATTGATTCCCATATGAACAGCGGTAGTGATGATTTCACGCAAGGAATCAACGCCCGCCTTGTGGCCAGCTGTGCGCGGAAGACCTTTTGCCTTTGCCCAACGACCATTGCCGTCCATGATGACGGCGACATGCTTGGGCAAGCGGGCAAAATCTACACCAATATCAAGGGCGTAGCGAATTTCTTCAGGAAGTTCGTTGCTTGATTCTGAAGCACCTGAAGCACGGGGGGCGCTTGGAGTACTTGAAGCACTTGAAGCGCTGGGGGTGCTTGAGACGCTGGAGGTATCGAGGGTGCCAGAGGTGCCAGAGGTGCCAGAGGTGCCAGGGGTACAAGAGGCAGATGAGGCGCTGGGGGTATCGGCAGGTGTTTGAGAGGCAGGAGCCATTTAGACCTCCATGACCTCAGCTTCTTTATTTTTCAGCAACTCGTCAATTGCTTTGATGTGCTCGTCGGTTGCGTCTTGCACGCCTGATTGCTTGCGATGCTTCTCGTCGTCGTTAAGTTCTTCGTCGCGGTCGATCTTTCCGTTCATGTCACGGCGAACATTGCGGACGGCCACGCGTGCGTCTTCAGCGAGACCCTTGCACTCCTTGACAAGCTCATTTCTGCGCTCTTGAGTGGGAGCAGGGAAAATAAGGCGAAGAACTGCTCCATCGTTGACAGGATTGATACCAAGATCAGAAGCCTCAACGGCAGACTCAATCGGTTTTAAAGCCGATTTGTCCCAAGGTTCGATTAAAAGCGTGGTTGCCTCAGGAACTTTCACGGCAGCAAGTTGGACAATAGGAGTCGGAACACCGTAGTAGTCGACTTGAATGGAATCAAGAATATGAGGGTTGGCTCGACCGGTCCTTACCTTGGCAAAGTTCTCTTTTAAGTTGGAGACGCATTTATCCATGCGCTCGTTCGTGGTTTGTCTCACATCTGCCATGAGGTGCTCCTCTTCAATTTCTATTCATACATCTTTGCCGGGACGTCTTCTGGGGTAACAAGGGTGCCGACGTGATGACCCTTAAGGGCGCGCTCGAAGGCGTTTTTCTCGTTAATATTTAAGACCATGATTGGCAAATTGTTGTCTCGACAAAGTGCAGTGGCCGCAGCATCCATCACGCGCAAATCTTTGGCCAAAACATCCTTGTGAGAAATGAGCTCATAGCGCTGAGCGTCAGGGTATTTCTCGGGGTCTTTGTTGAAAATGCCGTCCACCTTGGTGGCCTTGATAACGCACTGGGCATCAATTTCAAGCGCGCGAAGCGCTGCCGCGGAGTCGGTCGTGAAATAGGGATTGCCTGTTCCACCTGCAAAAATATCAATGCGACCTTTTTCAAGATGACGAATAGCGCGGCGGCGAATGTAGACCTCGGTGATTTGCTGCATCTGAATCGAGGTCATCACGCGCGTCGTAAGACCTGCGTGTTCGAAGCCGTCCTGGAGCGCCAGACCGTTCATCACGGTGGCAAGCATGCCCATGTAGTCAGCTTGTGCGCGGTCCATTCCGTTTTGCGAGCCCGCCATACCGCGGAAAATGTTTCCGCCGCCCACAACGATACCGACCTCGATGCCGGCGTCATGGATAGTTTTGATGGACTGGGCGAGGTGCTCGACCTCTTTGGGGTCAATGCCAAAGGAGCGCTCGCCAAGAAGAGCTTCTCCTGAGAGCTTCAATAAGACGCGCTTGTAAAGAAAGCCCCTGGGGGGCTTTCCAACACTTGCTGACTGATAGTAATCCATGGGTTTTTGGACCTTTTCGATTTATGCGCCAATAGTAAACGATTCGAAGGCGACAATTTCAATCGTGTCTTCGCAAGCTTTCGAGACCTCGCTTTGATACTGCTTAATCGTTTTGTTGCTGTCTTTGATGAAGACCTGCTCGGTCAAAACTGTCTCTTTGAAGAACTTCTCGAGACGACCTTGCGCCATTTTCTCCTGAATTGCCTCAGGCTTTCCCGATTCAGCTGCTTGCTCTTTGTAGAGATTCACCTCGTGCTCAACAGTATCGGGGTTAACGTCCTCACGGCGCGCGGCAATGGGGGCAGTCGCTGCCACTTGCATAGCGACGTCGTGTGCGAACTCCTTGAAAGCCTCGTTTTGGAATGTTTCGGGCTTGGTGAAGAAGAAGGTGACAAGATTTGCAATCTTTCCGCCGTGAACATAGGAAGCGATTCCTCCGTTTTCGATAGAAGTGGCGATGAAGCGGCCGATCTTCATATTCTCCCCCATCGTGTGGATGAGGTCGGTGAGGCCTTCTTCGACGGTGGCGCCTTCAATTGTCAGACCTTTAATGTCTGCGTCAGGAGCAGGGGCTTGCTCAGCGACGGCCTTTGCAACTTTTTCTGCAAAACCTGTGAACTTGGGGTTCGTGCCAACGAAGTCCGTCTCGCAGAAAACCTCTACAAGGCCACCCTTGTGGCCATCATCTGTGACGTATGCGCCAACGGTTCCCTCGTTCGTATCGCGGCCAGCCTTTTTGCCGGCTTTTGCAATGCCCATCTTTCTCAGAACGTCGACGGCCTTATCGATTTCGCCCTCGGCTTCTTGGAGGGCCTTTTTGCACTCCATCATAGGAGCATCTGTCATTTCTCGTAACTCTTTAACGAGAGCAGCGGTGATTTCTGCCATGTTTCCTTCTTTCTTTAAGTTTGTTTCGTTTTCGCTTTGTTTGCATTAAGTTTGCTTGAGGTTGCGCTAATCGTGTTGTACATAGCGCGTAGTGCGCGCTCGTGCGTTCCTGTTTTTTTAGTCGAGTTTCTCGGCTAAGTCCGGAGTCGTGACGGCCTCAATTATTTCGCCCCCGACGGTGTCGGTGGTTTTCTCGTCTTTGAATTCGGGCTGCACATCTTCGACGGCGGCAATGGTTGACTCAGAAACGGGAGCCACGTCCTTCAAATCCTGGAGCGAGACGGCCTTAACATCGCCTTTAACAGCACCTTTGGCACCCTTCGCGCCACCTTTCATCTCTTCGAGAGAAACAGGGCTTTTCTTGGAACCGGCTTCAATCGCGTCGGCCATGACTTCCACGAGAAGCGAAATGGAGCGAATTGCATCATCGTTTGCAGGGATGCCGTACTCGATAAGCTCAGGGTTTGAGTTGGTGTCGAGAAGGCCCACGACCGGAATGCCCAAGCGATTGGCCTCTTTAACAGCAATTTCCTCCTTCATCGTATCGACGACGAAAAGAGCCTGCGGAAGGTGCGACATGTTGCGAACGCCGCCCAAATTCTTCTGGAGTTTCTCGAGTTCTTTGTTCAGAACGGATTGCTCTTTTTTAGGAAGCATCGCCATCTGGCCCGATTCTTCCATGCGCTCAAGCTCTTTCATGCGCTCAACGCGTGCCTGAATCGTCACGAAGTTCGTAAGCATTCCTCCCAGCCAACGGTTGGAAATAAAAGGCATGCCACAGCGATTGGCGTTATCAACAATAGCCTCCTGAGCTTGCTTTTTGGTACCCACGAAAAGAATCGTGCCGCCCTTTTTAGCAATGGTGTTCAGGAAGGTGTAGGCGCGGTCTGCCTGCTGAATCGTCTTTTTAAGGTCGATAATGTAGATGTCGTTACGCTCGCCAAAAATGAAGGGTTTCATGCGAGGATCCCAACGGCGCGTTTGGTGTCCGTAGTGACATCCAGCCTCGAGAAGCGTCTTGATAGTAACTTTGGGTTTTGCTGCCATAATTTTCTCCTTTAATCGGTTAGGCCTCCGCGCAATGTTTTCCCAGATTATCCACCCAATTGTATGGCCAAGTGGGCACCGCGGATTCTGGTAGTTGCGCGTGTGTTTTCTCTACTGGTTTTCCAGCCAGGCTAGTATAACAGAAATTTTGAAGATCTCGAGATAAACTCCGAGAAAAGAAAGCAAGCTCGGCTCCACCTGAGTAGGCTTCAAAATCACGCGTTAGGCGCCTGAGCGAGGATGAGCAAGGCGTGCCGCCTCTTTTAAGCGATTCACCGACAAGTGCGTATAAATCTGGGTCGTGGAAAGCGAGGCATGTCCTAAAAGTTCTTGGACGCTTCGCAAGTCCGCCCCACCTTGCAAGAGCTCTGTGGCAAACGTATGGCGCATCGTGTGAGGGGTGATTGCTCCAGAAAGTCCCGCTTGACATATGATTTTTTCGAAACGATTACGCAGCGAAGATGCCGTCATGGGCCTGTGCTTGGGCGAGATAAAAACGGAGGTATCATTCAAATTAAGCATTCGATTCCGAGGGTCGTCGTTTTCCTTTACCGTGGCAGGCAAACGGTGCGGACGCGCCTCCTTTATGTATTCCTTCATAGCATCGATCGCGGCAGGATATAGCGGAACGATACGCTCTTTTCTCCCCTTTCCAAAAAGCCGAACGTTGCTTGAGGCGAAGTCGATATCGTCAAGATGAAGCGCGGCAATCTCAGAAATACGAGCGCCAGTCGCATACATAAATTCAATCAGCGCCTTATCGAGAATTGCCTGGTCATATGCTTCCTGATGCTTTTGCGAACGTTCTTTTGCAAAAGCCGTCTGCGCCTCTTGGACGCGCTGGTTGCAACTTTCAAGGACCTTCTCGACATCCGTATTGTGCATAACCTCAGGAAGCTTCCTGGAAAGTTTCGGCGTCAACGTAGCCGCAGGCGCGTCTTCTGTAGTGTAGCCTTCCACCACGAGCCACTGATAGAGAGAGCGAAGCGAGGACAGGCGCCGCGCGACAGTTTTGTCAGCGTAGTGAGCTTGCCGCATGTAGGCAAGATAGCTTCTGACCTGGATATGCTCAAGTTTAAGCGGGTCGATGTTGTGGGCTCGGGTCCACTCGAGAAAAAGCTCGAGGTCGATTTTGTAGCTTTCGACGGTGTTGGGAGACAGGTTACGCACGTTTTTGATATAGCCGAGAAAAGCATCGATGAGCTGCGCAAAGTCATCTGTTGGCTTTCTCTGGGTCATAGGGCGTCCTTAGTTATTAATCTCTTTGCTTCGAAGCGCTGAAAAGCCTTCCTATTTGAAATCTTTTCTTTGAAAGCGTATCAAAAACGTTGTCCAGAAGATTGGCAAATATGTTGGGGTTGTTTTACGTGTCTTTGTCAAAATTGAACAAATCCTGGCGTGTTTCTTTCACCTTTTTTATGTTTTCCTGAGCGCGGGCGGAAAAGGCTGCGTAGCGTTCTCGCCTATTCTTTATATAAGGAGAAAGGGGTGGCAAGAGACCAAAGTTCACGTGCATGGGTTGATAATTTTTCGTATGGGGGTCGGTGGCGTAGTGGAACAAGGCTCCCAAAACGCTTTCTTGAGGAAGTTTAAACGGCTCTCTTTCTTGCAGGTCAGCATAGGTGTTAAGAGCCGCAAAAAGCCCCGAAGCAATCGCTTCCGTATAGCCTTCGGTGCCTGTAATTTGTCCCGCAAAACGAATGTGCGACTTCTCATCCGCGTTCTTCTCGGCAAGAAAAGCAAATGTTTCATCAAGTACCCGTGGGCTGTCCAAATAAGCATTTTTGTGCATGACGCCAAAGCGCAAAAAGTGCGCATTTTCCAATCCCGGAATCATCGAAAAAATTCGCTTCTGGTCTGACCAGGTAAGATTCGTTTGAAAACCCACAAGGTTGAATGCTTGCTTGTACGCATTTTCAGCGCGCAGCTGAACGGCGGCGTAGGGGCGCTTTCCGGTGCGCGGGTCGACAAGACCCACAGGCTTTAGCGCTCCAAAGCGCAAAGAATCCATGCCGGTTCTTGCAACTTCTTCGATAGGCTGACACGCTTGGAAGAGCTCGGTCGTCTCGAAATCTTTTTTGATGGTTGTCTCGGCGTGGAGAAGGGCGGCTACGAAACGCTCGTATTCTTCCTTCGTCATGGGGGCGTTGAGGTAATCGCCGCCCGAAATGTTGACCTTTTCAAAATCGTAGCGCGACTGTTCGAAGATGACCTGCCGGTCGAGAGAGTCAGCCTCTACGATGGGCGCGGCGGCGTCGTAAAAATGGAGGAGCTCGTCGGCGGCGTCTTGGATCTCCCCACTTTCGCTCGCATTCTTTTCGACCTTGCCTTCTTCGCTGTTGCGTTTCGTCACATTTTCAGGATTTACCAAGAGCGGATTCAGGTTTTCGAGAAGAGCTTTTGTGGTGAGGGGCCCTGTGGCAAGGATGATTTGCGGCCGTGAGATATCGGTCGTCTCGCCGCTCTTAAGAGTTTGCGACTCATCTATCGCGCGCATTTGTACATCGATTTCCGAGAGAGATGTAACCTCTTTTTCAACCACTTCGATGAGAGGATTCTCTTTAATCGCTGCTGTTACGCGTTTTGCAAAGAAATCTCGGTCAACCGCCAGTGCGTTTCCTGCTGGGACCGAAGATTCTTTTGCAATCTTGAGAAGCTCACTATCGAGAATTTCCAGCTCTTTTTTGAGCGTTCCTGCGGCCGTTTCCTCTTTCTGTGACTTGAATGAGTTTGAACAGACGAGCTCGGCGAAGTAATTCGTTTTATGCGCGGGTGTTGTTGAAGCGGGGCGTTGTTCGTAAAGCACCACGGACACGCCCCGTTTTGCGAGCTGCAACGCGCACTCAGAGCCTGCAAGGCCCGCGCCTACGATGTGAACCTGCTTCGTCATAAAGAATCATTCACCTTTGTTCTTCTCGGGAAGTTGAAAGCAAAACGTTCATAGAAAGTATGGGTGCTTTCTTTGCATGTCGATCATAAGACGGCGCTAAACGGGAGGATTGTGCTTCAAAAGATCTTCGCAAAGCTCCTCAAGCGAATCGCAAAAGTGAATGCGGCGGAATGTTTCTTCAAGCATAAAACCTTCGAGAAGCATCGTTTCTAGCTGGAGCTTTAGTCCGTCAAAAAAGCCGTTAGTATTTAAGAGAAAGCAATGCGCCAAAAGGGTTCTATCTATTGTATTCGCTTTGGAAATGCGCAAATGAACGCGAACCATTATCTCCGAAATCTCCTCGAGGGTACCAACGCCTCCAGGGAGGGCGACGAAGGCATCGGCGTGGGCAATCATAGTCGCCTTACGCTCACTCATCGTGTTAACTACAATCAGCTCATCAAGGTCGTGCTGCTCGACCCCCTGGTCGATAAAGAATTGAGGCTCGACACCTACGACGCGCGAACCTGAATCCATGGCCGCGCGTGAGACGCAACCCATGAGGCCGACGCTTGATCCTCCGTAGACCATGTCATAGTTATGCTCGCCAAGCCAGGTGCCAAAGGCCTCAGCGTCACGTTTGTATTCGGGATGTTTGCCAAAATTCGATCCACAGTAAACAGCAATGGAAGTTTTAGCCATGATTTACTCCTTGAGATATCTCCGTAATTTTTTCGTTTTCTCAAGCGGTTTTCTCGGGAAATTATAGTTCAAAAAGGCATTCATTGAACTCAAAAGAAAAAACTGGTAGCCCGTACGAGATTCGAACTCGTGATCTCCGCCTTGAGAGGGCGGTGTCCTAAACCGCTAGACGAACGGGCCATTAGCTTCAGGGACAGTGGCTGGGATAGAGAGAGTCGAACTCCCATTGACGGAACCAGAATCCGCTGTCCTACCATTAGACGATATCCCAAAGATACTGTCTGCGTGCAGGAGTACTTTACGGGATTGAGGGGTTTTTTACAAGTCAGAAAGCAGTTTTTTCTCGGACCATAAATCGAAAAACGGAGCAAGAAACTGTTTATCCGGATTATTCGATGGATTTTTGGTAAGGCCTTGGTAAGAAATTTCCATGAGTTTTTGGACAATTTCAGAGAAAGGCTTCCCGTAGAAATCATCGTCCCAACTGGTGGGTTTGAAAGGCGGCTCTGAGGACTTACGAGGTCCGTCAGCAATTTGGGGCTTTACCAGCAATTCGTAGGCCTTCTTAAAAGCCTGCTCGTTGTAGAAAATACCCTCAAGAAAAGCAGCAAGACTGAGGGCAAATTTGGGTTCCATTGCATCAGCTGTGCGCAATTCCAAAAAACCTTTCAGGCGCACATCGGGAAAAACAATGGAGCCAAAAAACAGAAGCTCTTTTTCAGAATAGACGCGCTTTGAGAGCAGTGCCCCGATTGTCTCCTCGGCCGCCTGCAAATACTCGCCCGTGTCTAAAGGAACAAAGATGGCAGGGCAAGCTAAAACCCAATCAAGATACGTCTCAACCGAGAAGTTCTTCTCGAAAGTACCGGGAACAACGCCGCAGCGTTTCGCATCAACGTTTTCCCAGATAAGAGCGCGTTCCATAAACGGGGCCGGCGGCTGAGTATTGTTGCAGAGGAAATAGAGAAGCTCACTGACGGCGCATGCCAGCTGATACTCTTTTGAAAACGCTTCGGGACCCAGGCTATCAATTGAAATCTGCGTCGAGGCAGAACGGCGCATCATGTCCTTTGCCATCCCCCCCTTTTTCGAAAGATATTCGTTCATATAGCGGTAGCGAGGCTTCGCGAGAAGCGCAATGTCGTTTGCTGAATGGCAGGCGTCAGTTCCTGTGGCAACTAAAGATGCGTTTAAGCCAAGTTCTTTCGTGACGTGCGCGAACATGGAATCAAAAGCCTCGAGCGCCTGTTGGAGCTCGGCAACGGATGCGGCAGGACCCAGAGAGACTTCCAGTTGCGAGCCGGGTTCTAATGTTACGGAGTACAACGTTCCCTTTAAGAATCCTACGCAACCTATCAACTTTTGTTCTTCGAAGATACGTATAGGCTTGAAGGGGGCGTCTTCAATCCAGCGTGCAAGAATTTTCTGCACTCCTGTTTTGTATGTAAGGCGCTCGCCCGTATCGTTTGAAATAACGAATCTTTCGAGCTCGAGCCCAATCTTTCTAATTTCAGGAATTTCCTGGCTAACCAAACTTGCCTTTAAGAGCGCCTTGTTTCTCGCGTACAGCGCCTCGGGAAGGGCTTGCTTTAAGGCCTCAGGAGAATTTTCAATACGTCCCTTTTGCACTATCGAGAGCAGTTCCTGAAGAATCTCCCCCACCCAAGGACCCGACTCCATCTGAAAATATTGCAAGACAGCATCGCCGCTCAAAGCAAGGTCGTTTGCAGTAAGCGGGATTTTCTCGGCCTGGAAGAGGCGTTTGTGGGAAACGTAAATCTTCTCAATGTCAGAAGCATGCGTCCGGTAAGCGCGCGCCTTAGATGCGGCATCGGCCTCTCGGAGAAGGGATAGCGGATAAAGCAGACGAGGCGCATCTTGCGAACAGTACTGAGAAAGCGCAGTTAAAAGGTGTATGAAATCTTCTCGAGAAGACCCAACGGGGCGGTCGTGAAGGCGAATGAGGGCAAGCGCTTCCTCGCGGATTTGCTTGTTTACTCCAAAGCGCTTCAGAATGGGTCGGGCGATATCGACGCCTTTTTGAGGGTGGCCGTAGAAATGCATTTGGTTTGTTTGCGCATCTCTAAACATAACAGCAGGCTTTCCAATGTCGTGTAAAAGTGCTGCCCAGCCAAGGGATTCGGGAATTTTATTGGCTTCTGTGGAGGTATCGACGCCCGCAAAAACCTGAACAAAATCGATAACGCGAGCGACGTGTTTGAGCACGTCAAAACAGTGATAAGGCGTGTCCTGCTCGTAGCCATCAAGAGTTGAAAGCTCCGGTAAGACCTGGAATAGAATCTCTTTATAGCAGGTGAGCGCAAGACTTAAATAAGGGGCCCGCACCATTTTTTGCATTTCGGCACCTAAGCGCTCTGCTGCAACTTTTTCTAAGAGGGTTTTGGATGCCTTTGCCGCTTCCCACGTATTTTTCTCGATAGAAAAGCCAAGCAGGCAGGCGAAGCGCACGGCTCTCAAAACTCGAAGTGCGTCTTCCTGAAAACGCTTCTTCGGCTCTCCTATCGCTCTCACGGTTTTCGTTTGCAAATCCCGAATCCCATCAAAGGGGTCAAGGAGCCCGGTTTTGGGATGGTACGCAAGAGCGTTGATGGCGAAATCGCGGCGAGAGAGATCTTCCTCAAGCGTGGCTTCGAAGCTGACGTGGTCGGGATGACGATTGTCTGCGTAAGAGCCCTCAGTCCGAAACGTCGTAATTTCGACGGCATGAATATTGGATTTGAGCTGGATTTTTAAGCGCTCTTCAGAAGAATCATCTGGAATTAACACGGTGATAGTTCCATGTTTAATACCTGTCGGAATTGTTTGAAAACCTGCTGCCTGAAATATTTTTTCAGTTTGCTCAGGGAGCGCTGAGGTCGCTATATCAACGTCTGCGGCAGGATTAACAATCCCCAAAAGGGCGTCTCGGATGAAGCCGCCGACAACGTAGGCCTCTTCGCTACTTTCATTCAGAGTTTTAAGAGCGTTAAGTGCAAAGGAAGGAAGTTCAATCTTCCTAGCGCCTAGATTATTTAAATTGGGCTTCGCGGTATTCGAAAAAGCGAGCGAGGAAGCGCCATCTTTTTTAATCTTTTTCAAATCTTGGGCGCTCATAAAACCACCTCGCCGAATGCGATTTCTTCGTTTTGCAATGCAAGAGAGCCTGCGAATTTTTCCACAAGTGCGTTCTTGAAAGCCCCTGTCTTCTCTGCAGGAACAGAGAAAGAAAGCTCAATCTTTTCCTCGAATTTCTGCTCAAGAACAGATCCGCCATATCGTTTCAAGAGATGCTTGAACGTTTCAAGTTGAGCATATTCAAGATCAACTTTGGCCGAGAAAATCTTTCGGTATGAAACGATTGCCTCAGCCACAAGCGCCGCCTCAACAGCCTCTTTGGCGGCCTCCGCGTAGGCTCTCTTAAGACCTCCGGACCCGAGAAGTACGCCTCCAAAGTAGCGAACAACACACAAGCAAACATTGACGAGTTGCGCCTTATCAAGCACCTCTAAGACAGGAGGACCTGAGGTGCCGCTTGGCTCTCCGTCGTCACTTGCTTTCTCAACAATGTACGCTTCTCCTCCCTGATCGCAGCCATTTCCTGCTCCGTCGGGTGCCTCCAGGACGCGCCAGGCGGAAACAACGTGGCGAGCGTCCGGGTGCGCCTTGCGTGTTTTCTCGAGGAAAGCAAAAGCCTCTTCAACAGAGTTAACTCTCACCAAAAAGGAGAGAAAGCGACTTTTTTTCTCGGTATACGAGCCTGAAAAGGTCCTCTCCCCTTTTAAGGCAGAAGACCCCTCAGCTGAGGAGCCGAGAGAGGGGGCAGCAAAGGAGCCGACAGAGGAGGCTCGAATCGTTTTTAAATCGTTCAAATTCATAGGTGCTATACTACACCCGCGGAGGAGCACAGGCGATTGCGTTACTTCCTTTATCGGAGGTGATGAGGAAAGTCCGGGCTCCACAGGGCAAGATGCCAGGGTAAATCCTGGGCGAGGTAACTCGACGGAAAGTGCCGCAGAAAAGAAAACTCCCACTGGCGCTTGGCGAAAGCCTTTGTGCTAAGAGAAAAGCTGAAACGGTGGTGTAAGAGACCACCAGCGCCGCAGCAATGCGACGGCTTGGTAAACCCCATCTGGAGCAAGACCAAATAGGAGCGCAATACATTGGCCCGATGTGCGCTCGGGTTGGTCGCGTAGATAAATAATCGTCCACGACAGAACCCGGCTTACGGGCTCCCCCGCTTTTTTTCTTGCTATTTGATTTTAGATTTTTGCTTTTTGGCTTTTGATTTCTTATTTTTAAATTTTCGAAAGATTCAGGCCCATCGCCGCATAAGCCATCAAAGCCCGTGGGAAAATGCGGCCGGCGAAGGGAAAGAATTTCGAAAGGAATCCCGGAAGCACAAGCGCTTTGTTCTTCTTGAGGCCGTTGTAGGCAATGCGCGCGACCTTCTCAGGAGGAAGAGCCATCTTAACGTAAAGAGAATCCCCCGCATCAGCAGCGTCCCAGAAAGGGGTCTTCACGGGCCCCGGGCAAAGGGTCGTCACCGAAACGCCTGTCTCCTCAAGCTCGTAGTGAAGAGCCATGGAAAGCGAGTACACGTAGGCTTTGCTCGCAAAATAAGTCGCCATGTAGGGACCGGGCATAAAAGCGGCGGCCGAGGCAATGTTTAACACTTTACCATCGTGGCGCTTGACCATGGCAGGCAGGAAGGCTCGGCAAAGCTGCCGCACAACCTTTACATCGACAGCCTCGAGCATGTTTTGACGCTTTTTGTCGGATTTGATGAAAGGGGCATCGTAGCCAAAGCCGGCGTTATTGATGAGCATGTCCACCGTGAGATTGTGATCTTTGACAAACGCCTCAATCTCTTTAACAGCGCCTTTTTTCGAGAGGTCCTTAAGGAGAACATAGGTTTTTACCCCGAATTGCTCCTTAAGGTTTTGCTTCAGCGTCTCTAAAGCTTTCTCTTCAGTCTCCATACCAAGTGCGATGATGTTGTAGCCGTCTGATGCGGCGTGTGTCGAGAAGAGCTTCCCCATTCCCGAGCTCGCGCCCGTTATCAAAGCGTACTTTGGGGACTTCGCATCCTCGGTGACCTTGTTGGCTTTAGCAGCTTTGGCTTTAGCTTTTGTCATACCTTGTTCCTCTCTCATTTGGCACCCCCGCCTCATGAAAGTACACCTCCCAAACGCCCCTCTACGAAGCGTTTGCCTTCTTGGCAATCTCTGCGAGCTCTGCGAAAGCTGCAGCGTCTTCGTAGGCAATCTGCGCGAGAACTTTGCGATCAAGCTCGACGCCAGCAACTTTCAGTCCATGCATAAACAGCGAATAATTCAGGCCGTTTTGATGAGCGGCAGCGTTAATGCGGGTTATCCAAAGACGACGAATATCGCGTTTTTTGTTGCGACGATCTCTGTATTGATATTGCAGAGAGTGGCGGGATTGCTCCTTCATGCCGCGAAGGGTTCTCGATCCGGTTCCGTAATATCCCTTAGTGCGCTCTTGTAGGGTGCGACGACGTTTTTTTGAGTGAACAGCGCGTTTAACTCGTGCCATTTAAATCAACTCCTTAATTTTTTCTCAATAGACGATTCTAAAGAAAATAAACTTCTCAACAAATCGATTATTCCATGAATCAACTTTTCAATGAATCGGTTTCTTAGTGAACCGATTTCTTGCGCCCGCGGCCCATGCGCTTTGTCACGACAGCGGCATCGCCTGGCTCTAGGACAGACTCTTCGCGGAAGCTGCGAATTCTTTTCTGATTCTTCTTCGTAAGGATGTGGCTCTTGAACGCGTGTGCGTGCATAATCTTTCCGGAGCCGGTGCGTCTAAAGCGTTTAGCGGCACCTTTGTGCGTCTTCATCTTAGGCATTTTTATCCTCCTTGCTTTGGTTTCCCTTTTGTTCATCTTTTGCGGAAGCCTCAGAAACGCCCTTGCCCTTCTTGGCCTCCTCTTTTTCCTGCTCTTTGAAAGCGCCTTTGATAGGAGCAACGAGCATGTGCATGTTACGGCCTTCCATGAGCGGTTGCTGCTCGATGGTGGCGTAGGGCTCAAGGTCGTCTGCAAGACGCTCAAGAACGTTGAGGCCTTGCTCGGGGTGAGCCATCTCACGGCCACGAAACATGATAGTTATCTTTACGCGCGCGCCCTTTTTCAAAAAGCGCATAACGTGGCCTTTTTTCGTCTCGTAATCGCCAACGTCAATTTTGGGACGGAATTTCATTTCCTTAATCTCAATCTTCTGCTGATTCTTGCGAGCCGCCTTTTGCTTTATGGCTTGTTCGTACTTGTACTTCCCAAAGTCCATAATCTTGCAAACAACCGGATCCGAGTTGTGCGAAATCTCAACAAGGTCAAGGCCTTGGCTGTCTGCAATGCGCTGGGCATCGTCGATTTTGTAGACACCCTTTTGTTCTCCGTTTGAATCGATAAGGCGGCACGTTGGCGCCTCAATCTCGAGATTCACACGAATGTCATCATTTCTAGCTATTTAAAACACCTACTCTCAATCTCTTTAACTTTTCTCATCTGTCGCGTTGCACTTGTTTTCGCCATAAAAAAACCAGCTCGAAAGCTGGCGGTCGATGAATAAATAAAGGCACAGGAATGTCTTTCGAGCCCTCGTTATTCAATTGACCAGTCAGCTTACGCCAATCAGGTGGAAAACAGTGTTTTCGCTTTTATGCGCTTTTCGCACTTGAACAGTGTAGCGTAGTTTGGCTAAAATCACAACAAATAAGAGGTGTTTTCAACTTCCGAGAAACACTTCCGAAAAAACCCTAGGCAAAAGCGTACCTCCAAAGCCCCTTCCGAGAAGCCCTTCTCAGGAAACGCCTTTCCTAAACAATAGAAGGTGCAAAAGCATGAAAGCACTTGAAGAACGAATTCAAAAAGACGGACAAATTCTTCCTGGAAACGTCGTTGCTATCGACAACTTTTTAAACCACCAAATCGATACCGCCCTTTGCCGAAAGATGGCTGATGCAATTTACGAAGAGTTTCAAGATGAGCCGGTCACGAAAATTCTCACGATTGAGGCCTCTGGTATCGCCCTTGCCACTTTGATTGCGCGCCTGTTCAACGCGCCTCTGCTCTTTGCAAAGAAAACGAAATCGACCAACATCCATCATGACATTTACGAGACTAAGGTGGACTCTTATACGCACGGCGACACCAATCGCGTGTTCGTCTCCAAAAAATACCTTCCCTCAACAGACAAGGTTCTTATTGTCGATGATTTTCTCGCTATGGGTGAGGCCACGCGTGGGCTTATTGATATTTGCCAACAAGCTGAAGCCGAGGTTGTAGGCATTGGAATCGCTGTCGAGAAAGGCTTTCAGCCGGGCGGAAAATATCTTCGCGACCATGGACATCGCCTCAAATCCCTCGCCATAATTGATGCCATCGACGAGGAGTCCGGCATCATCACCTTCCGTGTGCAAGACGACTTAACCGAGCTCTGCGCGAAAAAAGCTCTTCCCAACAAACCAAGCTTTGAGCGAAACTGAAATTTTGCCAATTTGATCGAAATCGAAATCTTTTTAAAAAGGTAGAAGCTGGTGCCAGAGGAGAGATTCGAACTCTCACGGGATTGCTCCCAGTGGTGTTTGAGACCACCGTGTCTGCCATTCCACCACTCTGGCACAGAAGACAGCTTTACAAGCCTACCAAATATTGCATCGAGAAAAAAGAGATTTCAAAAATTTAAAGGCTTAAGGCCGTCACGAAAAGGCGCGAGTTTCCCTTTTTAAGTCAAAAAAGGATTAGTGTGCAACTCTTCTTCCATCGTGGTTTTTGGACCGTGGCCAGGAAAAACCAGCGTGTCGGGAGCGAGCTTCTTTTTCAAGTGCTCTAGGGATTTTTTGAGAGTGGCGCTATCGCCTCCCGGAAAATCGGTCCTTCCTGCAGACCCTTTGAACAAGGTATCGCCCGTAAAAGCCAAGCCATCTCCATACAAAACGATACCCCCTTCTGTGTGGCCTGGCGTATGAAGGACTTCGAAAAGAACCTGGCCTGCCGCAAGTTTATCGCCTGCCTTTAGCAATACATCAGGCTTTGGGGCATCGTCGTCGTAAGGAAGTCCCAAGTTACTTGCGCTCACAGCTGTTTTAAGGCGCTTCTCGTCGTAGGCACCAACGGCAAAAGGAATCTTGTAATCGAACGAATCGAGAAATGCCTTTATGCCGCTTACGTGGTCGCCATGTCCATGCGTCACAACCACTGCCTCGATATGGACATCCGTTAAACTCTGGGCGATCTCAGCGCCTGCAGTGCCAGGATCTATTACCAAAGCTTTGCCATCATTGATAACGGCATAACAGTTTGTCTCGATGGGCGTGACCACGAAAGTGCGTACGGAGGTATTTTTGTCATGGGGATTGATAAGTTTCGTTTGAGAAATAACGTAGTTTTGCGTCATGTTGTCTTGAGCCATCTTGCCCTCCAAAATCGATTTAGTTTTTTTGACTCTTCTTTAAGCGGCCTGGTGTGGCTCTTGGGCTTTAGGGCTTAAAGAAGTCCAACAGTCTTTAGATGTACCCCATTAACGGCGCGACTTAATCGATTTTGCACCCTCGCCAGGCATTATGCGGCGAGCATCGAAAACGGAAGGCACGCGAGAGATGGTGGCGAGAAGCGGATCAAGCAAAGATGCGTCTGAGATAGCCACCAAAAAACGCAGGCGGGCTTCTCCGGAATCGGAAACTTGGGTGGCAGCCGACATGATATTTCCGCCGGCCTCCCC
The DNA here is from genome assembly GCA_947426865.1 of uncultured Coriobacteriaceae bacterium. Lineage (GTDB taxonomy): Bacteria > Actinomycetota > Coriobacteriia > Coriobacteriales > Atopobiaceae > MGBC105563. The sequence goes on along the minus strand of CANEFS010000014.1, from coordinate 11,541 downwards.
CACCGCAATCGTAATATCTTTGAGAAGGCCCATTCTATCCTGGGCCTCGACGACGATTTCAACTTGGAATTGCGTTTGGCCAGAGGTGTCCCAGGCAACATCAATCATGCGCTCGGGATGGGTTGAAAGACTCTTCACGTTGGGGCAATTTGCGCGGTGAACAGAGACGCCTCTGCCGCGCGTCACAAAACCGACAATTTCGTCTCCGGCTACCGGATTACAACAGTGCGCGAGATGAACGAGCAAGTCAGGATCATCCTTTACGATAACACCCGAGGTATTCTTCCTCTTTTCATGCTTCGTTCCCTTTTTGCCCTGCACTACATAAGAGCTATTTCCCATCATGGGAAGATCTTTGGTAAACGATTCCTTCAAGGCCTCTTCGGCCTTTTTCTCCTTAAGCGCAGCTTCTTTAGCACTCAGCGTTTCAGCCTCAAGAATCTCAGTGATTTTATTGGCGATGCTCATAGAGTTGTGAGCATGTGAGCCAACCGAAGCAAAGAGATCTTCCGGTGTTTTAAAGTCAAGCTGTTCGCAGACCTTCTCGATAGCTTTTACCGAGCGTCTCGTTGAAATTCCGTAGCCCTTTTTCCGAAGCTCTCCTGCCAGTTCTGCCCGCCCCAGCTCAGCGTCGGTGTCTTTATTAATACTCGTGAAGTACCTTTTGATCTTGGTTCTCGCTGAAGGTGTTTTAACGACATTGAGCCAATCTGCCGAGGGCTTCGAGTTCTTGTTCGTCATGACCTCAACGCGGTCACCCGTTTTAAGCTCGTAAGTCAGAGGCACCACGCGCCCATTAACGCGTGCACCGACACAATGATTTCCAACTTCGGTGTGGACGGCGTAGGCAAAATCCAAAGGTGTCGAGTGGTTGCGCAAGCTCATAACGTCGCCTTTAGGCGTGAAGATGAAGACTTCTTTCTCGAAAAGGTCAACGCGAAGGTCTTGCAAAAAAGAGCGCGCGTCTTCTAGGTCGGACTCGACCGTCCATTCCATCGATTTTCTTATGGAGTTAATTTGTTCCTCGAGCGATTTGTCGTCGGCGCTCATTTTGCCTTCAGAATTGCCGGCCGTTTTGTAGAGCCAGTGGGCAGCAATTCCGTATTCGGCTTGCTCGTGCATCTCTGTTGTGCGGATTTGAATCTCTATAGGACGCGCTTCAGGACCAATAACGGTGGTATGAAGTGACTGGTAGAGGTTCGTTTTTGGCATGGCAATATAGTCTTTAAAACGCCCGGGCATAGGATGCCAAAGACTGTGAACCGCGCCCAGCGTCCCGTAGCAATCACTTATCGTTTTCGTAATAACGCGAAGAGCAATCAAATCGTAGATATCCTTGAAGTCCTTGTCCTTCTTTTTCATCTTCTGATAAATAGACCAAAGATGCTTGGGCCGCCCGGTCACTTGAAAGTCTTCGATGCCCACCTTGAGAAGTTCTGTCTCAAGAGTTTCCATTGCGTTTTTGGTAACGGCTTTGCGCTGCGCATGCGACTCTTTTACAAGCCGCGAAATATGGTGGTATTCCTCCGGCTCTAAGTAGAAAAAGGCAAGGTCTTCGAGCTCGGTTTTCACACTGCTCATGCCGAGACGATCCGCTAATTGTGCGTAAACATCCATTGTCTCGCGCGCTTTAAAAATCTGTCGGTCTCGCGGCAGTGACTTGAGGGTGCGCATGTTATGGAGGCGATCTGCAAGCTTGATAAGGATAACGCGAATGTCTTTTGACATCGCGAGAAACATCTTACGCAAATTGAGTGCTTGCTTCTCGTCCATCGAGCCAACGTCGATGTTGGTGAGTTTTGTGACGCCATCGACGAGATCAGCAACCGTTTTTCCAAAAAGCTTTGCAACATCTTCTTTCGTAGCAGACGTATCTTCAACGGTATCGTGGAGAAGGGCGGCGCATATAACATCATCATCCATGCGGAAATCGTGCGCCAAAATCGTGGCCACAGAAACCGGATGATTAATATAAGGCTCGCCAGAGCGGCGTTTCTGTTTTTCGTGAACGTCAGCGGCAAAAAGGTAGGCGCGGTGCACTTTATCGAGTTGCATTTCGTCCATGTAGAGAGAGGCAGCCTCGTAAAGCCCGGAATAGTTCATCGCTCCAACTTTTGGAAGCTTGCAGGAGGCAGGGACGACATCCTGAAGGCGCTCATCAAACCCAGGTTGCTTTTTAGGTGTGTCTTGTGCTTGGTTTTTTTCGTCCATCTCTCCTCCTTTCTGGCGCTTTTGAACATTTGATCGAAAACTTATATGCGCCTTGAACACGCCTGGTTTCAAAAGCTCTCGCAGCTATGTAACATTTCAGCGATACTGTGGGATTTGCCCAATAAAATTTTTTTTGAAATTATATAACGAAAAACGGGACTGCGGCCTTTTTTACTAAAAAACTAACTTGGGGTACCTTGATTACATTCGCAATGATTGTTGCGACCCAAAAGTGGCAGCCCTTCCCCAAAGTTGAGCGCCCTTAAGAGGAAAAAAGCAATAAATCTTCAGTAAAAAAGTTAGCAAGGGACGATGGGGTGCGTTATTCGGTTGAGTAAAGTGGCGGATTCGGCCTCTAAAACCCATTCTTTAAAGGAAAGGAAACTCTCTTTTTCCCTTAGTCCTTCGGTATAGATAATCGAGTCCCCCAGGTCGAAAAAGTCGTCAACTTTCGAGAGGAACTTGATAGTACGCTGCTCGCCCATTCCAGAAACCGTCAGAATCCCCAACTCTTTAAAAATGGAAAGTCCTGCCGCAACGAGGGCCTCGTCCAAAGGCGTCCCCTCTTGAAGGTAGGCAGCGTAGGAACCTATCTCGGCGTTTGAGGCGTGTAGGATGCGCGCAGGCGTTTCATCCTGCATCTTTTCCATCACAAGAATCGTTTTGAAGAGCGCGGCAAGTGCCTCTCTTGAAGGTGAAACATTTTCGAGAATCCCTTCATTAATAGAAGCGTCCTTCTCGCCAAAAAGAAGATGGATGAAGGCCTCTTTGCCGTCGCGCCCAGCCCGGCCCGACATTTGGTTGAACTCGGTCTCACCGAAAGGAAGGTGGTAGAGAACAACATGGCGAATGTCGGGAATGTTGACACCTTCTCCAAAAGCGCTCGTCGAAACGATAGCAACGAGGCGATTGCGCCGAAATTCTTTCTCGACCTCTTTGCGCTCTTGCTTTGTAAGACCGGCGTTATAAAACGCAATGCGCGGTGCCAGGTCGGGCAGATAGCGGCGCAAAAGTTTTGCAAGCGATATCGTTTGACCTCGACTGTTGACGTAGACGATGGTTTTCTCGCCCCGAGAAAGAAGATCAATCAGCTCTTTTTGGCGAAGGGAGAGCTCGGATTCGTCGTCGATTTTCTCGAGAATAGAACGCTCGTCTTTATCCACGTTTCGAGCATCAATGAGCTTTAAGTTGTCGCGTGAGGTGGTATCAGTAATGACAGCACCCAAAGAAAACAGGTGTTTGAGTTCGTCTGCTTGGCGATTGTTGATGGTGGCTGATACCGCCAAAACAACCGGGTCTCCAAGCATCTTCAACACACGCGGAAAGTCCAGGTAGCTAAAGCGATTTCCGCCTTTAGAATCGCCTGCGTGGTGAGCTTCGTCAATAACAACGAAACCAATCGATGCCGCCTCTGCAAACTTGTCGGCGTGAATGGAGAGAAACTCGGGGGTTGTGAGAATGATGTCGATGTCGCCTGCGCGTAAGCATTCATAAATTTCTTCGCGCTGCTCTGGGTCGGTCTCCCCTGTTAGGATTTCTGTCCTCAAATTGAACTGCGCGAGCGATTCCTGAAGATGGAAAGCCTGATCGTTGACGAGTGCACGAAGCGGAAAAACGAAGATGCTTACCTCTTTTTTTGCAAGCGCTAGGCGCGCTGCATGAATCTGGAAAATGAGCGATTTTCCGCGCCCTGTCGCCATAATTGCCAGCGTATTTTTGGACGCGGCAAGGTTCTCAAGCGCCTCGGCCTGGATGGGCAGAAGCTTATTTTCTCCAATGAAAGCTTTGCGAAGACGCTCTGTGTAGGTGAGAAGCTCTACTTCTTCGAGAGCACGAATGCGGATTTGAGGCGTTTGTTTTGAACGCCACACATTTACGATGGGCTCAAAGTACGCATCAAAAAGACCGTGTCCCCCAAGATAGTTTTCGGGATGCGCGGGATTGAAAAGCACACCGCGTATAAGAGCGGGCGAATGAGGTGTGGTGACCGTGGCTGCAATATGGTTTTTTTGCGCTCCAATCAAGTGCACGTCATTAAACGAAACTTCACGCGTCAAAAAGAGAGGATAGGAATTTCCTCTACCAAAGGGGCGCAAAAGATTCAAACTCGAAATGTTTGCAATCGTGAGCTCCTCAAGGATAGCCTCCCCTACGACCTCGGTTTTCTCGACAAATTCATCGCTGGGAACCTTTTTTAAAACATCGTTAAGCTGCTTACGGAACGCCTCCAAGTTCTCTTCTTTAATCGAGATGCCCACGGCCCCCTTGTGGCCTCCAAACTTCTCGAGAAAATCGGAGCAGGAAGAAACCGCTTGAAAGAGATCAACTTCTCCAATCGAGCGGCCCGAGCCTTTTCCTGTGCCGTTCGTAAAGGAAATAAGGATGACCGGAAGCTGAAAGGCGTGCGCAAGCCGCGCGGCAACGATTCCCTTAACGCCCTCGAACCAATCGGTCCCAGCCAGAACGAGGACGGAAAGATTGGGATCTTTCTGAAGTTCCTTTTTGCCTTCCGCAAATGCTTTCTGTTGAACCTCGGCCTCCAGACGTCTTCTTTCATCGTTAAGTGCCTGGATACGCCCAGCGAAAATTTCTGCTTTATTTACTTCGCTCGTGACGAGCAGATCGTAGGCAACCTCCACCTTTCCCATGCGCCCAGCTGCATTGAGGCGCGGGATGACCGAGAATGGCAAATCGTTTGCTTCAATTTCTTTCGGCTCAATCTTGAGCGCATTAAAAAGGGCAACGAGTCCGGGACGAACCGTTCGCTTCATTTGAGAAATGCCTTTAGTGACAAGCGCCCTGTTCTCAAAATCGAGCTCCATCACATCGGCGATGGTTCCCAGCGTCGCAAGGTCGCAAAAAGAGATCCATTGGGGGTCTTTGCCAGATTGCTGCGTTAAAGGTTCATCCGTTGCCCCTGAGTCGTTTTTATCCTCTTCACGTAGCGCCTCTATCGCTTGAACAAGCTTTAAGGCAACGCCTGCCCCTGAGAGATTTTGAGAGGGTCCCTGCGAGTCTGTTTTGGGGTCAACTAAAGGAATGCCCTGGGGAACATTTTTATCGGGATTGTGATGGTCGGTGACGACCACATCGATGCCCTTCTCGAGAAGCCACTGAACTTCATTTTTGGCGCTAATGCCGTTGTCGACCGTAACAAGAAGGTCGGGCTTATATCTTTCGCAAACCTTCTCAAGTGCAGCAAGTGAGAGGCCGTAGCCTTCACTAAAGCGGTCTGGAATGTAGACGGAAACATCCGCGCCGCAAGAGGCAAGATAGAGGCTGAGAAGAGCGCTGGCGCTAATACCATCAACATCGAAATCTCCATAGATAACGATTCGCTCATGGTTCGTAATGCCTTCTAAAACACGCTCAGCAGCATCTCCCATCCCATTAAGCTTAAAGGGATCTTTCCAATCGCGCGCAAGAGAAGGGTGCAAAAAACGCTCGACCGTTACAGGGTCCTTAAGACCCCTGCTGACAAGAGTCCTCGCAGCAAGCGGGCTGAGCGAAAACTCCTTTTGTAAAGAGTCTTCAGCATCTTTATCTTGAGGCAAAAGTTGAAAGATGTGCTTTTCCAACGGCGTAATCCAAAGAATCTCAGCCAGGCAGCGAACCAGAAGTCTTCAGCTTCGCAAACGGGCTAGCCCAAAAGGTCTTGAACGTCCATAGCAATCATGAGCTCTTCGTTCGTCGGCACCACAAGCACGGCGACTTTTGAATCCCCGGCCGAAATAAGGCGTACGTCTCCCGAGCGCACTTTGTTCGCTTCCAGGTCAAGCTTGACGCCGGTCCAGGCGAGTTTCTCGCAAATCATGCGACGAATGGTATCCGAGTTTTCTCCAATACCTGCCGAGAAGGCCAAGGTGTCCCAACCTTCCATCGACTGAGCCATCTCCATGATAAGCTGCGCAGCACGATAGCTAAACATATCGAGTGCAATCTTGGCTTTTTGGTCTCCTTTGTCAGCCGCCTCTTCGATGTCGCGAGAATCAGATGAAATATCCGAAAGCGCGAGGAGGCCGGACTTTTTATTCATCATAACATCGACTTCGTCCACCGAATAGCCGCCTTCACGCTGCAAATAGACAACGGTCGCAGGATCTATGGTGCCCGTGCGCGTTCCCATAATGAGACCGTCAAGGGGGGTAAGACCCATGGTTGTTTCGACAGATTTCCCATCATGAATAGCACAAAGGGAAGCGCCAGAGCCAATATGGGCGCTTACAAGCTTGTGCGTTTTGTCGCCCATAAACTCTTTGGTGGCGCGCCAGATGAAGCGGTGAGAAGTTCCATGAGCGCCGTATTTGCGGATGTGGTGCTTGTCGGCAACCTCGCGAGGAAGCGGATAGCGCCAAGCGACTTCTGGCATATTGAAGTGGAAGGCTGTGTCGGGAACGATGACGTTTCCAATTTCTGGGAAGAGGTTTTGGCAAATTTCAATAACGTCTGCCTCAGCATAGTTGTGAAGCGGCGCCAAGGGAGCAACCTCTCGAATTTGTGCAAGCGCTTCCTTCGTTGCAACCGCTGACTCGGGGAAGTACCAGCCTCCCTGAACCACGCGGTGGCCGATTCCGTCAACCGGAATGTTGAGGGCCTCGAGAAGTTTGAAAACTTCGCTGACGGCTGTTTTATGATCAGGTAGAGAAATATCAATCTTTTGTTTTCCGCTCTTATCCTCATGGCCTATAAAAGAGCCATCGATACCAATACGCTCGCAATTTCCTTTCGCAAAAACTTCTTGTGTATCGACGTCAATCAGCTGATATTTCAAACTTGAACTTCCGGCATTAATTACGAGAACAACCATGCTCTTCCTTCCTCTGATCTAGTATTTTCTTTCGTTTGAATTGCACAATTTCATCTTTAAAAGAGCTCTGCTCACTTGAGACAATTTTTAGTAAATAAAACAAATTTTTAAGCCATGTTATCCGAGAGCCTCTGTCCCGATAAAACGTGAATGTGAAGATGGCGCACCGTTTGGCCGGCGCGCTCCCCCGCATTCGTTACGAGACGAAAACCTTCATCTTGAAGTTGCTTTCTTTTAACGACTTCTTTGACTCCCTTATGAAGGGCAAGGAGTGTCTCATCGTCAACGTTGTCAGCGATACTATCGAAATGCTTTTTAGGAATAACAAGAACGTGAACCGGTGCTTGAGGATTAGCGTCTTCAAAAGCCATGACCTCATCATTTTCATAAACCACATTCACCGGGATTTCTCCGGAGCAAATTTTGCAAAAAATACACTCGCTCATAAAAATCTCTTTCTCCTGTTTGCTTTTGATGCTTTGTATGCTTTAGCTTTTACTCTCTTTAGCTAGCTATTCGGCATCCGTGGCACCAGGAATTTCTTTCGCCAAGACGGAGACTTCCTGTTCAGCTGTTTCAAGACGCGTTTTGAGAAGCGCAACGAGAGCGACACCCTTTTTGTAAGCTTCTAAGGACTGCTCGAGCTCTAAATCTCCTGTTTCAAGAGAGCGCACGATTCTTTCAAGTTCCGTGGAGGCTTCTTTAAACGAGAGGTTCACAAAAGTTTTTTCGAAATCTTGCTCGGCCATGGTATTCCTTTCTCTTAGCTTTCTTTCTTTTCATCTTTTGCAACAACGTCAGCTTTCAATTTTCCGTCTTGCAAAAGGACTGTGATTTCTTGTCCCACATTGACCGCATCTACCTGAGAGATTGCTTTTCCACCAGCAGATACAATGGCGTATCCTCGCTGCAAAACGTTTTCCGGATTGAGGGCGTTGAGCGTTTGTGTGAGTCGCGCGATTTTCTCGGAAGAAGAACGGACAAGTGTGGAGGGAAGGCGTACAAGGCGCGCCGAAAGGTTTTCGAGAGCAACCCGGTCCTTCCGCAAAAAAGTGTCCCCCGCGACAAGAAGGCGCTCCGAGGTCTGCTCAAGCGTAGCCTTTCGCATATTTAAATTGTAGAAAGGATCTGTGAGAACGCCCGCCTTTGCAAAGGATTGCACCTTTTCTTTCATCGAGAAAATCTTGGCCTCAAGGGCTGAAGTCGCAAGGCGCAAGGAGGTCTCAAGCGAAGAGGAAATCTCGGCCATGAAGCGGACGAACGCCTTGTCGGCCTTCGCCTTCTCATTAGAAATATATTGAAAAAGGTCCTCTTTAGCAGGCGCGATACTTTCAGCTGCTGCGGTCGGCGTTGACATCGAGCGGTCGGCTACCATATCGGCAATTGAAATATCGGGCTCATGCCCGATGCCTGTCACGACGGGAAGCTTGGAGGCAGCGATGGCGCGCGCAACGCCCTCGTCGTTGAAGACCATCAAGTCCTCGAAAGAACCTCCCCCGCGCACTAAAAGAATGGCATCGACGGAAAGTGACTGCGCTCTTCTGAGGGCCTCGATTATCTCTGGAGCGGCGGCAGCTCCTTGAACAGAAGCCCCAATTGCCAATATTTTGACGAGGGGATTTCTTCTTGCGAGTGTCTTTTTCACATCGTCAATAACAGCTCCGGAAAGAGACGTGATAACACAGATTTTCTCGCAAAAATAAGGAATGAGCTTCTTCCTTTCTTCCGCCATCAATCCTTCTACCTGCAGCTTTCTTGCAAGTTCTGCAACTTGCTGACGAAGAAGTCCTTCTCCTGCCACCGTAAGTTTTTTGATAATAAAGGAAAGGCGCCCTGAGGCCGCATAAACGTCGAAAGAACCAATGACTTCAACTTGAAGGCCGTCTTTAATAGGAGCCTCACAGGCATTAAGAACGCAGCGCCACATAATAACGTCCATGGCGCTCTCCTCGTCCTTGATGGAGAAATAGGCATGACCGCTTCGCGCATGAGGGCCGCGAAAACCGCTTATCTCGCCGACAACCTTAAAAGTTCCAAGGCCAGAAACGCTGCGTTTAGCGAGATTAACGATTTCAGAAACGCTATAGGCGCCATCCGCTTTTTTGTCTGAGGGTTTCTCGGCTGGGGCAGCGGGAGCAGAGGCGGCACCAGAGGCAAAAAGGGCAGACGAGGAGTCGTTTTCCTCAGGCGAAGAGCTGAAATCGAGATTAAGACTTCCTTGCATCTTTTCGCTCGCTCCCCTCTTTTTGTTTCGTACTCTCTTAGTTTTTTTTCTCGTCTGTCCTGAAGACCTGCGCTTTTAACGTTTCGCCTTTTATGAGCGGCGATTCGCAAGGCCCAAGTAGTAAAGGAGCTGAAGGACTGAAAGAAGTGCGGCGATGACATAGGTCAATGCGGCCGCTGTCAAAACACTCTTAGAGCCCTTCACAACCTCAGACGAAAAACCTTCCTCTTTAATGAATCCAATAGCTCTTCTGGAGGCATTGAACTCAACAGGAAGCGTGACGAGTTGGAAAATAACGCTCGCCGCAAAAAGAATGACGGCTAAATACAGAAGGCCTGTGAGTCCCAAAACCATTCCCGCCAAAAGGATGAGCATCCACATGCTGGAGGCAAAATTGACCACAGGAACAATAGCAGTTCGCAAAATGCCTGGTATATAGTGTCTTGCCGTTTGAACAGCGTGGCCAGCCTCATGGCAAGCAACAGCAGCGCTTGCAACGGAAGCGCCTTGGAAATTCGAAGATGAGAGCGACAGCGAGTTGTCGCGCGGATCGAAATGGTCGGTAAGGTCGCCGGGGATTTCTCGGATGCCAACGCCATCGACGCCACTCGTCTGAAGCATCTTCCGAGCGAGGTCAGCCCCCGTTATGCCACCAGGAAGCGGTACCTCGGACCATTTTTTATATTGCATGTTAATGAAGAGTTGGCCGAGACCTCCCAACACCAGTGAGGCAATGATAAGAAGCCAATACCATCCATCGTATGAAAAGGGAAAATACATCTTCGTTATCCTCTCAATTTATCGCTCATTTTAACGTAACGGAGCCGTCTACCACAAACAGGCCAACCTCTCCGGTAAGGATTTTCTCTATGCTTTTTCCTGCGAGCTCATAGCGCCATCCGGAGGCCAGACGCGAGCTCTTCTCGCCACGCAAAAAATCGGCAATATCCTCTTTGTTTGCAATGTTGGAGGCTGCAATTTGTTCTTCTTCTGAAAGCGCGCGAATGTAGGCATTGATAAGCTCGGAGACGGCTTGCGCGCCTTTTGGCTCCTTTTGCACGGAGCTTCCGCTGAGAAAAACGGGGCGCGGGTCAAGTTCTGCTTCTTGGGCTAAGGAAACGATTTTCTCAACGTCGCGGCCAGAGAAGTGGTTCGTTCCGCGAACGCGACGCACTTTTGCAGGCGTCAAATTCTTCATGCGAGACAAGCTCACGAGCACTTCGTCGAGCATAACGCGCTTTTTAGGAACGTTACGCTTCTGCGCTGTGCGCTCACGCCAGGCGGCCAAAGCGCGCGCAACTTTAGCTGAAGCGGGACGAAGCGTGGCGATGCGCTTGACATGCGTGTAGGCATTTTCTGGGTCTTCCATCGCAGCCGCCTGGACAATTTCGTTTTGAATCTCGGGCAAAACCCAAGCGTAGCGGCCCTTTTCAAGAAGCTTAGCCTTCATCTCTTCATAGATGGGGACTAAGTATTTCACATCATCAAGAGCGTATTGAAGTTGCATCTTATCAAGGGGTCGCCGCGACCAATCCGTCAGCGACGAGCCTTTGGGAAGCGAGAAGTTTTGATATTTTTCGACGAGCGCCCCATATCCCATTTGCGTTTGCGGCGTCAAAAATGATTCGCCAATTTGCGTATCGAAAATAGGAGACGGGATCTCATCAAAGAGAAGACGCATAACTTCTAAGTCCTGCCGCGCGGCATGAAATACTTTGACGCACGCCTGATTAAACAGGAGCCGTTTTAAAGGCGCGAGCTCGTCTTTTCCAAGCGTTATAACGTCAATAGCATGCTGGGAATTCTTGGAACCAATTTGTAAAAGACAGGGCCTTAGAAAGTAGGTATTCTCGCGAATGAACTCGGTATCAAGCGCAAGAACCGGAGCGTCGGCCAACTGTTCACAAACTTTTTCTAAATCTATTTCTGAATCAACAAACACGAATGAGTAAAGCCTTTCAAATTTTTAAGCTATCATACTACTGTTATTGAAATGTCCGAAGCGCGCTTTAAACGTTGGACGAAGACGCCGTTTTGCACCCCTTAAGAAAAGCCGCGAGAATTATGAAAATACTGATTGTGACAAGAGAAGCTTCCCTTTTTGAGTCGGACGCTCTTTATATATTCATGCGCTCGCTTATGAAAAAAGGCGACGAAGTCGTTTTGCGCTCTCTTGCAGAAGACCGAGAAATACCTGCGGCTTTCCATGATATTAACGAGTTCAACCGCGCAGTCATTGCCGGAAACGACAAAACCGTCACTGCCGCACTTTTCGTCCTTCGCAACCAAACCGTTCCCC
>CANEFS010000013.1 GCA_947426865.1 uncultured Coriobacteriaceae bacterium | reverse complement strand
GCCGTTGCCGCCGCCGTCGCCGTAGCCGTAGTTAAAAGCCATACTTACCACTCCAAAGGAATCACGGCAATGACTGCTTTTGGGTTGACACTTACTGACCCCAGCTCGTCCAGCGTGTACTCATGCTTGTATTCGGCTTTTGCCAACCCGCCAATACCGCGTCCGTTTGACCACTTACGCACCACGTGAGCTTCCCCGAGCTCATATGTATCGCTATTCGTACGGTATCCTTCAAAAATCCAGCCTCTGTCTGCAATAACACAGACGTGCTCACTCGGCTTGTATTCTTCCGTTTTTTCAATGTATTTTTTGCCGTTGATTTCAATTGTTTTGTCCATTTGTCTTTTTTCCTTTCTCAATATCATGAGTGACTGACCAATCCTTCGTTATTCGTCGTCCTCTCTTTCGTGCTTATCTGTCCTGTAGGCGGCGTAGGCTATGAGAGCCACGTAGAGCGCCGTCAAGGTGGTGATTAGGATCATTCCTGCCATCTATGCCCTCTGCTTTCTCGGCGCTTTTTCAGCGGCGCTATGAACGCGCTTCGCCTTTTGCAGCTCGTTGAGCTTCTTCTCCGTCTTACGTGCTTCCCACTCGCGCTTTCTGAATCGTGCGCTGCGGATGTCTTCTGCTGTTCTGCGCTCCATCTCGTCCAGGTAGCACCCCTTGCAATAGCCCATCGCTTTGGCTTTTGCGCTCTCCGTCCAGATTGGCCGTTCCTCGCAACGCTTGCAAGTGCCTATCGTTCCTTTGAAAAAACGGCCGAGCTGGTGGCGCTTGTTGCGAATTGCTCCTTCCGTGCGGTGCGGCATAAAAAGCTCTCGCAATTCCTTAGTAGATAGCTCGGGATGGTTCACGATTATCTCCAGCTCGTTGTCCGTCCAGTACCACTCGAGGCGTTGCTCCGGGTACGCTAGCTCTAGTTCCATCTTTTCGCGTCTCTTCCTGGTGTTTTTCATTTTTTCCTGCGTTTTTTGTGGAGATTTTGTGAACGTGACATTTGTCACGGTTGGCCTTTTACCTGGACTTTTTCTGCCTACCCCGTGACAGCCGCAACCGGGCTCTGCCCACCTTGCGCCCTATGGTCGACCCTTCCTGAAAATACCGGGCGGCACATTTCGCGCAACCGTGAGCATATTGCGGCAGCCTTATCCGCCTCTCCCTGTCTTCCGAGCGCGCCTTGCAATTGTTCGAGCGTAAAGTTCGACGTGACCATCGTTGTTAGGTTTTCGGCGTAGCGCCCCTCGATAATCCGGTACAGCGTCTCCACCGCAAACGTCGTCGGCTTCGTCTTTCCTATGTCGTCGATAATCAAAACGTCCACCGTTACCGCGTCTTGAACGAGCGCTTCTGCTGATTGCTCCGGGTGAGCTTCGGCGTAGCGTGCCTTCATTTCGCCAAAGAATAGCGGCTCATTGATGTAGCGCACCCGCTTACCTCGGCGCAGCTCCTTCCGTGCTAGGGCGCATACCGTTTCCGTTTTGCCCGTGCCTACCGCTCCGAAGATGTAGAGGCCTTCGCCGTCTTTAGCTGGTATTTCGTAGGTTAGAAGCTCCTTGATACGCGCAACCGCGCCCCAGAATTTCTTCGGCAATTTTGCTTTTTTCATCAGTTTTTCTTCCGCTCGTTTTTCCGCTTTTATCTGCTCTTTTGCTTTTTCTTCTGCCTTGAGTGTCCTGCTCGCCTTGCAGTTGCACGCCCCGTAGGCGATTGGATCTCCCGTGAATGGATTATGCACGATGGGTAACGAGCACCCGCAAAACCTGCACCGAGGTGCTTCGGCTTCGTTAGTCGGCAGGTGTCCAGTCATCGTCTCCATCGACATCGACATAGAAGCTCACCCCCTCTGCGTTTAGATCAAGATTTTTTTCGAATTTTTTAATTTTTTCTTTTTCGTTTTTTTCTTCCGAAATGGTATCTAGCTCGTTTTTATTTTCATTTTCTTTTTTTTCTTTTTCTATTCTCTCCTCTCCTAATCTCTTCTCACCTATACTCTCCTCTTCTCTACTCTTCTCTACTCTACTAAGGACGCTCGCGGAGGTTACACTTTGTTGCTCTTCCGCGATACTCGCGGGAATTGCCTTGCTGTCTTCTTCCGCGATACTCGCGGAAACATCAGGGGTTTTCTTCCATCGAGTAGCGTTGCCTTTCTTGCCGAGTTGCCTCATATGGCTTGAAAGCTCCAACCGAGACCTAAAAGCATGGAATAATGGATACCAGGGGGCGGATTTTGTTGGTTCAAGACCGCGACATCCGAAGAGAACTATCGCTCGGGCGAAGTCTCCCTGTTGACTTTCAGGGAGCATTTCCATGACCTCTGCCATGTCATCTTGTATCGTTACTGACATTTCTAATACCTTCCTGTTTGTACGGCCAGCGCCCGTTGTCTATCTTCTTCGGCGGTCATTGCGCCCTCGACGTCTGCCTCCTTGAACGGCTGGCAATTCTCGAGGTTCTCGCAATATCCGCATTTCATAAGCTCAGAAATTGTGCAGCTGCACTCTTCCGCGTATAGGCCGTCGTAGCCGTCTTTATTGAGCCAGTCGGCCACGGCGTCCGCAATTTGCTCACTCGTCATAACTTGCGCCCCCTTCCGCGTTTTCGGTCTTTTTTGATTGCAGCATGACTTGAACGTCCCGCGCCCAGACGTACACCTTCGACTGTTTGCGCCCGTCTTCAGCTTCCCATGTCTGATAGTCCAAACGCCCGCTAACAACAGCGCACGCGCCTTTTTTCAGGTACGGCTCTGCGCCGTATGCACGCTCGCCGAAAAATGAAACGGGAATGAAGGCGGTTTCTTTGTCCCAGCCGTCTGCCGCCTTTATGAATTTGTCAACGGCGACGGTAAAGTTGGCAACGGGCACGCCTTTACCTGTTATTCTCATGTCTGCGTCTTTGGTTAGTCTTCCGCAGATAACTGCGCTATTTATTGGCATAAAGATTTCCTTTCTCCGCGTTGAAGCGGAATAATTGCTTCGGGGTTACAAAACTTTTGAAAAGGACGATTTCTACGTCCTTGGGCTTGTGCTTGAAAAAGTGACGGACTAGCCCGTCGATTTCCTTGCGGCTCATTCCGTTAATCTCTAGGAGCCAGTTATCTTTTTCGTAGCTGTCCAGGGTTGTTGTTTGTTTCATTTTTGCTGCCTTACCCTTCCGGATAGCCCGCCCCTACAGGCGGGTATCCTTCCGCAATTCGTGGTATTTGTTTGTGGCGTCTGGACTTGCTATGCCAAGAGGCGTAATGCGTCCCGATAGGCCGCAGGTCTTGATAATTCTTGCAACCTCGCGCATGTCTTCTTCTGTGGCTGCGTCGACTATGATTTGGTACTCCCAGAGTTCTCCGTCCGTTTCCTTCGGTTGCTCCTGCGTACCTTCAAAGGGTTTTTTAACCTCCTCGGTGACGCCTTCGGAACTGTCGACCCATGTGTAGACGGTTTCCCCTTCCTCGTCCTCCTGGGGAGCTTCTGCGGGGGTCTTTTTAGCTTCCCCAACGCCTGTTGCCTTTCGGAGCTTTGCTAGCTCCTCGTCGCGCTGTGTGGCGTCTCGCATGGCCTGTATTGCTGCCCCGAGGTCTAGCGAGCTGTAAAACTCGCGTTCGGCTACGTCGTAGTTAGGCTCACCCTCAAAACCTCGCAACGTCTCCCAGCATTGGCTGATTGCCTTAACCTTTTGATGAAGTTCGCTTTTCGCTTTCTGCTCACTGACTGATTTTGTGAGCCAGGAAGGCTCCATAATTTGGTCGACGGATACAACGTCTGCGAGCAGCCCTGCGTAGCTTTTGAACTCCTCTTCTATGCGGCTACGCCGCACAATACGACGAGCTTCTTCCGCTTCGTCTATCGCGCCCTTTAGGTACCCGCTCGTCTCCTTGAGCTTTGTTTCTAGCTCTTTGCACTTGTCCTTGAACGGCCGCCAGGGTGCCATCAGCTCCCTCTCGACACGTATCCGCTCCGCCGAGAGGGACTTTTGCAAACTATTGACATAGGCGCGGTTCTTTTTCGCCCAGCGCACCTGTTCGGGGTCTGTAGCGTCAATTGTTCCGGCGGTTACCTGTTCGGTGAGCGCGGAGACCTTCTCGTCAATAGCTTCAAGATTTCCCGCGATAGTTGCGGGGGTGAATTGAATTTTTACGAGGGCTTCGGCCTCTTTCGGCGCGTCATTCTCCTCGGTTATATATTCTTCGGCTTCCAGTACTTTTTCCATTTTTCGTATCCCTTCAAAGTAATGATCTAAAAAACAATTTCCTCGTGCGTAACGTCCCTTGCAACTATGCGGCTACGCCGCAAACTTGCGAGAAGCTCCTCGACGAGGCGCTCATAATCTGCCCAGTCCTTAGCGGTGGTAGGGTTGCCGCAAGTGAGGATGATTTTGCGCTTAGCGTTCTCAACGGATGAGCCTTCAAGTTGCGCTATCTGTTCCGCTTTGTCTTGCAAATAGGCTTTTTGAGCGTCTGTAAGGCTTTGCGGCGCTTCCGCTTGAGTGTTTGCCGGTGTTTCGACTTTTTCTGCCTCTACGGCCGTCTGAGAGGCTTCTGGCGTGACGTCTATCACTTCGACAGGCTTTTCCTTGCCCTGCGTCGCTTGGTCCATTTCCGAGGCCTCGTATAAACCCGAGAATTCTTCAGGAAACGCCGTGCGCCAGGCCTTCGACTTTGCGACCTTTTCAATCATCGTCCCGGGCATGGATAGCCAGTTCGATTTGTTTGTGTTGAATTCAGAAAAACGCACGCGCTCTTCTACCGGGTGACTTTTGCTCTTCAAAAAGACACGCGCATAAGCACCGACGAGCTTCTCTCCCGCCTCCGGATAAAACGAGGCGCCTATCTTGTCGTAGATTTGTCCCGTTTTCTCATTCAATACTACGACCCCGCTCTCTATCCCGTCATAGTCCGGGTTCGCAGAAGCGCGGCGGTTGAAAACGTGGTAGCTCGTTATCATCGTTGCGCGGAAGCCGTCTTTTGAGTTATAGCCGACGAGGTAGGCATCTTTAGAGCCGATAGGGTCTAAACGCTTGCGCTGACACGTGGCTAAAAAGAGCGCGACGTCCTTATCCGAGGCCTGGGGGCAGATGAGCTTTTTCACATCATCGCGGGTGAATTGCACCAGCTCCCCATTGTCGGCCTTGAATTTTACGAGGTTTGAATTTGCGGCATTTTCTGCCTTTGTCATTGTGTTTGTGTTGTTAGTCATAGTTAAAAATTCCCTTCAATAGTTTGAATTTTGATGGTCAGGTACTCTGACCTCTTTTTTCTATCGTGTTTTTTTACGTGCAACTCGACCACTTGCGCGTCGTTTGCAAACGCTATTCCCTGCAGTCCGTCCAGCACGTTTTTGGCTATGTTGTCCGCGTCCGGGGTGTGTATGTCGCGGTCGGGTTCCTTAATGCTTTTTGGACATTTACGGAAAACGTCGATAGTTACGCTGAGCGCTTCCGTTCCGTAGTTGACGCCCTTCTGTGCCTTATAGCAAAAGCCGATAATTTGCTGATAGTCCTTGTCGGCCTTCGCCTTGCGGCGGCCTCCGTGGTAGCTATTCTCTGGCCTGTGCCAGGGGATAACTTTTCCTGGAACTACTACGAGCGTCTCTTGCATTTACATCAAGTACAGAAACGCGCCCAGAGCTTTAAGCGTTGAAACGGTGACGAATATGGCGGCGCAGCAGCAAAGTACGGCCAGCGCGAAAAAGAGCGCTGTGATGCTTACAGCCGTTGTTATGTTTGCGAACTTTTCCAGCGACGCGCAGTGCGACAAATGCCACTCAAGCCAGCCGATATTCTTGTGATGGATGTGTGCAGTGCTTTTAGTGTTAGTCATTGTTTGTTCCTTCCTTGCTAGCTTTAGCGCGGCGCTTTTCCATGCCTTTACGTTCATTGAAAATAAGCACGCGCAGCTTCTCTTTGACTTCCTCCCGCTCATATTGACGGCGGCCGGGTGCGGGTTTTTGACGCATGAAGGCGTCCAGGTCTTCCGTATTGACGAGGCGTCTATTGCTTCCGGCTGTATGCCTTCCGCCGTAGCGCTCGATAATAGGCTCATAAGCTGGCACTTCGCCTAGCTCGACGAGGGCGTACATCAGATTTGAATTCGTATGCAGATACTTAGCCGCGTCTTTAATTGCAAGCCAGGCCATCTACACCGCCCCCTTGAAATTGAGGGGCATCCTCGAGTGCGAGCTTCTCGAGCGGCGTTAGCTCTTGTGGCTCACTCGGACGGTAGCTGCAAGAGCCTGAGCCGAAGATGCGGTTGGCTTGGTAGGTTGGATTCCTAGTCATTCGCCGCCCCCTTTGCTACATCTGCTGGCTCAAGTCCGAGGGACGCTCTGAACTCTTGCATGGCGACCTCGTCCTTGTTGGCGATGATGTGAGCGAACATGCATGCGATTGCGAAGTAGCCTTGCTCCATAGGCTCGTCATTCTTCAGCGCTTCGTACATTCCGCCCACAGTCACGGCTCTTGATATCTTGCCTTGTAGCTCCTCGTCGAAGCTCTTGTCTGTCTTTTTGTCTTGTGTCATAATTAAGCTCCTGTTTTGTGAGCCTCCTTCGGGAGGCTCTTACTTTGTGATTTCCTCGGGTGCTACACCGAATACATCGGCTAGCTGGTTTTGTGTTTTGACGCTCATTGTTTCGGGATTCTTCTCGTACTTCTGATAAGTCGAAAGACTGACCCCGAGCTGTTGGGCTACTCCTTTCTGTGTCCATTGGCTTCTGCCTTCAGTTTGTCTGCGTCTTCGCAGCTGTTTGAGTCCCATTGACTTTTTCACCTCCTATCTAATTCTGGGGTGTGTTGTTGTTAAGCATTATATACACACTCCTGTTGATATTGCGTCGATATTTTATATATTTAGCATTTTCTACACAATTTATACACATTATATTAAGTATTGCGAACGTGAAAAACTATACATAAAATGTCTAACCCTACCAACATTTATGTATATAAAGGAGCAATATGGGATTCAGCGACAACCTCAAAAGCCTGATGACAGCTAACCGCGTTAGCAAGGCAGATATGGCTCGCTATCTTGATATAAACCGTGCGAGCTTTTATCAATGGGAGACAGGAGTAACGCCACGACTGGGGACGCTCGAAAAGATTGCCAAGCTTTTCGGGGTATCAGTAAAGACGCTCACCCAAGACGAACCCCTAGACCTTGATAAGCTTAATAGGTTGCCAGCCAACGCATTCTATCCAGAAGCAACCTCGGCTACTGTTCCCCTCGTCTCCTTCGGTGCTATACATGCTGGAGAACCCATCGAGCCAATCCGCGATGACGTGATGGTGGAAGTCCCAGCCGCTGTAGCAGAAGCTCACCCGTCAGGCTATCTCTTACAAGTAGTGGGAAACTGTATGAACCGCCGATACCCCGAGGGCTGCCATGTGCTCATTGACCCCGATATGACACCGCAGAACGGGCAAGCCGTAGCGGTGCAAATTGACAAGGGAGACGTGCTGCTCCGTGTGCTATCTCGTGGCAGCTCGACGCTTATGCTTGTGGCTGACAGCTTCGAGGAGCATGAGGATATGGTGTTCAGCGGAGACAGCCAGCAAGAGGTTGAGCTGCTTGGAGTCGTGGTGTGGTTTCAGGCTGATAGAGATGTGAGGTAAAGGAATGGCTGACAAGCAAAATCAGCAAGAAGGATGTAGGAAGGGCTGCCTTAGGGGATGCCTGATTTATTTCGCTGTATGTTTCGGCGTGTTAGCTTTGGCTCTAATCCCTACAGCTCTCATATCTGTGGAAGCTGGAGGGATGTTCTACGCGGTCGTCGCTAGCGTTTTTACTTTTGCATTTTTCATAGGCTATCCCATCTGGTGGAATCGCAAGAATCCAGACGCTCTAAAGAACAAAAAGAAGCAATGGGAATCTGGCGGGTCGTCATACTCAACGGGAATAAACGCTCAAAAGTGGGCTTATGTCACCGAAGAAGCAGCTGAGGGCGTTCGGAATCGTATCCTTATGTACTTGTTTCCCCGTAAGTATATAGACTTCCCACTACCACAATCTGTCAACGTGACAAACCGTGTTGGTCGGAATGCTGCCAAAATTGCGTGCGATGTAATCTATGTTTACCAATTCACGAAGCCTTTTGAGCGCGATGGTTCTTTCGTTTATGACGGATTTACTGTCTCTATATCCTTCAATGAGGGCGGAGCTCCGTACGATGCTTTCGTTAGAATCCAGAACAAACAGAACAGCACTTGTACGGTATGGCTATCTCTGCGAAGCAAAGGAGAGGCTATCACCATTGAGCGTACAACCTTAAAACTCAAGGATGACGGTATAGAGCAAGTTCTATACGACGCAACTAAGCAGTCAGGTATAGAACAGCACGCTGTTCTAACAAAAACCCATAGAGCCATATCGAAGCTTGGAAAAAGTGGAGTTCTCTAGGTTCGCTCAATAATTGAGCATTGAGATAAAAAAAGAGAGGGCATAATTATGACAATCGAAGAAGGAGGGATCGAGAGTAATGCGTTTTCCGAAGTTCCCAACATTCCCAACGTTCGCGGGACTAGACCCGCAGAGTCCAAAGAACGAAGATTTCACAGAAACATACAATCGCCTCCTGAAGGAGATAGAGGACGTTCGGGTAGATTGTCTGACGAAGCATTTAGTGTCTATAGTTCCAAAAGAAAAAGAGTGACGAAGAATCTCGTATCGCACTTTGCGAAAATAGGGTACTATGTAGTCACAGCCAATAATGGACTGATTACCCAGCAAGCTGAATTGCAGAAGCGGTTTAAGCGTATGTTAAGTACGCCAGCCCTGGGGGGAAAAGCCCCTTTTATGGGGCTTTTTCTTTAGGATTTTGCTATGAGTGAGTTATTTGTCTTCGGTGACGAGTCTGGTGTTTTCGACAAGGTTCATGAGAATGTCTTCGCTTTTGGTGGACTTATTCTACTAAGTGATACAGAGAGACAAAACGCCATACGTCGTTATTCTGCTATGGAGCGTATTCTCGCTCCAGAATATCAGAGGGGCAGCTTTGTTCCCGAACTCAAGGCATATAGACTCAAGCCAAAACATCGCGCCAATCTATTAGGAACCATGTCGCCGTATGCTCGCTACGGCATTGTTATGCAACTGCAAAAGATGAGAGATAGCGAGTTTTGCGACCCCGAGACCAGGCAGAGATATTTAGATTTTGCCTATAAGGTTGGGTTGAAGCGTTGTTTTTCTTTCCTCGATAAGCAAGGGTTGATTAAAGCCGAAGACATTACGCGGGTCAGCGTTTTCTTTGATGAACATACGACGAAGACTAACGGTATCCGCAATCTTCGAGACGCCATGTATGCCGAGTTCAAGAACGGAACTTACAATAGAAAAATTGAACGGCACTTCCCTGGCGTATTTCCTAATCTCGAAGAACTCATAGTAAAGTATCGGAACAGCGAACGCGACTACCTCATTAGAGCCTCTGACATTATCGCTAATCAGGTTCGCTGGCATTTCAAGACGGGAAAGTACGACTCTTTCAGCCAAAAGCTTATGAGCGTAGTGTTTCCATCGGTGGAGTTCTGTGGAGGCTCTTGGTACAAGAAGTGGGGGCGATAGTATATGCGGCGACGTGTTGGCAGCATAACCTGGAATGACAATGGAGGTTGCCGCATCGAGATTGAGCGCGGCAAAACACCCGATGGGAAACGCCGCCGCCTCCGGAAACGGTTTCAAAACATAACCGAAGAGGAAGCGGAGCTGGAGCTGCTCAAAATGAGCCGCGAACTCGGAGCCGATGACAATTTTGACGGGCACACAACCTTACACGACTATTTCTTCGAGCGTTTTCTTTGCGCCCCCTCCGTAAACGGAAAAGAGCGGATGCCCTCGACGAAGGCCTGGTACAGAGACGCCCTGCGCCATAACGTTCTCGAACAGCTCGGCAATAAGCCCATACAGCGCATAGCGCACACCGACATAGTGAAGGCTATTCAAGGCTCCAAAAGCCCTACTGCGACAAAAAAAGCCCTGCGTGCGGTTATGCTTGCAGCTTATGATGACGGCCTTCTTGATGAAAAGCCTTTCCAGCGCCGCATAAAGACGACGGCCTCTAAAAGAGAGAAGGTTATGCCCTGGACGACTTCGGAAGCTCGCCGCGCCCTTGAGGCCTTTAGAGAAGCTCCGCCCGAGTATGAGGCGTGGCTCATTTTGGGATTGTCTGGACTTAGAAAAAGCGAGGCGCTAGGCGTACGCCCCTGCGACGTTGAAACGCTAGAGGTCGTCGACCCGGAAACGGGCAAAACGCTCGAGGCGATGGTTATTCATGTGCGCCGCACCTACAGCGAAGCAAATGGCGAGCGGGAGGCCGTGAAAAACGAGGCTTCGGCGCGTATTGTTCCGGTTATATATTCCGGGAGAAAAAGGCTTGCAGCTATTCTTGAAGGGCGCGACCCTTCCGCGCGCATGACGCATTTTTCAGAAAACACGCTCAACAGGAATTGGAGAACGTTAATACAAGACTTCGGGCTCCGCTATATTCCTCCAAAAATGCTGCGCCATACATCCGACACGATAGCGCTCAATGCTGGAGTTGCGCTAGACTTAAACGACAAAATGCACGGCCGCACCGAACACGGGACAACTTACCGCCACTACTTCAACCCCGACCTGGGTGCGATGGAAAAAGCGGCGCGCCGTATTGCAATTTAGCCGGGGGGAACTATGGGAGGGCAAGAGTTGAAAAGTCGCAGGATATTGCAAGACGTTAGGTGCACAACAAAAATGAAAAGGTGCAGCTAGATGGCAAAAAATATGGTGAGTTGTTCTGCCTGGGGGTCAAGGGGTCGCTGGTTCGAATCCAGTCAACCCGACCAGAAAAGACCAGGTAGGACGGTTAAATTTCCGTTCTACCTGTTTTTGTAACGAAGCTGATTTAGAAGATCTAACTGGATTATTCAAGACAAACAATGAGCGAGCAGAAAACGATAGAACAAACCGAAGACAAAACTAGCGGTTCTGGCAAGCGAGAGCATGTCGGATTAAAGCTTGCGAAAGTCCTCTTCCCTCTTCTGGGTGCCGCTCTTTGTCTTGCAGGTGTTATTCAAGGCGCTTACCTGCACGTTCGTTTCATTTGTGAGCTTCTTTTTCTTATTGCTTGCCTTTGCTTGGGAATTGCCTCTTGGCTTTTTTTAGGGAGTGAACTTGGGCGCTACTACTTCAAGAAATCAACTGAGGATGACAGTTTGGTAGCTGCTGAAGGTTCGCGCGAAAAAGAACTACCCACGCAAAACGATAAGCTGCCTACGCTCTTGATTGGCTACGAAAAGGATTTAACAAAAAGAAATCGCTTTGGTTGGGCGCTTGTCCTTCTTGGGATTATTTGCTTTGTTGTCGCCGTTCTGCTCGATGGCGAGAAGATTAACTTTATCCTCTTTAGCTGGTTTTTAGGTTAATAGGGGATTCGTTAATTTTGCGTTTAGATATACCGAGAAAAAACGTACGAAGAAGCGCGTGAAGTAACGCGAAACGTTGAGAAGACACGCGTGAAGTAACGCAAAACGTCGAGAAGACACGTGCCGCAAACTAGTTCGTCTTCGCTTCTTCGGCCTTCGTTTGCGCCCATTGCGATTCGTAAAGATTTTTATAGAAGCCGCCTTGCGCCATGAGTTCGTCGTGAGTGCCTCTTTCGATAATCTTTCCGTCTTTCATTACCAAGATGCAGGTAGCGTTGCGAATAGTCGAGAGGCGATGAGCAACGATAAGCGAGGTACGGCCCTCAATCATCTTGTCGAAAGCGTTTTGGACAAGCACCTCTGTGCGGGTGTCGATGGAGCTCGTCGCCTCGTCCAAAAGAAGAATCGAAGGGTCTTTCAGCATGACGCGCGCGATGCAGAGAAGCTGGCGTTGGCCTTCGGAAAGAGACTCGCCCTCCCCTTTTATAACGGTGTCGTAGCCGTGAGGAAGCTGCAAGATAAAGTCTTCAGCAAAGGCCGCGCGAGCCGCCTCCCTAACCTCCTCATCTGTCGCATCGAGTTTGGCGTAGCGGATATTCTCGGCAATCGTTCCTTCAAAAAGCCAGGTATCCTGAAGAACCATGCCAAAAGAACTTCTCAAAGAGGCTCGAGAAATGCTTTGCGTATCGACGCTATCGACCTCAATGGAGCCGGCATCGATGTCATAGAAGCGTAGCAAGAGGTTGATAAGCGTCGTCTTCCCGCAACCGGTTGGTCCCACCACCGCTATTCTCTGACCATTTTTAGCGTGCCAAGAAACGTTTGTGATAAATTTCGTCTGGGGCACGTATGAAAAATCAACATCCTTAAAGGCCACATCTCCCTTAACGGGCTCGGCGAGCTCGAGAGCATCGGGGGCGTCGGGTTTCTCGGCAGGGGCATCGAGGAATTCGAAAACGCGCCGGGCACTTGCGGCAGCCGTTTGAATTTGCGCCAACACACTTGTGATGTCGTTGAAAGGCTTGGTGTATTGGGTTGTATAGGAGAGAAAACTTTGGATGCCTCCCACCGTTAAAGGTCCAAGTACTCCCGTTAAAACAGCCGAGCAACCCACGATTGCGACAATGGCGTAGACGATATTGTTAGCAAATCGCGTGCCCGGATTTGAGAGCGAGCTTGCAAACTGAGCCTTCTCGCCGACAGTGTAGAGCTCTTCGTTTAGGGCTTTGAAGCCTGCAATCGCCTCTTTGTTGTAGCTAAAAAGTGAGATGAGCTTTTGGTTCGAGAAGTGTTCCTCGGTGTAGGCGCCAAGAGATCCTTGAAGGGTTTGCTGGGCGCGAAAACTCTTGTTAGACGCACGCGTTATCGCCCAAGCAACCAGAATCGATAACGGCGTTACGATAACGACGATGGTGGCGATGGGGGCGCTGATGAAATACATGAAGATCAGCGTGCCAACCACGGTTAAAACCCCTGTTAGGAACTGTTGGAGTCCTTGAAGAAGGCCATCTCCTACGGCGTCGCAATCGTTGACAATGCGGCTCATGAGGTCGCCGTGGGGATGCGTGTCGATGTAGGAAAGGGGCAAAACTTTCAACTTTTCGTAGGCCGCATCGCGAAGATCGTTTACGGTGGCATAGCTGAGGCGTGAGGTTGTATAGACGACCTGGCCTTGAAAGATAACTACACCTAAAATCGCAAAGGCCATCTGGACTAAAAGAGAGCCAAGCCGCTGCCAATCAATGGCAACAGGATTCAAAAACGTATCAATCGCCTCCCCAATCAAAACGGGGACCAAGAGCATACAAAAGACGGCAATAACGGCACCAACAATGCTCGCAATGAGCAGGAAAAGGTGAGGCCGAACGAAACTGAAGAGGCGTTTCATCATGCGAGAATCTCCTCTTCTCTCAGTTGCGTTCTACAAATCTCAAGGTAGATAGGACAATCTTTTACGAGCTCGGCGTGCGTTCCGTAACCCACGGCGCGCCCCTTATCCAACACAAGAATCTTATCGGCTCCGCGTACGGTTGCAACCCTCTGCGATATAAGGATGGCTGCTGGGTTGTTGGGAAGGTTGGCGATGGCTCGGCGAAGGGCAGCGTCAGTTGCAAAGTCCAAGGCAGAGGCGGCATCATCCAAAATAACGAGTTCTGGACTTCCTACCAAAGCTCTTGCTACCGTTAAGCGCTGTCTTTGTCCTCCCGAGAAATTCTTGCCATCTACCGAAACTTCCGCTTCAAGCTTGCCCTCTTTCGCCTCAACGAAATCCTTCGCTTGTGCTGCCTCTAAGGCGCTCCAAATTTCTTCGTCGGGAGCGTGGGTGTCTCGCCAGACAAGGTTTTCTCGGATGGTGCCGGAAAGAAGCGATGCGTGTTGCGGCACGAAACCAATCTTTGCGTGGAGATCGGGCTGTGCAAGAGTTTTAACATTTGCGCCCTGGAAAAGAACGTCGCCTTTGGTGGCCTCATACATACGCGGAACAAGATTTGCAAGCGTGGATTTTCCCGAACCCGTTCCCCCAATGATACCCAGGCTCTCTCCCCTATCTAGCTTGAAGGAGATGTTAGATAGAGCATTATTTTGCGCGCCCGGGAAAGAGAAGGAGACATCTTGAAAGGAAAGCAGAGGCGCCTCTGGAGTGAGGACTATTTGAAGGGCCGCCTCTTGAGCGGGCGTTTCTTGAATGCGCGCTTCTTCCTGAGCCGCTTCTTGAGCGAGCGCACGGGACTGGGGGTCAAGAGATCGCTGCTTTTCAACGCTCTCTCCCACCCCATTGTCGATGGAGGGAACCGTATCTAAGACTTCGTTGATGCGCTTGGCGGAGGCCTCGGCGCGCGTGAAAATAATCACGAGGTTTGCAACGTAGGCAATCGAGATGAGAAGCTGATTCATGTAGCCAATAAAGGCCATGATTTGTCCGGCTTGCAAAACGCCCGCTCCCACCTCGCGCGCGCCAATCCATAAGATGACGCAGATGGAAGTATTGATAACAAGAAAGGTTGCCGGATTTAAAATCACCGACAAACTCGCAGCTCCCATACCAGATTTTACTTGGGCAGCAGAGGCCTTTTTGAACCGAGCATTCTCATAGTCTTCTCGGCAAAAGGCACGAATCACGCGCGTTCCCGAAAGTCCTTCTCGGGCGATTTGAGCGATGCAATCAAGTCGTCGCTGCATTTGCGAGAAGAAAACCACCTGCTTTTTCATGACGAAGAAAAAGACGGAGGCGATGATTGGAAGGCATACCAGAAAAACGATTCCTAACGAAAGATTAATCGCAAGTGCGCAGATAATGGCTCCAAGAGCGAGGATGGGCCAGCGAATGACTTGGCGAATGAGCATCGCGACGGCGACTTGTACTTGGTTCACGTCGTTTGTGATGCGCGTCACGAGCGTTGGCGCTCCAAACGAGTCAAGGTCAAGAAAGGAAAGCTGATTGACACGCTCAAAGAGGGACTGGCGAATCTTTGTGCCCACCCCCTGACTTGTGATGGAGGCCATTTTTTGCGTCACGAGCGTAAAGAGAATTCCGGCGAAAGCAAAACCTAGCAGCAGAAACGTACCCTTCTGTAAAACGCTGATATCTTTTTGCAAGACGCCCGCATCAATCATCCAAGCGATGACGAGGGGCGTGAGCAGGTCGAAGACGACCTCAACAACTTTGGCAAGAGGGCCAAGGATTAAAAAGAGGCGGTAGGGCTTGAAATATTTGCGCGCAAGCTCAAGCATTACTTGGCATCTTTCCAGTATTCATCAAAGATTTTCTCGGCATCTTTGAGAGAAAGGCCGCTTTCCAGTTGGCGCAGCAAATCGATTTCGAAAGCGTAACCCGGTAGCTCGTTGGGCGTCTCAAGAATGAAAGGCAGCGACTTTACGCGTTTTTCCGAGACAATCTTTTTGAAGGCAGAAAGGCCAAGCGTTCCACGCCCGATGGTTTCGTGGCGGTCCTTTCTTGAGCCCTTCTCGTTTTTAGAGTCGTTGATGTGAAAGGCGAGGAGCTTCTCGAGGCCAATCGCAGCATTAAAGTCATCGAGTACCTGGGAAAAGTTATCAGCAACAGCAAGCCCCGCGTCGTTGGTGTGACAGGTGTCCAAACAAACCGCCACCTTGTCGCTTGCATCAACGCTCTCGATAATTTGTGCGAGCTCGTCAAAATTTGAGCCAATTTCGCTCCCCTTCCCCGCCATCGTCTCCAGAAGGAGGATGGTATTTTGCGTGGGGCCGATAATTTCGTTTAGGGCGTCAGCAATCTTATTGATACCAATATGAGTGCCCTGGCCGGTGTGCGCCCCGGGATGGAAATTGTAGTAGACAGGGTGCTCGGCAGCGATATATTCCAGGCGCTCGATGTCCTCCTTCATGTTGTCGAGCGAGCGCTTGCGAATCGTATCGTCTTTGGAGGCGAGGTTGTAAATGTAGGGAGCGTGCGCCACGAGCGGCCCGAATTTGTGTTCTTTAAGAAAGGACACCATGTCGAGAATATCTTCTGTGTCCAGGGCTTTTAGCTTTCCGCCTCGAGGAGAGCGCGGAAAGAAAGCGAAGGTGTCAGCGCCCCCCTTATAGGCGGTTTCTGCCATCTTCTTAAAGGAGCCAGAAGAACTTACGTGCCAACCAAAATACGCCATGCTAAAACTTGCCTTAAATCCGTTAGGCGCCTGCTTGCGCGCCTGCTTGTCCGCAGGCTCCTATATCTTTTGTGATAAGAATACGTCTGCAGTAAGGGCACTCTTGTACGCAAGATTTGTCATGCTCAATCTCTGCGAGGTCAGAAGGCTGCAATTCAACTCGACAGATGCTCGGTTTGTTGCCCTTTAAAACCTCAACGCCCAGGCCACGGAAAACTTGCGAGCCCTTTTGGTAGCGTTTATAGAGGTCCTCATCGATATCGGCAACACAACGCGCGCGCTCGGCATTCAGCCTCTTTGCTTCTGCTTGCATAGTTGAGGTGGTATTTTCAAGAGAAGCATTGAGCTCTACCAAATCTTTGTCCAAAACCTGCTCTTGTTCAAGAAGCTTCGCTTCCGCAAATTCGATGGTTTGCAGATCTGCAAGCACTTTTTCGTACTGAAAATCGATTTTGTCCTGCGCCTTAGCAAGGTTTGACAAAGACCTCTCAACATCAGCTATGATGCGATGGTCCGAGGAGTTTTCCCGAAGCATTTTCGACTGCTGCTCCACCTCATCCTCTGTTTTCTTGCGGCTTTTTTCGAGGTCAGAGGCTTCAATCTCAAGATCTTTTCGCTTGCCGGTAAGCTTAAGTTTTTCAGAAGCGATACGTTTTTTTGCTGCATTCTCCGCTTTAATTTTGGGAAAGGCCGGCAAATTTTTAAGCTGATCTTTCATTTTGAGAAGCGCAAGATCAATCTCTTGCAAACGCATGAGAGACAAAGCATCAGCGTAGGTATCGTTAATTTCTGGCATATCAGACATTTTTTACCTATCGGGTTCAAGCGGCAAAGGGAGCAAACAGGCCAAATCGGGCCGTCTTGGGCCTTTGCGAGCTATTTTATCTCCAGAAGCAAATTCTTCTCTTTAATCACGGTGGTTTTTACGTCCTTGAACTCACATTTTAAAAGATTCTCGAGAAGCTCTGCGTAGGGTTTCTCAGAAGCATCGTGGCCAAGGCACATAATCGACGCCCCCGCATCGCAAAGAGCGAGCGCGTCGTGGTAGTGAATCTCACCGCAAACAAGGAAGTTCACATTTTTCTCCAGCGCTCGGGCACCGATTTCAGCGTCGAGCGTGCCGGAACAAAACGCAATGCGCTTAGGAGTCTTGGGGCGCTTTTTGCAGAGAAGGGCAAAGGTTGTGTTGTAAGCCTTCCCAAAAATGCGAGCGATGACCGGAACGCTTTTGCTAGCCGTTGAGAGGATACAACCGTAAGAGCCGCGAAGACTTCCCTTGCTTGAAAAGGCGCCACCGTTGGGCTCGATGAGGCGTTTGCTGAAACGAAAACCAGTGAGCTTGGAGGGCACATGAAGCGCTTCCGAGGAGACATCCAGATTGGTGTGCATATTAATGAGCGCAACATCGTTTTTAAGCGCGGCAGAAACTGTGGCAGCGTTAAGGCCGTTCTCTAAAATGTCGCCCGATTTAATGGCGCTTATGGAAGGTTTTTCGAGGTAGGCAGGGTGATGGGTGACAAGAACGTTGCATCCTTCTTTTTTGGCAACCTCGACTGTTTCAGGTGTGGCGTTGAGCGCGCAGGCGATGCCTTCGACTACCGCTCCTGGCTTACCGACAAGTAGACCGTCCGGGTCCCACTTCTCAGCATCGGTTTTGGGAAATTTCGAGAAGAGATATTTTTCGATGTTTTTTACGCGGAGCTTTTTCATGTTCGTCCTCTGAATTTTGGCTCAACTTGCTTTTGTTTCGTTTTTGACTTGGATTTTATTCACAGTTTAAGTGGCAGTTTTGTGTTGCAGTTTTAGCCTCTATTTTTTTATAGGTTATGGTTTGTGCGTTTTTTGGAGTTGTATTTTTAATGCTTCAAAAAAAGTTTACTCCATAAAGGGCACAAAATTTCCCTTCGTCCAAAGATTGGTTTGCGATTAACCGTTTTTTTGAATGATTCCAGACCCAAGAACTAGATCCCCTAGATAAAGCGCCGCAACTTGCCCCGGAGCAGCAAGAACGGGCTCTTCGGTTTCAATTTGGTAAACACCGGCCTTCTGAGTATGAAGTGCCACCTGCGCCTTTGGGGCCTTCGCGCGATAGTGCGTCTGGACAGATAGCTCATCTGAAGCAAGCTGGGTCGAATCGGCGTTCAAAACAACGTCTTCAATTTGAAATGTGGTAGTGAGAGGTGCGGCATCCTTAACGATAATGACTTCGTTTTTCTTCTCATCAATCCGCTTCACATACCATGGTCCCCCGGCAAGTCCAATTCCCTTTCTCTGTCCCACAGTAAAGTTCGCGTAACCCTCATGCGTTCCAAGCCTCTCCCCTGCTTCGGAAAGAAAAAAGCCCTTCTCGAAAGCTTCGGGATGAACCGCTCGCACGAGCTCCTTGTACGTCTGGTCCTTAATGAAGCAGATGTCCATCGACTCCTTCGACTGAGCGGGCTTAAGACCCAGTGCCTTCGCCTCTTTTACAAGTGCCGTTTTCTCGGCATCGAAAAGCGGAAAGAAAAGATGCTCAATCATGTCCGAGGTCAAGCGACTGAGAAAATAGCTTTGGTCTTTTTCAGGGTCAGAGGCTCGTTTTATGTGCCAAATCTTAAAGGCGTCGCATTCTTTTTGAGCATAATGACCGGTTGCAATCTCCGAGAAACCCTCCTTCTTGGCAGCCTCCAGCAATAGCGGAACCTTGATAAACTGATTGCAAAAGACGCAAGGACTGGGAGTTTTTCCCGAGGCGTAAGTGTCAACAAACGGACCAATAATCTTTTTCTGAAAAGTAGGCGCAGCCGGGAGAGAGATGAACGGCACGCCAAGTCGCTCGCAGGTATCTTGCGCGGAATCTAGATGCTCTTTATCGGGAATCAAAAAAGGATTTTCCTGAAGGAGCAAAGTGGCACCACAAACTTTAACACCAGCTTGGGTAAGACGGTAGAGCGCCATGGCCGAGTCCACACCCCCAGAAAGTCCCATGAGAACAGAATCTGGCGCACGGTGGTTAAAAGAGCCATCATCTCCTGGACGATCCTTAGCAATAAGCTGCTCTGGTGCGGTTTTCTCGGAAAAAGTGGTATTCATTTGAAATCAGATTTGGGAAAAGCCTTAGTTTTTAGGGAGTATTTTTACGATTTCCAGGAGAGCCTCGCAGAACGCGGTCAGATCATCGTCGCTTGCGCGCTCATCGAACGAGATGCGAAGCGAGCTTGCCGCGTCGTCAGCAGAAAATCCCATCGCTCGCAAAACGCGCGAGCCACCCGCGACGCCAGCGGTGCAAGCTGAGGCCGCCGAAACTGCAAAGCCTCGAGCGTCAAGGGCTAAAATAAGCGTCTCGGAGTGGAATCCTGGGACGTAGGCAGAAACAATTCCGGGCACCCGCTTGATGTTTTCCTTCGCTGTTCCATCTGTTGGCGCGTCCTCTAATGAGACGCTGGGCAAAATTCCGGTGTCGTCTGCGAAAAGGAAAGCTTCCACAAGCGCCACTTTGCGCTCAATTTCGCGCTCGATTGCATCGTTCTTTTCAAAAACGTATTCGACCGTCTTCCCAAGAGCCACCGCTCCGGGCAAATTTTGTGTTCCGGGACGGCGTTTTCCCTCTTGTCCTCCGCCGAATTCTTGGGGCGCGTAAGGAACGCCGCGCTTAACAAGCATGGCACCAATTCCCTTAGGAGCACCGATTTTATGGCCTGCGAAAGCAAGCGCATCAATTGACTCATACGGAAGGTCTGTTTTCAAAAACGCCTGCACGCAATCGCAAAATAGATAGGCTCCCTTGGCATGCGCAATCTCTGCAATCGTGGTTACTTCTTGGACAATGCCCGTCTCGTTATTGGCCCCCATAACGCAAACCAACGCGGTCTTCTC
The DNA here is from genome assembly GCA_947426865.1 of uncultured Coriobacteriaceae bacterium. Classification (GTDB taxonomy): domain Bacteria; phylum Actinomycetota; class Coriobacteriia; order Coriobacteriales; family Atopobiaceae; genus MGBC105563. Next base: position 11,014 of record CANEFS010000013.1, on the reverse strand, counting down.
GTCCACGTTCTTCTCGAGAAACTCAAGATCAACAAGGCCGTAATTTGTAATAGGAATCGTGATTATATCGAAGCCGACGCGCTTAAGGGGCGAAACCAGATCGAAAACAGCGTCGTGCTCAAAGGCAGAAATGAAAACTTTGGTGCGCGCAGGATTCTGGCGTTTAACTCCCTCCAAAATGCCAAAAATGGCAAGGTTAATCGCCTCCGTCCCTCCCCCCGTAAAGGTGACCTCGGAGGGCTTGAAAGCGTTTTGTGTCGCTTGGGAAATGCTTTTGCGCGCGGCCTCTAAAGCCTGCGACGCTTCTCGGCCCAGTGTGTGCAACGAGGAAGGATTTGCAACGGAACAAGGCTCTTCGTAAAAGGCAGAGAGCGCATCCTTTGCAACCTCTCGCAAAGGAGTGGAAGCTGCATAGTCAAGATAGACTATATGATTATCAACTTTAGACAAGGTGCGTAAGCCCTTTTCGTCCCGCGGCATGCAGGCCCTCTATGGCCTCCGCTCGGCTCTCCTGGCCAAAGATAGCTAAGCCCGCCACCAGCACATCGGCGCCTGCTTCAACTACGCTTTTGGCCGTTGTCGTGTCGATGCCCCCGTCTACTTCAATCCGAGGATTGACACGATAAAGTCCGCACAGATGTCGCAATTTGCGGATCTTGTTAAGTGTCTGCGGGATAAACGTCTGTCCACCAAAACCGGGGTTAACGCTCATGATAAGCACCATATCGACCTCGGGAAGCACGTCTTCAAGAAGGCTCACAGATGTCGCTGGATTCACCGAAACCGAGGCAAAAATTCCCGCTTCGTGAATTCTTGAAATGAGGCGGTCTGCATGATTGGTTGCCTCGATATGGAACGTCAAAATATCCGGCTTCGCTTGAATAAAATTTTCGAGAAGCTCATCGGGATTAGAGATCATGAGATGCGCATCGATAAGCCCTCCAAAACATTTTCGAGAAGTGCGCACGGCATTGGGGCCAAAAGAGATATTGGGAACGAAGTGGCCGTCCATGATATCGACATGGAGGACGTCGGCGTTCGAGACGCTTGCAATCTCGCTTCCCAGCTGCGAAAGATCGGCAGCTAAAATAGAGGGCGCAATAAGGAGATCTTTTTTGTCCAGAATAGCTTTACTCATGCGTTTCTTTCCTATCTGTTTGAGGGCACTCGGTGCATTCTTTTCCTTTTTGAGCTTGGCTATTTGCCCTAAAGGCATCGCTGATTTGCTTGATTTTTTCGGCATCGTGCGAGGATTTTTTTGCCGCCGTTTCGCTCATGCGGCTTTGAATATGCTCTTTAAGACCCGGCTCAGAACCGAAGAAAAGGCCGGTGCCCTTCTCGGGAAAATGAGGGTCAGTTCTGAACTTTTCAGACTCTTTTGAATCAGCTTTATGGTCCGTAGCCGTCTTTAGGTTTTCGGCCTTTGCACTCTCATTTACATCTGTCGCCTCTGTTGCACCCTTTGCGCTTACAGCGGAACCAGAATGATTTCCGTGCTTAAAGGAAAATGGCAGCTCTGTTCTATCCTTCAGACGTTGAAGGTTCTTGCGGTGAGCCCAAACAACCGTTATCGCAACCAGAATAAAAGGAAGCTCAAAAGAAACGGTTACTGGATAGTAGATGAAGAGCGCTAAAAAGGGCAACGCGACGGCAGAGGCAATGGAGCCAACAGAAACGTAACGGCTTGGAAAGGTGCAAAGCGCCCAGACAAATACGAGACCAAGGGCGATGAGCGGAGAAAATCCAAGGGCAGCCCCAAAACCTACCGCAATACCTTTACCTCCTCTAAATTTAAGATAGGGACTGAAAACATGGCCAAAAACTGCCGCAAGAAAAATAAAAGCGGAAACCCAAGCAAAATGAGGCATCTCGTCCCGCGCGGGCAAGAAATATTCAACGCCGACCCCCACAACAACTGCAATAATTCGCACGCCAAAAAAGGTGCAGAGAAAACCTTTCAACATATCGAGAAGAGCGGTAATGCCGCCTGCCCAATAGCTAATGGAGCGAAACACGTTCGTGGCTCCAATATTTTTCGAACCTACCGTTCTAGGGTCTGTTCCCTTATAGCGGCCAAGCAGAAGACCAAAAGGAACGCCGCATATAACATAGGTAGCTAGCATGACCAGCAATACGGTCGAAATCAGTAAAGATTCAGTTGACATTTATTCTCCTCGATTTTCTCGGCTACTAAATTGTCAGCTCAAAGATGTTCGCTTCAAAGAATCGCATTATTAACAGGTTGCATTTAACAGATCGTATTACTCATTATTTCTCATTTGCACGCGCTAATTCTTCGCTCTGAATTTTAGAACAATCGGCGTTCCTTCGAGTGTAAACGTCTCGCGAAGACGATTTTCGAGGTAGCGCTTGAAGCTGTCATTCACAATTTTTGGATGGTTGCAGAAAAACGTGATAGCAGGCGGGCACGTTCCGGTTTGCGTAACATAAGAAAAGCGCAGCTTAGCCTTGCCTTCTGTCACAGCATAGCCGGCCTCTTGAATCGTTTTCAAAAAAGCGTTCAGCTTCGAGGTTGAAATGTGCTGCGCGCGATTCGAGGCAACTTGCTCAATCAGAGGCCAAATCTTGCTCACACTTCGCCCGCTTAAAGCCGAGATTCGCAAAACGGGCGCAAACTTCGCGAAGCCCAAGCGCCGCCCCACGCTCACCAAGCACTCCTCACGCGCTGTTTCGGCGCCTTTGAGAAGGTCCCACTTATTGAGCAAAACGATTAGCCCTGCACCTTTCTCAAGAGCAAGCTGGGCAATCTTTTGATCTTGCTCCCCTACCCCCTCGGCCGCGTCAATGATAAGAAGGCAAACGTCAGCCTCCTCAATTGCCTGCAGGCCTCGGATGTACGAATAATATTCGATATCCTCGTTGACCTTGGTTTTCTTGCGAAGTCCGGCGGTGTCGATAAAGCGATACGTCACGTCCCCATGCTTAACTTCAAGGTCGATGGCATCTCGTGTGGTTCCCGATACATCCGAGACAATCGTGCGGGTCTCGCCTGCAATACGATTAATGAAAGACGATTTCCCGACGTTGGGACGGCCAATGACAGCAATGCGAAGTGCGCCGAGGTTGCTGGTGTCAACTTGTGCGCTATCTGAAGGGGTAACAACTTCAGTTTCGCCTTCCTCTTCCCCATCAGGTAGCAACGACACAAGCTCATCCAAGAGATCTCCTGTTCGAGTACCGTGCAAGGCGCTCACACCTGCGATATTCTTAAATCCTAGCTGGTAGAAATCGTAAATGAGCTCGTCGGAAGAGGGGTTGTCAACCTTATTAACAACTAATAAGACGGGTTTTTTGGCATGCTTTAGAATCTTTGCCACTGTCTCGTCTTCTGCGGTTATGCCGGTTTTTCCGTCGACCACAAACAAAATGGCGTTAGCCATGCTTGTCGCTGCGATGGCTTGCTCACGAATTTCTTTGTTGAACGCGCTTTTGGAAGTCTCGGACTCGATGCCACCCGTATCGATAAGAATTAGGTCGTGTCCTGCCCAGTCCGTCTCATGATAGGAGCGATCACGCGTAACGCCGGGAGATTCGTGAACGATAGCTTTTTTCGTATGAGTTAGCCTATTGATTAAAGTGGACTTTCCCACGTTAGGGCGGCCAACCACGGCAATGTAGTTCTTATTCATATGAAAAAATCCTTTTCTTTTGGAAGATTTTATACGAAAAAGCGTTGACGAGAGAAGTGAAGATAACTAACGTGTAAGTGTTTGGACAAGTAGACATTGACAAAGGAGGATATATGCTTTTTAACGTCTACGGCGAACATGCCCTCTATCAATGGATTGGGCTTGCGGTCGTGCTTATTGCCCTCATTCTTCTGAATGAATTTGCGCGTCGTACAAAGGCCGGCGGTCTCATTATGTTCGTTGGGTTTTCCGCAGCTATGACCGTTTATTGTGTGGTTTTAGCTATTGGTGCTTCCCAAGGACTCGACTGGGCTACACAAAACGCCACCGTTACAGAGATGAACAGCTGGTTCCATTATGCAAAGGTCTACGCTGCTCTTGCGGGGTGTTTGGGCTTTATGGCTATCAAGTACTCTTGGGGCAAAATTGGACGCGCTCAATGGTTTAAGTGCTTCCCCTTTGTCATTGTTGCTATCAATATTTTGATTGCCGTTGTTTCCGATTTTGAATCCGCTTTTCATGGGTTTGCAGAAGGAGACGCTGCCCTCTTTGGTGGTGGCTGGTGGTACAGCTCTGAAGGCGTCAACCTCATCGGTGGTTGGTGGAACGTTTTTAACGGGCTTGCAGGTATCATTAACATCTTCTGCATGACCGGTATTTTTGGCATCTACATTTCTAAGAAGCGCCAAGATATGCTTTGGCCTGACATGACGTGGGTCTACATCATCGCCTACGATATCTGGAACTTCTGCTACACCTACAACTGCCTGCCTACCCACTCTTGGTACTGCGGCGTTGCCCTTCTTGTTGCACCTACTATCGCAGGACTTTGCTGGAACAAGGGTGGATGGATTCAAAACCGAGCTTTCACCCTTGCTATGTGGTGTATGTTTGCTCAGACCTTCCCCCTTCTTATCAACGAGGGTCTCTTCCATGCCGAAGCAACGATGAACCCCGTTGCAAACATAATCGTTTCTTCCCTCGCTCTCATCATCAACATCATGGCCATCATCTGGATTCTTGTCCGCGCTAAGAAGCAGCACATCAATCCTTGGATGAAAGAAGTTTGGGTTGGTACGAAAGACTTCGACGAAGCCCTCGAGCGTCGTGCTCCTCTCAAGAGCCTTCTCGAGACGATGCCTAAGAGCGCAAGCCAGGAGGATATTAAAACTCTCGAGAAAGAATACGAGCAGTATCCTCTTGCTTCATAATACGCAAACGCATCTGAAGTTTGAAAAGAGACCCGCGCAAAGCGGGTCTTTTTTTGTGAAAAAGGTGGTGGGCCCGGCAGGATTCGAACCTGCAGTCAAAGGATTATGAGTCCTCTGCATTGACCGTTATGCTACAGGCCCAAAAAGAAAGGCAGCCTAAGCTGCCTGTAATTTTTGGTGGAGATAAGGGGGATCGAACCCCTGACCTCATGGCTGCCAGCCATGCGCTCTCCCAGCTGAGCTATATCCCCATTAATTCAAACAAACGTTTGAAGGCAAGAGCAATCTTACCTGTTTTTCAGCTCCTCGACAAGGTCGAGAATAAATTTTGTTGAATCCTCAACTGAAATCTCTTGTTTTTCTTGCGTTTCACGTTGTTTAATCTCAACAATGCCGCGCTTCAGCCCGCGTTTTCCCACAACCACTTGCACGGGAACGCCCATAAGGTCGGCCTCGTTGAACTTAACGCCCGGGCGCTCATCTCTATCATCGAGAAGTACCTCTATCCCCTGCTCTCCCAGCTCACGGGCAATCGAAGAAGAGGTTTCTATAACCTCGTCTTGTTTGGGGTCAAGAGCGAGAACATGGACCTCAAACGGTGTTACGCTGATAGGCCAGCAAATCCCCGCGTCGTCATGGTGTTGCTCGACGATGGCAGCGAGCGTTCTTGTTATACCTATGCCGTAGCAGCCCATCTGAAACGGTTTTTCTTTGCCATCTTTGTCGAGGAAACAGGCGTTCAAAGCTTTTGAGTATTTATCGCCCAACTGGAAAATCTGGCCGACCTCAACGCCTCTCTCTTCTGCAAGGGGCTTTCCGCAATCAGGACAAATATCTCCCGGTTTTGCCTCAGCCAAATCAACCCAGGCGGAGACCTCAAAATCGCGTCCGGGTTGCGCGCCAAAGTAGTGCGTGTCGGGCTTGTTTGCCCCTATAAGCCAGTTAAAAGAATCTTTTAGCGAGATATCAGCAACAAGCTCTACGCCTCCAGGAAGACCCACAGGGCCGATAAACCCTTGGATAAGCCCGTAGTTTTTCAGTTCTTTATCATCCATTAAGTGATAGCTTCCAAAAGCGTTTTGCGCTTTTATGTCGTTAAGCTCATGGTCACCAGGAAGGATAACGACAACGGGTTTTTCGTTTGTAACGGGAGTCGTTTTATCTGAAGTGTCGCTTGAGGGTTTCTCGGAAGATTCAGAAACTTCTTGAATAAGTGCAATGGCTTTTCGGCAATCCCTCTCTTCCCCATCGACAAACTTCGCGAGGTCTTTGATGCTTTTGACGCCCGGCGTTGCGAGCTCCTCCATCCCATCGTTTTGAGTTTTGGGGCCAGGGCCTACCTCAATCATGACGGTGGCAGCCTCAATGTCTGCCGCATAGCCGCAGGAAGGACAATAAATTATGTCTGCTTCCCCCGTTTCTGCAAGCGCCATGAATTCGATGGAATTGGCGCCTCCAATTTGGCCCGAGTCGGCGGCGACCGGCAGCGCATTCAGGCCTGCGCGCCTATTGATGGCGGCATACACATTGAACATCACTTCGAAGGAGGCCTGCATACCCTCGACATCAACGTCGAAGGAGTAGGCGTCTTTCATAATAAACTCGCGGCCGCGCATAAGGCCAAAGCGGGGGCGAAGCTCGTCTCGGAACTTGTCGGATATTTGATAGAGATTAATGGGGAGCGCCTTGTAGGAGCGCAGCTCATTGCGTACCAAATCCGTAATTATCTCTTCGTGCGTAGGGCCTAAAACGAAGTCGCGGTCGTGGCGGTCGGAGATGCGCATCAGCTCGGATCCGTAGCTGGAAAGGCGCCCGGACTCCTCCCAGAGCTCAGCCGGTCCGAGGATTGGCATGAGCATTTCTTGTGCGCCCGAAGCGTTCATTTCCTCGCGCACGATTTTCTCGATTTTTAAAAGGGAGCGCCAGCCTAAAGGCAAATAGGAATAGAGACCGGCGGCTGTTTTCCTAATGAAACCAGCACGCAGAAGCAGACGGTGGCTCGCAAGGTCGGCATCGCCCGGATCTTCTTTAAGGGTCGGCGCATAGAGCGAGCTCATTCGCGTAAAGTTAGCATCGTGATTAAAGTGGTTTTCCATATAAACTCCGTCAATGTTTCAGCTCTAGCTTTTGTTTAAAAGCCAGTCTTGAATCTTCATTATAGTTATTCCGTCTTCAGTTACACCCGAGCCCCAACCATCCAACGTTAAAATCGTTTTTTCGAAATTATCGTTAACTTTGCGCAGAGGCTCAATTTCTCGAGTAAATACCGACTCTTCCAGCAAAGAGGTCGTGACTTGAAAATATGTCGTCTCTTCATTTTTGAGGGCCACAAAATCAATTTCTGAATCTCCTAAAGAGCCTACATAAACATCGCAGCCTCTTCTCTTGAGCTCCATGTAAACAACGTTGTCTAGCTGAAAGCCCAAGTGCTGGCCCGTAAAGCGCGTCACAAGATTTCTAAAACCGATATCAGCAGGATAAAACTTGCGAAACGGCCGCAAAATCTTCTTACCGGATAAGCCCCTCTGTTCGCATTCGCAAAGGGCAAAGGCAGCAATAAGCGTTTTAAGGTAGCTATCAACCGTTTCAGACTTAACCTTCCGCCCCGAGCTTACAAGCGCGTCCACAATTTTTTTCGTTGAGAACAAAGAACCGGAAGTCGAGAAAACATAACGCACGAGCTTCATCAGCAAATCAACATCTGCAATGCGCGCACGCCGCGTCACGTCGTTCATAATGATGGAGTCAAAAGTGTCTTCCAGCACCTCCCTTACGGCCTCATCGCTTTTATTGAACTCAAAAAGCTCAGGCATACCGCCGAATTTAAGATAGTCTTGAAACAGAGAATCTATCTCGAGATTCTTATAGATCAACTCACGAGAAAATTCAACGTATTCTTTAAATGACAGCGGGTAGATTTCGATTTTTTTATAGCGACCACTCAAAAAGGTCGAAAGGTCCGATGAGAGAATGTAGGCATTCGAACCCGTTATAAAAACATCGGTGTTCTCGCGAGAATGAAGCTGGCGAACAACCTTTTCCCATTGCGCTACCTCTTGAATCTCATCGAGAAAAACCCGGAAATCGTAACCGACTTTCGCTTTTGCCATCGCCTCTTTTAACTGACCCAAAAGCCAATCTGCATCTGGATTGACAGGCATCCCAAACTTGTCAAAGCGTCGATAGAAGATATTTTCTTGCGGAAAACCCTTCTCCACCATTTGCGAAACGAGCATTTTTAAAAGAGACGATTTTCCGCAACGGCGAATGCCGGTCAAAACTTTAACTTTTGAAGTGCCCACATTTTTCAAAAGAAGCTCTTCGTAATGAGGGCGTTTTATCAAAATTTCTGGACTCATAGCGGCCTCCACAACGCCTTCTTAAAGAGATGAAAATTTCTATTTCAGTGGAAATCTTACCATTTTTGACCAAGAATTTCCATTGCGTTGGAAATTCTTAGCATAATGGTGGACTTGCGAAGAGCCATGAACACTAAAGGCATAGCAGAGATTGATGCTTAGAAATCTCTCTCAATAGCTGCGAGAAGCTCAGGGACAATCTGGTCTTCAGGAATCTTCTTGACAATTTCGCCGCGCTCAAAAAGAATGGCCGAGCCGTCTCCTCCAGCAATTCCAATGTCTGCATGCCTGGCCTCCCCCGGCCCATTGACCACGCACCCCATAACAGCCACGGTGATGTTCTTCTTGCAATCTTTAAGCGCTTCTTCAATTTGGGCGACGTATTTCTCAAGATTGATTTTTGTACGCCCGCACGTGGGGCAAGAGACAATTTCAGGCCCTGATTCCCCCAACCCTAAGACTTTCAAAAGCTCTTTTCCAACGCGCACCTCTTCCACAGGATCTGCCGTCAAAGAAACGCGAATCGTGTCTCCTATGCCCTCCGCAAGAAGCGCCGAGAGGGCAGAAACATTCTTAATCGTCCCTGAAAACGCAGAGCCAGCCTCGGTAACGCCCAAGTGCAAGGGAATATTTGGGAGGACCTCAGAAAGGGCGCGATTTACCGATATGGTGCGCATAACGTCATGCGTTTTCGCCGAGACAACAATGTCAAAAAAGTCGCGGGTGCGAAAATGCTCGACGAAAGCGACCGCCGAGCCCACGAGCTTCTCGTCGGCATCAAGAGAGGTATCCTCCTCAATTTCTTTAGCCAAAGATCCTTCATTGACGCCAATCCTGATGGGAAGGGAGGCGTTCTTGGCAGCCTCTATCACCGCGTCCACCTTTTGCATCTCGCCAATATTTCCTGGATTGATGCGAAGGGCAGAAGCGCCCCGCTTGGCAGCTTCAATAGCTAAACGGTAGTCAAAGTGAATATCGGCTACGAGAGGTACAGGAGAGGCTTCGCAGATGCTCTCAAAGGAATCCAAACAACCCTTATCTAGGACCGCTACGCGAACAATGGCAGCCCCCGCGTCTGCTAATGCTTTTATTTGCGACAGGGTTGCGTCTGCATCATCAGTCTTTGTACACGTCATAGATTGAACAGGAATTGGCGCCCCCCCACCAACGGGAACATCTCCCACAAAAACCTGATGCGTTTTGTGACGAGGACTATGCCCAGCGTTCTGGGCGCCCTTATGGGACCCACGCAACTCCACTAATTGCCTCCTAAAATAAAGCGAACAATATCTTGCCGCAATAAAACAATGAACAGGAAAATAAAGAGGATAATGCCTACGTAAGAGATGATGGTCTGAACTTTAACAGGAACCGGTCTTTTGATAATGGCTGAGATGGCCTCGATGACAATCTTTCCTCCGTCTAAAGGCGGAATCGGAAGCAAATTCATGAAGCCAAGCGATAGAGAAACTGCCGCCGCCAAGAGCAAAAACGAAGCAATCCCCTGATTGGCAGCCTCATTTGCCATAACAGAAATGCCAATAACCGAGCTCGATTGTGAAATAACTTCCTGGAAATGGGCGGGATTAAGCAGTTGGGCGATGTAGGAAGCCGTCATTCCAATATAGGTAAAGGCGTAAGTAAAGGCATCAGGCAAGCTGAGTCTCTGTGTCTTAACGCTTGCCGAAATTCCTAATTTTTGTCCTTCCTCTTTAGGCACAATCTCCGCAGATTGTTCAACTCCGTCCTGCTCATACGTTATTGAGAAGGGCTCAAGGGTTTTGGAGTTTTCCGACAAAGCTTGTGCCATCTCTGTCCAGGTGGTGACCGGCTCACCTGATACAGAAGTGATGGTATCTCCTTCTTTCAACCCAAGTTCTGCGGCAACACTTCCGTCGGCAACCTCGCCGATGACCGGCTTATCAACCACACCTTGCACCCCTAGGCATGAGAGGACCAAAACAACCATCAAAAAACCGGCAGCAATATTGATAACTATGCCGTTAATAAGTACAAAAGCGCGGCCCCAGAAGCCCAATTTCTGGAAGGTACGAGAGCGCTCCAACTCAACAAACGCCTCAGCGCTCCCCGAGAAAGGATGGGGCTCTCCAGCTTTCGTAGAGCCTTTCTCGGAAAAATCGTGTCCTTTATCAAAAGGTGAGCGCATCTGAGCGTCGCGAGCTACGGTCTGAAAAACCCCCGCCTCCTCTTCTGAGGAAGTGTCCTCGTTCTGATCAGTTGCATCAAGCGCATCGGGTGCTACTTGAGGTTTCTTTTTAGGGACCTTCACCTCTTCAATTGAGCCCCAATCAAGGAGCGTAAATAGAGCTTGCTCAACCTGGCCCTCGGGAAGGTGCAACTGCTGAGAAATTTCAGAAACGGTGACCTTTCCCTTTTTGTAAACAAAGAAAAGAACCGCTCCTAAGCAATCCGGTGACTCGCCGTCCATGCCGCAAACAAGCGTATAGCCGCCAAGCAAAATAGGCGTCACACCATACGTGGTCCCGGTGCGCTTTGAGGTAAACGCGGCGCGCATCCGGCACGGCATGCCAATAAAAAATTCCTTCACGCGAAGGCCCAGAATGCGAGCAGCGATAAAATGGCCGCCTTCATGAATATAAACAAGGACCGAGAGGACAACGAGGCCCCAAAACACGGTCGAGATAACGCTTAAAATTTGTTGCATCACATACTTCCGTTCAACTCTTTTCTCTATATCCTAACTCGAAAAGCTTGTCCCGGTCGCGTCCTAAAAAGTGGTGTAAGAACCAATTTTGCATTCTAGCAAATGACG
>CANEFS010000012.1 GCA_947426865.1 uncultured Coriobacteriaceae bacterium | reverse complement strand
TAGATATCCCGATGAAATCTATTAACCCTAGACACACTTTTTGTCCTATAACCCTTGAAAAAAATGGAGCCATATGAATGGCTCCATTTTTTTACTAAAATTTCTTGGGATGGGCCTCCGGACAATTTGTATAATTTAGCCAGGAAAAAGGGGAGGGGTGGTGTCTTCTCCCACACAAATCAAAAGGTCCCGAAAAGTTCCCTAGGGCTTGAACGGTCCAGAAAGGTTTCTCATGGTTGCTCTTATTATTGTTTTGGTCATTATCGCGGTTCTCGCTATCGCCGCAGTTCTGCTCTACAACAATTTGGTCACGCTTCGCAATCGCGTTGACAACGCGTGGGCGCAAATCAACGTGCAGCTGCAGCGCCGCTGCGACCTTATCCCCAACCTGGTCGAGACGGTCAAGGGCTACATGCACCATGAACGCAATACGCTAGACGCCGTGACGAAAGCTCGCACTAGTGTCGTCAACGCTCAAACCCCAGAGCAAGCCGCTGCAGCAGACGGCGAGCTGACAAGCGCCCTGAAGACCCTTTTTGCGGTGGCAGAATCGTATCCAGATCTTAAGGCCTCAACGAACTTCTCGGAATTGCAAGCGCAGATGGCAGAGACCGAGGACAAAATAAGCTACATGCGCCAGTCATACAACGACACCGTCATGCGCTACAACACCGCCATCCAGACGTTCCCGGGCATGCTTTTTAAGTCGAAGTTCGCCCAGCGCGAGAGCTTCCAACCTACCGAGGGTGCCTCGGAAGTGCCGGACGTCAAGTTCGAATAACGTTGGCTAACGTTTGGGCAACTTTGAGTAACATTGACTAACATCGAGCAACATTGAATCACGCGCCAAGAAAAAGCATTTCAAGAAAAGTTTCAAGAAGAATCGTTCGCGAAAAACAGTATCCAAAAACAATAGACTGCCGAGAAAATCGTGTTTGAGCGTTTTAAATCCCCCGTCCAAATTACAAGACCCAAGCAACTAGGAACAGTTATTGGGTTTGCTGTTCTTCTTGTGTTCTTTCTCCTCTTTCAGTTTGCGCCTCACCTCTTCACGAAGTGGTACGACGTTTCTGATGTGAATATTGACGCGTGCGTCTCAGAGACAAACCCCAACAACCTGGAGATTTCGCAGCAGCAAACGTTTAATTTCCATGGATGGGGCAGTTATGAGGCCGTCTATGTTGGCATCGGAAAAAATCTCTCGACGAACGGAATATATAACAGCCGCTTGGAAGAAAAAAGCATCAACTCCGTCTCCATTAATGGACGCTCCTTGTCATCAACGTCCTGGCAGAGCTCCTTTGAAGACAAGAATCCCGCTTATGAAGCTTGGTCCTACGATCCATACGAAGGAAATTTATGGTTTTTCTTTAATGACGAACCCTCAAGCGCCACCATCTCGTTTAAGTATGAGATTCCCAACACCATCACGCACTTCAACGACGTCAACCAAATATATTGGAAGTACGCCGCAGATTGGGAGGTTGATCTCACCAATGTAACGTGCACCCTCCACGTCGCGCCAAAAGCCGATACGTCCACGGGATACGCCCCCTACGCTAAAGGCGAAGACCTGCGTGCTTGGGGGCACGGCTCGGAGGGAACGGTCGAGATTAACGACACAGACGGAACCATTGTTTTTCACAACGACTACATCGCCCCCAAGGGCTTTGCGGAGGCCCGCGTCATTTATCCCAGAGCCTGGGCCGACAACACAAGCCAAGAGCTCACGAATGTCCGCAACTACGATGGGCTCTCCCTGATTCTGTCTCAGGAAAAGTATTACGCGGAGATCCCCGTAAAGTCCCTGGCCACCTATGAAATACAGGCGATTTGGATTTCGGCTCTGTTGCTCCTCGCAATTGTTTTGGTGACCATTCTGGTCCTGGTCTACTTCCACGCGAAAAAGCGCCGCTACTACGTCGATTATTTCAGAGACATTCCCGACAAAAACGCCTGCCCCGCCGAGATTGGCTACCTCCTTCGCCGCCAGCGGTTCGACTCCTCAGACATCGTGGCGAACATCCTCGACATGGCAGAGCGCAAAATTATCACCATTTCCGAGAAGGACGGCGTCTATACCCTGACCCGCAATCGAGCAGCCGAGAAAAACGCAACCCCCGCAGACAACGCGACGCTGAATCTTTTGTTCGAGGTTTGCGGTCTCGGCGATAAATCGATTGAATTTGCCGATATTTCAGGTTATGCCGAGGTCCATCCAAAGGAATTCTCGGAAGGATTGCTCCTTTGGAAAAGCAAGATGAAAGAGTACATTAAGGCCAAAAATTGGAAGAGCAAATTTGCGCCTTCCCACGAGGTCCGCTCCGTTTGTTGCGTCATTTTGGGAGTCCTTATTTTTACCGCCGTTAGCCTGTCGCCAATCTTTTCTCAGTCGTTGGTTGTCATGGTCTGTGCTGCAATCGTCGGAATCGCGCTTGAGCTCTCGGCCATCCTCATCCTGCGCTTCCAGGACCCCAGAACGCCCGAGGGTGACATCGTCTACAACAAGGCCTTGGGACTGCGCCGATGGCTTCTCGACTTCACGAATCTGAAGGAAAGCATCCCCACCGACGCCAAGGTCTGGGGCGAGTTCCTCGTCTACGCGTACCTGTTTGGAATCTCGGAGAAGGTTGTGAAGGAGTTGCGTCTGACGCTGCCTGAGCTTTTTGAATCCGAGACAACCTACATTCCTACGGTCTTTGCGCCGCATCATTCGCTGGGCGGCTCGGTTGGGGGAGGCTTTACCAGTGTTGTTGGAACGAGCTTTGCGCATGCGTTGTCGAGCTCAATGTCGACCGCGTTTTCGAACTCGGGTGGTGGAAATGCGTTGGGTGGAGGTGGAGGATTCTCTGGTGGTGGCGGAGGCGGCTGCGGCGGCGGGGGTGGCGGCGCCCGTTAGGACGCGTTGCCGTTTTGCTTAAATTTATGAAAAGTATTTTGCCGCGCATTTCCTTGGGTCATCAGCAAAAATACCAATCTCTTGCATCAGAATACCTCAAAAAAGAAAATACGAGGGACATCCCCGGCTCTTGGAAGCACTGTTTCATTAAGAAGATTTGCATTTGGCATTACATTTTTCTGTGCTTGATTCTCACAACTAATGCAACAAGGAAATATTTTGCCCCTTCGTCGAGGCTGATGCAATAAATTTCTTCTGTCCAGAGGCTCAAATGAGATGATTTGGGCCTCTTTTTCCTTGATTTTGGGTGTTGCAACAGAGTATCGATATAAACGTATTTAGCCCTCTGTCACGCATTCGTCACAACTGGCGCAACAAAGGAAAAATAGATCTTTTCGCCAAAAGAGAAGTCTCTGTTAGCGTGCGCTCTTACATCTTTTCCTCCATATTTTGTACACATTCCATTGGTATTTTTTAAATTGGTGCTTTAGATACGTTTCATCCAATGTCTCTTTCAGCGATTGAAGCAGGTAAATTTAGAAAAATTGACTTTGAAAATAGACTTTGAAGAAAGAAAAGATTTCAGGGCTTAATGAAAGCAACTCAGCGTGTTAAAACGCGTTGACGATGCCGTTATGCTCTTCTAAGTAAAGCTGCATCTCTGGCGTTAAAGGTTGCACGCTAAAGCCAATGAGGGACGGACCGGTGTGCACAAGAAGATCGGGCGTTACACCACTCAAGATAAATCCCCTGCAATTAGGAATGAGTTTTTTGAGTTCCTTTTCCCACTCTTTCATGGGGGCGGTTTTCTCGGCAGCGCAATATGCAATGACGACCTCCGCAAAATCCTTGGCTTTCTCGGCAACGAGGTGCTGCATGGTCGAGATGGTTTTGTCCCAGCCGCGCACCTTCTTTACCGTTTCATATACGCCATTTGGATTGCACTTAAAAATAGGCTTAATGTTCAAAATCGAACCCAGGCGATATTGCGCCTCGGTGATGCGACCGCCCTTGCGCAGAAGGTCAAGAGCCTTCACAGTGAAGAGCACTAACGTATCTTCTGCTAGCGCTTCAAGGCGTGTCGGCATTTCTTCAAACGCCGTGTTACCGGCCTCCGCCATCAACGCCGCATCCATCACGGTCATGCCCGCGGCAACGCCAATACTTTTCGTATCGATGACGGCACAAGGAAAGTCTTCTATCTGGTTGGCCACAAGCTCGCAGGTTTGGAACGTCGCCGAGAGTCCCGAGCTAATCGTGACGATAATGCCTTTCTCATACCCGTCGCGCTTACATTGGGAAAGAACATTTTTGATGGAAGAGGGAGAGGGTAGGGAAGTCGTTGGAATCTCGGTTTTTAGGCGCTCTATTACTTCGTCAGAAGTGATATCAACGCCGGATTGGTACGATTTTTTCTGGTAAGAAATTTGTAAGGGAAGAATGCGGATATCGTATTTTTTTGCAAAGGCAGGAGGAACGTTCGTCCCGGAGTCAGTGATAATGGCGATTTTTTCTTTATTCATAGCGTATCTTTTCCGTTTTGTCCGATTTTCGGACGCATTCTTCTTTCTATACCCATCTTAAACCTTCCTCTCTCTTTTTACGGGTAGAATAAAGCTCCAAAAGCGCAAAAACCTACGGATAGAATAAAGCTCCAAAGGCGCAAAAACCCAAGAAAAATGGAGGCAGATTCGTGACATTCATGCCAAAAAGCAAGAAAAAAACTTCCTCACAAGCCGCCGCGATTATTGCCGAGCCTAAAGTAGTCAAACGCCGCGCAAGTCGCATCAAGCGTCAGAAGATTTTTTCGAATGGGACGTTAGCCGCGGCCGCAATGGTGATGGCAGCGCTCATTGCCCTCATCGTCGCCAACACCGATGCCTACTTCGTCGTGCACAAAATCATGGTCGAGCCCATCCAGCTGGACATCGGATTTTTTGGCGGGCACATTTCAATTGAGTATTTCGTAAACGACTTTCTGATGGCGATTTTCTTTTTGCTCGTGGGCATCGAGCTCAAATACGAAATTAGCGTAGGCGAGCTGCGAAAACCGCGCCAAGCCGCCCTTCCCATGCTTGCTGCTGTGGGAGGCGTGGTCGTGCCGGCCGCCATCTACGTCGCGTTCAACTTTGGAAAGCCTAGCCTTTCCGGCTGGGCCGTCCCCATGGCAACAGACATCGCCTTTGCCCTCGGCGTCATGTCGCTTTTGGGAAATCGCGTCGCGCCGGCAACGAAGGTGTTCTTCTCGACCCTGGCGATAGCCGACGACATCTTGGCCATCGTCGTCATCGCGCTCTTCTACGGCACCACCCCCTCCGTCCCGTTTTTGGCCGCCTCGGCCGTCTGCGTCGTCGCGCTTTTCATGCTGAACCGAGCCCGCGTCTACTACGCCCGCTACTACCTCATTGTCGGCGCTGTCCTCTGGTTTTGCATGTTCAACTCCGGCATTCACGCGACGCTCGCCGGCGTTATCGTTGCGCTCTTTTTGCCCGACAACTCCGACATTCGTCTCTCGGCGCTGCAGCCCTGGCTCAAGAAAAAGTCGGCCGAGCTCTCCACCAACTATGACGAGGAAATGAGCGTTTTAGGCCAGCACAACTTCACCGAAATCGCCTCCGGTGTCGAGAAAATCATGCGCCACGTGACCCCGCCCCTGCAACGCGTTGAACACTCTATCTCGACGTTTGTGAATTTTGGGATCCTACCGCTCTTTGCTTTCGTGAACGCGCAAGTGCGCTTCGTTGACGTCGACCCCATGCACATTCTGACCAGCCCCATCGCCGGCGGCACGTTCTTCGGCGCGCTTCTGGGAAAGCCGCTGGGTATTATTTTGGTGACGCTGCTGCTCGTGAAAATCGGGTTTGCGCGGCTGCCCAAAGGCGTCAACTGGCACCAAATCATCGGCGTCGGCATCATGGGTGGCCTGGGATTCACGATGTCCATCCTGATCGGCAACCTCGCCTTCACCGACTCCGAGGAGATCCTCGCCGCCAAGTGCGCCATCCTGGTCTGCTCGGTCGTGGCCGCTATTTTGGGTTGCATCTATTTACTAGTAACGTCGCAGCGAACTGATGAGAAAAAACGCTGATGGCGCCTTCTTTCGATCAATCTTCCGAGAAGCCCCGGGCTGCCGAGAAGTCCCGTCAGGCTTCTGACAAACACGGTCAAGCTGCGCAGCCCGCGCCTGCTGCCGAGAAGCCCCGGGCTGCTGAGAACCCCCGACCCGCCGAGAAGTTCCGGGCGGCTTCCGGCGCGCCCCGCTTCATCGACTCCCTTGCGCCGATTCTTTTCTCGGACAAGGGAATGGAGGCCATCCTTGAAAGATTAGAGGGCGGCCAAGACGCGTCGCTCGGCGTTGCGCAATCGGCGCGCGCGTTGATGGTGGCAGCTTTTGCCGCCGTGCACGAGCGACCCATCCTCTACGTGGTCTCGGGCGAGGAGGCGGCCGTACACGCCACCGCAACGCTCACTGCCTGGCTTGGCGCCGGGCGCGTCTTTCATTACCCCGAGCGCTCCGACAGCCCCTTTGCGACCTCGGTTCCCAAAGAGAAGAAGCAAAATTCGCTCGCAGAGATTGGGCAGAGGACGCAGGCCATCGCGCAGCTGGCAGCCGGCAACGCTTCGGTGGTCGTGTGCTCGGCGCGCTCACTTTTGCGCCGCGTGCCGCCGGCCTTAGCTGCGAAGGCGGGAAATGATGCAGCTTCGTACTACAACTCCCTCACCTGGCGCAAAAGCCAAGAGATCCCGTTTGAAGAAGCCGGCAACGAGCTCTTGCAGCTTGGCTACGTCAACGCCGGCGAGGTTGCAGCCCCCGGCGAGTTCCGTATCCATGGCGACACCATCGACGTCTTTCCCGCGCAGGCCACCCACCCCGTCCGCTTCGAGTTCTTTGGCGACGAGATTGACCGCGTCCGTTCAATGGTCCCCGGGACCTTCCAGACCATTACAGACCTAGAATCCGTCGACATCCTGCCCGCGGCAGAGTTTGCCCTCACCGACGAGACGGTCGCGCGCGCAAAGAAGAAGCTCTGGGAAGCCGCCAAAGACGACACAGAAATCGCCGCCGACCTAGAGGCAATTGAGGCCGGCATCCCTAACGCGCGCACCACCCGCTACCTGGGCGCTCTCTACCGCAAGACGGCCTCGCCGCTCGATCACCTCGATCCGCACACGCTCATCGTGCTCAATGAGCCCCGCGCGCTTTTCGACGATTGTGTCCGAGCCACAGAAGAAATCGACGCCGCCGCGCAAGCCGCCAACGTCACAGAGAAGGACCTTCGCGCGCTCTACACCCCGCTCAAAGAGATGAATTTTGAGGGCTTCCAGCGCTGGGATTTCTCGGCATTGATTCGCTCCACCGCCCACCTGGACGCCGAGCTCATCACCCGCGCGCCTCAAATCGCCGGCTCGAACGAGCGCCTCCTGGGCCGCCTTCGCCAGTTCATCAACGAGCACTTCCGCATCGCCTTCGCCTTCCCCGACAAAGGCACCCTCGACCATTTCGAGCAAACCTTGCTGGACGAGCACATTCCTTTCGAGGAGGGCGCGGGTCACACAAGGGGCGCCCCCGCCCGCGGGCTTGTTACGTTTTTCTCGGACTCTATACCGGCGGGAGCGATCATACCTTCCGTGAAGCTTGCGATTTTCTCGGTAGGAGACTTGACGCAGAGGCACGTCAAGCGAAACGCGAAGGCGCGCATCGACATCACGAACCTGACGTTTCCGTTCAAGCCGGGCGACTACGTCGTGCACGCCAACCACGGTATTGCCAAGTTCGACTCGGTTGTCCGGCGCGACTTGGAGGGCTTTGAGCGCGACTACTTCCTGCTGATTTACGCCGACAACCAGAAGCTTTATGTGCCGCTGGAGCGCGTCGACTACCTTACGCGCTACGTGGGCCCGGACGGGCAAAACCCGCGTCTGACGCGCCTGGGAACCGCCGACTGGACGCGGGCGAAAGGGCGCGCGCGCAAGAACGCCAAAAAGCTCGCGTTTGACCTTGTCGACCTTTACACGCGCCGCGCCGCGGTGACCGGCAACGCCTTCAGCCCCGATACACCCGAGCTCAAGGAGATGGAGGCGGCTTTCCCCTACAATCTCACGGCCGACCAAGCTCGCGCGCTCGTCGACATCAAGGCGGACATGGAATCTGAAAAGCCGATGGACCGCCTCCTCTCCGGCGACGTGGGCTTTGGCAAAACGGAGGTGGCTCTGCGCGCCGCGTTCAAGGCGGTGGAGGACAAGCGGCAAGTTATGCTGTTGGCGCCCACAACGATTTTGGCCCAACAACATTTCGAGACGTTCAACAAGCGCCTAGCCCCCTTTGACGTGCAGGTCGACGTCTTAAGCCGCATCCGCACCGCAGCCGAGCAAACCCAGACGCTCAAAGATTTCGCCGATGGCAAAGTCGACATTTTGATTGGGACCCATAGGCTTCTCTCGGCCGATGTAAACCCCAAGGACTTAGGCCTTGTCATCGTCGACGAAGAGCAGCGCTTTGGCGTCGCCCACAAAGAGCAGCTGAAAAACATGCGCGAGCAGGTGGACGTTTTGACGCTTTCTGCCACGCCTATTCCGCGCACGATGCAGATGAGTATGAGCGGGGTGCGCGACATGAGCCTCATCATGACGCCTCCCACAGGGCGCCTTCCCGTCAAGGTTGTCGTGCACGAATACGACGAGGACACGGTGGCAGACGCTATAAGGGCAGAGAAGGCGCGCGGCGGCCAGGTCTACTACGTGAGCAACCGCGTGAAAACGATTGACGAGGCAGTGGCCCACGTTCAAGCGGCAGCCCCTGAGGCGCGCGTGGCCGTGGCGCACGGGCAAATGAATCCGCGCCAGATTGAAGACGTCATGCTAAAGTTTCAAAACCAAGAGATTGACGTCCTCATCGCCACCACCATTATTGAGTCCGGTCTGGACAATCCCCACACCAATACGCTGATCATTGAAGACGCTCAGCGCCTGGGTCTCGCGCAGCTCTACCAGCTGAAAGGGCGCGTGGGCCGTGGCCACAAGCAGGCTTACGCCTACTTCATGTTCCCGGCAACCGAGCCTCTCACAGAAGAGGCAACGGAGCGCCTGAGCGCCATCAACGAGCACCAAGAGCTGGGAAGCGGTATTCGCATCGCCATGCGCGACCTGGAGATTCGCGGTGCCGGCTCGCTCGTGGGCACCGAGCAGCACGGCAACCTCTCCAGCGTGGGCTTCGACCTTTTCACGCAGATGCTCGGCCAGGCGGTCGAGGAGGCCAAGGGCGAAGTGCCCGACGTAGCCGCCGCCGACGTCACCATCAACATCCCGGCCAACTATTTCTTCTCGGAAGAGTACCTGCCCGCCATCGATAAGCGCGTCCTGGCCTACCGTCGCGTCGCGGGAGCCGCAGAGCTCTTCCAGTTAGAAAATCTCCGAGAAGAGCTTGAGGAAGAATACGGGCCCCTGGAGGAGGCGGGCCTGAACCTGCTCGCGCGCCAGGCCCTGCGCATTCGCTCGGAGCGCCTGGGCGTGGACAAGATCGTCTATGCGAAGGGGCGCCTGACCTTTGAAGGCCTGCAGGTTCCCGCTTCTCTTGCCGAGAAACTCAAGAGCACAGGCGCAACCATTTTCCCGAAGACGCACAAGGTGGTCGTGAAGGTGGCAGGCGGGGCCTCGCGCACGCAAACAGCGGAGCCTTCAGCAAACGCGCCTGATAGCGTAGAATATCCGGTGGAAGAAAACGCCGTCCTTGCAAAGGCGTTACAGGTACTCGAGATGGTGGGAGGTGACGATGAAGAAGAATAAGAGCGCAGCCAAGCCAAAAAAGGCTTCAACGAACGCGAGCAACCAACGCGCCGCCACCAACTCCACCAACTCCACCAAAACAACAAAGGCCGCCAAGTCCTCCAAGCCCACCAAAAACTCCAAACCCACCAAGCCTAAAAAGCAGGGCCGCTTCTCGTCTGTCTCCAGAGGGAAGAAAATCCTCATCATCCTTGTTATTATCGGCGCCTTCGCCTACTTCATCTACCAGCCCTTTTGCCTCTGGTACGGCGCCCTGCGCGACAATCAGATTTACCAGGAGCAGCTGACGCGCTACAACGAAAGCAACAGCGAGATGCAGGACCGAGCCGACTACCTCAACACCGACGAGGGCCAGGTAGAAGAGGCGCGCAAGCACGGCTACGTCGAGCAGGGCGAAAGCGTCGCAACCGTCGAGGGCCTGCCAGGCGACGAGAACACCGACACAACCTCGGAGGAAAGCCGTATCCCAAAAGAGATATCGCAAGCGGTCCTCGACGAGCCTGACCCCTTCTACGTCCAAATCCTCGACTTCCTTTTTATGTACAACAAGAGCTAGACGGCGTCTTAGCGCCTTTCGACCCATTTTTTTGCTAGTATAAAAACTCTCAAGAAAACCTTGTGAGATTGGCGCACGAAAGCACGCACGAAAAAGGTTCTTGAAGCACGCGGGGGCGTGGCGGAATTGGCATACGCAGCAGACTTAAAATCTGCCGAGCTTTGCTCTTGTGGGTTCGAGTCCCACCGCCCCTACCATCTTTTCATTCGCGCGCGACTGCGCACCACCAAAAACCTAGCGCCCCTTGCGCCGCTCCCTAAAGAAATTCTGCAGAAGCGCGCGGCACTCATCCTCCAAAACTCCCGAGCGCACCTCAAACGCATGATTCAAGCGCTCATCATCTTGCAGAGAAAAGAGTGTCCCGCATGCGCCGGCCTTAGGGTCAGATGCCCCAAACACGCACCGCGCAATCCGCGCGTTCACCATGAGGCCCGCGCACATCGCACATGGCTCAAGCGTGACGTAGACCGTGCAGTCGGACAGGCGCCAGCGCTCTAACTTCTCAGCCGCCTCCTCAAGCGCGAGAAATTCAGCGTGGGCCGCAGGGTCAGCATTCGTTTCTCGCAAGTTGTGAGCAGAAGCGATAACCTCACCGTCACAGACGACAACAGCGCCCACAGGAACTTCGCCTTTAGACGCAGCCGCCTCAGCCTCAGCCAAAGCGAGTCGCATGAATTCTTGGTCCCGCTCTTGAAAGCGATTTTCTACCGCGCGATTTTCTCTCGCGTGATTTTTTATCGAATCGTTTCTCTCACCCATTTCCCATTTTCTTCTTTGCCCAACCGAGTATATGCGCTAGGATAACAATACCGCGTTTCGCGCACGAGTTCGCACCAAAGCGTGCGAGCGACGTTTCTCGGGGAGATGGCAGAGCGGTTGAATGCGGCGGTCTTGAAAACCGTTAGGCGCCTTGCGGTGTCTCAAGAGTTCGAATCTCTTTCTCCCCGCCATTTATTCCGGCTTACTCATCCTTTGTCGCCTCGGCATATAGCTTAAAAAGGTGCGAGACAATCTTCTCTTCATCTCCATCAAAATTTACGTCATACGCTTCTTCCACAGCCTTGTCCAGTGCCTTATGAGCCTCGAGAAGATCTTGCGGCATCTTGTCAGGATCGTAGAGGTCAGCAAAACTGCTTTCGCGGGATAATTCGCGCGCGTCTAAAACGGCTTGAGCAGCTCTCTCAATAGCTTGTTGTTCCTTCTTTGTAGGATTTGGATAAATGAAATTGTTGTAGACGATGGTATTCGAGTAGCTGTAGTCGCTTTTCAATCTTCCAGCTACGACACGCATCCATGCGTTGTGAAATTGCGACATCAAGATGCCAAACTCATATAATCCCGCATCGGACATGAAAAAGAGCTTGTCCCCGGGAATCATCCCGTTGGTAACAAAATCAATTGGAATATAAGCGCGTCGTCCCGATGAAACTACCGGTATGGCCAGATAACTCTCCCCTTTTGGCGGATGAACCTCGTCAAACAGCCACGGCGTTGCAGCCTTCTTATTGGTGGCAGCCTTGTGGCTCTTGAGGCGCATCTCTCGCACTTTTTCGACGCGCTGCATTACGTGTGGCATTGCATGTAAGTCTTCAGGATTCGCATCCACGAGCCATAGGCAGTAGCGGTCTTTACCATTGATGAACTCAGCACCCATCGAAAATGGTCTTATCCATTTCTTCGCTTGGGGTTCCTGCTTAATCAGGCCCTCCTTTTCTTCGGGTGAAAGAATAAGGTTTCCATCGTCCGTCGGCTTACAGCCACAAACCAGCGGTTTTACGCCCTGTATGGGCTTCCCTCTCCGAGCAATGAATACATCAGCAGCCGGAGCAAGATAGCCGTTTATATGTGTGACCTTCCTCACGCCACCGTTAGTGAACAATCTTTTGTGCCTCGTTCCTGCACGTGAGAACCCAATAATCACGACATGTACATGTGCCTGGTCTTTAGCCTCGCTATTCCAAACGAAAGTGGTCCATGCGAAATCAATTTGCAGTCCGCTCTCAAAAAGTGGTTTCCATAACGGCTCTACTTGCTGGCCTTGAGTAATGGAATTCGTTGAAACGAAGGCCGCGTGAATTGGAAAGCGACCCATGTAGTCTGCTGCTCTCTTATACCAACCCGCGACATAATCGAGCACTTTGCAGTTTTTGCCAAAGAGAAGTTCGCGGTCGGCCTGCTGCTCTCTACTGTGATTGCTGTAACCAACAAACGGCGGATTCCCAATTATGTAGTTGCACTTCTCGGCAGGAAGAATGTCATTCCAATCCATCCTCAGCGCGTTGCCTTCGTGGATGTTGTTGTTCGTCGTGAGGGGCAAAAAGTGGAGGGGCATCAGCAGGATGTCTTGCGTGACGTCCATCATCTGCTCCTCGGCAATCCAGAGGGCGGTCTTGGCGACGGCCACGGCGAAGTCGTTGATCTCGATACCATAGAACTGGTCGATGGAGACCTTGATGGGGTCGACGTCGGAGCCGGTGAAGGCCAGGCCCATCTGCTCGCCCATGAGCGACTCCAGCACGCGGTTTTCCAGCTTGCGAAGGGACAGGTAACTCTCGGTCAGGAAATTGCCCGAGCCGCACGCCGGGTCAAGGACCTTGATGGAGGCCAGCTTCTCTTGGAACTGCCGAAGCTTCAGCGTGCGCTGCTTGACGACTTTCTCGCCCTCAATTTTGGCAAGCTCCGCCTTCAGGTCGTCCAGGAAGAGGGGGTCAATCACCTTGTGGATGTTCTCGAGAGAGGTGTAGTGCATGCCCCCTTCGCGGCGCGTCTCTGGATTCAGCGTGGACTCGAAAACGGCGCCAAAAATCGTGGGGCTGATGCCGGACCAGTTGAACTCTTCCGAGGCCTTGCTCAGCAACTCGTCTTTGAGGCTTTGCGTGAACTGCGGGACGACGATGTCCTCCTCGGCGAAAAGCGAGCCGTTGACGTAGGGGAAGGCCGAGAGTTTCTCGGGAAGGTAGGGATCGCGCTGGTCTTCCGGCGTGTCCAGCACCTCGAAAAGCTGGATGAGGGCCGAGCGCATGTCCTCCGGCGCGACGTGAGCCATGTAATTCAAAAACGCCTGGTGCTCCTGAAGAATGTCGGCGTCCTCCGCGTAAAGCAAAAACACGAAGCGCACGATGAGAATGTTCAGACTGCGCTGCTCGTTCTTGTCCGTCTTGATGTTTTGATACTGCGCCGCAAGCGCCTGGTACAGCCGCCCCACAAGCTCGCCCGCTTTTACCGACAGCTCTTTTTCTTTTACCAGCCGAGAAGAACTCTTGTCCGTGAACATCTTGAGGAGATGCAGTTGGTCGGGGAGCTCGTCGAGGGTGAAGGAGACGTAGTCGTGCTCGGGGTCGTGGTTGGGGTCGGCCGAGTCAAGATTGTGGATGCGGAACTCGTCGAAGTTGGAGACAATAATCCAGTCCGGGCGAATGGAGTTGGGGAGATGGTCGGCGTACCATTTGGCCTGCTGGTAGGGGGTTTCCTCGCCGGCTTGCTTGGAGCGCTCCGATTTCTTGTCAAGATCGACGCCGCGGGATTTCTGCTCTATCAGAATGCCCATGTCTTCGTAGAAGACGTCGACGAGGCGCCCCTGCACCTTGCGCTCGAACTCGAGGACGTAGGTGGGGTCGTTGATGCCGAGGACTTTGCTGGCAAGCTCAATCCAGAAGGAGCGGGATTGCTTGATCTCGTCGCCTTCCTCTGCTTTCCAGCGCTCGACGAATTCTTTTGCTGCTTGTTTTTGATTGAGGGTCATAGGCGTGGCGGGGTTGGGGGTTTGGGGTTTTGTTTTGGGTTCTGGGTTTTCGCTTCCATTCATTTTAATGCTTTGCCGGCCCGAGCGCGGAGCCAGTTTGCCTTGCCCTTTTCGCGTCCTTCTCGCCAAAGCGCTTCTCGGCCAATATCTTCTCGGCAATTTCCGTTGCGAGACAATTGAAGGTCTTGTATACTTTGCGCTGCAGTTACACTGCGTAAAGCCACTTGGCCCCATCGTCTAGTGGCCTAGGACATCGCCCTTTCACGGCGAAAACAGGGGTTCGATTCCCCTTGGGGCTACCATTTCTGGCATGCATGATTTTTCCGGAGCTCGGCCAAAATGTGGCAAAAGTCGGGCAAGAAACGACATAAAAATGGAATAAGGTAAGAGCTGAACGAAACGCTGAGCTTTCTGAGTGCCTGTGCGCGAGGTAATGTTCGGCTTTTATTTGAAGTTTTGGAAGGAGACACGATGCCTGATACAGAGAAAGCTCAAAGCGCGGCCGGTAGCGCGAAAGAAAAGAAAGAGATCAAGGCGACCTCGATTAGGAATCCCAATGTGATTTCTGACCGCGTGCTTTCGGTAGTGGCCTTTATTATCACGACCGCTTATTTGATTGGGCTTTTGCTTGATTTTATCGCCGAAGGAATGAGTTACGACATCTTCGTGGTTCAGACGACCGCTTATTTCCTGTCGCCTATGTTTATCGCGCTCGTCGTGGCGTATCTCATGAACGCCCTGGCCACGTTTCAGGGAAAGAGCTGGTGGAACCTGATTTCTTCCGTTATGTATATCGTCACGATGGTGACCCTCCCCGAGCTTTGGTTCTGCGTCGTTTTGCAGTGCATCCTGACGTTTCTGTCCTTCTTCCGCATGCGCAACCGCGAAGTCAAGCAGGCAGAAGTTGAAGTTGTTGAAGCCGCCGCCGATGCTCAGGCGACCCCTCTGGTTAACACGCCAAACAAGCAGATGGAAGAGCTCGTTGATAAGAAGGACGAAGAGGCTGAGGCCCAGCACTAAATTCGCTTTGTGCTTCTGATTTTGCCTGGTGCCTTTTTCGTTTATGACTCGTTCATGAGCGCGTCCATGAACGCATTCATTAACCTGTCCATTAACTTGCCTATAAACTTGTTCATTAATCTGTCCATTTATTTGCCCGCCGCCTCGCGTTAGGAAGTTCCCTATGACCTCAGCCCCCTCACCGCTCATTCCTGTGGCCGCCTGCTCGCCCCATGTCTATCTAGCTGACCCTCCCGCCAACGCCGAGGAGCTCGCCCGCAACGCCAAAGAGGCTGCCCAAGCAGGTGCGCGCCTCGTGGTTTTTCCCGAGCTCTCTCTCACGGGCGTTACGTGTGCCGACCTTTTTTTGCAGCCCCTTCTCATTCAATCAGCCGAGAAAACCCTTCTCAAGCTGGCTTCCAAAACGAAGGCGCTTGACGCCGTTTTGGTTGTGGGGCTTCCGCTAATGATTGAGGAGCGTCTTTATAACGTGGCAGCCGTGTTAGCTAAAGGCGAGGTTAAAGGCATTGTGCCTAAGGTATATGGAAAACTTCAGTCTGGGGCCTTTGGGGTCTTTGAGAAAAAGGGGAATTTTAAGATTTCCGCTCAGCTTCTTGCGCATGAGTTGCGCTGGTTCAGCGATGGATCGCAGCTGAAAACAACGATTGAGCTGGGCGGAAGGAAAGTTCCGGTTAATCCCGCCTTTGCTCTTAAGAATCCTTTTGGTCGCGCAGCCGGACGTTCTGCGTTCCAATCCCTTCCTAAAGAATTGCGCGTGGTAGTTGGAAACGCTCCTTTTTTGGGCGCTTTTTACCCGGGCACGCGGGGGAGCGCAAAGGATTTGTTGGAAGCTGCTTCCAAGGGCAACAAAAGCGCCATCCTTATTGCAAACCCTATGGCTACCCCTGCCGTTGCTGCACCTTTAACCCCGGAGAAGTGCGTGCAAGCCTGTATCGCCGTCGAGAATTTAGCCGTGGTGCGGGCCGGAGCAGGCGAGGGCGAATCCACAACCGACCATGTTTTTAACGGCGTTTGCTATTTGAGAGAAAAAGAAGGTTACCCGCTGGTTTTCTCGGAAACAGGATGGTTTATGGGAGGCAGAGCTGAAGGCCCCCATAAAGCCTCCCACAAAGCCGCTAACAAAACTGCCGGCAAGGCTGCCCGTAAAGCTGCTAAGAGAGTAGCCGCCTGTCAGCTCTTAAGCGTCCGCAAACAAACGCGCGCTGACGCGGCCGAGCCATTTCTGACCGCTGACAAAGAGTGCGCCGACGCCATCTGCGACGAGGCGTTTGCCATCCAAGTCGCAGGCCTGAAGCAGCGCCTCTTGGCAACGGGCATCAAAAAACTTGTTGTCGGGGTATCGGGCGGCCTTGACTCGACGCTTGCAATGCTTGTAAGCGCGCGCGTTTTGAAAGAGCTTCACCTTTCCGCAAAAAACCTCATCGCCATCAGCATGCCGGGTTTTGGCACGACGAAAATAACGAAGTCAAACGCCGAGCTTCTCGCAAAAGCCCTGGGTGCGACCTACAAAGAAATTTCCATCGCCGCGGCTGTTCGCCAGCATTTCAAAGACATCGGCCACCGCATGAGCGACCATAATAGCGCCTTCGAAAATGCCCAGGCTCGTGAGCGCACGCAGATTTTGATGGATGTGGCAAACGACGTAGGCGCGCTCGTGGTGGGGACGGGCGACATGTCCGAGGCTGCTCTTGGCTGGGCGACGTTCAACGGCGATCACATGTCGATGTACAACGTGAACGGCGGCGTGCCCAAGACGATGGTTCGTGCCCTTGTCGAGAAAACCGCCCGCGAAACTAGCGGCGCTCTAGGGAAGGTCACGGAGAAAAGCGATGCGACTCTGGCGCGCGTTCTTCTCGACATCGTCGAGACACCCATCAGCCCAGAACTTCTGCCGCCAAAAAAAGGACGCATTCAGCAACAAACCGAAGACCTCATTGGACCCTACGAGCTTCACGACTTTTTTCTCTATCATTTTCTGCGCGACCGCCAGGCGCCAAAGGAGATTTTTAAACTTGCAAAAAGAGCGTTTCCTAAGGTTGCGCCGAAGACAATTGCGCGATGGGAGCGTGTTTTCTTTGCGCGATTTTTCTCGCAGCAGTTCAAGAGGAATTGCTCGGTTGACGGGCCTCGGGTGACCGAAATTTCGCTCAGCCCGCGCGGCGGTTTTGAGATGGCAAGTGACGCTTGCGTGTCTCTTTGGCTCAAGGAGTGCGATTCTTTGTGCAAGCGGCTTTAAGGCGAAAGATAGGGTTTATGCGTAATTCCTGCACGTAATGCAAATGTGCAAAATCTAAGTTGGTTTATAGTAGATTTGTAGATTTGCTCGGGGTAATTTGTTATAATGCATTTCGCTCAAAACAACGAAATTTTGGCAAAACGAACCGTAAAACAGGGAATAATTGAAAACTTGAGCCTAAAAGATGACGAAACTATTGCGGATTTGAGAAGCTCGCAAGAAAGGGCTCATAAAGGGCTTAAAAGAGATTACAAGGACCTCATAAAGAACAGAAAATAGTACATAAAGAGTCCATAAACGAAGAACAAACGAGATGTAAAAATTAAAACAGAAGTAATAAAAGAAGTAATAAAAGAAGAACAAAAGCAAAAACAAAAGAAAAGGAGAAGGATATGAAATTGAAACCATTAGGTGACAGAGTTTTGGTTAAACCAGCTCCTAAAGAGGAGAAAACAGCTACCGGCCTCTACATTTCATCTGGTGCCCAGGAAAAGCCGCAAAAAGGCAAGGTTGTCGCTGTGGGCGAAGGACGTTTGGATGATTCGGGTTCGCGCGTTCCTCTCGACGTTAAAGTGGGCGACGAGGTTTTTTACGGCAAGTTTGGCGGAAATGACATCAAAATCGACGGAGAGGATTACTTGCTACTTCGCTCGGATGACATTTACGCGATTATCGAGGATTAAGAGATTCCCAGAATAAAAAAGGGGTGAACGGCGAGCGAATTCGCGAACGATTGAACGAAGGAATTCTCGAATGCGCGAGCGCTCAATACCCACCCTATTTAACTAACGAATTCTACTAACTAGTTCTAAGGAGAAAACATGGCAAAAGATATTCAATTTGGAACCGACGCGCGCGAGCTTCTCGCAAAAGGCGTTAACACCCTTGCTAAGGCCGTGACCACGACGATGGGCCCCAAAGGCCGCTACGTTGCGCTGCAAAAGACGTACGGCTCGCCCACCATCACGAACGACGGCGTGACGGTCGCTAAAGACATCGAGCTCAAGGATCCCGTTGAGAACATGGGCGCCCAGCTCGTGAAAGAAGTCGCCACCAAAACAAACGACACGGTGGGAGATGGCACGACCACAGCAACCCTTCTTGCGCAAGTAATCGTGAACGAGGGGCTTCGAAACGTGGCCGCTGGTGCGAATCCTCTCGCTATTCGTCGCGGTATCGACGCGGCTGTCAACGCGGTTGTCGAGGAGATGAAAAAGTCGGCAAAAAAGGTTTCCACGAAAGATCAAATCGCTAGCGTAGGCACGATTTCTGCTGCTGACCCCACCATCGGCGAGAAGATTGCAGATGCGATGGAGAACGTGGGTAAAGACGGCGTTATCACCGTTGAGGAGTCTCAGACTTTCGGCATCGACATCGAAACCGTTGAGGGTATGCAATTCGACAAGGGCTACATTTCCCCCTATTTTGCAACCGACAACGAGACGATGGTGTGCGATCTTAAAGATCCCTACATTCTCATGACCGACCAGAAGGTCACCAACATTCAAGACATCCTGCCCATCCTTGAGGCAGTCCAGAAGCAAGCCGCCTCCCTTCTCATCATTGCAGAAGATGTCGACGGCGAAGCGCTTGCTACTCTCATTCTTAACAAACTCCGCGGTACGCTGCAGGTTTGCGCCGTTAAGGCTCCAGGCTACGGAGATCGCAGAAAGCGCATGCTTGAAGACATCGCTGCTGTCACGGGTGGACAAGTCGCCATGGAGGAGCTTGGTATTAAGCTCGCCGACACAACCGCTGATATGCTTGGCCGCGCGAAATCGGTCAAAATCACCAAGGACGACACGACGATTGTCGACGGTGCCGGCAAGAAGAGCGCCATCCAAGAGCGTATCGACCAGATTCGCGGCGAGATTGAACACACCGACTCCGACTTCGATCGCGAGAAGCTCCAAGAGCGCCTGGCAAAGCTCTCCGGAGGGGTTGCCGTCATCCGCGTGGGAGCCGCCACAGAAGTTGAGCTTCGCGAGATCAAGCACCGCATCGAGGACGCCCTTCAAGCCACGCGCGCCGCTGTCGAGGAGGGCATTGTCGCAGGCGGCGGTGTTGCTTTCTTAGACGCCAGCTCGGTGTTGTCCAAACTTTCCGTGAACGATGCGGACGAAAAGGTCGGCATCGACATCATTGAGAAGGCTTTGACCGCGCCGGTGAAAACCATCGCTGACAATGCGGGCTTTGAAGGAGCCGTTGTGGCCGAGAAGATTCGCGGCATGAAAAACGGCGAAGGTCTGGATTCTGCCACGGGCAAATACGGTAATATGATTTCGATGGGCGTTTTGGACCCTGTTAAGGTTTGCCGCACGACTCTGCAAAATGCTGCTTCCGTTGCAAGCCTTATCTTGATCACCGAAGCGACTGTCTCGGATGAGCCCAAGAACACCTCAATCGAAGAGGCCATCTCTGCTGCAGCCGCACAAGGTGGCGCCGGTGGTGGCATGTATTAAGATGTGCTTTTAAAGTGCCAAGAAAACATGGCGCTTAACACTTCGTAGGAAACGCCGGGCTCCTAAGGGGTCCGGCGTTTTGTATGCGAACAGTACGTGAAGTGTACGTGAAGTGTGCGAAAATTGTTCGCAGTGAAAGCACAGGTTAGGGGAGAATATGCAAAAAGCCCAGAAGAAAACTTTTGCGACAAGAAACGTGAGAAGCGCCAAGAGCGTGAAAGGCGTGAAGGACGCATTGAGAAAAAAGGGTGCGAAGGGAATAAAAGCGCTCTTTCTCCTCGTTCTCAGTTTTCAACTGGCCGTTTTCTTTCCTCTTGCAACCGCAGCTCAAGCGAGCGAATCCTCATCTTCTCCGTCACGGGCGCAAACTTCCGCATCTACCACACTCGCCTCATCAACCTCATCAACTTCTTCCATCCCCGCGCAACTTCTTACCAATCCCGTCGTCCACAGCGCTGCTTTGATTGATGGCGTGGCGCCGTGGTCTTTCTCGGAGAGAACACGCATTGTGGTAGACGCTGCGCAAAGCGACAATGCGCGCTTGCAAGAAGTCGCAAAACTTTCCGCCTCCGAGCTTCTGGCTCGCAATCTTTCGGCGACGCTCGCCTTTGGAAGCGAAGAGGCGTGCGGCCTTGACGATATCTACATCTCGCTCGTGCCTGCCACATCCATCACGCAAGAAGCCAACCCCTACGACGCCTTCTCGGTCACGATTAGGGGAGAAGTGCCAGCTAATACCCCCGGTATCGTCATACAAGCAGCGACGGAAAACGCCGTCATTTACGCGTTTAACGTGCTGCAAAACCTCTATCTTCTGAACAACAACCAGATTCCAGCGAGCGCCATCGTCGACTGGGCCGAGCTTCCAGAGCGGCGCCTCTTTATCGATTGCGGGCGCAAGTATTTCTCGAAAGATTGGTTCATCCAAACGATTCGCGAGATGAGCTACGTGAAACTAAACACGCTGGATATACACTTCTCGGAAAATTTGGGATTTAGGATTGAATGCGACACGGACGCCGCCATTGTCTCGGACGAGCACCTGACGAAGACCGAGGTGCGCGAGATTTTGGCGGAGGCTGAGCACTACGGCATCAACGTGATTCCGTCGTTCGACTCGCCCGGGCACGTTGACGCCATTTTGAAAGTGCATCCTGAATACGGGCAGGTGTCGGTTACAGGGACGCACTATGGAGCGGGGCTTGATATTACAAATGCGGAGGCAGTGGCCTATATTAAAAGTCTCTACAAAGAATATTTCAACCTGTTTGGCGCTTACTCTTGCGTGACCGATTTCAGCATCGGCGCCGACGAGTACATGGAGTTCGACCGCGAGCCGTTTTTCTCAAGCTATCAACCGGTGCTGGACGCCTGGGCGCATGAAAAACTGGGGCCGGAGTATAACTGGACCGATACGCTTGCGACCTACATCAACACGATGGCGTCGTTTTGCAAGGAAAACGGTCTGCGTCCGCGCGTCTTTAACGACGGCCTTTACTATGGTGCGAATAAATCGTTCAAGCAGAAAGTCGAGCTTGACCCGGATTTGGTGGTTGACTTCTGGTCTTCGATTCCGTGGAACTCTGATGTGGCCAGCCTACAAACGCTCGTCAATCACGGTTTCAAGCATTTCAGCAACATCAACAGCACTTATACCTATTTCGTGCTGCGCACCGATGGCGAGCCGTCTTTCGACACTTCCGACAACACGAACCTCTGGTGGAATTCTTGGCGCCCCGGGCTTTTCGCAGGCACGAAAAATGAATCCGTTTTGCCTGACGACGACTCGCGCATCCTGGGGACGGGCATTTGCGTTTGGTGCGATAACCCCACGCTTTGCTCCGAGGACGACGTGAGTTCGGGCATCGCTGACTCGCTTCGCTTTATGGCATGCCGGGCGAGCAACACTGCCGCGCCCTCGCAGCTTTCGATGGACGATTTTCAGAATCTGATTGGGCGCCTGGGTCATGCGGCTGGCTGGGAGAAGGGGAGCGCGCTGCCAGATCCTGGAGACTTTGCGCCCGTGACACCTGACGTTCCCGTGCCCGACTCTGACGATGCGCCCGCAGGCGATGAGGATTCTGCCGATAACTTGCTGCCTGCAACGGGCGACCAGCTCTTCAATTTAAGGTTCCTCGTTGCCGAGAAAAACTAAGGGGAAAGAGCAGGAGAGCGGAGGGCAACCGGCGCGCGCAGGGCATAGAATAAACCTTACCAAGAACTAACCGAAACCTTACCAAGATCTAACTACCAAAGAAGAGGGAGTCAAAATGAAAGTTGCTGTTGCATCAGACCATGCAGGATTTTGCCAAAAAGCCGCCATCATACAAGCCGCGGAGGGCCTGGGCGCAACCGTCGAAGACCTCGGACCTGTCACCGACGAACGCGTCGACTACCCTGATTATGCCGCGCGCGTCGCTAATGCCGTCTCGGCCGGCGAGGTTGACCTGGGCATTCTCATCTGCGGCACCGGCCTTGGCATGGCGATGACAGCCGACAAGTTCCCTGGCGTGCGCGCGACCGCTGTAACGCGCCCCGATTTTGCCCACCTCGCCCGTGAGCACAACGACGCCAACATCATTTGCCTTTCGGGTCGCTTCGTAGAGCCCGAGAAAAACGCTGAAATCGTCAAGGAATTTCTCACGACGAAGTTTGCTGGAGGAAGGCACGCCGTTCGCGTGGAAAAGATGATGGGCAACTGCGTGGCCGACCCCGACGCCCTGGAAAAGATTGCGGACGCGTCGCGCTTCTCCCTCATCACGCACCCGCTTGTCCAGCACAAGATGGCGATTCTGCGCGACACCAACACGGGTACCAAGCAATTCCGCGAGCTCATCCGAGAGCTGGCCCTCTTCGAAGGCTACGAGGCAACGCGCGACTTCCCTCTCGAAGAAATTGAAGTCGAGACACCCCTCGAAAAAACTAAGGCCGCCCAAATTGCGGGCAAAAAAGTGGCTATCGTCCCGATTCTGCGCGCTGGCCTTGGCATGGTCGACGGCCTTCTGGAGCTTCTGCCTTCCGCGCGCGTTGGTCATATCGGCATGTTTCGCGACCCAAAGACGAAGGAGCCCCAGCCCTACTACTGCAAGCTTCCAAGCGATATCGAGAATCGCACCGTGCTTCTGGTAGATCCTATGCTTGCGACAGGAGGCTCGGCCAACGCAGCCATCGATTATCTGCGCGAAGCGGGCGTGAAGGACGTGCGTCTGCTCGTCATTGATGCGGCCCCCGAAGGCGTGAATGCCGTCCTGGAACACGACCCGACCGTGCGCGTTTTTGCGACCTCGCTTGATCGCCAACTGAACGACAACGCCTACATTCTGCCGGGCTTAGGCGACGCGGGCGACAGAATCTTTGGAACGCTCTAGCTTGAGCCCTGAGCGCTCTAGCTTGGACACTGTCGTCGCAACGCCGTCGTTTGGATTTCGCAGCAAAAACACCGTGAGCGAGACAATCGTCGCCATCACCTCTGGCCTGATAATTGGCTTTGTAGGAAACATTCCTGCGCTCCTTCTGTGCCGAGCGGCAAGAAAGCGATCCTATGCAAACATGCTCGCAGGCGCCGCGGTCCTTTTCGTTTCGTTTCTCTTCTTTACAGTTGCCTTGCTCGCCGCTTTTAAATTTTTGCCCGAGAAGTTCCTGCCTTTTTCGATTGCTTGCATCGCGAGCTTTCTTCTCACCTTTATCGTTGAGGCCATCCTCATCTTTAGGTGGATGAGCGCAACTCAGAAAAAGCTTGAGCAAAAGAGGCTTGAAGGGAGGATGCTTGAACAAAAGAAGCTTGATGCGAAGATGCAAGAGCAACAAAGGCTCAAGCAGAAATAGCGTTTCTTAGGACAATCAAAACAAAACGGGCCCGAAACTCTTTTCTCGGACCCGTTTTTTTAGGGATAGGTTTTGAGATGATTAAAAACATATCGCAGTACGTCTTTAGTGTAACAACAGATTACACATGAACCTTTTGACACTCCCCTGCTTTAGCTATGGGGAGTGTCAACAATCTAAGTAATACGAGCATTATTGACTATCTTTCTTTTGCTTCTTAAAAAACCAATAGTTTTTTTAGACTAATTTAGTCCAGAACTTATGGTCCTGGGGCCAGACAACCAGCCATAAATCTAAACTATCTCCAGGGTTGGCAACGTGCATAGAGGCTCCATGGCTGGGACCATCGCTCACAATGTAGTTTCCAGTTTTCTCCGAGCGCATATGAACCCGATAGACCTTCGCGGTCATACAAAGGTAACCACCCGATGTATAAGTAATGATAAAATCATAATCAAGGTTATAATAGTCAAGAAACTCAAACTCGAATCGTTGCCAGTCCTTATCCCCAGAATAAAATTTGGAAGTGCCGCGCAATTTCTTGCCTGCATCTCCTGATTTATCGGTCACTTCAAGCATTTTAAAGATGTTTTTGTTGCCATAGGAGTCATCCATGAGCGTGTAGGCTCTGTTGCCATATTTTCCGTTGTAAGATTTTGAACTCTTTGGATGGAGGCGAGGCATACCGACGTTGTAACCATACGTACCGGCCAAATGATCAAAGCCATGGGTTGCTTGTGCAGGTGAGTGGTTCGTAGCACCGACATTTTTAATACCTAAGGCGAAAGCATCGTTATTATAAAAGTCGTATTTTAAATCAGCTGGATCTCTCGGGAGAAGGATAAAATCTTGATCAGATAAATCTACGTCCAAAGCTTGCGCTTGTTTTGCGGGAAAGAACGAGAAGGCCATGATAAGGCCGAGAATAACCCCAAAAAACCCCCCGATTCTACGGCCCGCTTTTTGCTCTTTGTGTAGCTTCTCTTTTAGTGTATGAAATTTCATTCTATTCCCCTTCCTTCGGTTTTTATTTTGTTCATTTGGTTTTCCAAATTAACCTTGTATTGTAGGCTCTTTTGCGCCACATTGCAATGATGCGTTTCTTCTATAAGAATCGCTGCACCCCCAAAACTTCCTCTCTATCCCTAGCCTTTTTCTGCAGATTGGCTAAACTATTAACCGCGCAAAAATTTGAGGGAAAGGCCTTTAAACACGCGCGAAAAACTGAAGGCAAAGCCTTTGAGCACATAAGAAAACTGAAGGCCAAACCTTAAACCCGCGAACGAAAACCTTAAGGGCTAACCCCTTAAGCACGCAAAGAAGAATCTTAAGGCAACCCCTTGAGGAGGCGTTGTGGAAGAGTTTGATAAGCTTCCCGCAAAAGTTAATGAGCTCGTAAACTCATTCATCTCCGAGCCCATCATCGGAACGGATCGTTTTGGCATAACCCAATACTCGCTCGCCATGTTTATTGCGGTGGCGATTCTCGTCATTATCCTGCTGATTTTCCGCAAGAAGCAGGCGGCTTCCATTGTGCCCAAGGGACGCTTCGTCAACGGCGTGGAATACGTCATCGAGTTCGCGAGAAAAGACCTCGTCCAAGACATGCTCGGCTCCACTTGGAGAAAGCACTTCCCCTTCATCGCAACCATTTTCTTCTTCATCCTTATCAACAACCTGATGGGCCTCATCCCCGGCTTTCACCCGGGAACCGGCACAATGGGCGTCACCTTCGCGCTCGCGCTCATCTCGTTCATTTACTTCATTTACGTCGGCGTTAAGAAAGACGGCGGCATGGGATATCTCATGTCGCTGAAACCCAAAGGCGTGCCGTTTCCCATGAACTGGCTCGTCTGGGTCATCGAGATTTTCTCGACCTTTTTGCGCCTTATCACGCTGGCCGTTCGTCTGTTTTGCAACATGTTCGCTGGCCACATCGTTATGGGAACCTTCGCCATTCTCGCCTCGCTCTTTATTGAGCGCTTTGCCCAAGGCGTCACGCTGGAGGCCTTCACCGGAGCCGGCATTTCGCTCCTTTGGCTTCTCGTGCTGATTGCCATCTACGCCGTCGAGATGCTCGTCGCCGCCATTCAGGCCTACGTCTTCTCGCTTTTGTCAGCCGTCTACATTCAGCTTGCTGAAGAGGATGAATAGGGGTTTCTCGAGAAAATCGGGAGGCCGAGAAAACCAACCACGCAACCAAGTAAAGGAGGAATCGTGGGAGTTATCGGATACGGAATTGGTGTTATTGGAGCCGGCTTAGGCATCGGCATTGCTGCCTACGGCGCAACGACTTCGATGGCGCGCCAACCCGAGGTGCAAGGACGTCTGTTTACCGTCTTCATTCTGGCCTCGGCGTTCGTTGAAGCTTTGGCTCTGATTGGCTTCGTCGTTTCGCTGCTTGGTTAGAGCGCGGGCGAGGCTTTGTAAGAAGCCTTGTTAAGCCTTGCGAGGCTTGGACAGGCTAAAGGTTTTAGCTTGCATAACTTAAGAAATAGCTTAAGGATTTTGAAAAGATGAGATTACTAAAGAAGCATTCTGGCGCAGGTAAGAGCCCGCTTTCGCACGTGATGCTTGCCAGCGCCGCCGCAGGAGCCGCGCTCGTGGCGTTTCTCGGAAGCCCGCTTGCCGCCCTTGCAGAAGAGGCCGCCGATCAGGCGCAGGAAACACCGTCGGCTTTCGACATTTTGATTCCAAAGCCCGCCGAGTTCATCCCGGCTCTCATCGCGTTCCTCGTCATTTGGGTGGCGCTCGCAAAGTTCGTGTGGCCATCGGTTCTGAAGACGCTCGATAAGCGCCAGCAGACGATTCAGGACAACCTGGACGCGGCCGAGGAGAACAAGCTCCAGACCGCGCGCGCTTACGAAAAAGCACAGGGTACGGTTGAGGACGCGCAGGCCCAAGCAGAAGACATCGTCAATGAGGCCCGCCGCGATGCGGAGGCGACCCGCGAAGCCATCATTAAGAAGGCAAACGCCGACGCCGAGCGCATCAACAACAAGGCCTTCGAAAACATCCAGGCCGAGAAAAACGCAGCGATGATTGGGCTTCAAGATCAGATGGCAGATTTGGCCGTTGACCTTGCGGGCGAGATTATCGGTGAGCACCTGGACGCCAAGGCGCAGAGGAAGCTGATTGAGGACTCGCTGAAAGAGGCGACGACTCCGGAGGGTGTCTCGGCTGAGGGCGCTGCGCCTGCCACCGCTGCCGGCGCGACCGACGACGCCACCGCAGGAGGTGCGCATGGCTCAAACTAGCCACGTACGCTCGCAAAAGGCCGAGATGTATGCGCACACGCTCCTGGAGGCTGCCAAGGCCGAGGGGCGTGAGCTCAAGGATTTGAACACGCTTGACGCGCTTTCAAACATGCTGAGCGAGGTCACCGACACGCTCCACGTTCTGATTGACGAGGGCGACGAGGACCTGCTTCCGCAGATTGCGCACTACTACGCAGAGCTTTTCCGCGAGGAGCCCGACGTTGTTGCGGTCGACGTGACGACGGCGATTCCTCTTGACGACGAGCTTCGCGCCAAGGTGCAAAAGTCGCTTGAAGAAGAGTACAAAAAGCCCGTTTACATGGTGGAACACGTTGACAAGTCCATCATGGGCGGCATCATTTTTTACGCTCGCGGAGTTCGCCGAGACGCCAGTGTTCGCACGCGCCTCGAGACGATTCGCCGCTCCTTGAAAGAAAAGGGGGTGGAGTAATGGCCGAGAAAACCGCCGCTGAGAATGAAAGCAACGCCGTGACCGATGCGAGCACCGCGACCGCCGCGCAAAGCGCACCCAGCGCCAAAACACTCGACGCCGCTCTAAATGACGTCGTCATCAACGCCGATTCCATCACGCACGTTCTCCGCACGAAGCTGCAAGATCTGGCAGCTCCCATCGACACGCAAGACGTCTCCACCGTCATCGAGA
Organism: uncultured Coriobacteriaceae bacterium; assembly: GCA_947426865.1. GTDB lineage: Bacteria > Actinomycetota > Coriobacteriia > Coriobacteriales > Atopobiaceae > MGBC105563. Next base: position 9,952 of record CANEFS010000012.1, on the reverse strand, counting down.
TTGGCGACGGGGTTGCTCGGATTGCCGGCCTCAAGTCGGCGATGGCCGGCGAGATGCTGGAATTTACGAGCTCTCTCACGGGAAAGCACGTCTACGGTCTTGCGCAAAACTTAGACGAAACAGAAGTCGGCGCCGTCCTCTTTGGCGAGGTCGACTCGATTCGCGAAGGCGACGAGGTCCGCACTACCGGCCGCGTCATGGACATTCCCGTAGGGCCTTCCATGCTCGGGCGCGTCGTCAATCCGCTGGGCGAGGCCATCGACGGCTTGGCCCCTATTGAGCCGGTGGCTTCTCGGCCAATCGAGTTTAAAGCCCCTGGTATTATGGCCAGAATGCCCGTTTGCGAGCCGGTCCAGTCCGGCCTTTTGGCCATTGACGCGATGATTCCTGTGGGTCGCGGGCAGCGCGAGCTCATCATTGGCGACCGCAAGACGGGAAAGACCGCCATCGCCATCGACACGATTATCAACCAGGCCGACTCGGACATGATTTGTATTTATGTCGCGGTGGGCCAGAAGGCATCCACCGTCGCCACGATTAAAAAAACGCTGGAAGAACACGGTGTTCTCGAGAAAAGCATCATCGTGGCTGCGACTGCTTCAGACTCGGCGCCGCTGCAATTTATCGCTCCGATGGCAGGGGCGGCGATTGGCGAGTACTTCATGTACACGGGCGAAGACGGCAAGGAGGCCTCGCAGAAAAATCCTGGCCGCGCGGTGCTCGTTGTCTACGACGACCTTTCCAAGCAAGCCGTTGCCTACCGCCAGATGTCGCTGACGCTGCACCGTCCTCCTGGGCGCGAAGCCTACCCCGGAGACATCTTCTACCTGCACTCACGCTTGTTGGAGCGTGCCTGCAAGCTGGATGAGGAGCACGGCGCCGGTTCCATGACCGCCCTTCCTATCATCGAGACGCAAGAAGGCGACGTTTCCGCCTACATTCCCACGAACGTCATCTCTATTACTGATGGGCAGATTTACCTGCAATCGAACCTCTTCTTCCAGGGACAGCGCCCCGCCGTTGACGTGGGCATTTCAGTTTCCCGCGTAGGAGGAGACGCTCAGATTAAAGCGATGAAGCAAGTGGCCGGAAACTTGCGCCTTGACCTGGCAAGCTACGCCGAGCTCCAGAGCTTCGCGCAGTTTGGCTCTGATCTGGACGAGGCCACGCAGCAGCAGCTGAACCGAGGCGCGCGGATGACTGAGATTCTGCGCCAGCAGCGCTTCTCGGCCATGCCGGTGGCAGACCAGGTTGCCGTTATTTTTGCTGGCAACAACGGATTTTTGGACGACCTGCCACTGACTCACGTGATTGAATTTCGCGACGGCCTCGTGCGCTACCTGCAGATGAATGAGCAGGCTTTGCGCGTCAAAATTTTGAAGGGTCGTATTTCCGACGAGATGGGCGAGGAGCTGAAGGTCGCCATCAACACCTACAAAGAGAAGTTCGTCGCCGGACACGCCGACCTGTCTCAGGGAAAAGCCGAGGCAGACATCGTAGAAGCGGGAGCTGCGCTGGGCACCGACCAGTCGACGTTGCCTGATTCTGCGGGAACCTCGGACGGAACGCTCACGGACGCCTCTGCCACCCACCCGGTGGAAAACGAGGCTTAAAGAGCGCGGGCGCGTCTGGGGATTTGAGGTTCTGAGGCTTAGAGGGATTGCAAGCAAAGTTAGCGCATGGCAAATCTGCGAGACATAAAACGGCGCATACGCTCGGTGTCTTCCACCAAGCAGATTACGCACACGATGGAGATGGTTTCGACCACCAAAATCATGCGCGCCCTGACCCGAGCCGCCGACGCCGCGCCCTACAAGGACGCCATGTGCGCGATGCTTGCCAACGTGAGCTCGGTTTCTACCGGCGAAAACGTGCCCCTTCTCTACAATCCTGAGAAGATCTCGCGCGCGTTGCTGATTGTGGTTGCCTCTGACCGCGGTCTGGCCGGAGGCTTCAACATCCAAGTTCAGCGCGCTGCCGAGAAGCGCCTTGCAGAGCTTGCAGTTCAGGGCGTCGAGGCAACCGTCATCACCGCCGGCAAGAAGCCGACGGAGTATTTCTCGGCGAGGGGATACAAACCCATTTTGATGTTCGAGGGAATCTCGGCCGACCCTACGCTTGTGGAGGCAAACCAGATTGCATCCTACGTGATGGATAGTTTTACCTCGCACAAGCTGGACCGCGTCGAGATGTTTTACCAGCACGCGAGAAGTCGCGTGGAACAAACGCTGACGCACGAAATTTTGCTTCCCGTAACGCCCAGCAACTTGCGCCTGCCCAATGACCCGCGCGCCAAGGAGGCGCTCTCGCAGGTGAGCGAGGTGGCGCCGGCAAACGAGCAAGCCGTCCACGACTTTGAGTTCGAGCCCTCCGCCCGCGAGGTGCTGGGCTTTTTGATTCCTGCCTACGTGCGCACCGTCATCTACCATGCGCTCATCGACTCGGCCGCCGCTGAGCACGGAGCCCGCCGTCGCGCGATGCAGGCAGCGACAGAAAATGCGACAGAAATTATCGAGACACTCTCTCGTCAATACAATAGAATCCGCCAGTCCTCCATTACCACAGAGCTGAACGAAATCGTGGGTGGAGCTGCGGCTTTAGAGGAGATGTAATGGTTGAGAAAAGCGTAGAGAAAAGCCCGGAGACGGCTGCGGAGGCCTCCTCGGCCACGAAAGCCAAAGTGCTCAACGAAGAAGCGAAGGCGGCTGCCACTCAGCAACACGTCGGCACCGTCGTGCGTATCGTGGGTCCCGTCGTTGACGTTCAGTTCGACAGCTACATGCCTTCTATCTACAACGCTTTGCACGTCGATAGCGAGACGCCCTTTGGCCCCATCCACGTGGTCCTAGAGGTTGAAAGTCAGCTTCCCGGCGGCATCGTTCGCACGGTTGCGCTGAGCTCGACCGACGGCATGCAGCGAGGCCTGCGCGCGGTCGACACCGGAGCGCCCATGAAGATGCCGGTGGGCATGGATACGATGGGGCGCGTTTGGAACGTGCTCGGCGAGCCGGTCGACGGCAAGCCCATGCCAAAGGACGTGCAGTTCTATCCCATCCACCACCCCGCGCCTTCCTTCGACGACCTCACCACCAACGTCGATATTTTCGAGACGGGGATCAAGGCCATCGACCTTCTCGAGCCCTACATCCGCGGCGGCAAGACCGGCCTTTTTGGCGGTGCCGGCGTGGGCAAAACCGTTTTGATTCAAGAACTCATCAACAACCTCGCGCTTGAGCACGGCGGCACCTCCGTTTTCACGGGCGTCGGCGAGCGCACGCGTGAGGGCACCGACCTCTACCTGGAGATGAAGGAGTCGGGCGTTTTGAGCAAGACGTGCCTGGTCTACGGGCAGATGAACGAGCCTCCCGGGGCGCGTCTGCGCGTGGCTCTTGCCGGCCTCACGGAAGCCGAGTACTTCCGCGATCAGGGCCAAGACGTGCTGCTCTTTATCGACAACATCTTCCGCTTCTCTCAGGCCGGCTCTGAAGTTTCTGCGCTTTTAGGCCGCATGCCGTCTGCCGTTGGTTACCAACCCACGCTTGCCACGGAGATGGGCGACTTGCAGGAGCGCATCGCATCGACGAAGGAGGGTTCGATTACCTCCGTCCAGGCCGTCTACGTTCCCGCCGACGACTTGACAGATCCGGCGCCCGCTACCACCTTTACGCACTTGGACTCGACGACGGTTTTGTCACGTGCCATCTCTGACCTGGGGATTTACCCGGCTATCGATCCGCTTGCCTCCTCATCTGACGCGCTCGATGCCACGGTGGTGGGCGAGGAGCACTACCGCGTGGCCATGGCGGTCCAAGAAGCGCTGCAGGCCTATTCAGACTTGCAAGACATCATTGCCATTCTCGGCATGGACGAGCTTTCAGAAGATCAGCGCAACACCGTCATGCGCGCTCGCAAGATTCAGCAGTTCCTCTCGCAGTCGTTCCACGTGGCCGAGCAGTTCACGGGCAACCCCGGCGTCTACGTTAAGGTTGAAGACACCGTCCGCTCGTTTGCTGCCATCGTTGACGGCGAGGTCGACGACATTCCCGAGCAGTGCTTCCGCTTTGCCGCCACCATCGACGACGTTAAAAAACGTGCCGAGAAACTCAAGAGCGAAGCGAAGAAGTAAGCAGAGTTCTTTGAAGCAGGTATGTGAGGTCTAAATGCACTCGATTGGTTATCGCATCGTACGGCCTGATAAACTCCTTCATGAGGGGGACGCGACCTCCCTCACGCTTGTCGCGCGCACGGGCGAGATTGGCGTGCTCCCTGGACATGCAAAAGAGATTTGTGCTCTGGGTCGCGGCATCTGTCGCATCCAACACGAGCCGGACGACGAAGGAAATACTGAGACGCGAATCGCTATTTTTGGTGGCTACGCTGAGATTACAGAGGGCGAGGTCATCGTCCTTGCCGACCACGCTCGCGACGTCGACGATATCTACCCCGACGTCGTGGCGCAAACGAAGCGGGCCGCCGAGGCGGAGCTCAACAAACTTCCTACTCGCGATTCGCGGCGCGTTTACTTCGAGCAAAAAATGGCCTGGTGCGACCTTCTCATCGAGGCAAACCAGAAGTTTGGCTCGCACTAAGAAAGCAAAAAGAGAGGCGTCTCACCTAAGGCAAAACTATCCGCCGAGTTTCTCGAGAAAAGAGTTGAGTTGGACATTATTCAGGTAGAAGGTGGCTTTCCGCTGACCGGAGAGGTGACCGTCGAGGGCGCGAAGAATTCTGCGCTGAAACTGATGGCGGCCACGCTGATGGCGCCCGGGGTCACCACGCTCACTAACGTCCCAAACATCTCCGACGTCCACACGATGGGCACGGTGCTTCAGTGTCTCGGTGCGGTGATTGAGGTCGCCGACGAGCACACGCTCAAAATTGATACTTCCTGCATCGATTCGTGGGTGACTCCCTACGAGCTCGTTGCTAAGATGCGCGCTTCTACGGCTGTTTTGGGCCCTCTTATCACGCGCTTTGGCAAAGCGGTTGTCGCGATGCCGGGGGGCTGCAACATCGGTGCGCGCAAAATTGACATGCATCTGCAGGGCCTTGCCGCGTTGGGTGTGCAGTTCGAGATTGACCACGGAAACATTCACGCCTCCACGCCGGAAGGCTTGCATGGCGCCCAGGTTGAGCTTGAGTTTGCAAGCGTCGGCGCCACCGAGAATCTGCTGATGGGTGCGGTGTGCGCCAAAGGCACCACCACGATTGACAACGCCGCACGCGAGCCTGAAATAATTGATTTGGCCAATATGCTAAACGACGCCGGGGCAAACATTCAGGGAGCCGGCACCCCCTCCATCACCATCAATGGCGTCGACTCTCTGCATGCCGTCAAGCATAAGGTCGTCGGCGACCGCATCGAGGCCGGAACCTTCGTGGCTATCGCTGGCATCACCGGCGGCCCCATCACAGTCAAAGACTTCGACCCGGAGCACTTGGCGTTGGTGCTGCGCAAATACGAGGGCATGGGTCTTTCGATTGTGCGCGGCGAAAACGAGGTCACGGTGAGCCGCCCCACCACCCAACCCATCCAGCCCACCGACATCCAGACACTGCCCTTCCCGGGCTTTCCAACCGACATGCAGGCGCAGACGATGACGCTTCTGGCCCTTGCCAACGGCGATTCCTTCATCACCGAAAATGTTTTCGAGAACCGGTTCATGCTGGCAGCCGAGCTGAACCGCATGGGAGCCGACATCCGCATCGAAGGCCATCACGCGATTGTGCACGGCGTGAAGGGCTTCTCGGGAGCGCCCGTGACGAGTCCGGATCTGCGCGGGGGAGCGGCCCTTGTTATGGCGGGGCTTGTGGCTGACGGCTACACGAAGATTGATGGCGTCCACCACATCGACCGAGGCTACGAGCATTTCGTCGAAAAACTCGCGAGCCTGGGCGCGCACATCCAGCGCGTGAAAGCGCAGCCGCTGAACTTGGACGGCCTCTCGCCTTTTGCCTAAGCGCGACCTTACCAAGAGAGATATAACCCCAACCCGTAAAGGAGCATCATGAAAGCGTTAATCCCTGCAGCCGGCCTCGGCACCCGCTTTTTGCCTGCGACCAAATGCGTGCCCAAGGAGCTGCTCCCCGTCGTCAACAAGCCCGTCATCCAATACGTCGTCGAAGAAGCCCTCGCGCCTAAGGGCGTCGACGAGGCCATCATTATCAACTCGCACCAAAAGCCGCAAATCGAGAGGTTTTTCTCGGAAGACGCGGCCCTTGTCGAGCACCTGAAAAGCCACGGTAAAGCTGACCTTGCCGAGAAGGTCGAAGAGGTCGCGGCCCTTCCCGTTTCCTTCTGCTACCAGGACGATCCCAAGGGCCTGGGCCACGCGGTCCTGCAGGCGGCCGAGCTTGTGGACGACGATCCGTTTTTTGTGCTGCTCGGCGACTATTTCGTGCCCAACAAGGCGATGTGCAAGGCGATGCAGGAGGTGTCGCGCGCGCATGGAAATTGCTCGGTGATTGCGGTTGCTCCCGTGCCCCACGACCAGGTGTCTCGCTACGGCATCGTCGCTGGCGAGGTCGTGGCCTCGCCCGATGGCAAGACCTACGCCGAGGAAGAGCCAGGTGCCGTTCTCAAGCTTTCAGGCCTTGTCGAGAAACCCTCCCCAGAAGAGGCGCCCACGAATCTCTTTATCGTTGGCCGCTACCTTCTGAGCCCGCGCGTCATGGAACTTTTGAAGACACAGACGCCCGGTGCCGGTGGTGAGATTCAGCTGACCGATGCGCTCGCGCGCCTTTTGGAGGAAGAGGAGATGTATGCGGTCGTGGTGGATGCGAAGACCGGCTGCGATACCGGAACGCCTGCTGCCTGGGCTGGCGTGAACGCTCGGATGACGCTTACCGACCCTTCCTTGCGCGCCGCTTTCTTTGAAGAGCTGGGCAGCGAGGAGCTTAAATAAAGTGGGACTTGGAATTATGTGGTAGAATTTTGTGCGGTTCAAATTTCAAATAATGTTAGTGAACCTTGCAAGAAACAAAAACAGCCGAAAGGAAAAACATGAACTTTCATCACACCTCAGGATGCATGAAAGAAAAGAAACAGGGAGGCTCTCGTTTCTTAGAATCTTCTTTATCTTCTTTCAAAAAGAAAGCTTCTTCTCTTTCTCTTAAGCACACCTTCAAATTCTCTCTTGCGCTCTTTATCAGCGTTTGCTTTATCTTCCAAGCAAATATTGCAAAACCTTTGGCAGAAACTGCTTCTGATATTGCAGATACTCTTTCTGAGTACTCTGAAGATCTTCAACAAACAGATGTTTTTGGGCAAATCCCTGAAACCCTTTCAGACTCTACAGAAGAGCTCCCGCAAGAAGCGACCCCTCAACCAATCAATGCAACTATTTCCTATGTTCTGAGCGACGAGGGCCGGATTCTGACCATAACGGCTACGGGAGCCACCAAAGATGCACCTGAAGAGCTTCCGTTTAATGGCACCTCAACCTGGATAACAACTCAAGGCATAAGCGCCGCTGAACTTGCCAACATCGAGACAGTTCAGTTCTCAGGGCATATACAATTTCCGACAAACTCATCTTATGCCTTCGCCTCTTCAATGACGCCAGGATGGAGCAGCCTTAAGAACTTTGTTCTTCTGGACGGGGAAGACAACAGCCTTTCCTTTGCTGCTGACGCCAATGCCGAGGGCATGTTTAGGGGATCAAATGTCACGAAACCGGCTTCTTTAGAAAATATCAAAGGAACTATTGACTTTAGCAATATCGATAAAGCGGCAAGTATGTTCGAATCTTGCGGCAACCTCAAAGAGCTTCCCTCCACATTTGATGTTCCAAAAGCTACGAACACGAGCTATATGTTTCGCTATTGCTCGAGTCTAAAAGAGCTTCCTTCCTTAACGGCAAGGGCTTCCACGACGGTAGTAAACATGTTTCAAAATTGTGCAAATCTCGAGGAGATCCCTTCTTTTTCGGTGTCTTTAGCTACGGACAATAGTTACATGTTTGCTGGCTGCTCTGCGTTAGCAAAATTGCCGGAGACCTTTAATCCAAAAAACGTGACAAAGGCAACCGGCATGTTTTTAAATTGTTCTGCTTTAAAAACCGTTCCTTTTTCTGAACTGAAAAGTATTCAAGAATGCGCGGGAATGTTTCTTAATTGCTCTTCTTTGGAAGATATTTCCTTTCTCAAAGATTGGAATGTCTCTCAAGTAAAAGGAGCAGCTTCTGGTAAATTGGGATTTGAGGGTATGTTTTCAGGATGTTCTTCCTTAAAGGACGTCTCAGCTTTGAAAGATTGGAAGATTGACGAGAGTAACAAGGAATTGGTCCCACTTTTGCCAGGTCTCCTTGTTGGCGGACTTTCTGGCATGTTTGGATCTTTCAACAAAAGCCTGGCAACAGTAATTGCAGATGGCACAGAGACTTTCAACGAAGACGTTCCAGCTCCTCCTATCACCAAGATGAGCTTCGGTGCGGGCTGGGGCAAAATGGATAGTGACGCTCTCTTATCCATTGGGGTCTGGCAACCAACAGAAGAAGCTTTGCAATCTGCTGCAAAGGGAGAAACTAATCTTCCGTGGCTTTCTTTAGACACTCCTTCCCAAGGAGAATACCCCTCCACAGAAGCTCTCTTTAAAGCATTTGGAAGCGAATGGAACCAAGGAACTTGGTGGGCAGAGGAGGCTCCCGAGCCTTCCCCCACCCCAGAGCCCGATGTGAATCCTTCGGAAGAGGGCGGAGAAAGCGCGGGCAACCTTCCTGCTACAGGAGACATTGTTTCCTTCTATTCCTTCCTTGCGGCCGCAATGGTGATTCTGGGGGCGGTACTCGTATTAAAGAGAGATTAAAGAAGTTCAATTAAGTGAGAAGGGCTTTAGGAAGAATTTTAAGTTAAAGAGCTTCTTAACCTCTTACTATCAAAGCGAAAAGGGGCACACCTCCTGGCCCCTTTTCGTGCAGGTCGAAAGCCTGGCTTCACAGCTCAATCAAGCGCGCCCCGCTTTCAGCCCCTCGCCTCACCCCGCGTTCAGTCCCTCGCCTTGCCGCGCGTTCAGTCCTTCACCTTGCAGCTTCGCAGGTTTTTTCTCGGAAAGTTGTAAAATAAGGGCCGCAATGTGCTGGGGTTTCTCGGCAATTGTGAAGAAATTGTGGAATCGGAGAAAAACTTTAAATTTTCCCTTCAAAAATCCTTCGTAGCGTGTAATATCTCTCCTTGCGCCGCGTTGAGCAAAGATTCGTGACGAATCCTCTTGTAATCAACCATCCAAGCGATTATTCGGCGGTGGACCTTGAGAACTGGATACTGTGATCTACTGAGGTAGATTACGCATGACAGACCATTTTAGTGGTTCTTTTACATGTCAATTTCGCATGGCGATTTTTGCGATTCGTTTCGTTTCAAAAAGATGGCCATGTTCCTTCTGATGCTTACATCAGATAAGACACGTTTTCAACTACTTCCAAATGGATCCAGCGGATTTACAATTGTCAATTTAAACAATTCGATCAGCGTTCGGTCAAGATAAAACGAACCGTGCATTACTTTTAATGGACAATGCCTCTTTCGACCTTCCCCTCGCTTCCCTTCTCTACATCTCTTATATATAAGCGATAGAAGCGTTGCGCGGGAAACGAGATCAAAAGATAAGCATTTCATTATTTTGAACGGAGAGTTCGATCCTGGCTCAGGATGAACGCTGGCGGCGCGCTTAACACATGCAAGTCGAACGAGAAGCAGGACTTCGGTCCTGTGGATAGTGGCGAACGGCTGAGTAACACGTGAGTAACCTGCCCTTCTCTTTGGGATAGCCCCGGGAAACCGGGGTTAATACCGAATACTCTGGCTTCTGGACATCCAGTAGCTAGGAAAGCTCCGGCGGAGAAGGATGGACTCGCGGCCTGTTAGCTTGTTGGTGAGGTAACGGCTCACCAAGGCCATTATGGGTAGCCGGGTTGAGAGACCGACCGGCCAGATTGGGACTGAGACACGGCCC
>CANEFS010000011.1 GCA_947426865.1 uncultured Coriobacteriaceae bacterium | reverse complement strand
CCCCTTCTCATCTTTCCGGAAGGCATGGTGAGCCTCTATTTTGATTCTTTGGGAAACGCCGCAGAACCGGCCGCTCTTGCCAAAGCTTGCCGAGAAGGGCGCTCGATTAATGCCGACCTGGGTCAAGTCAGCTGGAAAGACCCGAACGAAACGGTGCGCACACTCCCCTTCTCATGCATGGCAGGATTTGGCTTCGATGCTACTCTTCTGAAGGCAGCTATTCCCAATAAAGAGACGATTGGAACCTTCGCCTATTTTCTTGCGGCTTTTAACGCACCCAAGCCAACGGTTGCGACCTTCGAGATTACGCTTGATAACTCAACCTTTACCACCCAAGGAATTTCATGCCTTATTGCCAATTCTTCTAACATTGGCGGAGATATCCATATCGTTTCAGGTTCAAATATAAACGATTCAATTCTCGATGTTGTCGTGCTGCAAAGCGCCGACGGAAAAGGTCTCCTTCGTCCCTATTTGCGCGGGCTTCTCGACCATAAGGGCGACAACTTGGGGCGACCTGAAATTGAGCATTTTCAAGGGATGGAAGTGAGCGTAAGAAGCTCGGTTGCGCTTCCCTTGCAAATCAACGGCGAGCCTATACCTTACGACGTAAAAGGCTATTCGGCGCGTATTCTTCCGGGGGCAAACAGGCTGATAGTTGATAGCGTTTCACCCTTTAGCGAAGAAGCGGAATAGAATCAAAAGCTCATAAGGGCTAGAAGGCTAGAAGCTTTTTCTCAAGTACGTAGCGGTGTTGCCCAGTGGCGCGTTTTTTGTTTAGCGACGCGTGGAAAGCGCGATATTCTCGAGATACTTACCGTATTCTGTCTTTTTCAAGCGCTCGGCACACTTCAGGAGTTGCGCGCGCTTAATCCAGCCGGCATCGTAGGAAATCTCTTCCAACGCGGCAACTTTAACGCCGGTTGACGATTGCATAACGCGGATAAATTCGCCTGCATTAAAGAGAGAATCCACCGTGCCTGTGTCAAACCAAGCAAATGAAAGATCAAGCTGCTCAACTTTTAACTTTTTCTGATCTAGGTATTGCTGGCAAATGTCGGTTATCTCGAAATGTCCTAGAGCGGAAGGTTGCAGGTTGCAAGCCCTCTCAACGACCGAATTGTCAAAGAAATATAGACCTGTGACCGCATAATTACTTTTAGGAACAAGCGGCTTTTCCTCGATGGAGATGGCCGTCCCCTTAGCATCGAAATCAACAACGCCAAAGCGCGTAGGGTCGTCAACCCGGCAACCAAAAATGGTCGCAATTCCCTTCGAGGCGTTATTAACGGCATGGGCAAGGTTCTCTTTAAAACCCGAGCCGTAAAAAACATTATCACCCAAAACGAGCGCCACTGAATCATCGCCGATAAAATCTTTTCCTAAAACAATACCCTGTGGCACGCCATCCATGGAGGGCTGAACAACGTAGGAAATATTGACGCCAAACTGGCTGCCGTCGCCGAGAAGTTCCTTGTAGTTTTCAAGGTCGTGCTTGGTGGTGACGAGAAGAATGTCTCGGATGCCTGCTTGAAGAAGAACGGACAGCGGATAATAAATCATAGGTTTATCGTAAATCGGCAAAAGCTGCTTTGAGGTTGCCCATGTCATGGGCTGCAAACGCTTTCCTCCCCCAGCTGTTAAAACAATGCCTTTCATGCTTTACTCCAAATATCTCGGTCTTTTTGGCTTACGTTTTGCGTAACGTAAATTCTAATCTTATATCTCTTGTTATGTGACTTCTTGCGCAACTTGTCATGAATTTTCTATTGTAAGATATTCGGCCGCGCTGACAACCGCCTCCAGCAAAGATGCCGTCGTTACAGCTCCAACGCCGCCAGGAACAGGCGTAATTGCTTGGACAAGAGGCTCAACCGCGCCGAAATCGACGTCTCCTACCATCTTTCCGTCCTTATCTTCGTTCGTTCCCACGTCGATAACTACCGTTTTTTCCGAGAAAAACTCTCCCGTAAGCGCATGGGCGCGTCCCATGCAAGAGACAACGATATCCGCTTCTCTCGTCAGCTGTGAGAGATTCAAGGTCTTGGAATGCGCGAGAGTAACGGTTGCGTCACGGCTAATCAAAGCTTGAACAAGGGGTTTCCCAATCGTTAGAGAGCGGCCAACGACGACGACGCGCGCGCCCTCAAGTTCAACGTGATAGAAATCAAGAAGATGTAAAACAGCTTTTACGGTGCAAGGTAAAGATGCTTTTGAATCTCCGCGAAAAACTTTTGCAAGTGACACGTCACACATACCATCGACATCTTTTTCAGGAGCGATGGCATTTTCAACTTTTTCTTTATTGAAATGTGCAGGAAGTGGACGCATCAAAAGAATGCCGGCTACCGCATCGTCAGCAGAAAGGTTTTTGAGTGTGTGAACGACGATGTCTTGAGGGGTTCTTCCTTCCAGTTCAATAACGAAAGAGTCAACGCCTGCTGCCGCAAGCTCTTTTGTGGCAGCATTTGCATACCACTCGTCTCCTGGGTTGTCACCGATGCGAACAATAGCAAGACGCGGTTGAACCCCCTTGTCAAGAAGTGCCGAGATGCGCACAGCACACGCATTTGCGAGCCTGTCAGCAACAGGTTTTCCCTTTAAAAGTTCTGCCATCGGTCTTTCAAAATCCTATCAAGTAATTTTTTAAAAAATTATCTTTGGACGCCAACTGGAGCCTTTCCAGAAATCAGCGTATAAACCTCATCGGATACAGAATCTGCAATTTCTGCTTCGTTCGCTGCTTTACCCTCAAGCTCTTCAGCCTTTTCAGAATCTGAAAGGTAGCAGGTATTTGCAAGAACCATCGCTTCAGCTCCGCGAGCGGACGCCTTCAAAGCAAGGGCTGCGACAATTAAGTCAGTGCGAGACATAGAGGACGCAACGTCAGCAAGCTTCTTTACCACCTCAAGAGCTTCATTAACAAATCTGAGGATTGTAAAGGGGGGGGCAGTGGCCTCTTCAAGCTTTTGTTGCAAAAGAGTGTGGCGCTCTTGCCGCTGGGCTTCCGTATCACGCTGCATTTTGAAGACAGCACTTAGTTCTCCGTAAGCCTTTGCATCGTTTACAATTTGGGCGCTAAAGGCGCTTTGTAGCTGCTTAAAAGAAGCCAAGAGACCCTTCAAGGTTTCTATACGCGTCGGATCCTTCTGACACTCTTTATTAGCAAGACTGAGCTCTGCGACCATCGAAGCTTGTGCGCACGCGATAGACCCCATCACCGCGGCGGTCGCGCCTCCGCCAGGGGTAGGCTCATCAGATCCCAGTTTATCAAGGAACTTCTCGACACCTTGAACGCTTTCAAACAGCGCGGCAAGTTCTGCGGAAGGTGAGGACTCAGAAGAAGGAATGGAAGGTGAATCAGGCGTCATTACATCCATTTCTTGTACTTAGGCTCAAATTGCAGCCTAAAGCATCTCGGGCTTGAACGTTTGGCAGGCCTCGACGGCATGAATCCAGTCTTCGTAGCGCTTTGCCATCTCCTGCCCGTCGCGCTGCGGCTGAAAAACGCGCTCCGATTCGATGTGGAGCTCGTCTTCTTTCCAATAATCAACAGCAAGTCCGGCGAGAAATGCAGCGCCCAGAGCGGTAAGCTCATTCACTTTGAAGCGCTCGACAGGTACTTGCAGAAGGTCGGATTGGAACTGGAGCAAAAAGTCGTTGATGGCCGCTCCCCCGTCCACTTTTAAGTGAGAGATAGGAAAACCGGAATCCTTAACCATGGCATCCATTACATCTTTTGCCTGGTAAGCCATCGATTCAATAGCTGCGCGTACGAGCTGATTTCTGTTCGTACCAAGCGTGAGACCAGAAATTGAGGCTTTTGCGCGCTCATCCCAAAAGGGCGCTCCAAGGCCAACGAAGGCAGGAACGATATAGACGCCTCCGGTTGTCTTTGCCTCTTCAGCCATAGCACACGTGTCTTTAACGTTGTCAAAAAGACGCAGCTTGTCGCGCATCCATTTCATAATCGATCCGGAAACAAAAATCGAACCCTCCAGGGCATACGTCACCCTATCGCCAATCTTCCAAGCCACCGTCGAGAGAAGTCCGGAGTTGCTCCGCACGATTTTCTCGCCCGTATTCATGAGAAGAAAACCCCCCGTACCGTAAGTGTTTTTGGCTTGTCCTGCCTCAAGGCAAAGTTGGCCAAAAAGGGCAGCTTGCTGGTCGCCCACGATACTTGAGATGGGAATTTCTTGCTGGAAGAAAACGTAAGGAGAAGTCTTTCCAATCACTTCCGAGGTACCAATAATGTTAGGAAGGATGCTTTCGGGAATGTTGAAGTAATTCAGAAGCTTCTGGTCCCAAACGAGATTCTCGATGTCGCAGAGAAGCGTACGCGAGGCATTAGAGGCATCTGTCACGTGATGGTAGCCGCCCGTCAGTTTCCAAACGAGCCACGTATCCATTGTTCCAAAGAGAATCTCTCCCTCTTCAGCTTGCTTTCTGACCTCGGGATTGTTGCGTAAAATGAAGGCAATCTTCGAGGCCGAAAAGTACGGGTCGATTCGAAGCCCCGTCATAGTGCGGACGTAAGGCTCCAGTCCGCGGTCCTTCCACTCGTCACAGATGTCGGCGGTTTGTCTCGACTGCCAAACGATGGCTTTATCAACGGGAAGGCCAGTCTTTCTGTTCCATAAAACGGTTGTTTCACGCTGGTTGGAGATGCCGATTCCTGCGATTTGCTCGGGGCTGATGCCAGTTTTGTCGAAGACGTCGGCAATAACGGTCATCGTATCGTTCCAGATGAGGTTTGCGTCTTGGACGACCCAGCCGGGTTTGGGATACTCGACGTTTCCTTCTTTTTGCGAGACGCCGACCATCTTTTGATCCTTGTCAAAAATGATGGCTCGACTGGAAGTTGTTCCGTGGTCAATCGCGAGAATATACTTTTCCATCCTCACCCCTTCGTTTGGATTTTGCGACCTCTATTAAAAAACATTTATCTATATTGAACGGCAGCAACACCCATCATGCGGTACATGTGCATCATGGAAGCCACCTTCACATTAAGCGGCACTCACATGCGCGGTGGCGACGAAATCGACGCCCGTTCCTGCAATGTTTTCGACGAGCACGTCCCCTATGTTTACCGGAGCTTTAACCTGGGCGTCGGCAAGCGCGTCGGTGATGTCAAAGATGGCACTTTTAGGAATGTCTTCCTTCGTCTTTCCCGAGACAACAGGACGCGTCCCTCCCGTCACGCGGACAGTAGATGTCACGATGCGCGTGGGATTCGTCACCTCTTTTTTGCCGTACGCCTCGCCGCGGGGGCACGTATTTCCGCTCACAGCAGTCACTTCGCCGTCCTCAAGCGTCACTTCCAAAGCACACCCGAGAGGACAGTTGATGCAGGTAAGTTCTTTAATTTCTTTCGCCATAAAAACGTCTCCCTCTAGCTTTGCTCGATGGAAATCTCTAAGACGCTCTCAGAGCCTTGTGGGTTCGTATTTTCAAGAGCCGAGAAAATCTTTTCTTTAGCAAGAATTACTTGTTCCATCTCCCCCGGGGCCATAACGGGGCGTTTCTTGCTCATAAGCTCCTCGCCGTTAAGCGTCACTTTAATGGCAGCCCTCTTAAAGACGGCGCGCACGCGAAAGCGAATGATAGTGGTGGGGGCCAGGGCGTTAAGATGTAGGATGGAAGGGACGGTGTAGCTGACCCCATTGCCAGGTTTAACGGTAACGATTCTTGCCTCGCCCTCGGTATCGGACGCGCCAGCAGCGCCTGCGCCCTTCTCGAGATACTCTGCGGCGCACTCTCCCGCAAGTTTTGCCTCTTGGCTCACGTAGTCAACAAGATCGTGAACATGGAGCACGTTTCCGCAGGCAAAAACGCCAGGAATCGAGGTTTGCAGCGTATTGTCAACGACAGCACCCTTAGTCGCAGGCGAAAGCTGAACGCCTGCTTTGGAGGAAAGTTCGTTTTCAGGAAGAAGCCCGCATGAGAGGAGAAGCGTGTCAACGTCGAAGCTTTTCTCGGTACCGGGAATGGGCTTCATGTGGTCGTCAACTTCTGCAATGGTGATGCCTTCAACGCGCTCTTTACCGCGAATGTCGACAACCGTGTGACTCAAAAAGAGCGGAATGTCGTAGTCATTTAAGCACTGGACGATGTTTCTTTTAAGGCCACCCGAGAAAGGCATAATCTCAGCGACACCCAGGACTTCGGCACCCTCCAAAACCATGCGGCGCGCCATGATGAGGCCGATGTCGCCCGAGCCCAGCACGAACACTTTCTTGCCTGGCATCTCGCCTTCAAGATTCACAAAGCGTTGTGCGGTGCCGGCTGAGAATACCCCAGCGGGTCGCGTACCTGCAATGTTAAGGGCACCTCTTGGACGCTCACGGCAGCCCATGGCAAGGATGACAGCTTTAGCGAAAAACTGCTGGTAGCCATGGGTTTTGCTGACCGCAGAAACGATACAGCCGGCATGAGTCCCGGCGATATCAACTGGCACAATGTCAAGCGTCATCGTATTCAGTTGATAAGGAATGTCGCGCTCTTCTGCAAGCTTTTCAAAACGCTCAGCGTATTCGGGGCCGGTAAGCTCTTCTTTAAACGTGTGAAGACCAAAACCGTTATGGATGCATTGGTTCAAAATGCCGCCCAGTTCATTGTCGCGCTCAAGAATAAGCACATCGGTGATACCGGCATCGAAAGCGGCCACAGCTGCGGCAAGACCTGCCGGCCCTCCCCCAACAACGATAAGGTCGTGGGAAGGAAGCGCTTTGATATCGGATTCGGAAATTGCTTTGGCGCTCGTAGGATTCGCACTTGAAACGCTGGTTACGCTCATCTTTTCCCCTGTCATTTCTTTTTGGGAGGTTTCGCTCATCGCTCCTCCTTCGTCTTGTAAAGCAAGACAGCTGATTTCGGTCCAGATTTTTTAACCTGTTCCAAATCAAGGTTGTTTTCTTGAGACAAAATTTCCATCACGCGCGGCATACAAAAGCCAGCCTGGCAGCGCCCCATACCAGCTCTCACACGACGCTTAACCCCATCAAGAGTCGTCACAGGAATCGAACGATGGGTGGCCTGTTTGATTTCGGCCTCTGTAATCGTCTCGCAGCGGCAAATTATCTGTGCGTAGTCGGGGTCTTTCTCGATAAGGGCGCGTTGCTCTTCTGGGGTCTTATCGGCAAAACGAACGATGCCATCGCGATGTCCGTCGAAGTTTGGATTGGGCTGAAGCTCCAGGTAGTCTGCGATTTCTTCGGCAAGCGAAGCGCCTATGGCAGGAGCTGAGGTAAGCCCAGGAGACTCGATGCCAGCCGCCTCGAAGAAGCCGTTAAACATCATGCCGATAAGAAATTCGTGTTGAAGTTCATGGGCGCGAAGACCGGCAAACGAGGTGATAACCGAGGCAAGAGGGATGTCAGGGAAGCTCTTCCCCGCCTTTTGCTTTACATCTTCAATCTCTGCCGCACTTGTTTCGATGCCCTCAGGATTGTCGATGTCTACCGCCGTGGGGCCAATGAGGGTGTTTCCGTGTGCGGTCGGCGTCACGAGAATTCCCTTTCCCAGCTTCGTCGGCAGCTGGAAGAGCGTGTGGGTGGGCTTGGGCTCGGCGTTCATGTCGAGCAAAAGGTAAGAGCCGCGCCGGCACACGATTTCAATGTCGCGAGCGAAAGCGGGCGCGACCGTGATGGCGCCTTCGTAAGGCGCGGCATTTCCCTCGCCGCCAGTGCTATTTTCGCTGGTGGGAGCAGCGTTTTTGTTGTGTGCTGCTACCTTTTGCAAAATGGTGTTATGGAAGGTTCCCGAGAAAACCCCGGCGGCATTCACGACCGCCTTTGCCAAAACCCGTTGCTCCGATTCTTCAGGAGCGGCCGGATTGACGTAGCTTACTTGGAAAAGGCCTTTCTCGGAAGGCAGAAAAACGTCTGTAACCTGTGCGTTAAGACGGAATTCGACGCCATTGTCAGCGGCATTTTCTGCAAATCCCACGGTCAGAAGGAAGGGGTCGACGATGCCTGCTGTCTTTGCCCAAAGGGCTGCAACTGCCTCAGGAGAAATGTGAGGCTCAAGCTCACGCAACTTTTTAGCATCGATTATCTCAAGCTCTTTGACGCCGTTTTTCTCGCCTTGGTCCTTTAAGCGCTCAAGGCCGGGGATATCTTTCTCGGAAAAACAGAGAACCAAAGAGCCGTTATTGACGTAAGGCACGTCGAGCTCCTTGCAGACAGCCGGCATGCGCGCGGCGCCCGCGACGTTGTATTTGGCCATGAGCGTTCCTGGTTGGGCGTCGAAGCCGGCATGAACGATACCGGAGTTTGCCTTGCTTGTTCCTGTGCAAACGTCCTCGGCACGCTCTAGGACGACTGCCCGCACTTTGAAGCGCGATAGCTCTCGGGCGATGGCAGAACCAACGACTCCAGCGCCAATAATGCAAACGTCGTATTCGGTTGTTGAGGGAGTAGAAAAATTCGATTTCTCAGACATAGAAAACCCATTTCTATACAAGAAATTTGCAGCTAAAAGTGCACGTTTAAATCTCTGTCTAAAAAATGGTGGGCGTTAGAAGATTTGAACTTCTGACCTCTTCCGTGTCAGGGAAGCGCTCTCCCCCTGAGCTAAACGCCCACGTAGGCAGGGAGGGAAACTGCGAGAGAAAGTATAAGCGAGTCCACGGATTCGTGCAAGGCAAATTAGCGGAGAATTACTTGTAAATAAGGCCGAGCTGTGCTTTAATAGTAAACTGCTAAGCGGACATGGCTCAGTTGGTAGAGCATCACCTTGCCAAGGTGAGGGTCGCGGGTTCGAGCCCCGTTGTCCGCTCCAGGAATCTTAAGGCCGAGCTAGCGCATCTAGTTTCGGCCTTCTTTAAAAGGCGACGTGGCCAAGTGGTAAGGCAGAAGCCTGCAAAGCTTTTATCCCCAGTTCGAATCTGGGCGTCGCCTCCAAATTCTTCTTTAATTTTCGTTTGAATTTTGGTTGCAAAGAAGGTTCGCGCGCTACCCAAGCTCAGGAAAGAGTTTCACCATCTTCACGATGGTTCCTTCGCCGTGTGTCTTGCGCTTGATTTTTACTTGGTCGCAAAGCATGCGCATAATCTTGATACCGCGTCCATGCTCGAGCGTGGTTGTGGGAGATTCATCGTCTGCTAGCTCGTAACCAGGACCGTCGTCAACCGCCTCAATAATGATGCGATCATCAAAAATCTCCACCGTTATAAAGCCCCCTTTAGCAGGTGTGTGAAGGATGAAGTTTCCCATGGCCTCCCCTGCAGCAAGCGTTAAATCGTAAACGCCCTCGCCCTCTATGGGAAGCGTTTCAAAAAGCTGGCGTAACTCAGCGCGCGCGTCCTCCAAGTTCTTCTCGCCAACGCAAAGAGCGAGACGGTTAAGAGGAAGGGCGCCTTTCGATAAAGGCTTTATCTCTGTGGAAGCCTTGATAGGAGTTGTTGAAATGATGTCGACGAGGCGCCCAATGCGAAGCTTGTGGAGAATCTCCGGCCCGACATTGTAAAGGGTCAGATTTCCGCCCCGCCTCTGAATCTCTTTGAACTTATTCAAAATCAAAGCGAGGCCTGAAGAATCAAGATAGGTGACGTCTTTAAAATCAAGAACGATGCGTTTTACCTTGGCTTTATCGAGGCGGTCAAGATGCTCTTTAAGAAGCGGCACCGTCCGAAAGTCAATGCTTCCCGACAAAGGAACAAGCATGCATTCAGAAATTATTAACATCTTCTTGACGCGCTTTCTTTAGTCTTGATTTTTCCGAAAAACACTCGTCCGAGAGTTAGTGCCAACTCACTACTACCCAGATAAGCGCAGGCTAAACTAAAGTTTGAGGAGCTTAGACGTAATGGTCGAAACGGAGCGCCATCATGGCCACATCGTCGTCGAGGCTATTCTCGGAAAAGAGAAAGAGGTGTTGCAAAAGCGTCTCGGGAAGTTCCTCAACGGGTGTGTGAATGTTTTTCAGCAACACGTCGTGCAGAGAAAGCTCGCCAAAAAACTCGCCGGTAGAAGGCTTTTTTGCCTCAGTAACACCATCGGTATAGAGGAATATTTCATCTCCTGGCTGCAGACGCGTCTTGCCCTCCTCATAAATTATCTCGCGAAACGCTCCCACCACGCCCGATTGCTTCTCGAGAAGCTCGATGCGCTCCGTCTTGGGATGAAGCACGATTGACGGCGGGTGCCCGGCCGAACAATACACAAACTTGCCAGTCTTCATGTCCAGAATCCCCACAAAAAGCGTGGCAAACGTTTCTAGCCGAGAAAATCCTAGGAAAAAGTCGTTCAACGAGCGGACCATATGGGCGGGAAGCAACCCCTCCCAGGCATAGGCGCCAAGGGCGGTGCGAACCGCCGAAGAGATAGCGGCAGAGCCTACCCCTTTTCCGGCCACATCTCCGATGATGATGCAGGCTCTGTGGTCAGGAAGAGCGATAACGTCGTAAAAATCTCCCCCGATACCTGCAGCTTTCGTAGCTGAATTGTAAAGAGGAACAGCCGTAAGACCCTCAACCTTTTGCGTTTGGTTTTGAAGGCCCGCCTGCAGCATCTTGCTGATATAGATGTCTTGGGCGGCTTGATTTTTCTCGCGAACAAAAAGGGTCGCATCTTGCAAAAAGCGCTTATATAGCGTGAGTTCAATGTGGCTTAGGGGTTCCTCGTCAACTGGTCTACCGATAGCGACCACGTGGCGCTTCTCGAGGATTTTTGGAATAACGAAAATGGCACCTGCCAGGGGTTTTTCAAAAATTGTGCCTGTCCATTTGCTGATAAACGAATCAGCGGAGAAGGGAAACACCTGGACATCTTCGAGCGGCCCCTCGAAAGCGATGAGCATGGCTTTGATGGCCTCTTGCGATTGTTGGTCGAGCTCTTTCGGGGGCTCATCGGCGCTTGGTGCGTCGCCTGTTGCGCTGGACGGACCGGAAGCGGACTCGTCTGCATTAGGGCTCTTGCTCTCCCCGTTTCCTGATGCATTCTTATTGCGCTTGCCCGCACCCCAAAATTGCTCGCTTTCATTTTTAAGCGCTTCTTCGTAGATGTCGGAGAGCTTGAAGGTGATGGGTAAAAACGTTTTTCCGTTCACCACAGCTGTCCGCGTACGCGTCTCTTCGTTTAAATAAAACGCCATGTATTGGGCGCTGAGGGCCTTTGCATACGTGAGAAAAAGGCGCTGGATGTCAGGCTCAATCAGGCGCTCGTTTTTCGTCTCCATCGAGGTCCAGATGGCCTTACCTGACTCGTGAATCGTCTCGGAAATACTGGATTGCATAGAGATTGAAGCTGTCACCAGTTCGTCTGCGTAGTGGGCAGAAAGGAGGTCAAGGATGCGTGCGCTTTGAGCAGCAAGAGTTGTCTTTCCTGTCCATCCCACGAGCGTAAAGGCCACAATTGTGCCGTCAAAAATCACGGGCACGATATAGAAACTTTTAAAAGGAGGGGCCACTTCCACCGACACTTTTTCCGAGGGTTTCTCGGAACTAAAGAGCGCCTCAAATGTCTTCATCTCTCCTGTAGACTCGCCCTCGCAGAGGTTAAAGCGGACCGTTGCCCCCTCTTTTTCCGGAAGCGTTGCAAGAGGGTCTTCCATCGGGCGATACTTGTGCAGATGAGCCTCCTGAAACGTGCCTTTCGCCGCCTTAAGGCGATAACCCTCGCGGTCTGCGACGTAGACTGCCGCACCATCTGCCTCGGTTGATTCCATAAGCTCGGTTGAGAGAACCGAGTAGATGCCGGACGGGTCGCCTGTACCAACCGCCTTGATGAGCTCGTTTAAAACGCGTGAATCTCCCGAGAAAGACCCAAGTGTCGACTCGTCATCCGCTTTCGTTTCAGTGGTTTGAGAGAGCACCACCAAATCCTGAACGTCGCCTTCGAAGGCTTGCGAGGATCCGGTTGCATCGCCAGCGATGCGCGAATCTTTTGGCGACAAAAGTACAAGAAAGTTGTTCTCCCCCTCGCCTAACGGAAGCGCCTTTAGAAAAACGGGGAGCGTTTTGGCCTCGTGTGGGAGGCGCAACATAAACGCTTGCGAAGTCCCATCAGTTTCAAAGGGAAGTTTCTTTTTTGAGAGGCTCTTTCCCTTCTCGGAAAAAAGAAGGTGGCGAAGGTTCGAATTGAGCGCCTTCTGCATGGAAAGACCGGTGAGCTTCGAGAAGTTTTTATTAGCGACGAGGATGTCTCCTTGTGTATTGCAACCGCAAAGCGCTTCGTTAGAGAGGGAAAGCGCGGTCACAAGCGAATCGGGAGAGAAGATTTCGTTCAGGCCTGCCTGATGCTCGAAAAGAGGTCGCCATGCTGTCATTTTTAACCTCTCATTTGACAAACCCCAAAGCGCCGCCGGCAGAGCTTCTTATCATCGAAAAGAGCAAACCTCAAGCGCGCGGCTTTGGAGTTGAAAAGACTGGTGTCGGAAGCGGGACTTGAACCCGCACGCCCGTTTAATTGGGCACTAGCACCTCAAGCTAGCGCGTCTGCCTATTCCGCCACTCCGACTTAAGTGCGAGATAGATACTACCACACCCGCCGCGATTTTTTCTCGAGAAACTCTCTTAGCTAAAGACCGAGTGCCTGCGCGATGTTGAAAACGAGAACGGCGATAACCCAGGCGGTCACCATCTGATAGACCATCGTCTGCACCGTGAACTTGAGACTTTTCGACTCCGACCTGATGGCGGCAATCGCTGCAATGCAGGGCACGTAAAGCAGGACAAACGTCATGAAACCAAGGGCGTTAGCCGGGCCGAAGCCAATGGAGGCCAAGCTTGCAGAAAGGGTCGTGGTCCCTACCGCAGCGCCTGAAACCCCAAAGAGCACGGAAAGTGATGAGACGACAACCTCTTTGGCAGAAATACCCGCAAGAAGTGCGACAGCTATGCGCCAATCGCCCGAGCCAAAAGGAGCAAGGGCGGGAGCGAAGAAATGGCCCAGGTAGCCAGCGAATGAGGTGGCGTAGTCTTCCTCTAAATAACCGGTGGGGCCAAAATTGAGAAGAATCCAAATGACGAGCGAAGAGACGAAAATGACGGTGCCGGCGCGGAAGATGTAGTCTTTGACCTTTTCCCAAACATAGACCCAGATGCTGTAGGCATCCGGCATCTTGAAGTCGGGAAGCTCGATAAGAAGGCGCCCCTCGTCCTCCCCTTTTGCCTTGCCGAGCTTATCTTTTGCATGAAGCAGTGACAGCGTAAAGAGTGCCATAACAATGCCGAAAAAATACATGCTAAAAGCAACGAAAGCGGCAAAGTGAGCGAAAAAAAGGCCGGAAAAGAGAATGTAGATGGGAAGGCGCGCGCTACAACTCATGAAAGAAGAAACGAGCATGACGCGGCGCTTGTCTCGCCTGGACTCAAGCGTTGCGGTTGACAACACGGCCGGCACGGTGCAGCCAAAGCCCAAAATCATCGGAATGAAAGCGCGCCCAGAAAGGCCTAAGCGCCCCATGATTGAATCCATAATGTAGGCCACGCGACTCATATAACCTGAGTCTTCCAAAAAGGCGAGAGCCAAAAATAGAATGAATATGTTGGGCAAAAACGTAAGAACAGTTCCCACACCACTTATCGCCCCGTCGCAGAGAAGAGACACGACCCAGTCGGAGGCGCCGAGACTCAAAAGGAACGCCTCTATCCAGCCATCGAAGGCGTCAAGACCTTGCTCAAAAACTCCCTTAATGGCGTCTCCTATAAAGAACGTCAAGAAGAAGACGAGCCCCATGATGGCTAAAAAGATGGGGATAGCAAAGTATTTATTTGTGAGGATGCGGTCGGCTTTGTCGGAGCGCAGCGCGACGGCGTGGTTGTTAAAGACGCACTCGTGAATAATGTCTTGGATGAAGTCGTAGCGCTCACGAATGAAGCGTTGCTCAAGCGACTTCTGCTGCGCGCTCTCCGGAGCACCTTGCGCCTCTATTCCGCTTTGCACTCCCCCTTTTAAAAGGGCTATTTCAAGCGGATACTCTTTGCAAAGCGTCTTGTCACCTTCAAGAAGTTTTATCGCAATCCAGCGCGGATTCGGCGCATTCGGAAAGTTCTTCTCGAGAGCTGCTTGAACGTTATCGATTCTGTCTTCCAGCTCACGCGTGTAGACCATCACGTTTTCGGCATGCTTTTGAGCCATGCCGTCGTCGAAATCATGCTCATGCAAGATGGGGTCAAGTCCGCACTCTTTATGGTGATAGGCAGCGTGCATGAGCGGCTGCAGGCCTTGGCGCTTGCGGGCAGAGATGGGGATAACGGGCGCTCCCAGCGTCTCTGCCAGGCGATGGATGTCAATTTCTAAGCCGCGTTTCTCGACAACGTCCATCATGTTGAGCGCGACGACGACCGGCTTTTTCAGGGCGAGAAGTTCGAGCGTCAGATAGAGCGAGCGCTCAAGGCAACTTGCATCGACGACATTGATGATGATGTCGGCAGTCCCCGAATAGACGAGCGAGCGGGTCAGCTCCTCCTCCATTGTGTAGCTTGTAAGAGAATACGTTCCCGGAAGGTCGATGAGCGCCATGCGATTTCCTTCAAAATCGTAGGAGCCCTCCTTGCCTTTTACGGTAACGCCGGGCCAATTTGCCGTCTTGAGGGTAGATCCGGTGAGCGCATTGAAAAGGGTCGTCTTGCCGCAATTGGGATTGCCGACGAAGGCAACCGTCATGTCGGGATGAGTCTGCTCGGGCTCTTTTTCGCCGGGTTCTCCCTGGTAGGTGAAGCGATCGAAAAACCTACCCATGGGCTTTTCCCTCTCTTTTGTCGGCGCTCTCTCGCGCACGAGACGCCAGCTTTTGAGAAAGGTGTGCGCTTGTTTTGAGAGGAAGAAGAGAGGGACCTTCGGTCTCTTCAACAGAGACGTGGCGCGTTATCGTTCGCCCAATCGCATAGCGCGATTCGCGCAGACGCAAAATAATCGTTCCATAGCTTTTGTTGTTGAGTATGTCGACCGTAGTGCCCGGTGTCATCCCCAGCGATTCAAGACGTCTTTCTGTTGAGCCGGCGAGTTTCTCGAAATTGAGAATTTTATAGCTCTTGCCAATTCTTCCCTCGCTTAGCTTCATCTCTAACCTGTTTCTTACGAGAATCTTACAGAGCGATATTCGAGCCTTTAATGGGGTACGGTTCGGCGTGCCAGCAGGCGCAATAGTGATCCTTTGCGACCTCTTCCATAGGCGGGCGCTCTTTCTTGCATTGCTCTGTCGCGATGGGGCAACGCGTGTGGAAGCGGCAGCCTTTTGGCGGATCTGCGGGCGATGGCGGATCTCCCTGCAAGATAATGCGGTTGCGCTTCTTTTGAAGGTCGGGGTTCGGCAAAGGAATGGCCGAGAGAAGCGCTTGTGTGTAGGGGTGGTACGGTTCGGCGTAAAGGCCCAGGTAGTCGGATTGCTCAACGAGCGTACCCAGATACATGACGGCAACTTTGGCCGAGATATGCTGGACGACTGATAAATCGTGAGCGATAAAGAGATAAGCCGTCCCAAACTCCTTTTGCAGGCGCGCAAGGAGGTTGAGTACCTGCGCTTGAATGGAGACGTCAAGTGCAGAGACAGGCTCATCGCAGATGATAAGACGCGGATGCAGAGCGAAAGCACGTGCGATTCCCACGCGCTGACGCTGGCCTCCGGAAAACTCGTGAGGGTAGCGGTTTATGTGCTCAGGGTTCAGGCCGACGACATCAAGCAGGTGGCGAACGTATTCGATGCGCTCTTGCCGGTTGGTCATCTCGTTGTGAATAACAAGCGGTTCAGAGACAATCTCTCCAATCGTCATACGAGGATTCAAGGAGGCGTAAGGGTCCTGGAAAATGAACTGCATGTCGTGGCGCATCTTCTTCAGTCGTTTGCCCAACATGCTCGCAATGTCTTCACCTTGGAAGAGAACGCGACCACCCGAGGGTTTCGTGAGGCGCATAATGGCTCGCCCGGTCGTCGATTTTCCGCAACCGGATTCCCCTACGAGGCCAAGTGTCTCCCCGGGAGCAATCTCGAACGAGACGTCGTCGACCGCAGAAACTTTCTTTGCGATGCGGCTTGCAAAAACACCCGATTCAACAGGGAATTCTTTCGAGAGGTGCTCGACTTTTAAGACGGGATCTGCTGCTGGCTGGGCGGGAGCTGACGTAACTTTTGTAGTTTTCCGAGAAGCGCTTTTCTTAGGAGCAGGCTTTTTCGTAGCGGGCGTTTTTGAGGCGTTCGTCGTTGCAGCAGTCTTCGTCGCAGCAGCCTTTGGCGCAGCAGTCTTCGTCGCGGCAACCTTCGTCGTCTTCGCGCTCGTCTTGGCAGCAGGCTTTTTTGTTGCGATTTTCTTCGTGGTCGCAGCTTTTGCGCTCGTGCTTTTAGCCGTACTCTTTGCAGCTGTTTTCTTTGTAGCAGTTTTCTTCGCGGCTGTTTTGCTTGCCGTCGTTTTCGTAGCCGTTCTTTTCGTGGAAGTTTTTGTCGTTTTCTCTGACGGCATATTAGGCCTCCTTCTTCTTTCTTGATGCGGTGGTGTCACGCGTGTTTACCGGAGCGTTCTTCTCGACAAATTTCTTATCGTGGGAATAGTGACAGCGCGCATAATGGCCAGATTTTTCTTTATAAACAGGAGGCAATTCCTTCCGGCAGCGCTCTGTGGCGTAAGGACAGCGCGGGTGGAAAGAGCAGCCTGAAGGCAGGTTAACCAAAGAAGGCGGATTGCCATCGATGGGGGTAAGAGGTTTTTTCTCATACATGTCGGGCTCAGGGATAGAGCGCATGAGGCCCCAGGTGTAAGGATGAAACGGGTTATAGAAAATCTCGTCGGCGGTACCGAACTCTACAGGGCGGCCAGCATACATGACAAGAATCTTATCGGCCATGTTGGCAACAACGCCCAAATCGTGCGTAATCATAACGATAGCGTTGTTATTTTTGGCCTGCATCTCCTGCATAAGCTCGATGATTTGAGCTTGAATCGTGACGTCAAGAGCGGTTGTGGGCTCGTCTGCAATCAAGATATCAGGGTCACAGGCGAGTGCCATAGCAATCATAGCGCGCTGGCGCATACCGCCAGAAAACTGGTGCGGATACTCCTTCACGCGCTGCTCGGCATTGGGGATGCCCACCATTTGGAGAAGCTCAACGGCGCGCTTTTGCGCCTTTCTTTTGGAATAACCGCGATGAATGCGAAGCCCCTCTCCTAATTGACGCCCTACAGTGTAAACCGGGTTCAGCGACGTCATAGGATCTTGGAAAATCATGGCTATATCGTTTCCGCGGATAGCCTGCATTTCTTTCTCGGTCTTATTGAGAAGTGACTCGCCTCGATACAAAATGTCGCCACCCTCAATTTGACCCGGAGGCATTTCGATGAGGCCCATGATAGTCATGGCTGTCACGGATTTTCCAGAGCCCGACTCCCCTACGACACCAAGCGTTTCCCCTTTGTCCAACGTGTAGGAGACGCCGTTAACCGATTTTACTATGCCGTCTTGTGTGTGGAAGAACATCTTCAAGTCTTTGACCTCTAAAAGATGCTTGCCTTTGGGTATGGGCTTTTCTTTTAAATCGCGGTATTTTTGATTTTTTTCTAAATCCATAGTTGTCCGTCAATATCCTTATTATTGAGTTGAATCCTACGTTAGTGCAGCTCTTGGTTTTTAAGCGTCTTTCATCTTGACGTCTAAGGCATCCCTGAGGCCGTCACCTAAAAGCGTGAAGGCCAAAACGGTCGTCAGAATGGCAAGACCGGGCATAAGCATGAGCCAGGGCTCGGTTGCAAGATAGGTTTGTCCGTCTTGAATCATCGAACCCCAACTGGGATTAGGGGGCGTTACACCCATACCTAAGTATGAAAGGGCAGACTCTGTCAGAATAGCGCCACCAATGTTCATCGTGGCATAGACCACGATGGAGGCAACAGAGTTCGGGAAGATGTGCCTGGCCACGATTCGTTTGTCAGAAGCTCCCATAGAACGCGCGGCGTCCACGTAGTCGTTTTCTTTAACCGATAAAATCGCAGAACGGAAAACGCGGGCAATGGAAGGCCAGCCCAAAACACCAATCGCGATAAAGACGTTTTGGATGCCAGACCCCAAAACCGCAAGCATGACGATAACAAAAAGCGTATAGGGAAAGGCCAAAAAGATATCGGCTAATCGCATGATTATCGTATCCCATATGCCTCCGTAGTAGGCCGCCAAAGCGCCCATAATAAGGCCGATAACCGTGGAGATGGCAGTCGCCAAAAGACCAACGGCCAAAGAGACGCGGGCACCATACACAACACGACAAAGAACGTCTCGGCCAAGCATGTCCGTTCCGAATGGATGCTCGAAAGAGGGTGGAAGGCGGGAAAGTTGCGCCATTTCTTCTGATTCGATTTCAGTGGGAGAGCCGAGGAGCTGCGGTGCCCAAAGGTCAGCGCTCAAGGCCACCACGACCATGATGATAATCCAGACAGCGCCAATAATGGCGAGTTTGTTGTGTTTTAAGCGTCCCCAAGCATCCGACCACAGCGTACGCGTGGGGTTCTCACCTGCGGTCTCTCCTACGACCGCGGCGTATTCGGTGCGGTAATCATCGTGGCGCTCTTTCTCATCGATTGCATGCGTGGGAAATTCAACTTGAGATTGAGCCTCACGCGTCTCATCCTGCGCGAGAAGGGCGGCATCGGAGCGCTCGGCCACCTCTTTTGAAGCCTGAGCTTCTAATTCTTTTTCTTTTCTCTTTTTCAGCATTCGTATCACCTACCCTTCATCCTTTGGCGCCCCATAGCGAATGCGGGGATCCAAAAAGGCGTAGCTTATATCTACCAGCAGGTTTATGATTAAAACGATGACGATAATGAGCGTGACGCCTCCCATAACAATCGGCCAGTCACGCTGGGTAATAGCGCGGTAAATTTCGTATCCGATACCTGGCCAGTTAAAGACCGTCTCGGTCAGAATAGCTCCTGAAAGCATCGCGCCAAAATCCAAACCAATATAGGTAACAACAGGTATAAGGGCATTTTTAAGCGCGTGATGATAGATTATCTGTCTTCGAGAAAGGCCTTTCGCTTTCGCCGTTCTAATGTAGTCTTGGTTCATAACCTCAAGGAGCTGCGAGCGCATGATACGAGCGGCGTAGGCTGTGGAAACCGCTGCGAGGGTGATGCCAGGAAGGATGTAGTGAACCCAATCATTGAACGGAGATGCCGGCCCTCCAGCACCAGAAATGGGCAAATAGACGGCCCCGTCCGTCCAGTTCTTGAGAATAATACCGAAGAAAAGTTGCAAAAGCATACCAAGCCAAAATGCCGGAATCGCCACGAGAATAGAAGTCACAAGCGTTACAAGCACATCCCAAAACGAATATCGCTTAATAGCCGAGATAAGCCCCGCTCCAATGCCCACCACCGCCTCTATGACGATGGCGACAAGCGCAAGTTTTGCGGTGTAGGGAAACTTATTCGCAAAAATTTCTGTTACGGAAAGCTTGCGGGAATAGGAGTCGCCCAAATCTCCGTGAAGAAGGCCGTCCAGATAATAGCCGTATTGTTTCCAGAGAGGAGTCGGGACGGGATTGCCTTCATCATCGAGGATAGGGTTTCCTTGGTCGTCGGTCTCTACGAGGTGGTTTGCGACGCGCAAGGAAAGCTCAACCTCCGGAGTGAGGGCTTTGTCTCCCGCAATCAGTTTGATGGGGTCTCCAGGAACGATGTTTTTCATGGCGAACATGATGATTGTGACGCCAAAAAAGACTGGAATAAACTGGAGAAGTCTTCTTAATATGTAGCGAGCCATTCTTTCCTTTTCTCTAATCCGTGGTTTTCCTTATCGATAAAGCTTTTGTTCCAGGTCCGTAAAAGTTTTTCAAATTATACTTGTTTATCTCTTCCAGCCGAGAAAAACCTTGAAAATACTGAGCACTGCCAGACTCCCCTTCAATGGCCTCTCAGCTCTTTCTTTAAGCTTGCTCATTTCCTGATTTTTAAGCCTTCTCGCTTCCTTACTTAGAAAGTGAGCATTGCTTGCTCGAGATGAATAAGCATTTGTGGGTCGATATAGACATCTTCAACGCGTTGCGAACCTACGTAGTCAAGCTTGTAGAAGAGGATAGGAATAACCGGCATATCCTCAGAAATAATACGGTTTACCTGTTGAAAGGCGGCAACACGCTGATCCTCATCGAGAATCTTGCGAGCGCGTTCGATGAGCGTGTCAACCTCTTTGTTTGAGTAATTGCTTTGGTTGTCTCCTGTGCCCGTATAAAAGAGAGGATACATAAAGTTATCCATAATGGGATAGTCTGAAACCCAACCTAAACGACCAATTTGATAGTCTGAGGTTTGGTATTTGTTCAAAATTGATGCCCATTCGCCTTGATCGAGAACCACATCGATACCAACATCTTTTAAGTCATTCATAATGACTTCCATAACTTCTTTGTGGCCGCCGTCGATATTGGACGAAAGTTTTATTTGGCCAATCGATCCTCTTTTGGGACTTCCGTCAGAGAAGGTGGAATCGATGGGATATTTGCGATTCAGGATATTCTCGGCCTCTTCGGGGTCGTAGCGAGAATCATGCCAAGCACCCTCCTCGTAACCAATAATTCCAGGAGGAACGATGTTGTCTGCGGCTACACGTGTGCCTTTGAAAACGGTGTCGCAGATATTTTGACGGTTAATGGCAAGAGAAATAGCAATTCTTAGGTCTCGGTCTTTCAATACGGGGTCGTCGTTGTTCACAACCAAATAATAGGTGGAAGACTGAACACCATCTAAAACTTCTTGACCGGTTGTCATGGTGTAGCCGTCCTCTGAGGTGCCGTATTCTTGTCGAGCTGCTTCAAGTTGAGCGGTAGGAACGTGAACTATGTCGAGGTTTCCCGCTTGGAACTCGCGATACGCTGTCTCGATATCTTTTTGAATGTTAAAATAAACACCGTCGAGAGCAGGGACCTCACCGTAGAAATCCTCATTTTTAACCAGCTCAATATACTGGCCTGATTCCCACTTCGTTCCCTCTTTCATCTTAAAGGGACCGTTTCCAATAGGAGCTTGGAAAAAGGTTGCAAAATCTTCGAGAGCAGCTTCTGGAACGGGAGCCAAGGCCGGATGGGAAACAACGATGGGAAAATCAGCGTAAGGCTCGGAAAGTTTCACCACAAGCGTGAGGTCATCAGGGCAGGTTACACCGGTAAGCTCGGTGCCTAATCCTTTTTCCAAATCGGCGTAGCCATCAACCATCGCGAGATGGTAGCCGATAACAGAGGGAGAGTCAGGATTAGTATTGGGATTAACGAGTCGCTCCCAACCTCGTTTGAACGATTTTGCTGTTACCGGCTCACCGTTATGAAAGCGAGCATCGGGCTGGAGATGAAAGGTGAAAACCGTGGCTTCGCTATTTGCCTCCCAGGACACAGCAGCGGCGGGATCCAGTTCTTGATTTTCGAAATCGTAGACGGTGAGAGAGTCAAAAATCTGAGAACCTACCTGCGTTCCTTCGGATTCTTGCAGGTTATAAGGGTCAATGGACACAGGCTCACTAATAGAGATGTTCATGGTGCCCCCCATCTCTCCTGAATCGTTCGTTGCTTTTTTACATCCCGAAAGAGAGAGCGCGCCTGCGGCAAGAGCGCTTGATGCTAAAAAGGATCGACGGGCAACTTTAAAACCTTTTAAAGACTCTCCCTTCGTGCGCTTCGATGCCTTCGCGTTTTCGGTAGAGGGTTTCTCGGCTTGGAATTTCTGCTTTTCATCCATCTTTCTTATCCTTTAATTCTTAAATTTCTTATTTGAAACGTATTTTTTCGCAACCGCCCTTCACCAGGGCATTTCCACTGATTTATAAACTTTCTAAAGGGTCATCTCCCAGTTGGCAACCGACTCAACCTCGACGGGGCTAATGTAGGCATATTTCATGCGGGCGGACCCGACTTTTGAGAGCTTGTAGAAGAAAATGGGGATGTAGGGCACGTCCTCGCCTATCATGCGGTTCGTCTCTTCGTAGAGAGCGTAGCGCTCCTCCTCGCTTTCTATGGAGCGTGCCTTCATGATATTGACATCTACCTGGGCATTTGAATAGTGCGGCAGGTTATCAGAATTTCCTGTATAGCAAAGGCTGTACAAAATGTTGTCAATGGAGGGGTACTCGGCAATCCAGCCGTTTCTTGAGATTTCAAAATCGGCCGAGCGAACACTGCTAACAAAGGCAGCCCATTCTTTTTGCACGAGGTTGACGCTCACACCGACCTCTTTAAACTGCGTTTGGATGGCTTCCATGACCTCTTTGTTGTAACCGTCTTGGTTGTAGAGAAGGTCAAACGAAAGGTCGCGCATACCGTTTGCGTCGCGGGGATGTTTCAGGTCAAGGAGTTTCTCGGCTTCTTCACGATCGAAGTGCGAATAAGCCCACTGATTCTCAACGTAGCCTTCAATGCCGGGAGGGCACAAATTGCCGGCCGACGTACGATTTCCTTCAAAAAGAGTGCTAACGATGGCATCTCGATCGATAGCAAGAGAGAGCGCGCGGCGAACGTTAACGTCTGCGAGCGCTTTGTTGTTCAGATTGAGAGACAGGTAGTAGACGGAGGGCTCATCACCAAGAGCAACCTGGTGGCCGGGCGTTATGGTGTAGCCGTCCTTAGAGGTTCCATAGATCGCTTCCGTTTCCCTCACTTGGGCAGTTGGAATCTCGCAAATATCGATATCCCCTGCCCGGAATTCACGATACGCTGTTTCTGTGTCGGTGAAGATGGTGAAGTTGATCTTCTTAATGTTGGGTTTTGTGCCCTGGTAGTCCTCGTAGGCTTGAAGGCGAATGTATTCTCCATCTTGCCATGGCTCAACCATCTCATACGCGCCGTTTCCAATGGGTTTCCGGTAGAAGCTTTCAAAATCCTGCAGGGCAGCTTCAGGTGCTGGAGCGGTGCACATGAGCGTTGTAATCATGGGGAAATCTTCGAATGGCGCGCTCAGTTCAACCACGAACGTGTAGTCGTCAGGCGCCGAAAGCCCCGTGAACGTTTCCGTCTTTCCAGCAACGAGCGCATCGTAGCCCTTAACAAGCATCAAGTAATAAGCAACAGCAGAGGGACTGGAGCCTGTTTTTGGATTGACGAGACGCGTCCAACCCCTGATGAAGGCTTGTGCATTAACCGGTTCTCCGTTTTGAAACGTTCGATCTTTCTTTAAGGTAAAGACGAAGCGTCGGCCCCCCTCTTCAACCGAAGGTAAACTTTCAGCAGCAATCGGGATTAGTTTCTTTTCCTGAAAATCGAACTCTAAAAGAGGGTCGAAAACCTGGCGAGCAACCATGTTCCCGTAGATGTCGCCGGAGTTATACGGATCTATGCAGGAGGGATTTGCAATGAAATAATCGAGCTCGGTATTTTCGCCAGAATTGATGCTTTGTGCCGTTCTCTTCATGCAGCCCGAAAGGGCGCCTGTAAGGGCAGCGGCACTTGCAACGGCCGCTCCCCCTTCAAGGAAACGGCGGCGAGAAACGCCTTTTTTACGAGGAGAAGCTGGGTCGCAAAAATTGACACGGGAGCCTTTTTCGCTTCTGAAGTTCGAAGAATTACTTGTAGAGTTTTGGCTGTTTGATGAAGAATGTTGCACGATATTGGAGGAGTTTAAACTTTGCCCCTCACCCTCACCTCATTATTTACAGTCGAAATTAAAGCGACTTGTCCGTTTGATTGACGACGTTTTGCGCTGCAGAATCATCCGTTTGACTATCTGAATTTTGCGCTGCAGAATCATCCATTTGATTATCTGAATTCTGCGCGGTGGCATCGTCCGTTTGGTCGTCTGTATTCTGCGCTGCAGAATCATCCGCTTGATCACCGGTATCTTGAACTGCAGAATCATCCGCTTGATCACCGGTATCTTGAGCTGCAGAATCTCCCGCTTGATTGTCGGCAACCTGCGCCGTATCTTCAGAATCGTAAGATGAGGAGTCGTCTGTGTTCGCTGCGGGAAGCGGGAACGTAAGCATGAATGCCACGAGAGTTGAGACAAAAATCAAGCAGCATGCAACCGTCAAGCGGTCCAAGTTTTTCTCGACAATACCGGTGCCAGCGTTCGAGTTATACATTGAGCTTGCAAGCATATCGGAAAGACCGGTGCCTTTGCCGGAGTGCATAAGAATGAAAATGATTGATAGTACGCCACTAATTGCCCAGCATACGAGAAGAAAAATGTTCAAAGGTGACATTTTTGCCTTTCTTTTGGTGCGGTTTAAAACCCTCTTTATACAGTAACGCTGCCAGCCGAGTACGCGACTCAGCTAACAGCGTTTAAGTTTAGCAGTTTTTGCCCGTGTTATCTTTGTTTTCTCGATTTTTCTCGAACTTTAGGCGCGGTTCACCATTTCCGCAAAATCAGAGGCTACAAGACTGGCTCCTCCAACAAGGGCGCCGTCAACGTTTTCCTTCTCGAGAAACCCTGCGATGTTGCCAGGTTTTGCCGAGCCGCCGTAGAGAACGCGCACGCCTTCTGCAATATCTGCGCCCAAGCAGGTCGCGAGCGTTTCGCGAATGGCAGCGCAAACTTCCTCTGCATCTTCAGGCGTAGCGGTTTTGCCGGTGCCTATGGCCCAAATGGGCTCGTAGGCAATGACGAGCTCGTTGGCATCTTTGATTGAAACGCCTTCCAGGGCAGCTTTAATTTGCGCGACGACGAACTCAACGTGCTGTTTGGCGTCGCGGACGTCTTCCGCCTCGCCACAGCAAAGAATAGGAATAATGCCGGCCGCCAGAAGCGCTTTGCATTTTTTGTTGATGTCGGCATCGGTTTCGTGGAAGTAGTCACGACGCTCCGAGTGGCCAATGATGCAATACGTGGTTCCCACAGATTTCAGCATGTCGCAGCTAATCTCGCCCGTGAAAGCACCTGAGGGCTCCCAATAGACGTTTTGGGCACCAAGGGCAAACGGCGCGTTATCGAACTCAACGACGCCTTGCACACCTTTTAGGTCAACAAACGGCGGGCACACCACGACGTCTGCCTCGGGTTTTTGAGAGCTCAGCGCGTTTGCGAGTTCTTGAGCTAAAACGACGCCTTCCGAATACGTCTCGTTCATTTTCCAGTTTCCCGCAATTAAATGTTTCCGAGAAGACATAACCTTAAACCTTTCCTTTAATCTTTATTTAACCGTTCTCTGTTCTGTGGCTTTACGCATATGAGCAGCGCATTTTACGCGTCAAGCAAAGCCTCAACGCCGGGAAGTTCTTTTCCTTCAACAAGCTCCATCGAAGCACCCCCGCCGGTGGAAATCCAGCTCATCTTAGCAGCAAGACCAAACTTGTTAAGGGCAGCCACTGAATCGCCACCACCGATAATAGAGGTGCAGTCCTCGTTGTCAGCAACGGCTTCAGCGACCGCCTTCGTTCCATCGGAGAACTGGTCGAATTCAAACACGCCCATCGGGCCGTTCCAGAAAACGGTTTCGGCGCCAGCTATTGCATCACTATAGAGCTTGGCGGTCTCCGGCCCAATGTCCATGCCCATCATGTCGTCAGGAATCTCAGTGGATTTAACAACAACACCTTCTGCGTCCGGTCCATAGTGGTCGGCAACGACGTTGTCGACAGGAAGCAGCAGCTTGACCCCGTTTTTCTCGGCTTTTTCCATCATCTCTTTAGCGGGGTTAACCCAATCGGGCTCTTGCAGAGATTCGCCCACACTGTAGCCTTTGGCCAGGTAGAACGTATAGGCCATCCCTCCTCCGATGATAAGGGTGTCGACTGAGTCAAGAAGGTGGTCAAGCACGCCAATTTTCGAGGAAACCTTCGAGCCGCCGACGATGGCGACGAAGGGGCGCGCAGGATTTTTGAAGATGGAGGTCAGGGTATCAACCTCTTTTTCGAGAAGGAATCCAGAAACTGCCGGCAGGTAGGCGGCAGGGCCGACGACCGAGCCCTGGGCGCGATGGGCCGTTCCGAAGGCGTCAAGCACGAAGACGTCGCCAAGGGCGGCGAGCGTCTTTGCAATCTCGGGGTCGTTTTTCTTCTCGCGCTTATCGAAGCGAACGTTTTCGAGAACAACGATCTGGCCAGGCTCCATTTTGTCAACGGCAGCCTTGGCCTCGTCACCGTAAGTGTCCGGAACGAAAGTCACATCGAAGCCGGTGAGCTCAGCGAGCTTCTCAGCTGCGGGTTTGAGGGAGAGCTCGGGCTCGGGGCCGTCTCCTTTGGGACGACCAAGGTGTGAAAGCAAGATAACTTTTGCGTTATGGTCGACCAAATACGTAATGGTGGGGATAGCCGCTTTGATGCGAGTGTCGTCAGTAATTTTTCCGTCCTCTAAAGGCACGTTGAAATCGACGCGCATCAAAACGCGTTTTCCGTCGACATCGATGTCACGAACAGTTTTTTTCTCGAATGCCATTTTCGCTCCTTGATTAAAGTTGGCTTTGGGGTTTGGGTTGGTTTGGGTTTAAGTAAGGTAAGGATTTTAGTCCTTTATAAAGAAAAAGCCCTGGTGGGAAGAGTGACTCCCCTACCAGAGCTTCATGCTTACAGATTATTAAGCAACGAATTTCTCGAAGTATTTAATGGTGCGGACCATTTGAGAAGCGTAAGAGTTCTCGTTGTCGTACCAAGAAACAACTTGTACGAGATATTGACCGTCGTCAAGTTTTTGTACCATCGTCTGAGTGGCGTCGAAGAGCGAACCAAAGGTCATGCCGACAACGTCAGAGGAGACGATTTGATCCTCGTTGTAACCGAACGTCTCAGGGTCAGAGGCGGCCTTCATCGCGTCGTTGATGGACTCAGCAGTGATTTCCTTGTCAGACTCAACAACCGCATAGAGAAGGGTGGTTGAACCGGTAGGCACAGGCACGCGCTGAGCAGAACCAATGAGTTTGCCGTTCAGCTCGGGGATGACGAGGCCGATGGCCTTTGCAGCACCCGTGGAGTTGGGAACGATGTTGATGGCAGCAGCGCGACTACGACGCTTGTCGCCCTTGCGCTGAGGACCGTCAAGAATCATCTGGTCGCCGGTGTAAGCGTGAACGGTGCACATAATGCCTGATTTAACAGGGGCATAGTCGTTCAGTGCTTTTGCCATAGGAGCCAAGCAGTTGGTGGTGCAGGAGGCAGCAGAGATGATGTTGTCGTCTGCGGTTAAGGTCTCCTGGTTAACGTTGTAGACGATGGTGGGAAGGTCGTTTCCTGCAGGAGCAGAGATAACAACTTTCTTAGCACCAGCGTCGATGTGAGCTTGCGCCTTGTCCTTAGAGGTGTAAAAGCCAGTACACTCAAGAACAACGTCAACACCAAGCTCTCCCCAGGGGAGGTTCTTAGCATCAGCTTCTTTGTAGATTTTGATGGTTTTGCCATCGACGGTGATAGAATCGTCAGAAGACGTCACCTCGTGGTCGCGGGCGTAATTGCCCTGCGTAGAATCGTATTTCAAAAGGTATGCCAGCATATCAGGGCTGGTAAGATCGTTGATAGCAACGATTTCGGTTCCTTCGTGACCGAACATCTGACGGAAGACGAGACGACCGATGCGTCCAAATCCGTTAAGAGCAACTTTAACTGCCATACATAACTCCTTTTTCTGGGCTAGTTTTCCAATAGCTAAATAGTAGCGCTTCGAGCGCCGTTTGGGCGAGAGAATCTCTGTTTTTCCTTATTTTTCGGTTGAAGAGCGCTCTTTTTCCAGCGAGTGGTTCTTTTCGTTTTCGAGAAGTTCTTCAAGGCGCAAAAGACGGTGGTACATGGCAGATTTTGAGGAAGGCGGTCGGGAAAGCTCCCCTATTTCTGCAAGCGAGGCTTCGGGGTGTGCGAGCCGGAGCTTGCAAAACTGTTGCAAAGCCGAGCTCAGGTTTTCAATTCCTACGGTCTTCTCGACGTTTTGAATCAGCTCGATTTGCTTTGCGGCGGCGCCTGTTGCCCGCTTTTGGTTGGCGATCTCGGCGTTTACCATACGATTAACGCTATTTTTAACCAACTTCAGGCGCCGGGCATTGTTCGTGGCCTTCGCTGTTTTTTTGGCATCCATCAAAAGTAAGAGGGATTCGATGTCTTCAAAGTTTTTGATGTAGAGCGCAAAGGCACCGCGACGCTTATTCATGCGCGCACCAATCTTGTGGAACGTGAAAAGCTTCAAAAGATCTTGCGCCAGCTCCTCCGAGCCCACACAAAGCTCGAGGTGAAAATCAACGCGAGGATCTGCGATGAAACCGCCCGCCATAAAAACGCCGCGCAAAAATGCGGCCTGCTGGTGGCGCGTGCGCAAAATTGAGGTGGGAATCCCCTGCATAAGGCCTTTACCGGGCACAAGTATTCCCATCGCAGATAGTGCGCTTTTAAGACCTGGCTGCGCCGGCATCTCAATCAGATAGTTTCTGGATTTATGAAGTATGGAGCGGCGTGGCGTAAAGGTCGTCTCAAGATTAAATACAGTGTGCGCGTAGCGGATGATGGAGCGCGCAACCGATCCTGTTTCTGTGGCAATGCGTACCGCATAGGTGCCGCTTCCCATAAGAGATAGCGTGCCACAGACTTTAATGAGTGCCGACAGCTCGGCGATATCATCTTCCTTGTAAGGAGAATCCAGGCGCGATAGCTCGTCTTTTACCTCGGCCGTAAAGCTCATTTTTTCCTATTCGCGCGGCGTTTGCTTTGCTTGCCTGCCGCTGCCTTGCCTCGTTTGCCCGCCGCTCCGCTCTGTTTCTGTTTTCTCGGCGCCTTCACAATCTGGCCGTCGACCACGAGCTTTGCTTTGTCGATGTCGCGATGCATACACGTTACCGAGTAACCCTTCTCGACCAAATGCACGGCAGTTTCTTTAGCGAGCACAACCGAGCGATGCTGGCCTCCCGTGCAACCGACAGCAATAGAGAGCTTCGCTTTGCCCTCGGCAACGTAGCCGGGAAGCGTTTTGTCCAAAAGGTTGAACCACGCCTTCGTAAACGTCTTCGTCTGACGCTTGTCCAAAACGTAGGCACTCACCTTTTTGTCGAGGCCCGTGAGGTAGCGCATCTCCTCATCCCAATAAGGATTCGGCAAAAAACGCACGTCAATCATGAGATCCGCCTCCTGCGGCATCCCCCACTTGTAGCCAAACGAAAAGACGTCGACCTCCATGAGCTCTTTGGCAGAAAGTCCCGAGAAAAGAGACTCAAGCCGGCGACGGAATTCCATCGGCTTCATGTTGGTCGTATCAACTACCTCGTCCGCTATTTTTTTGAGGCCAGCCATATGTTTGCGTTCACGCTTAATCGCCTCAGCGGTGGCCTCGCCCTCGTGCGCAATGGGATTTTTGCGGCGCGACAGCAGATAGCGCTTGCACAATTCCTCATCCGAGGCGTCGAGGAAAATGACGTTCGTGCTAATTTCTTTTTGATTGAGCTTCTTGATAATGTCGGTCAGCTCGTCAAGAAGCCCCTGCGTGCGCAGATCTGACACCACGGCCAAATGCCGAGAAATGCCCGAGTTGATGCCCACAATATCAACCAGTTGCAAAATGAGGGAAGGCGGCAGATTGTCGATAACGTAGTAGCCAAGATCTTCGAACGTGTGCATGGCAAGTGTGCGGCCCGCGCCGCTCATGCCGGTGATAATCACCACGTCGGCGTTCATATCTTTCGTCTTCGCCTTGCTGCTTGTTTTCTTTTTCGTCATGACGTTTGCCTCTCCCTTTGCCATGCTTGAAGCGTATTATAGACCGCTTTTGCTACTTCCTGAGAAATGCCCGGTGTCTTCGCAATATCGTCGAGCGTCGCCTCTTTAAGTTTTTTGAACGAGCCAAAATGTTTGAGAAGAGCTTTTTTGCGCTTGGGGCCTACGCCTTCAATCTCATCAAGAATCGAGGCAGTCATTGCTTTTCCGCGCAGTTCTCTATGAAACGTAATGGCGAAGCGGTGCGCTTCATCACGAACTCGCTTGATGAGATAGAGAGAAGCCGACCCCGAAGGCAAAACGA
Source organism: uncultured Coriobacteriaceae bacterium (assembly GCA_947426865.1). Lineage (GTDB taxonomy): Bacteria > Actinomycetota > Coriobacteriia > Coriobacteriales > Atopobiaceae > MGBC105563. The sequence goes on along the minus strand of CANEFS010000011.1, from coordinate 8,714 downwards.
TAGGCTCGTCTTGCCAGGGAACGAAAAGCTCCTCATCGGCTTTTGCAAGACCTGCCACAGGAATACCTAAACCCAACTCTTTCAGCTGTGTGATAGCGGCGGTAAGCTGCGGTTTTCCGCCATCAACGATGAGAAGATTCGGGCGGCGTCCAAAGCGCTTGTCCTTCATACGCTCAGGGGCGTATCGTCTCCCTAAAACCTCGCTCATAGAAAGAAAATCGTTTGCCTCATCTAAAGGCGTGCGAATCTTAAAGCGCCGGTACTGGCTTTTATCGGGAGCGCCATCACAAAAAACCACCATGGAGGCAACCGTATGGGCCCCGTGAATGGTAGAAATGTCGAAGCACTCAATTCTGAGAGGGGGCTTCTCGAGAGAAAGCGCAGACTCAAGCTCTTTGAGCGCCAGGTTTTTGCGCTCATCATCGTAGCCGGTGCGAAGCTCGTAGCGCACAAGGGCGTGGCGAGCATTGCGCGTCGCCATCTCCATCAACTCTTTTCGCTCTCCCCTTTTAGGCACGACGAGACTTACTTTGTGCTGCCGGCCCGCTTCGGTTGCTTGGCGATAGAGCCACTCCTCCAGCGCCTCTTGATCTTCGGGCAAGCAAACGATTTCAACCTGCTTGGGAATGTCTTGCGTGCGCGAGTAATACGCTTTAATGAACGCGCTCGTAAGTTCTTGCTCCGAGATATCCGTCCCCTTGTTCAGCATGAAGTCGACGTTTCTGATAAGGCGCCCTTCTCGGACGACAAAAATGCAGGCAGCGGCTATTGTCTCCTCCCTGAAAATGCCGATAAAATCCGCGTCAACCGCGTGCGAGAAGTACACTTTTTGCTCGTCTTCCAAATTCGAAATGGCCACGAGGCGCCGCCGATAGCGTTCAGCCTTCTCAAAGTCGAGGTTGCCCGCAGCCTCATCAATGCGCTTCTTCAGCTCCTCAATGAGCTTGTTGCGATGCCCCGAAATAAGGTCCTCGACCGTCTCGATCACATGAGCGTATTCACTAGGATCAATCGCGCCGATGCAAACCCCCGGCCCGCGTCCAACATGCGCGTCGAAACAGGGACGACCCGTTTCCTGCAGATAATTGATGAGACCTTCCGCATCATTGCCGAGAAAATCGGGGTGTTTCTCGGCGAAGCGCTTAACCTTTTTCCACTCCGCACACGTCGCTATGCAGACAGGACACACTTTGCGCACCACATCAATGGCTGCTTTCGCGCTTCGCGCATCGGTGTAGGGACCAAAGTAGCGCGTTCCTTTCACATGCTTTTCCCGGGTGTATTTAATAGCGGGAAAGGTGTCGGATTCTGTGATGGCGATGAAGGGATAGCTTTTGTCGTCGACGAAATCGACGTTGTAGGGAGGGCGATACTGCTGGATGAGATTGAGCTCCAACACGAGGGCTTCGTGCTCTGAGGCCACGACAATGAAGTCGAAGCTTTTGACTTCGGCCATCATGAGGGGGATTTTCTCACGCTCGTCGTCGCCGTTAACGTACTGGCGCATGCGAGCTCTCAAGTTTTTTGCTTTGCCAACGTAGAGAACCTCGCCATGGACGTCTTTCCAAAGGTAGACGCCTGGCTCTTGGGGAACTTTATTGACAAGCTCTTTTAATGTCTTATTTGGAGCGTTTTTCTGCATGCCCTTTTCTACTCGCAGCTCTTAAAGCGGAAAAGCTTATTTATGGGAGGGAACATCCCAAACGTACTTTTTGAATTTTGGAATTTGATTAAGGTAAACCAGCACTGCCCAAAATTTCTGACTCCAGCAATCCGCTTTGTAAAAATAGGGAAAAGTGGAAAGCCCTTCTTTGATCCGATGAGAAATTATTTCTTTTACGGTCTCATCTTGGATTGTTTTTTTGATAACAAGATGAGGCACGCAACAAAAGAGAAAGGGATTCTTGGCTTTTAAAACGGGAGGTTCTTTTCCTAAAACGTAATAGTCTACAAGAATTTTTATTAAGTTTGCACCCGCCAAATTGAGATAAAAAGAATTGCGACCCGGGCGTGTATTTATTTCAAAAAACTTAAACTGGCCATCTCGCGAATCGAATTTCACGTCAAAGTTTGAAAAGCCTTCGTAGCTGAAATGCTTCAAGAACTTTGCGGCCTCTCTTATGATGTTTTCGTTGTAATCATCAAGGATAACAACGGGGTTTCCAAGTGCAGAAGGGGCATGGTCTTGAAGGGCAACCTGTCCCATCGCACTGACTTTACATTCACCATTTGAGTCAGAAAAGAGCGTCACAGAACGAAGAGAATCATCATCGCCCGGAATAAATTCTTGCAAAACAAAATAATCATCATAGGAAGAATCGACAACACGAGAAAGAATAAGTTCAAGCTCCTGGGCGGTTTCGACCTCATAAATCTTCTTTTTATTTGGAAGTTCGGCGTAATGCCAGTGCGCCGAATTCGAAGGCTTTGCTATGCAGGGAAAACCAACATCTTTGGCGAAATTCAACGCGGCCTCAGAGTTCCCCTCCCCCTTTTTGCAACTGAATAAAAATGTTTTAGGAATAGGAATTGAGAGCTCTTCACAGACCGCGTAAAAATAATCTTTTTGTGTAAGTTTATCGAGAAGCTGAAAATCAATATAGGGAACGTAAAAGAATTTCTTCAGCTTTGCTTTGTTCTTCGAGAAAATCCTGGCATACCAGTCCCCCGAGCCAAGCAAAATCCCCTTTTTCCCTTTTCCGTTAAGCTCTTTGCCAAGGTCCAAAAGGTAGTTAATAAGATAATCGTCTTCATCAATCCTTGTTAGAGTGCGATAATCGCAGAATTTTGAAGAAGAGGTAGCTTGAATATTCGCTCCTGAAAGCACAATAGGTTTAATTTTGTAGTTCTTCCAAAAATCCCGAATATAGGAATAGGCAAGAATATCTCCGCCGCAAATGACGGGCTGTAAGTTTTGGATTAATTCAGGATTTGAAAGTTGGCTTGTCATCTCTTTATTCCTTTATTCTTCTCATCTCTACGTTTTACAAACCACCACAATCCTTATTTTGTAGCTTCGACAAACCAAGAGGTTAAGGTCGTGGGGTGAGTAATGGCGGTTCCAACGACAACCGCGTAGGCACCTGCATCTAAAGCATCTCGCACGTCTTTTGGAGAATGGACGCTTCCCTCACAGATTATGGGTTTGTCAGGAAACGCTTCTTTCGCCTTTTTAATAATCTCTAAATTTGGACCTTGAGTTGCAGGTTGTGAAACGGCGGTCCCGCTATGGGCAAGCGTAGTTCCGGCAAGGACACAGCCCGCCTCAAAACTTCTCTTGATATCCTTAAAGGTGGCGCAATCGCCCATAAGTAATGCGTTTTCGCCAAATTCTTTTTGGATGGCAGAAACCGTCTCTTCGAAGCTGTATCCATCAGGGCGCGGTCTGTCGGTTGCATCAAGTGCAACAACATCGGCTCCAGCTTCGAAGCACTTCTCGACGTCAGAGAGAGTGGGTGTGATAAAAACTTTGGAGAGGTCGTGGCCAACTTTCAATAGACCGATAACCGGAATAGACACAGATTTCTTAATGGTAGAAATGTCTTCTAAACCTTGACAGCGTATAGCAGAGGCTCCTCCAATCTCAGCTGCCTCGGCTATTTTTCCCATGACATAGGGGTCTCTCATAGGCTCACCTTCATAAGCCTGAACCGAGACAATCAAGGTGTTTTTAAGAGACTCAATGAGCTCGTTGGAGTTTTCCATTTCTTCTTTTCCCTTCTTAACAATGTGATTTTTTCTAATCATGCTTTCGTGCAAAGAGATTTTTTATATAACGTACTTCAGGAAAACGGAGGAGAAAAGCACCGCCAAAAGCAGCGAGAAGAGCGGGAAGACCTGCGATAAGACAGATGAGAATGGCGCTTAAGCTTCTCTCGGGTGAAATATGAACGATGTGCGTGCAAATATAGACGATTCCGACGGCAACGATTGCTCCGATGATTCCTAGAAGCCCCGTGCGCACTACCGAAAAAAGAACCTTCTTTAAACCAAGCTGGCCTATGCGCCTTCGTAAGAAGGCGTATGTGATGATATCGAGAACAAGATAGAAAGCAGTGGAGGAATACGCCACAACATTGAGCCCAAAAAGAGGCGTAAAGACGACACAAACGAGGACTTGGACGATACTACCTACAACACTTGCTACGGCAAAGAGACCAAGGTGACGAAAGCTTGAACAAACTTTTTGTAGATACATACAAATTCCGTAAAAAGGAAGGGCAGTGGATAAAGCCGCCAAATATGAGGCGGCAAGCGTGAAGTTCTCTGAACCGAAAGAAGAGCTACCTGATCCTGAATTAAGAACGCCCATGAGCTCGGGACTTAACACTATCAACAGAGCGGTCAAAGGAATGAGAAAGAATAGAATCTGTTTCGTTCCTGAAGAAACACCTTTTTTGAATGCGCTCATTTTATTCGAGGAAACTGCATCGGAGAGTTCGGTAAAAAGAGCTGTGGAAATGGGAACGGCAACGATTGCGTAGGGCAAGGTGTACCAAAGACGCGCATAGTAAGAGATGGCAGCCCCCGCCGATGTCACTTGCAGCGCTGAACTCGATTGAACAGAAACCGTAGCAAAAGAGGCAACTGTTACAACGAGGGCAGGAACACCAATAGAGACCGTTTCTTTAAGGGCTGGATCATGCCAATCAATCTTGAGTCGAAGCTTGATACCAATCTTTTTCATACTTGGAATTTGCATAACAACTTGAACGAGAACACCCAACGGGTTTCCAAGCGCCAAAAGAATTAAGGCAAGTTGGGGGTGAGATTTCATAAACAGGGCGTACAGTAAGAAGGAGGCAATGCAAATAAAATTGTTAAATATGGGTGCAGCTGTAGACCAAAAATAGTTTCTCTCGGCATTTAAAATGCCAGATAGCAAGGAAGATAAGGCATAGAGGACAATCTCAATAGCAAAGAAACGAAAGAAAAGGGTGGCAAGGTTGTGATCAAAGCCTTTGGCCGCTCCATACGATTGAGTAAGAACTATGGGGCCCGCAAAAACAAAAGAAAGGAGCGTTGCTATCCCCAACAAGAGAAGGACGATAGAAACCAAATTCGATGAATAGGCACATGCCCCTTTAATACCCGCTTTCTTCTTTACGCTCATATAAACGGGCAGAAATGCAGTTACCAGCATGCCCCCCACGACAAGCTCGTAGAGCAAATTAGGAAGGTTATTTGCAACGGTATAACAGCTAGCAATCGATGTGACGCCAAGGGCAAACGCTTGGGCCCATGTGCGGAAAAAACCCGTAATGCGGCTGATGATGATAAGAACACTCATCATGGCAGCGGATTTTCCCACCGCTGCCTGAGTTTCGTTATCTAGTTCCTCATCTTGTTCGAGAAAATCGTCCATGCGTCTATTTTCGCATTATTTTCCTTTTTTCCCTTGAGAAAGCTTCTTTTGATACGTTTTTGTTTGCTTCAGCGCTTTCGCCAAGAACTGCCCGGTCACAGATTTCTTGTTCTTCGCCACCTCTTCAGGCGTGCCTGTCGCCACAATGTAGCCGCCCTCGTCTCCCCCATTGGGGCCGAGATCGATAATGCGGTCGGCCACCTTAATGACATCGAGGTTGTGCTCAATAATCAAAACGGTGTTACCTGCATCGACCAAGCGTTGTAAAACTCCCAGAAGCTGGCGCACGTCATCGAAAGAAAGACCTGTTGTGGGCTCGTCGAGAATATAAAACGTCTTGCCGGTTTGGCGGCGATGGAGCTCTTTTGCAAGCTTCACGCGCTGGGCTTCTCCGCCGGAAAGCGTGGTGGCAGGCTGTCCTAGCTTGATGTACCCCAAGCCCACATCGTAAAGCGTTTGGAGCTTGTTTTTAATAGAAGGGATAGGCCCAAAGAAAGCAAGGGCTTCTGCCACCGACATATCGAGAACATCAGCAATCGTTTTGTTGCGATACGTTATCTCAAGGGTTTCTCGGTTGTAGCGTTTACCGGCACAAACTTCGCAAGGTACGTAGACATCCGGCAAGAAGTTCATCTCAATCTTGATTTGGCCGTCGCCCTTGCACGCCTCACAGCGTCCTCCCGGTACGTTGAAAGAGAAGCGCCCGGGAGAATAGCCGCGCAGGCGCGACTCTGGCGTGGAGGCAAACAGGGCGCGCAAATCGTCCCAAAGCCCGATGTAGGTGGCGGGATTTGAGCGCGGGGTGCGGCCAATGGGTGCCTGGTTGATATCGATGACTTTGTCAATCTCGTCAATCCCCTCAAGCCTCTCGTAAGGGCCAACGGGGCGCTGTGAGCGCTGAACCGCGTTCGTCAAGGCGGGAGCGATTGTATCCGTAACAAGCGAAGACTTTCCCGAGCCCGAGACACCCGTGACCACGGTGAGCGTTCCAAATTCCACCTCGACGTCGACGCCTTTAAGGTTGTTGAGGGAGGCGCCTTTCAGTTTGAGAGCCCCCCTTTGGGGCTCGCGGCGAACGTTAGGCAAAGAAATCACTTTGCGTCCACTGAGGTAGTCACCGGTGAGCGATTTTTTGCTGGAGGCAATCTTTTCAGGAGAACCAGTCGCCACAACCTCTCCGCCTGTTATACCAGCTCCCGGGCCCATATCCACGACGTAGTCGGCAGAACGTATCGTGTCCTCATCGTGCTCGACAACGATAACGGTGTTGCCAAGATCGCGCAGGCGCTCAAGCGTCTCAATCAAGCGGTCGTTGTCGCGCTGATGAAGCCCGATGGAGGGCTCGTCCAAGATGTAGAGCACGCCCATGAGGCCAGCGCCAATTTGGGTTGCAAGACGAATGCGCTGCGCTTCTCCCCCGGACAGCGTGGCACTTGCGCGCGAAAGCGTCAGGTAGCTAAGACCCACGTTCACGAGGAAGCGAAGGCGCTCCAGAATTTCTTTCACGACGCGCTCACCAATGAAGGTTTGTCTCTCGCTCAGCTTCAAGTTCTCAAAAAACTCAAACGATTCTTTAATCGAGAGTTCCGTCACCTCGTAAATGTTCTTGTCGCCTACGGTCACCGCCAGCATCTCAGGCTTTAATCGCGCGCTGTGGCAAGAAGGGCACGGTTCTTCTCGGATGAACTTTTCCAGCCGAGCCCGCAAGCGCTCGTTCGAAGTCTCTTGGTACTTCTCGAAAAGAATATTGCGAACGCCGGAAAACTTGATATACCAGTGGGTATGGCGCCCGTCAACCGTCACATAATCGACGCGAATATTCTCCCTCCCCAACCCGTCGAGAAAAGCTTTTTGAACATCGGCGGAAAGCTTCTTCCACGGTTTTTTCTCGGAAACGCCAAGGTGCTTGGCGACGGCCGAGAAAATCTGCGGGTAGTAGTTGGAGCGGGCAAAAAACGAACCGAAGACGCCGCCTGCGATTGACTTGTTGGGATCTTCGATGAGGGCTTCGACGTCCACGACGCGGCGAACTCCCAGGCCATCGCAGTCAGGACAGGCTCCGTAAGGCGCGTTGAACGAGAAATCACGCGGCTGGAGCTCGTCGATGGAATGGCCATGCACGGGACAGGCAAGCGCCAGCGAGTAGGTCAAAAGCTCGTCGGGAAGCTCCTTGGGGCGGTCCTTGTCGGCCAACAAAAAGACGCCCACCTTGCCATCTGCCAGCTTCGTTGCTTGCTCAATTGCCTCTGTAAGGCGGCCTTGCGAGTCCTTTTTAATGACGATGCGATCTACCAACACCTCAATTGTGTGGCGGAAGTTTTTGTCCAGGCGGATGTTGTCTTCAAGCTCTTGAACCTCCCCGTCGATGCGCACACGAAAAAAGCCTTCCCGCTTAAGGTCTACCAAAAGCTTCGTGTACTCGCCTTTTCTGTCGGTTACCACCGGCGCCAAAACGTAAGCGCGCCGTCCTTCCGCCGTCTCTAAAATCTTGTCGACTACTTGGTCGGTTGTCTGGTGCTCAATCACGCGCCCACATTCAGGACAATGCGGAACACCGATGCGTGCAAATAAAAGACGCAGGTAATCATAGATTTCCGTCACGGTACCCACGGTCGAGCGCGGGTTTTTAGAGGTTGTCTTTTGGTCAATTGAGACCGCCGGCGATAGCCCGTCGATGGAGTCGACGTCTGGTTTATCCATCTGACCTAAAAATTGCCGAGCGTAACTAGAGAGGCTCTCGACGTAGCGTCGCTGCCCCTCAGCGTAAATCGTATCAAACGCAAGCGAGCTTTTCCCCGAGCCAGAAACTCCTGTAATAACCACGAGTTTATCGCGAGGAATCTGAACGTTGATGTCCTGCAAATTGTGCTCGCGCGCGCCGTGAATAACAATTGTGTTGTTGACCACTTCTTCTCCTTCAAAATTGCTCAAAATACTTCTACAAAAATAGCTAAATTAATGTAACCGAACAATTGTACTATTTTGCAGCTTATTGTCAAGATTTGACACTCTTGACCATGTTTTTTCTGCAAAATTTATTGCATCAGCCTCGACGAAGGGGAAAAATTTTTTTGTTGAATTAGTTGTGAGAATCAAGCTTTTCTGCGAAATTCCTCTTCTGGTGACATGGGGGGGTCAAACAAAAGCCCTCAGGTAAGAAAGGCCACCAGGAGACGTGGCTCCTATGGGTCAGGGATTGATTCGCCAAATGTGGCACACGACCATTAATCTCGATTAAGAGAAATAAACAAAATAAGCCGGGCTCGAGAGTCTTTTCTCAAGCCCGGCTTCATGAAGTCGCTTTAAGGTAATTTCTGAGCCTTTTTAACATGCCTCAGAATAACATTAG
>CANEFS010000010.1 GCA_947426865.1 uncultured Coriobacteriaceae bacterium | reverse complement strand
TAGATATCCCGATGAAATCTATTAACCCTAGACACACTTTTTGTCCTATAACCCTAAAAAAGGTCTGCTCCCTGTGGAACAGACCTTTTTGCTTTTTCTGAAACGTATGCGTTCTAACGCTAGCCCAAGACCTCATTTCTTCCTGTAGTTCTGGTCTTTTTATCCCCTTCAGGCTCTCGCCTTCCCTCATTGCTGCATTATTGCGCCATCGTTTCGCCCTCGTTGCACCAAAGCGAAAAATGTCTTACTGCTTTTAACACTAGGAGAAAAGACCTAATTCGCGACGCAAATGTGCTGGAACTGAATCGTCAATGATGCCCTCTTTTTGCTCACCGGAAAGCAATAAATCCTCTTGCAAATCACATAGATTGGTTCCCTCTTCAACAAACGTCGTGCTTTTATAACGCACGGCAGGACGCGCATAGGTCATGCTAATTCCTTGGTTAGTGTAGGGAATGTATGCACGGGAGGCTTGTGCAACCCGGTTCATATCAGAGGCAAAATTGCTTATACCTGAATGCGAGCTCAAAATATTCGACCACCAAACGGTGTCGCGTAATTGATCTAAGTTCTCTTGCGCGTTCTCAACGGCTCCGCCAGCATTATTAAAAGTTGCAACAAGACCGCAGACAGAAGGAGCATCATCGTCGGAAGGATCGCAGCCCCAATTTACCACCGAAACGTCAAAGCTTAAACACATGGGGCATTTCATCTTCAGCGTCTGATAGTAATGACCGTAATCTGCAGTAATGCAGGCACGGGTATGAGGTGGAATAATCAATTGAACCTCAGTGCTCTCCTTAAAACCACTCTTGGTAGCCCTCGTATCTGACCAACCAGCAGAGAGAGAATCTGCCACCGACATGTTATAGGTGCAAGAAGATTTAAAGCCGAACTTACTAACTTTATCCCAAGACTTCTCGCCCAAAAGCTCGAAAGAGCGAGAATATCCATTCGTTTGCGTATGAGTTGAGGAGTGCGTGATTGTGGAAGACGTCGATTCTTCGCCGCTTTTCTCGAAAACTTTTTTAAGAGGCATATCAAGGTCAGTTGTGTTAACGCCATCCGAGTCAATCAATGCTTCTTCAGGCACAAACAGACCGCGGTCCTCATCGTATGCCGGGTCGTCAGAGTTGAGAATCTCTGAATCATAGCCATTATCTAAATAAGGTGTGATTTTAAAGTTGTAGAAGAAAATACCGGTATGCATGAAGCGATCTTTGCGCTTTTTTCCCGTAAAATTCCATGAACTCGCGGCATACCCGTTGTCAATATAAAAAACGTCCTGCGCTGTTGCTCCTTGCCCACCCCAATCAAAATGCTGAGGACTACCGCCCTTAAAATCGCTATCCTTGGTATATCCCGTGCGAATTGTTCCTTCAATAGCAGAAGACGCATCGTTTAAGGATCCGGCGTATTGCAAACCGCTGTTATAGAACCGACAATAAGTTCCGCACCAATAGTTCTTGTCAAATTTCTTTAAGCCATAGTACCCGGTATTTGCTTGGGCATTAAAGATGCTGTTGGAAGAAAGTCCGGCCGAGCCTCCAGCGGTCAACATGATGTTTTGAATCGTTTTATCTTGCCCGGAAAAATCTTTCCAGGTATAAGGAGCAACTCCGTTGGCGCCGTTAAGCGCAACTCCCATGCCTACAGTTCTCCAGGCAGAGATCAAATCTGTATCAAAGTTATCTACTCCCAAAGGTCCCCCATTCACAAGAAAACGCGTGGTCAACGCAGCCTGCTCGTAAGCGGTCAAGTTAGTCGAGAAGGACGAAGATGAGACGGGAAAGCCGGTAAACGTTCTTCCGTCACCTGTGGCAATGGACATCTCGGAGGAGGCGTTTGCCGCTTGAAAGGGAACCGAGCTCCACAACAACACGGCTACGGCAAGAAATGCAAGAACTGCTTTTCCTTTAGCCTGCAATGAGAACTGAGGGGAGCTTTTTCGTTTGAACTGTTTACAGCGATGCGTGCGGAAATGCATGAGAGGGGAGGTTAAAAACAACGTTGATTTAGCCTTTGCTTTTACTGAGGAAATCTTTTTCATGCTTAACTCCTTTCCTAGGCGGTGAGAAAACCTCACCAATAGTTGTAGAAGAAGGCGAGGGCTTTGCCGTTGTTTTTCAGAAAAAATCGGCTAATGGTAAAGTTTTATTTAAAGATTGATACTTGTTCTTTTGATGATATAAGTTAGTCGCTGCTCAAATATTCCTTAGGGGTTTTCCTTTCTTTTAGTTGTGTTCTAACAACGAAGGGTTTCTCAACAGAGAAACGGAGATGCCAAACAAGTCGCCGAAAAAGTTACCGAACGCCTCCAAAAAGAGTATATTGGAAAAGAAAATGAGCAAAATCCTAGGACAAACCCGAGGAGGAATTATGGAAATGTACCTTTTAGAAAAAAACATTTTCTTGCACGGAACCGAAAAAACGAAGGAAGAGGTCTTCGCGTTTATTGCAAATAAGGCTCACGAGTTGGGCGTTTGCTGCGACCCTGAAACGCTGGAGGCATCTTTTGCCAAGCGCGAGGAGGAGGGCTCGACCGGCATGAAGGACGGCTTTGCCATTCCCCATGCCACCAACGCCTGTATCGAGAAACCCGCACTCTACGTGCTGAAAACCGACAACCCCATCCCCTGGAAGACGATGGATGAGAGCGAAGTAAACGTCGTCATCGCCCTTTTGCTACCAGACGATGCGCCTACCAAGCACCTCACGCTCCTCTCGAAAATTGCTGCTTTGTTATTGCAACCAAATTTCTGCAGCCACATACAAGAAACCGACGATGCAGCCGAGATTGCCAAGACTTTTAACCAGGGTTTGAACTAAACTGAGAGCTTGATGAACACGCTGCGAAGGAGCCCTTGATTGATTTACACCGTCACCTTTAACCCCTCTGTTGACTACGTTATGCATCCCACCTCGCTTGATGAGGGGCGCACGAACCGCTCGAGCTCGGAAGAGTTTTTTCCGGGCGGAAATGGCATCAATGTCGCGACCATCCTGACCGAACTGAACGTGGCCACGGTGGCGATGGGAATCGTGGCGGGCTTTACGGGCGACTTCGTCGTTGACGCGCTGCAAAAAAGCGGCATCAACTGCAACTTTGTCACGCTTGATAGCGGATATACGCGCATTAACGTGAAGCTGAACGGCTCGATGATGACGATTATTAACGGCATGGGCCCCAACATCCCCATCTCTAAAGTCGACGAGCTCTTCCAGCGTCTGGACCGCATTGGCAAGGGCGACACGCTCGTTTTGACCGGCTCGATTCCCAGTTGTTTGCCGGACGATATGTACGACATCATGATGAGTCGCTTTGGCGAGCGCGGCATTCGCTTTGTCGTGGATGCCCCGGGCGGTCTTCTGATGAAGGCGCTCTCGGCCAAGCCTTTCTTTATCAAGCCCAACAACCACGAAGTCGGAAAGATTTTCGACGCCGATCCCGAGACACCCGAAGAGGCCCTTCCCTTCGCGCGCCAACTGCACGAGAAGGGCGCACAAAACGTCCTCGTTTCCTGTGGCGATCTGGGGGCCGCTCTTGTTGATGCTGATGGCAACGAGCACACGACTATCACGCCTCCGACGCGCCTGGTCAATGCCACGGGTGCAGGAGATTCTATGGTGGCAGGCTTTCTTGCCGCTGTCGATAAGGGTATGGACTATGCCGAGGCTCTGAACTACGCCGTCGCTTCTGGCTCTGCCACCGCGGCGAGCTCCGGTCTTGCAAAGCGCCCCACGATTGAGCGCTTCTACGCAACGCTAACTGATATAGTTAATAAAAAGCAGGACTAAAGCGAAAGTTTGAGGGGGTCGCAATGGAGGAAACACTAAAGCCTGAAATCGAAGAGGCGTATCTCAAGATTCTTGAGGAAGAGCTCAAACCTGCCACCGGCTGCACCGAGCCCATCGCCATCGCCTACGCCGCCGCGCGTCTGCGGAAACTCCTGGGCTCCGAGCCCACAAAAATTGTAGCTGAGGTCTCCGGCAACATCATCAAAAACGTCAAAAGCGTCGTCGTTCCCAACACCGGCAACATGCGCGGCATCTCCGCTGCTATCGCAGCTGGCATCGTCGCGGGCGACCCAGAAAAAGAGCTGCAGGTCATGGGCGCCATCCGCCCCGAGGACCGCGCCGACATCAAAACCTACGCGGACAACACGCCCATAGAGGTGGTCTGCGCCGAAACGCCGCGCCTTCTCGACATCCGCCTGATTGGTTTCTCGGCTGATGGACATTCCGCAGAGGTGCACATCGCCAACAATCACGCCAACGTCGTCGAAGAGAAGCGCGACGACGCGTTCGTTTTCCAGAAGGAGTATTCCGATTCGGCCGAGGACGCGCTCACCGACAAGTCCTGTCTGAACGTCGCCGACATTCTCACCTTCGCCAACACGGTTGACACAGAAAAACTTCTTCCACTGATTGGTCCGCAGATTGATCTGAACCTCGCGATTGCCGCCGAGGGCATGAAAAACGATTGGGGCGCCAACATTGGCAAGGTCATCGATGCCGACTTCGCTCCCGACTTTCGTACCGAGATGCGCTCCTGGGCAGCTGCCGGATCCGACGCTCGCATGAGCGGCTGCGAAATGCCCGTTGTCATCCTCTCCGGCTCCGGCAACCAAGGCATCACCGCCTCCGTTCCCGTGGCCCTTCTCGCCAAACACTTAGGCACCAGCCGAGAAGACCTTCTGCGCGCTGTTGCCCTCTCCGACCTGGTCGCCATCGAGCAGAAGCGCGGCATTGGACGCCTCTCGGCCTACTGCGGCGCGGTGAGCGCAGGTGTGGGCGCGGGAGCCGCGATGGCGTATTTGATGGACGGGTCTTTCCGCGCGATTGCGCACACGATTGTGAACGCGCTGGCTATCATTTCTGGAACGATTTGCGACGGAGCGAAGCCGTCTTGTGCGGCAAAGATTGCGGCAAGCGTGGACGCCGGTATCATGGGATACGCCATGTACGCGCACCATCAGCAGTTCTTATCCGGAGACGGCATCATCACGAAGGGCGTTGACAACACTATCGAGAATATCGGAACGCTGGCCCACGACGGCATGCGCGAGACCGACAAGACGATTCTTTCGATAATGACGCAGAATTGCTAGGCGTGGCACGGCGTGGCACGCTGGGCGTGTTGCACGAAACTTGCGGCCTCAGCTAAGCGAACCCCGGACGCGCGCTCTACCCCATCCCCATCTTCGAGTCGACAAGCTGCGCCGCCTCTGAAAATCCCAACACAGACGAGATAATGAAAAGGGCGACGAGCCCAAAGCAGATGGTGTTTGCCATCCAGGGACTCATGCGCTTCAAGACGTAGTTGATGAGCGGATAGAAAAGCCACAAATAGATGACGGCCACCACGCCGATGACGATGTCGTTGACGAGCCACCCCTGTCCCAAAATGTTCAGCGGCAACTCCGAGTTATCCCAGAACGGATAGACGCCCACTGCGTTTGGCTGATTGATAATAAGTCCGATGGTTGTCTCGAGGATCATGGCGATAAGGGTGGTGTAGACGAATGTCTCGAGCATGCCGCCCCACACCGTCTTGCGCCGCCGGACTATCGATTCTTTGAACGGCTCCAAAAGAAGCGTCATTGCAACCGCGCCGATGCCGTAGACAAAATACGGGTAGTACCAGGGCTCATGCAGCGCGGCGTAGTCCGACTCGACGACGCCGGGAAAAAGACTCATGAACGAGATGTAGGGAATCTCCAGAAAATGTCCGAGCCACGCGAACAGGCAAAAGCACACGAAAAGGCAACGCCAAAAGTCCCACGTGCAAATTTCGTAGTTGCCTTCCTCATCCTTTGAAAAAAATCGCTTCCAGCTAAAACGCGACGCCCCGTGGTAAGGTTCCTGATTTCCCACGAATATCTCGCGCGCGGATTTCTTCTCGATTGGTTGCTTCATAAATCGTCACTTCTTTTTATGTTTCATTTCTGCGTGCATTGTTGCGTGCATTAATACGCGCGTTTCTGCGTGCATTTTTCACGTATTTCTTATTATTCCAACCTCCGAGAAAATCTTTCGAAAAAGAAGCCCCGCACGCGGCGGGGCTCAAGCTCTTTTGTGGGGCGCTCTTTTTTTGAGCGCCGAGGGTTGCTCGGCTGGAAGCGAAAAGCGAAAACGTAGCGGAAAAAGCAGTGTAACGCTGAAGCAAGCTTAGACGTTGAAGCGGAAATGCATCACGTCGCCATCTTGCACGACGTAATCTTTCCCCTCCTGACGGAGCTTGCCCTCTGCTTTGCACGCCGCCTCGCCGCCGAGCTCAACGAAGTCGTCGTAGGAAGCCACCTCGGCCTTGATGAAGCCGCGCTCAAAATCGGAGTGGATGACGCCCGCGGCCTGGGGGGCCTTCGCGCCGATTGGAATCGTCCAAGCCTTGACCTCTTTGGGGCCGGCCGTGAAATAACTCTGCAGGCCTAGGGTCTCGTAAGCCTTCTGCGCCAGGACCTCAAGGCCGCTTCTCTTGAGGCCCAGCGATTCGAGAAACTCTTGCGCGTCGGCCTGGTCGAGCTCTGCGATTTCAGCTTCGACCGCCGCGCTGATAGCCAAAGGCATCTGGCCTTGGAGCGGCGCCGGGGTGTTGTTGACCTCTGACTCGTCGACGTTTGCCACGTATATGACGGGCTTCATGGTCAGCAAGAAGAACTCTTTTGCGAGAGCCTTCTCGTCGTCTGAAATCTCCATGTCGAGGGCGCGCTTGCCTTCGCTTAGCCAGTTGTAGTAGCGGCGCGCCAGTTCGTATTTGGGCAGCTCTTCTTTTTTGTGTTTCGATTCTTTCTCCAGGCGAGGAAGCTGTTTTTCCAACGTGGCGATGTCTGCAAGGATGAGCTCGGTCTGGATGGTGTCGGCGTCGTCTTCTGGATCAACGCGACCGGCAACGTGAATGACGTCATCGTCTTTGAAGTAGCGGACCACCTCGCAGATGGCGTCTGTTTCCCTGATGTTTGCAAGGAACTGATTGCCGAGACCCTCCCCTTCGTTTGCCCCTTTGACCAGTCCTGCGATGTCGACAAACTCAACGGTGGCGGGGACGATTTGCTCAGGCGAAACAATCTTTGCGAGTTCGGTCAGGCGCGGGTCGGGAACGTCGACGATGCCGACGTTGGGCTCAATCGTTGCGAAGGGGTAGTTGGCCGCGAGGCCGTCTCGTTTCGTGAGGGCGGTAAAGAGTGTCGATTTTCCGACGTTGGGAAGGCCGACGATTCCGATAGATAGTGCCACGGGTTCTCCTTTTAATGGTTTGGTTAGGTCTTGGTTAGATTCTGGTTAGGTTTTGGTCAAGTTTCGGTTAGGTCTTGATTATGGCTTGCTAAGGTTTTGATTCATGTTGGTAAGATTTCTGTCTTGCTTGGTAAGGTTTCTGTTCAGTTTGGTAAGGTTTTTCTTTTTCCTGGTAAGGTTTTTCTAAAAGCGCAGATAATACATCTCTTTTACTTGGTAAGGTTTTATCTTTCTTGGTAAGTTTTTCGTCCGCTTTGGTAAGGTTTCTCTCAAACTTGGTAAGGTTTCGTCTCTATCTTAAAACAGAAAGCCCTTTGCGGGGACTGCTTCAAAGCGGAGCGCACCCGCAGGGCACACATTCTTACAAGCCGAGCAACCTTCGCACCAAGCACACGCCTCCTTCTGCAACCTCCACTTGTTTTCTTTTGTGAACTGAACAGTGCCGGTAATGCAAGCTTTTTCGCACGCGCCGCAAAACGTACAAAGAGCGGCATCGCGCTCGAGTTTTTGCAGCATAACATTTGGCCCAAGATTTGGATGGTAGAAAAGTGTCGCCAACAATAGCAACTGATTCTTCGTCAGCTGAGCCGCTCGCGCCCGCTTCTTCATCGCCGCCTCCGTCTTGTTAAAGTCAGGCGGCAACAGCGCATTGGGCACACCCAAATTCATTTTCTGCTGCGCACGCTTGGAAAACGCGTCCAGGCGCTGCAGGTACTTCTCGACAATTTCGTCACGCCTGGCCTCGAAACCCTTCGGAGCCTTTCCCGACAAAAGCGCCTCGGGAGCATCCGTCACCGAGCTCAGGAAATGCGCCCGCTTCAGCTCCCGCTTTTGCGCACGGTCCATCTCCTCTTTATTGCCGAGAAGCCCCACGGAGGTGCCGGTCCAGGTCTCGGCCGTGGCGATGGCGGTCTCGTAGGTTTTCTCGGCCGCTTGATTGTTTGCGTTTACCGGACACGTCTGGCAAAGGGCGGGCGGCAGGAGGATGTCGATGTTGGGGAAGTCGGCGAGGACCGCGAACCAGACCTCTTTCGTAATCGCGGCGAGGCACGGAACGATGAGGAGGTTGAGGTGAGGGTTGGTAGCGTGCAAAAGGCCCTGCTGCTCGGCGGCGTGGAGGCAGGTCACGTAGGCGCGCTCGTGCGAGGTTGCGCGCTTGATGATGTTCTTATACAAGTGCACTTCGTCGAGGGTGGCAGGGCCGGCCTTTTTCGAGGTAAAGGCCTCGGTGGGGCAGGTTGCAAAACAGAGGCCGCAGCCCAGGCAACGGTCCTCGTCCACCGTTATTTCTGCGCCCTCAATTGTGAGGCAGTGCGTGGGGCAGGCCTCTAGGCAAAGCGCACAGGCTTGCTCATTTTTCGTGGCGCAGCGGCTGCACTTGCTGGGGATGACTCGGGGCTGGAAGCTGACGAGCGAACCGCCCAGGGCGGCGGTTGCGTTTGCGCGGGCGGCGGCGCTTCCAGCGCCACTTCCGAGGACGTCTCTAAGCGCACCTGTTCGCAATACATTCGTGCCTACCGAGGTCACGCTGTCAGCGAGCGCTTTCGCAATTCCTTCCAGCGGATGCAAAACTTCCGAGAGCCCCTCGGAGATATCAATCAAGTCGTCGAGAAAATCGCCGCCGGTCGCGCTGCTAGCCGATGCGTCGGCCGCGGTGCCAGCCGCCTCGCCGGGCGCGGTGCCAGCCGCCTTGCCGGCCGCGCGCCCCGCTTCCGCCGAACTTTTCTCGGCAGCATCGCACAAGGGTTTCTCAGCAGCATCGCGCAAGGGTTTCTCGGCAGATGAATACTGATTTTTGTCCGTCGTTTTCATAATGGGGTAAGCTTATCACTATGATTCATCCATTTGAAAAGACGCGTTTGGCGCTGATTCGCCTTTACACCCATTTCAAGCCTTCGGTTGAGAAAAGCTTGGAGTTGCAGCGCGCGCTGGAGGACGGCGCGGGCAAGGTTGAGGTGCCCAATCTGCACGTTGCGGGCGAGGTCAAGCATGTGACGACGCCGGACGGGGCAGACATTTTGCTGCGGGTTTTCACGCCTCGGGAGCTGACGTTTTCACGCGAGGACGGTCTGAAGGTGACAGAAGACTGGCGCGGCACGATTCTTTTTTTTCATGGCGGCGGTTGGGTCTCGGGCAATACCGATCTTTACGCCGACCCGCTTTCTGATTTGGCGCACGCCCTGCGTCGTCGCGTCGTGGCGGTCGAGTATCGCCGGGCTCCGGAGTATCGCTTCCCCACCGCGGCAGAGGATTGCTATTTTGTGACGAAGGAGCTTTTTGCCGGCCACATCCTGGACGACGTGGTCGACGAGCACATCGTTTTGATGGGGGACTCGGCCGGCGGCAACCTGACCTCTGTCGTTTCCTTGATGGCCCGCGACCGAGGCGACTTCACGCCGCACGCCCAGATTCTGCTCTACCCCGCGCTTAACAACGACTACGGCCCGGACGCGCCCTTCTATTCGGTCCACGAAAACGGCAAGGATTTTATGTTGACGGCCAAGGACATGGTCGACTACGTCGAGATGTACGCCTCCTCCCCTGAGGATTTGGAGAACCCCTATTTCGCTCCCCTTCTTGAGAAGAACAACGCTGACTTGCCGCGCACCCTCATCATCAGCGCGGAGTATTGCCCGCTTCGCGACGAGGACGAGTATTACGCAAGGCTTCTTGCGAAAGCGGGCAACGAGGTGGAGAGCTTCCGGTTGCTGATGGCGTTGCACGGCTATCTGCTCAGTCCGGTCGCGGCAGAGACGATTCAGAATACGTACAAGATTCTTCGTTACTTTTTGGACGGCGACGCGCTGCCCGCACAGAAGAAGCATCGCATTCCTTTCTGGAGCGACTACAGCTGGCTGCACCTTAATCCGCTCACCACAGAGCCTCTGGTTGCTGATGCGGGGGGCGCGGCACACGGGGGCAGAGGCACCGCGCACAACAAAAAGAAACACGCAAAATAAACGCAGCAAGAAGTAAGTATCATGACGAAGCATTCCCTTAAAACGAGCTCCTCCGCTACGACGAGGCATTCCGCAACCACAGAGACGAAGGCGCAGCGCGCTGATTGGCACCGCCTCGACAACATTGGCAACTACTACGCGGCCGAACTGGGCCGCTCCATCCAAACCGTCTTCCGCTTCAGCGCGAGCATGGCAGATCCTATCGACCCGGTCGCCCTTCAAGAGGCTGTCAACAAAACGGTCAAAGAGTTTCCCAACTTCAACGTGTGCTTGAGAAGCGGATTTTTCTGGCACTACCTGCAAGAGGTGAACACGCCGCTTGTCGTGACACCGGAAACCGACCCCATCTGCGCGCGCCTGCACTTTGGCGCCAAGTCGCCGCTCGTGCGCGTCTCTTATTTCAGAAACCGCATCAACTTCGAGCTCTCGCACATGGTCTCCGATGGGCGCGGGTCTCTCAACTTCTTCAAAGAGTTGCTGCAGCAATACGTCATGGCAACGCACACCGATGTCACCATCCCACCTGCTCTGGAAAGCTCGCCGGAGCAAAAGTCGGAGGATTCCTTCTCGAAATACTACGAACGCGTCGCCGGCCACGCAACGAAGCTAAAAAGCGGCTACCAGATTCCCGGCCTCAAAATGCCCGAGGACCCCACCTTCATGGAATTTCACCTGCCCGTAGCCGACGTCCTCAAGATTTCAAAGGGTATGAACGTCACGCTGACCTCGCTGATTATCGCCGTCCTCATCCGCTCGATTCGCCAGGAAATGAGCACGAGCCAAGTTGGCAAAATCATCCGCATCGGCGTGCCCATCGATCTGCGCCGCGCCTTCAAGTCCGAGACGACCCGCAACTTTTTTGGCCTCGCCTTCGTCTCGCACACGACGCTTCCCGTGCCCGACGAACCCTCGATTGAGCTTCTCGCCCGCGAGGTGCAAGAGCAGCTGAAAGAGGCCGAGAAACCCGAGAACTTGAAACCGCGCATGATGCAGATGGTTTCTTTCGAGAAGAACCGCTTCATCCAGCTGAGCCCCGTTTTCGTGAAGGACAAGGTCGTGCGCTTCTTCGACTGGCTAACGAGCCACGACGTCACGGCGACCGTCTCCAACGTGGGCGCCATCTCTTTGAATGAGGCGCTCGTGCCCTTTGTAAACGAAATCAACATTTTGACCGGCACGCGCGGGCTCAATTTTGTGGTCACAAGCTGCAGGGATGATCTGTCCATTGGGATATCGACCATATTCACGAACTTGGATATCGTGTGCCACTTCGTCCGCTTCTTCACCGACCGCAGCGTGGCCGCCTTCATCAATTCCAGCCGAGCAGAACTCACGGAAGCCGAGGGCACTTTGATGGTGACGCCGCCGGAAGAGCTGCCGTCCGAGAAACCATCTCACGAGGAGCCGCCGGCAGTCCACGCGCAACTCAAGGAGCCATCTGCAGGAGCGCCGGCGGCCGACGCACCGCGCGAGGAGGCCCCTCATGCTTAGATGCAATCAGTGCAAGGTTGATTATTCGGGTCGCCTCGAGCGCTGTCCGCTTTGCGGCAGCCACTTAGAGGGCACGCCCTCGCCTGCCGTCTTTCCGCACCGCCACATCACGAAGCCGTGGCGCATCTCCTTAAAGCTCGTCGAGTTTTTCTCGGGAGCGGGAGCAATAACGCTCGCCGTCCTTTGGGGCGTCCATTTGATTCCTGGCAACATCGCCATCCTGTCGCTTCTGGCGGTGTTTATAAATTTCGTGTTCGTTTATAACATGCTTCGCCTGAACCCGGGCTTTATCCGCAGCTCAAGCCGCTATATTTTGCTGCTGATTGCCGTCGGCTTTCTGATCTATTGGTTCACGGGCCTCACGTGGGTCACTGATTTTGCCATTCCCATCGTCTGCCTCGTAGCGCTTCTTTTCGACGTCGTGCTTTGCATTTGGCTGAAAGGCGTCTTCATCGAGATGTTCGCGAAGTACCTCATCTTCGACATTGTGAGCGCGTTTCTGCCGCTCATCTGCATCTGGGCTGGCTGGTCGCACTTCGAGATTCTTGCCTGGACGAGCGCGGGATGCTCGGCACTGTTTTTGCTGGTACTGCTTGTCTTTTTCCACACTGAATTCTTCAGCGAATTCAAGAAGCTCTCCTCGCACCGCTAAAGTTCGCCGCCTCACCACAGACCTCGGCCGCTGCAGCTGTCACCGCATCGGCAGCCGCCGCGCCCGCCACCGCCGCCGAGAAAATCTTTCAGAAAAAGTTATTTTTCGCGCAAGAAAGGAACCGCGAGCCCGAAAAGCTGGCGCAGGCCCTTCTCGAGAAACCATGCGACAAGCATGAGGATGATGAAGAAGGGAAGCGCGTGCAAACCGAAGAACTCGCAGCCGACGATGACGGCGGGAATGGGGCACGTGTCGCCCACGCCAAAAAGCCCCACGAGCCCGAGTGCGCAAAGGGGCGCCACCTCCAGAGCTTCAGCTGGAAAGATGTTGAGCGCGCCCATCCCGTGCGAGGTCGCACACCCAAGCGCCGCCCCTGCCACCAGGAGCACCGTCACCTCTCCGCCACGCAGGCCGAATCCGAGCCCCACAGCCGTAATCAAGATCTTGATAGCAAACGCCCAGTCGGGAGCCGTGCCGGCAAATGCTTCATGAAAGAGCCCGAGCGAAAGGCCGCCTGTCTCTTGCGAGGGCGTCCAAAGGAAAAAAAGGCCGACAATCAGCAACGCACCTATGAGCGCGCTGACATAGGGACTTTTGATGCGAGAGCGCAGGCCCTTCTCGATAGCGAAGCGAATGAAGTGATAGCAAAAGCCGGCGAGCCCCACCGCAAGCGCCATGATGCAGGTGGCCGAGACCGTGAAGACGTCGATGGTTTCGGGGCGCACGGGCGGGTTCGTGAAATATTCGTGGAAAGGGTAGGCCGTGGCGCACGCGATGCAAACGCAGAGCAGAATCGTCGGCCAGCGCCGGGTCGTCTTCTGGTTCTTGCGCGCCCAAACTATCGCGTAAGCAAAAATGCCGAGAGGTGCCATCAGAAGAGCGGCAAAGCAGGCGGCCAAGCCGCACACCATCGCGAAGGCCATTGCGTCGTCATCAGGTTTCTCGGGGGTTTTGAGGCCAAGCCACTTTGCGAGAAGCCCTCCTACGCTTGCACCCAGCTCTTTTGCCGCACCTTCCGGCCCTACGCTTGCGCCTCCGACAAGAGAGAGCATTGTGCCGATGAGCATGGCAGGGCCAGCTTGTGGCGGATAAGCCTTGTTCGCATTGATGTCTTCGACGATGTGGTTTTTGGTGGGGTCGCCCGTGATAAGGCGGTTTAGGTGCAGGCGGTTATACATCCAAATGCTGAAGAGCGCAAAGACCGGAAGCAGAAGCAGAAGCCAACGCATCTCTTCCGGAAGCCACACCGCTGTTGCCCAGTCGACGCATTTTCCTACCAGAACGGCGAGCAGCCCCATGATGATGCCAACGAGGAGGGCGAAAGCGACGCGGCGTGCGCCTTGGTTCCAATCGTAGGCATGCCAGCGCCGTTTCATCTCTTCTATAAAAGAAGCGGGGGACGTGATAGGGATCTGTTCTTCCATAAGCTGCGTTTGGTTTTGAGGGGTTGGTTGGGTTAGTGGGTTTTGCTCGTGGGTTTTATTAATAGCTTTTGTTTTTCGTGAAATCTACATCTGTAAATATAATGGGCTGTGTTTTTTACGTAAGGATACCGAAGGATACGTAAAGAATACAGCCCATTGCAATTAAGGATTTGTATCTTTAAATCTTTTCGAACTAAGCAACCTTTCTTTCTACGCCCGTGTCGTTAGGCAAACCAATCGGGCGCATGCTGCCTCACCTCATGGATTACTAATGAATCAAGTTCGCCAAATAAGGCATGACGATAATCCAGAGGATGCAGGTAACGGCAAAGAGAATAGTCGAGACCGCAACGGAGTTCGCTCCCTCTTTAACGTAGATGTTGTAGCGTGCAGAAATAATGATGCCGGAAAATGCAGGAGGCAAAGCGACTGCCATAACAAACATCGATGCCTTCGAGGGGTCGCTTCCCATGCCAAGCAACAGAGCCATGACAGCCAAAACCAAAGGCATCAAAATCAGACGGTAAGCACTGTTCCAAAGCACCTCAAGGTTGATACCAACTTTCACGGTGGACAAAGCAAGGCCTGCAGCAAACACCGCAACACCCGAGTTCGCTTTTGCAATCAAATCGAAGCAGGGGTTAAGCTGATCTGCCCAAGGCAGCCCGAGAAGAACCCAGAGCACAGCCAGCAAAGGAGCGGCCGCCACTGGTTTTTCCAAAGCATGAATGAAAGCTGCCAGGTTGGGGTTTTTAATGCCATGTTTATGCAGAGTGGAAATACCAGAGCGAGAAAGGTCTATTTCCTTGTTCTCGTTCCCAGGCAGCTTCGATTCAACTTCAGAAACAAGTTCGTGAATCTTCAATTCATCCGCCTTTCCTTTTGAAGCTCCTGGCGATGCAGCCGTAGCAGCCGTCGCAGCCGTAGCAGCCGTCGCAGCCGTCGCAGCCGCTGTCGTCGCAGTCGCAGGTGCCGCTTTCGCGATGGCGTTAGCAGCAGCCGCGGTTTTCTCGGAAGCTGTAGAAGAAGCAGATGAAGTCGTCGTCACTTTTGCGGAAGCAGCAGCGGTAGAACCCGCAAGCGCTGCCTTCGTTTTGTTCTGGCCTCGGTTGATGAGATAGAGACCAAGAGGGATAGTGATGGCGTTTACCACGATAGAAACGATTCCGATAACGAGGTTCGTCGTTCCGTTGTCGCCGTAGATGGGATCAAGCACAGCAAAGCCCAAAAACCCAATGGTTGGAGAGCCGGCAATCAAAGCGCAGACGGCCGCCTCTTGCGTGGTGTGGTGAAAGAGAACTTTACAGAGCAAAAAGCTCAGCATGAAGAGACCGGTAATGCCAAAAATGCTCAAGAGCGTCAGCGTCAAATCCGAGGCAAGCATCGCGCGCGAGGCCTGCACAATAGAGACGAAGAGTGCCGCTGGCAGTGCCAAATCAAGAACGAACTTGTTGAGACCTTGCTGCTGATCTTTGTCAAAAAACTTCGCGCGTCCCAGCGCCCAGCCTAACGCCATGATGACGAGAATAGGCAAAATATCTTTTATGAGAATGTCAATCATTTCTGTCTCTTTTCTTCTCTGGGCTTAAAGCGCCGCCCTTACGCTTTCTGTCCTTTGACCGGTTGCAATTTGCCGTCGATAACATCGATTCCCGAGCTCACCATCTCACCAGTTGCCAAAGGTCCAAACAAAGGCTTCGGGTTCAAGTCGCCAATGTGGCCCGACTCTTTGCCGGCATGAATGGAAAGTTGGACGTTGATAAAGGCAGGCTTTTTCGAGGCGAGCGCTTCCGTAAAAGCTTCTTCAAGCTCGGCCGGAGTGGCAACGTAGTAGCCCTTCACACCAAACGCCTCGCCAATCTTTTCGTAGTGCGCAACCGCATCAAGCGTGAGCGGCGAGGGGTCTCCGCTCTTTCCCAAGTCGAGAAAATCGCCGCGGTAAATGCCACCGTTATTCAAGACGATGGTGACGATAGGAAGATTAAAGCGCGCTGCCGTCTCAACCTCCATGCCCGCAAAGCCGTAAGCCGAGTCGCCGGAGATCGAGACAACTTGTTTACCTGTCTCGACAGCTGTGGCAATGGCGTAAGGCATGGCGATGCCCATGACGCCCCACGTTCCGCAGTCAAGGCGGTGGCGCGGCAGATAGATGTCGACGATGTCTCGGCAATCATCCAGCGTATTGGCGCCGTCGTTTGTCAGATAGACGTCCTTGTTTTTCGCGAGCACTTGGTTAATGACCCCCAACGCGTTTTGGTGTGTCATAGGAACGGTTGCGGCAGTTTCTAGACCACCAAAGCGAGCGTTGTTCTTTTTTGTATCAGCTGCAAGGAGAGCAAGCCACTTCTTAGAAGCCTTAACGGGGTATTTCCTGAGGCCCTTAATCAAAAGTTTCATCGAGCTCTTGATGTCGCCCACAATAGGACAGTCGATGTAGCGAGCGTTTCCAATCTCTCCCGGGTCGATGTCGATTTGAATGAATTTGGCGTTCGGGTTGTAATGCTTTCCCTTGCCGTAATTCAAAAGCCAATTCAGGCGAGCACCAATCACGAGAATAACGTCTGCCGTTTTCATCGCCAGGCCTCTGCAGCTTGCAGTGGAGTGAGGATCGGTGTCAGGAAGAAGGCCCTTAGCCATACTCATTGGCTGGTAAGGGATGTCAGTTTTTTTAATAAATTCCTGAACCTCTTTTTCCGCCCGCGCAATCGAGGCGCCTTTGCCCACAATAATCCAAGGGTTCTTTGCGCCCTTTAACAAACGCAGCGCCTCGTCAATCGATTCTTGCTCAGGGATAACGGAGGGAGCTAAATGGCGCGCCGGTTTCAAAGCCGCCTTAGCCGCTGTATTCAACATCGTTTGTGCCATCAAATCATCCGGCAAGTCAACGTAAACGCCACCGGGGCGCCCGCTCATAGCAATACGAATGGCACGCTCAATGCCCAGCGGAATGTCTTCGATGTTGTCAATCCTGAAGCTCGCTTTTGCAAAGGCTTCGGCGTAGGCGCGCTGATCCAAGCCCTCGTACTCACCTTCATGAAGGTCAACTGTATGGCGCACAGAAGAGCCTGCGAGTTGCACGCAAGGCCAGCCATTCTCAGTCGCTTCTTTTAAGGCGGGAAGGCCGTTCAGAAAACCGGGGGCAGAAACGGTCAAGAAAAATCCCGGACGGCCGGTCAAATAACCCGCAGCAGCAGCAGCATTTCCGGCGTCTTCCTCGTGGCGCATGCCGATATATTTCATGCCTTTTGCCTGCGCGATGCGAGCGAAGTCTGTGACAGGAATGCCCACAACTCCGTACATCGTTTTCACGTCGTTGGCGAGAAGTACATCGGCCAGATAGTGCATACCATCCGTTAAGTTGCCCGTGGGCTTTGCCGCAATCGCTGTCTTTGCAGCGGCAACTTTTGTCGCCTTCTTCGCGGAACTTTTAGGGGACGCTTTTTTTGTTGCGTTCTTTTTAACAGCCATGTCTTGTCCTCTCGATGTTTAATGTTTGAATGTCTCCCAGCGCTGATTGTGAAATGCTTACCAGAAACCTTTACTGCTTCGTTGGTTTCAAGTCAGCAGGCACGCCGTCGTTTGAGCCAATAACTTGGTTCTGCTTCAGCTCGGCGATTT
Source organism: uncultured Coriobacteriaceae bacterium (assembly GCA_947426865.1). Lineage (GTDB taxonomy): Bacteria > Actinomycetota > Coriobacteriia > Coriobacteriales > Atopobiaceae > MGBC105563. The sequence continues at coordinate 23,073 of CANEFS010000010.1, read as the reverse complement.
GGTCGTCGGTGTAGCCGAGGCCCTTCAGGATTTCCTCGTTATTCTCGCCCAGGCGCGGAGCGCGCTTATAGTCAGGCTTGTAGTTGGAGAAGGAGAACGGAATACCGATGGTCTTGAAGTCGCCACGGGTGTCCTCTTGGTCGATGGTGATGATGGTTCCGTCGCTGTTAAGGTCAGGATCGTTCTCAAGTTCGTTCCAATCCAAAACAGGACCGACAGGAACGCCAGCGGCACCTAAGTTTTTGGTCAAGGTGTACTTGTCGTATTGCATCGTGTATTCCTCGACGCGCTTGTAGACCTCAGCCTTGTGCTCGTCGCGCGCGTTAGGCGTGGAGAAGTTAGGATCGGTGAGCCAGTCCTCAAAGCCAAGCGCCTTGCAGAAGGTCTCAAAGCCCTTAGGTGATTGCTGAATGACGATGTAGACGTAGGCGTTGGGGTCAGTCTCCCAGCCTTTGGCGCGGTAGCACCAGCCAAGAACTAAGCCGCCCTCAGCGTTTTCTGCGCGAGGAATTGCCTTGCCCCATTTATAGCCGGGGTAGCACGCGTAGTAAGAAAGTTCCCCCAGGCGGTCAAGAATAAGTTGGTCACGAAGTTTAATGCGGCAAAGGTTGAGCACGGCATTTTGCATCGATTGATAAACGAAGGTGCCCTCCCCTGTGTGCTCGCGTTGGAACAGGGCCGCAAGAATACCGATGGCAAGATGCATACCGGTGTTGGAGTCTCCCAGAGCAGCACCCGATTGCGTAGGAATGTTGTAAGGATCTTCGTTCCAGCCGGTCGTCGAGGCGGCCCCCCCTGCGCATTGCGCGACAGGCTCGAACGCCTTTACATGCTCAAAGCGGCTGCCTTGGTTGAAGCCCTTAAGCGACGCCATGATGCAGCGTGGGTTAATCATGTGGACCTGCTCCCAGCCGAAACCAAGTTTCTCGACATCGCCAGGGCCGATATTCTCGACGAAAACGTCGGCGTCTTTAAGAAGCTCGGTCAGAACTTTTTTGCCGGCGGGGTCTTTCATGTCGAGCGTCAGCGATTTTTTGTTCGCGTTGAGCTGCAGGAAGTAAAGGGAATAGGAGCCGTCGACGTCGTTCATCTCGCTACGAGTGGGGTCGCCGCCGTTGACTTTCTCAAGCTTGATAACCTCTGCGCCAAGCCACGCGAGGACCTGCGTACAGGCCGGCCCGGATTGAACCTGCGTCCAGTCGATAACTTTAATGCCTGCTAGAGGAGCATTTGTATTGGGGATAGTTGTATCTGCCATGGTGAGCCTTTCGTTGATTGATTTTTGTTGCTTATAATTTTTCCCCTCAAATTTTTCTTTACGCAAAAAAATTTTTTCGAGAAACTCATGGCTGTGGCCGAGAAAATCTTGCGCAATACCGAGAAAATCTCTGGCGCGAGCGAGAGGGGCTGGGCGCACGGGAAGACGCGTGCGCGAAAGCGAGAGCGCGCAAAAATGCGCACGCTATTTCAGCGCGTCAAGAAAGGCTGCCATCTTGTCGGCAACGTCAGTATTAATAGTGTAGTTCGTCCAGCGCTTGTTCTTCTCGGCTTGAATGAGACCCGAGGCCACGAGAATTTTCAGGTGGTGCGAAAGGGTCGACTGAGGAATGTGGAGTTTTTTCATGAGATCGGTGGCCGTGATTTTGGGATTGCGCGAGATGCAAGTGACGATATTGACGCGCGCGGGCTCGGAGAGCGCGGCGAAACTTTTTGCGGCTTGTTGCTTGTTCATGTCACTTCCTCTCGGTTTGGCCTTATGCGTTTGCACTTGTGGATAAGAGCTTCTCGGCCAGATCTTCTCGGCTTCGATGGGCTCCAAAACGTATTATAACGGCCAAGTGGGGAATGAAAATAAAGTTTTGGTAAGGGGCAAATCGACAGGCAGCAAGTGGCTGAGCAGGGAGGATTTATGGCGAACATGCTCGACTATCTGGACTGGCGCGGGGACGTTTCGTTCAAGCAGTCGCCCTTTAACGAGGTTGACAATGTCATTCTGGCGCAGCTTTCCTACCTTGATTTGGAAGGCATCATCCCCACCATCGAGGAGGGCGGCTCCATTTCCATGACAGGGCTGGCCGAGAAATACCGCGCAATGGGGCGCAACGACGAGATGAACAATTACGAGGGCGTCGTGGACCCGCTCACGAAATACTTACCGGACAAAATGGCCGCCGGCCAGCGCTTTAGAGAGATGCGCTTCTCCAAGTTGCAGTCGACCTTCGACAAAGAGAACCAGGAGCAGTTCTTCGCCTTCCACGCCTCGCTTCCCCACCACACAACCTACATCAGTTTTCGCGGCACCGACAACACGCTCCTTGGCTGGCGCGAGAATTTTGCCATGACCTACACGACCGCCGCCGCGCAGATTGAGGCGTTGCGCTACGTTCATGCGACGTGCAAAAATCCGCTCCAGAAGATTATGCTGGGCGGCCACTCCAAAGGAGCAAATCTAGCCATGTATGCAGGCGCTCTTGTCAACCCCAAGGTCCAAAAGCGCATCGTCAAAATCTGGGACAACGACGGCCCGGGCTTTAGAGAACAAACCCTCTCCCGAGAAACCCTCGCGGCCATTCGCCCCAAAATCTACACGATTCTGCCGGTCTTTGATGTCGTGGGCCAGCTCCTCTACGCGCCGGAGGCGGATAAGCTCATCAAGAGCTCGGCTGAGGGCATCTACCAACACAGCGCCCTTTCCTGGCTCGTGGAACGCGACGCGTTCGTGACGGCCACCAACCAAGAAATCGAGCAGGAAGCAGAGCCCATTTTCTCCGCGTTCAATTCGTGGTTTCGCTCTGCCAGTCCCGAGAAACGCCGCGCTGTCTTCACCGAATTTTTTGATATGTTGGACCACGCACATATTCGCACGCTGAGCGAACTTCTCTCGGCAGATCCTAAGATGCTTGCCTCTCTCCTTCAAGAGTTGCCCAACACGAGTAAGGAAACGCGCGACTACGCCATCGATTTCTTCATGCGTCTTGTCGGAAATATCGCGAACAATAAGTTCCACAACTTCTCGAAAAAATTTCAGGAAACAACGCACGCTGCTGGCAAGATGACCACCGATTTCATGGATAATTTGGTAAAGACTATTTCCTTGAATGTTTCCTCAAAAGGAGAAAGCCATGGCAAAACAGACGGCTAAAAAGACGGCGGGCGCGACGAAGGCGAAGGCGACCGCCACGAAGACGCAGTCGCAGAAGAAAACGCAAGCGCAAACAAAAACGCAAGCGATGACGCCTAAGAGCGCCCACAAAAATCCCGTTCGCAACCTCGTCGAGAAGAGCAAGGACGCGCAGGCCTCCCTCAAAGAACGCGAATCCGAGGCCGCTCAGCGCATCGAAGAAAAGCTGCCTAACGCGCCGCGCAAGGTGATGGTGGGCTCGCACGCTATCGAGACCTCTTCGTTCATTTACTCGATTTTGCTTATCGTAGCAGCGATTTTCATCATGCCCCTTTGTGGGAACATCATGTGGCGCGCCATTCTCGACTTCACGCACGGAAGTGCTTACGCCGCAAATCTCGCCATCTCCATCGGCGTTCTTCTCGTCGAGGCCATTTGCATGGTGGTTTTCTCGGTAGGAGCGATATGGCTCGCCGTCCGCATGCTGAAGGGCATCACCTATTGGCGCCTCCACATCACCGAGGGCCTCATGGTGGACCTGACCGTTTTGATTCTGGCGCACATGATGCTTTTTGGTATCAGCACGCCGCTCATTTTCTTCGACCTGCTCGTGCTTTTGCTGATTGCGATGCACTCCTCCTTCGACCCGCAGCTTGCTCTGGAGCGCGCGAACGAGGAGACCACCACACAGACGCTGAAGCAAATGCTTCACTCCAATTCCGAGAGAACCTACATTCCCGGCAAGTCGGCCGGCCGTGGATATATCACCCTGAACTTTTTTAACCTGTTCTGGATTTTCGTTATCGCCTCGATTTTGGGCCTCATTATCGAGACGATCTATCACGCCATCGTCTTTGGCGGCTACCAAGATCGCGCCGGCATTTTGTGGGGGCCCTTCAGTCCCATCTACGGCTTTGGCGCGGTGCTCATGACGATTGCCTTGAACCACTTTCACTCGAAGCCCGTTTGGCTCATCTTTTTTGTCTCAGCTTTGGTAGGCGGCACTTTTGAGTTCTGTACCTCGTACTTTATGGAGTACGCCTTTGGTATTACCGCCTGGAATTACTCGGGAACGTTCTTGAGTATCGGCGGACGCACGAACTTTATGTTCATGTGTTTCTGGGGTCTTTTGGGTGTTGTTTGGATCAAACTGCTGCTACCCATCATGTTCTACTTCGTCAAGAAAATTCCGTGGGGCGTGCGCTACACCCTCACAACCGTCTGCGCTGTTTTGCTTCTCTTTGACGGGCTGGCAACGCTTGTCACAATTGATTGCTGGTACATGCGAGAAGCGGGCGACCCTGTTACCACGCAGGTCGAGAAGTTCTGCGCACGCCATTACGACAACGAATATATGCAGAATCGCTTCCAAACGATGACAATGGATCCGGCGAATGCGACGCGTACCCGCAATTCGCTTTAGGGTGCACGTTTGGCGAGCGCTTTAGAACGAAAGTTTACTGGCGCTTTAGCTTGTCATTTTATTGAGAGAATTGCTCGATAAACGCCTCGAGGCGCGTCACCATCTGCCCGTCTGAGGCGTTGCGCGAATCACACCCGTCGCCGTCCAAAACCAAAAGCGGAATGCCCGCTGCCTCAAAGGTATCTTTAGCAATTTGCGCCAAGCCACCTGTTTGACGACACCCCCAATGCGCAAAAACGATGGCACCGTCTGCCCCAGCCTCTTGCGCCTCTGCAAGGGCAGCTTTGATACGCCGCGTGGCAGGACCGTTAGAAGAACCAAGAACGAGGCGCCGCGCCATAAAGTCGTAAGGTTTGCTGGGCTCAAGTTCCTCAAGAAAATCAATCTGGTCGTAGGCCATGTCGTTTCCGACAATCTCTGCTTTTGCCAAGGTGGCCTCGGTCGTCTCAAAGATGTCCATGACCGATTGCTGCCAGTTGGGGAGGGTATGGAGCCAAAAAATGCGCGGCTTCTTTTTGCCGGCTTGTTCATGAACGGCCCCTTGCGCCTTTTCATGAGCGGATCCTTGCTCCTGTTCGCGCTCGCTTCTCTGCTCTTTTTGCGCGGCTTTTGCAAGCTCAAGTAGGTGCTCAGAAAATTCGAGCGCCTCATCGGTGCCGCACAAGTTGTGCGTTGCTATCAGCTGGCAGAGCTCTCCCGTGAGCGTTGTTGGCAAGGAGATATCTTTTCGAAGCGCCAAGAATTCCTTCGTATTCTTGACCGTTTGCAGGCTCACCTCACACCGTTTGCAAAGCGCCTCTTCTGAAAGCTCACGGTCAAACATGCGCGCAATGTCTTCAGTCATCTTTTCTAGCTGAGAAGCCACATCGCAAACCAGCGCCTCGCGCTCCTCATCTCCCGGCTTCAGCTCCGCGCCAACGTAGGGAACTTCAATCACGGAGCGATAGAGGTTCGAGCCGTCGGGTTTCTCGGCGAGAAGACGAAAAGAGAGCTGGTTGGCGTCGCAGGCGAGGGTCGTGTTTGCAATCATCGCCGGCTTGGGCAGGACGCCCGCCATGTCCATACCGAGCATCTGCTTGTGATAGGAGCAAAACGACTCAGGGATGCCGACGGCCTCGGCGGCCTGGACGAAGGGCAGAGAGAGCTGGGTGCACGTCACATAAACCGAGATACCCTCGGGAAACATCGCAGTGGCGCCCAGCGCATAGAGCGGCTCACATGGCAGGTAAATGTTGAGCATGACGGCGTTTTGAGGGCGCATGAGCGCATCGATGATGGTTTGGGCGATGAAACCGTTGAAGGAGTCGACCGCGCCCGCGTAGCTTGAGGTTTTAGCCAGCTTTCCCTTGAGCGCAACGGTTTTGTAGCCCGCCGCAAGAAGCTTGCGGGCTCGAAGGGGATGGTTGGGCAGGGAGCCTTCAACGAGGTGGGCGAGAAAAACTACGGAATCCACAGATAGATGAGGGGGTTAGCAGAGTTAGCAGATTAGTGCGTTGCCAGGTGGGCGCGGTTGCACATTAAGTTGGGAGTGGATCTCGACTCGAGCGATTGACGGGGCGCGCGGACGGCGCGAGATTACTTGAAGCGCTTGAAAGCGTATAGATAGACGAGGTAGGCAACGGATCCGAAGACCATAATTTCCATAAGAAAATCAATGAAAGGCCAAATCTCATTTCTCTCCCCTTGCTATTATCGATTTGTTTTCGCTCTCATTATAGAGGGTCTCGCTAGAGACAGTCTCGCGCGCTTTCTCTTAAGAAGCCCTTTGCAAGCAAGCTTTCGCGAGAAAGTCCTCGTAATCAAGTCCCGCGCTCAGACGTTTTGCAAATAAGCGCTCCGCGAACAAGCAAGTCCGCCAAACCCAGCCCCTAGTAAAGCGGCAGCTTGCCGGTAATCGGGTCGATTTGCTCGGCGAAAAGCGGCTCGAACGCCAGACAGGTAAGCGTCGGGCGCCCCTCGAACTCGGTGATACCGGCGTCTTTTATGAGCGCGACGAGAAAGCCCTTCTCGCGGCCTTTGTCAGCAATGTTGAGAAGCTCTTTTTCCGAATCAACGTAGACGCAAACTTTGGCGATACCCTCGTTAAACCAGGCCTCGAGCGCCTGCCCGTCGGAGGCTCGGCGGCCCTTGCCAAAGCGCTTCTTGCCCCCTCCAGGCACAATCTCGATGCGCGAGCCTTGCACCTGCACGCGGTCGAGAAGCCCGTAGCGAGCAAGCGCCATCAACGTTGCCTCGACGCAGGCATGGCCCGATTGGGCAGCGATTTTGCCCTTGCGCATGTTCAGGTCTCGGCGCATGACAATCATCTGTTTTGCTTTGTAATGTCCGTTACTCATAGCCTCAAGTTTATTGCATCTTTGCTGTTTTGTGGGGGCTCATTTGGGTAAAGAATTATCTACCGAGAAGGACAAGCGTGCCTGCGAGTTTAAGCAGCGGGTTTGAGGTTTTTTCTCGGCTATTTGAAACGGACATAAGGTTCGCGCTTTTGCGCATGCGAGAAAGGATAAATCATGGCAGAGACAGATGCAGAAAAAGAGATTATTAATGATATTTTTGAAGAGGGAAAACTTGAAAACGAAACCGGTTCTATGGAGGCTTCCATAAAGCCCGAACACGACATCACGGAGAAGTATCCAGAGCAAGAAGTTGCTCACGCTATTGAGGATGCTCCTGAGGAAGTCATCTCAGAAACGGTTACTGCCGGCACAGATGAGGAGGGAAACTCCTACGGCGAAGTCTCGGAGAACGTTACTGGTGAAGCCTAATAACCAGACAGATTCAGATACGCAAAAAGGTGCACCGGAGAAATCCCATGCACCTTTTTCGCACGAAACTAACACGCACTTAACCCTTCTCGCCCATCCAAAGAGCGAGGCTCATGGCCCTGTCAACAGAAAGCGCGAGATCACAAAAACCGGATTCGTTGGCATTATCACCAACATCATTCTTTCCATCGTAAAGATTTTAATTGGTCTGGCGGCTTCTTCTCTTGCCATCGTCCTTGACGGTATCAACAACCTGACAGACGTTGGCTCCTCGGTGGTGACTATCGCCGGCATTCAGCTGGCCTCAAAGCCGGCGGACAAAAAGCACCCCATGGGCTACGGGCGCATCGAGTATCTCTCGGCCTTAATCGTCGGTATCATCATTTGCGCAACCGGCCTTTTCGCCCTGCGCGATGCGGTGACAAAGATTTTCAATCCGACCTTTGGTGACTACAGCGCCCTGTCTTTTTGGATCATCTTCATCGCCGTCTTCGTAAAAATTGTTTTGGGGCTCTACACGCATAAGAAGGGCAAGGAGACCGATTCTGCCGCGTTGCTGGGATCTGGAAAAGACGCGCTTTTTGACGCGCTCGTTGGTGCGACGACCCTTCTTGCGATGGGAACCGACGTCATCTTTCATGTCACGATTGATGGTTGGGTCTCCACCTTCATCTCTTTTGTTGTTATCAAGGCCGGATGGGACCTCATGCACGACGTTGTGGGAGAGATTTTAGGCGCGCGCATAAGTCCGGACCTGGCGCAAAAAATCAAGACCGAAATCTCTCATTACCCCGAGGTTTTGGGGGTTCACGATTTGTTTCTCGACAGCTATGGACCAGACCAGATGATAGGGTCTGTGCACATCGCCGTGAACTACAAAATGACGGCGCAGGAAATTGATGTTTTGTCGCGCAAGATTTCGATGGCGATTTACTCGAAGTTTCACATCATTTTGACGTGCGGCGTCTACGGCGTCGTCTCGGACGATCCAGAGGAGCAGGCGCTCTTTAAGCGTGTCACAAAAGTGGTGATGGATAACAAGGAAGCCCTCTCTATTCACGCATTTTTCTGGGACCGAGAAACCAACGTTGTACGTTTTGACATCGTGCGGAGCTTCAACGTGAAGCACCCCGACCAGTGGCTTGGTGCCATCGTGCGGAAGCTGGACAAAGAAATACCAGGTTATACGTTCAAGCCACTTCTGGATGTCGACTATTCGGATTAGCATTTTTGCTGCCGTGGCTTGTGGTTTTTTGGCGCCATGTCGTGTAACGTTTTTGCGTCTTGTCGCTTAGTGTTTTTGCGTCTTGTCGCGGCGGCTATTCTGATTAAAATAAAAGCTTAAAAATTGCGGATACGATTTGAGAGTGCAGTCGCGGAACACGGTTTAACGGAACATGCGACTGAATACGCCCGCTTGGATACGTCCTCCTGGTTTGTGAGGTTTATATGGCTTGGTATGACGAAGCAATAATCTATCATCTCTATCCTTTGGGGCTTCTCGACGCGCCGAAACAAAACGCCTACGAGAAACCCAAGAATCGCTTGAAGGAATTGAAACCCTGGCTGGAACACATTAAAGCGCTGGGTGCTGACACGGTTTTGATTGGACCAGTTTTTGAATCGGCAACTCACGGCTACGACACGACCGATTTGCGCACGATTGATTCTCGACTGGGCAAAAACAAAGATTTCAAGAGGTTCGTAGAAGATGCCCATAAGCTGGGCATTCGCGTTGTTGTTGACGCCGTTTTTAACCATGTAGGCCGTGATTTTTGGGCGTTTAAGGACGTTCAGAAAAACCGCGAAAATTCCGCTTACGTCTCATGGTTTTCCGGCATTGATTTCAACGGCGACAACTACTACCACGACGGCTTCAGCTACGAGACGTGGCGCGGCTACGATACGCTCATCAAGCTGAACCTGCAAAATCCCTCCGTGCGCAATTATCTTCTCGAGTCGACCACCGACTGGATGAGCGAGTACGACATCGACGGGTTGCGTCTGGACTCGGCTGACGTGCTGGATTTCAATTTCATGCACGAGCTGCGCGAGGTCACCGAAAGCGTCAAGCCCGACTTCTGGCTGATGGGCGAGGTAATCCACGGCGAGTACAACCGCTGGGTTGAGCCGGGACTACTGCATGCGGTCACGAACTACTCGATGCACCAGGGACTTTTCAACGCCCATAACACGCATAACTACTTCGAGATTGCCCACACCGTCCAACGCAACCTTAACCTGGGCGGTGGCGAGACGCTGGGCCTTCGCCTCTACAACTTCGTCGACAACCAGGACGTTTCACGCATTGCCTCCAAGGTCGAAAACAAAGCCGACCTCTTCCCCATCTACACGCTCGTCTACACGCTGCCCGGCGTTCCCTCCATCTACTACGGCTCGGAATTTGGGCTGGAGGGCGCGCGCAGTGACACGTCCGACGAAATCGTGCGCCCCGCGCTGAATCTGGCGGATTTCAAAGACGACAGAAAAACGAATCCCCTCACGGTTTTTCTCGAGAAACTCGCAGAGATTAGAAAAGATCAGAAGGCGCTGAGTTACGGCGAGTACCGCGAGCTTGTACTCACGAACAGGCAGTACGCCTTCGCGCGGATCACCGATACCGACGCAGTGATTGTTGCGGTGAACAACGACGATGAGCCGGCAAAGATGAGCGTCGACGGGCTTGGGCGCCCGGGCTATATCGATGCGCTGACCGGCGAGAAGTTCGAGATCACGGACTGGCAGCTAAACTTTGAAGTGTCGGCGCACGGCTCTCGGGTGTTTGTGCAGACGGCGCGGCCGGCGGGGCTTTAAAGATTATTTCAGCGAATTTGCCGCGCGGATTCTTGCGACTTTCGCGCGTTCCTTTTTTGCGCGTGCGACTTTCATACTTGCCATTTTCACGCGTGCGACTTTCGCTCTTGCAGAGCCCGCACGTTTACAGCACGCACGCGTAAAGCGCACTCTTGCAGCTCTTACTTTAGCGGCTTGTGGCTCAAGCCAACGCACGCAATCACCACAGCGACATTCAAAACCGTGCCCACAACAAAGCACGTCCCCATCGCAGCTCCTGGCGCTTCCGCCATGCTTGAGAGAATCGCGCCGTAAATGGCAATCGCCATGCTCGCCCCTACCTGCCTAAACGTATTGAAGGCGCCCCCCGCAATGCCTGCCAACTCCTGCGAGGTATTCTCGAGCACGACGGCGGAAGCCGCAGGCATCGTAATCGAGCCGCCAAAAACGACGAAGGGCAGAGCACACATGAGGAAGAGATAGGGCAGCGTCTCAAGGGAAAAAGCGCAGATAGCAAGCGTTCCACAGGCAAGCGCAGCTCCAATAAAGCCAAGCATCATCGGGCGGCGCGGCCCGTACTTGGCCGTCATGGGACCAGCAATCAAGTTGCAAGGAAAAGCGCCAATGGAGGCGGGAATGAAGAGAAGACCTGCCGCAAGCGCCGACATACCCAGGTTGTTCTGCACGTAGCTTGAGCTGATAAAAATGACGCCAAACCAGCTGAAAATAAAGCCAAAGCCAGCGAAATCGGCGATACGCATGGCGCGCGTCTTGAAAAGTTTTAGCGGCATCATGGGCGTTTTTGCCTTCGTCTGCCAAAAGAGAAAAAGGCCGATGCCTGCCGCCCCGACAAGAAACATACAAAGCACGCGCGGGTCCAAGTAACCCCACTCGGCGCCCTCGATGATGCCCGCGACCAAAAGCACGATGGCCGTTGTGGACAGAACCTGACCCAGCGGATCGAAAGAGGCGGCCACCTTTGGCGACTTCTTTAAGAAAGACGTAAGCAGAAACGCGAACAGGCAAACGGGAATGTTGATGGTAAAAATGAGACTCCAGTCAATCGGTGTCAAAAGGCCGCCCACTAAAGGCCCCACGCCTCCCGCAATCGCGCCTGCACTCATCCAAAAGCCCAACGCCGTCGCACGTTTCTTCTCGTCGGGATATGCCTCCTTGATAAGCGCCATGCTGGCAGGCACGGTACTTGCCGCAGAGAGGCCGAGAAAAGCTCGGCCAACGATGAGCATCTCCATGCTCGTGGAAAGAGCGCAAAAAAGCGAGCTCAGACCGAAGCCGGCAATGCCCACCATGAAGAGGCGCCGGCCTCCAAACTTGTCGGTCAGGCTCCCCATCAAAAGAAGCGGGCTCGCAAACGCCAGCGTGTAGGCGTCGACCGTCCACTGCGCCGTGAAAGCATTGCCGTGAAGTTGCGTGATGAGTGTGGGGAGCGCGACGTTGATGATGAAGGTGTCGAGACAAACGATGAACTGAACGAGCGCGGCGGCAAGGGTCGTCAGGGAAGCTTGGGGTTTCGCATCAATTCTTGCCATTTACAACGCACCGTTGCCTTTATTCTTTCCTGTCGCTTCTGCCTAAACTCTGACTTGCTCTTCTCGGCTACTCACTTCAAAGCCTAAGTTTCGTTACTGTCTGCTACGCCAGTTCCAAGTTGTCTGCTACGCCAGCCCCAAAAATTGCATGACGAAAAGCGTAATCGTCAGGCAGATGATGGCCACGATGGCAAACCAGGTGAGCCCCGTCCATATCTTCGAGTTGCGGTGCGCCCCCATCACCCGCTTATCCGAGGCAATTTTGACCATGTAAATCATGAGAATCGGCAGTAGCACGCCGTTTACCACTTGGGCGACCATCATGATGTCGAAGAGGTTCAGCATCGGGTTCAAAACCATGATGACCGAGAAAACCAAAACGACCGAGATGATGATGTGGTAGGCGGGCGCCTCTTTAAACGAGTGGTTGGGGCCCTCTTCCCAGCCGAACGCCTCGCAGATCGCGCTTGAAGTGATGCCGGGCAAAACGCAGGCGCCGAGCAAAGAGGCGCCCACGAGCCCCAATCCAAACAGCGTCGAGGCGGCGTTTCCCGCTAAAGGCGTCAAAGCCATAGCCGCCTGTGCAGCATCTTGAATCTCGCCCACGTGTGCCGGAAAAAGCGTGGCTCCGGTGGCAAGCAAAATGAACCAGCTGATAGCACTAGCCACGATGGCACCCACACAGGTATCGATGCGCTGGTAGGGCACGGAATCGGGACCGGCGTTTTTGCCGACAACGTTTGACTGCTGGAAGAAAATCATCCACGGCGCAATCGTCGTTCCGATGTTTGCCATAAGAAGTGCCAGGTAGGTGGGGGTTGGCTCGATGTGCGGCACGAACGTGTAATAGGCCGCGTCACCCCAGTCCGGTTGCACCAAAAAGCCCGCAATAACGTAGGCCACCAAAATGCAGGCAAGCGTCAGAAGGATTTTCTCGACGCGTTTGTAAGAGCCGGAAAGCGTGAGAAGCCAAACGGCGATGCCTGCGATGGGGACGGAGATGAAGGGAGGTACCCCAAAGAGACTCATGCCCGAGGCCACGCCCGCGAACTCAGAGAGGGTTTCCAGACTGTTGGAGACGAGAAGCGCCCCCATGGCGAGAAAGGACAGGCGCACGCCAAACTCTTCTCGGATGAGGCCGGCGAAACCTTTGCCGGTAACGCAGCCCATACGCGCCGCCGTTTCTTGGGCGATGATGAGGAAAAAGCACATAACCGGGCAGGTCCAGAGCATCTCGAAGCCAAAGAGCGAACCGCCGTTGGAATAGGTGGCAACGCCTCCCGCGTCTGTGCCGGCAATTGCTGCGAGAAGCCCCGGGCCAAGAGCGCCCAGTATGAGGGCGAAGCGCAAACGGTCGCACTTGGGCGCAGCATTGTTTGCCTGCTGCGTGCGTGCAGCCTCTGTCGCGGCGTTGGTTTTGAGCTTCCGAGAACGCATGGTCAAACAAGCCTCTGAGGCGCGGTAGCTAGGCCACCAGTCCTATCGCAAATGCCAGATAACAGAAGAGGTAGGTCAGGCCTACAAAAAGCACGAGGGAGAAGAGGTCGGAAATGAAACGCATCGTCAAGCGAGAGGTATCCTTGCCCCGCTCGGCGCGCTTATAAAGCACGTTCAAGTAAAGCGGTGAGGTGAAGTAGCTGATAAGCACCGTCACAGCTGCCGCTAAAAAGCCAACAAACAAGACGGGGACGTGAATCGGGAAGATGCCGCTGTTTGCCATAAAGAGAAGCAGTCCCAAAACAATAAGCACCATCAAAAGCATGTAGATGAAGGCAGAACCCACGCCGTGGGCGATAAACGAAAGCATGCTGGGCTTGTCCTCGTCGTCTGCGTCGTGCTCGATAAAGAAGTTGGTCGTGTAGTTAATCATCGAATCACTCATGAGAAGAGCGATAGGCATTGCAAGCACGCCGCTCCAGCCGCCGGCTAAAAAGGCGATGCCTGCAATCGCGCCGGCGTTGCTAAGCGCGGCAACCTCTCCCAGCGGCACGCCAGAGGAAGCCAGCGCACCAAGACCAATCAGCACCATAACGAGCGCACCTGCAGCCCAGAAGAAAAACCACATCTGATTCGTCATGAGGCGGCGAAGCTCGTGTGAGCCGGCACCGTTGTCCTTGTCATTTGTGGAGGGAGCACCTGCCAGCTGCAAGTCTTCCTCGTGTTCCTCTTCCAAAACATCCAGCGCATCGTCAACCGTGACGATTCCCAAGAGCTTTCCGTCCTCTTGCACGACGGGCAACGCCAGCAGGTTGTATTTAGAAATGGCGTCAGCAACGTCTTCTTGGTCGGTGTCGGGATTGCAAGAAATCAGCTCTTTCTCCATGATCGAAGAGAGTTTCTCGTTATCGTTTTTGATGAGAAGGGTGCGAAGCGACAGAACGCCGCGCAGCTTCTTGTGCTCGTCGACCAGGTAGAGGTAGTTCGTCATCTCCCGCTCGTCTTTCTCGGCATCTTTAACCGCAGCGATGGCATCTGCCACGGTTTTCTCGGGAGAAAGGGAGAGAAACTCGCTCGTCATGATGCGACCGGCGGTGTCCTCCTTGTAGCCCAGAAGCTGGCGAATGGCTTGCTCCTCCTTGACGCCCATCATGCGCAGGAGCGCCTCGGCCTTTTCGTAGTCAAGCTCATTGACAAGCTCCGCGGCGTCGTCCGGATTCATCTCCGAGAGCACGCGCGAGGCTTGGCTGGCATCCATGTCCTCCACAATTTCTGCGGCCTGGTCCTCGTTCAACTCCGCCATCGCGTCGGCGGCTTGCGCCACGTCTAGCTGCGCAAACACCTCCGAGCGCAAGCGCGGATCAAGCTGCTCGATGATGTCGGCGATGTCTGCCGGGTGCATCTGTTCCAGCGTGCGGTGCGAAATCGAAAGCTGCACGTCTTTCAGTTGTTTGTCGAGAAGATCCATATAACTCCAAGCGATTATGTTTTCCGGGATGTCCGTTCCAAAAAGTTTTGCCACTTTGACAACCGCGTTTTCCAAATGCGGACTGAGGCTGCGCAAAATGCCGCGTACGCCCACCTCGGCGCCCAGAAGGCGCAGCTGATTCGTGCCGGATTGCGAGAGTTTCAAGTCGTTGACGCGCACCACTTTAAGCCCGTGCGTATCGACGATTTGGCGGTTGAGGAGATCGCGCGCAACGAGCACTTCTTCAGGTTGCAGGAAGGAAAAGCGAATCTCTTCGGCGGGAACCTTCAGCGAGACGGCACTATCAGAGAAAGAATCGACGTACTTGCGCCAGCTAATCATGAACGGCTCGGCGCCGGTACCTTTAAAAGCCAGTGAGGTAATGCGAGGAAAAACTTCTCCCGTTGCAATCCCTAGATCTTTAACGCGCCCGAGGGTCTCGCCCTTTGAATCGTAGACCGGAATACCGACCATTTGGGAGAAGTACTGCATCATCATCTCCTATCAATCGCCGATGGTGGTCGGCCAAACGCTGCCCTCGGGCATCGTGGCGTTGCAGGTGGCAATATCTTCAGGAATGGTAGGGTCGGAGGCCAGCAGTTCTTTGAGCGTCACAAACTTGTAGCCTTGGTCGGTGAGCGCCTTCAAAATCTGCGGCAGGGCCTCCAAATCCTGATCGCGGTTGCCGCCGCCGTCGTGCATCAAGATAATCGATCCGGGTTGAATTGCTGCTAAAGCATTCGAAACAATCTTGGCGGCGCCGGGACGGGCCCAGTCGCGCGTGTCTTGCGTCCACAATACCGACAAGCTCATCTTTCCGGCGCTGTTCAGCCACACCTTTTCGCTCATGTCGCCGTAGGGCGGCCGCACGATAGTAGTTTCCTCGCCGGTGACGCTTTGAATCTTCGCAAAGGTCTCAGAAAGTTCTGATTGAAGGTCGGCGGGCGTCAACTTCGTCAGCTGCGAGTGCGACTTCGTGTGCGAGCCTATTTGGCAGCCGGCCGCAATGATGGCGCGCGAGGCGTCCGGATAGGCGTCGATATTGTCGCAGAGCTCAAAGAACGTGGCCTTCGCGCCGTACTTGGCAAGGATGTTCAGGTACTTCTCGGTATATTCAGAAGGGCCGTCGTCGAAGGTGATGGTGATAAGCTTCTCGCCGTTGGCAGGCTCAATCATTTTGTTCGTGACAATCGCGTTTTGCAGCGGCTCAATCACGTTGCCGGGCGCGGTCTCGTGGCTGATCTGGCCCGTGCGCATCTCAATCTTGCCGACGCGCGGCCATTGGCTGATGTAGCTCACCGATCCCCACGCACCTTGCATCGTGAGCGTTGGTTGCTGCTCTTGGATCTGGGAGTCGTAGGGCTCCATCACGTTTGCCCCGTCTCCGACCTCGATGGCTTCCTCGCCGTAAACGCGCATGTCACGGCCGGTGTCAAAGGGCACATCGTTGCCGTCAACCTTGATCGAGAACGCGTTTCCCTTCCCCTCTTCCAGCACATTGCCCGAGACACTCACGAGATTGCCGGGGGTCACGTGGATGTTCTCGCGCTCCATAATCTTGGTGAGCTGCGTGCCCGCCGTGGCCGTCTCTTCCTTGCCGTTCAGCGTGAATGTAACGGTACGATTCAGCCACGCCACAAGCCCCAGAAGGCCCACGCCCAAAAAGCACGCCACGACGATAGCGACCGCCTTGAAAATCTTCTTCTTGTTGGCGCCGCCTTTTTTCTTGTCAAGGTCCTTCGAGGCGTTCCTAAAGCCCACTTTGTGCGAAACCGGCTGCGTAACAGGGGTTTTATTGATGTATTCCACGCCGAGAAACTCTTCGTTTTCGCCCGCCTCAGCTCCACCTTCCTGCGCGGCATCAAGCACGTCTTTCACCGGGGCCTTGTAGCCCAGCTTATGAGGGGCGGGCATTGCATGCTTTGGCTTGGCACCGCCCTTAGAGCTTGCGCCTGCTTTCAGGTGCTTGGCCGCGCGCGCCTGGGCTTCCGCCTCTTTTTGCGCTTTGGCTTTCTTGCTTTTGGCTTTAGCGGCGCGGCGCTCTTTGGCGTTCTTTATTTCGTAGTGGTTTTCCTCGAAAAGGTCGTCGATGGTGGGAACCGCAGCGTCAATCTCTTTATACGAGCGCGCCGCCGGATTGTCCTTAAACGCAACCGCGCCTTTGTAGCGCGTATCTGCAGGATGCTCGTAGTCTTGGAGGTCGTCAAAACGGCGAGATGCGCGATGGAACTTTTTGTCGCTGAGACTTCGCGCGTTCGTTTCTTCACTTTTGCGCTTGTTATCTGCCATTATTCAAACCTCCTTCTTGAATTCTTTCAGTATTTTAACGACGGTTTTGGCGCTTTTTCTCTATTTTTTGGCATTTCTCGAGAAGCCTGCAGGAGGTTTTCTCGCGAAAATCTACGTAAAAAAGATGCACCCCTTAGGATGCATCAAAAAATGTGAAAAAGCGATAGTAATCGGCTATTTTTTTCTATTTTTTACTGCGACTTTTTTCGTCGTTTTCTTAGCTGCGGTCGCTTTGGCGGACGTCTTTTTTACGGTCGCTTTTGCGTTCTTGCGCACGGCTGTCTTTTTGGCCGCAGCCTTCTTGGGGGCTTGCTTGGCGGTGCGGCGAATGTTGGCGCCGGCTTTGTTGACCTCTTTCACCGCGCTGTCAACCGCTTGATTAACGTTTTTGGACGCCGCGTCGATGCTGGAGGACAGGTCCGAGCGCATCTGCTCCATGCGCTCACGGGCAAGATCAACCTTCGCTCGCAGCTCGTCTGTTCTTGCCGCAACAACCGGGGTAATCTTTGTGATAGTGTGGTTGATGTCAGCCGTTCCCTGCTCGTAGGTATCTTTGGCCTTGTCGAGAACGTCAAGCGCTTTGTCGGTCATATCGTTTGCCGTGTCGGCCAGCATTTTTCTTGATTCCTCACCGGAGCGAGGTGCCAGCAAAAGGCCAGCTATCGCGCCAATTCCCATGCCCAAAAAAGCTCCAAATGCGAATCCATGTTTCTTAGCCATCTTCTCTCCTACTCATCGCTTTGAGACTGCCTTCGCAGTCAACATCGTTTTTTTCGTTATCCGTGCGTCGTTTTGTTCGCTGTTTTGTTCGTCGTTATGTTCGTCGTTAATTCGCTTCTTTTTACCCGTTTGAAAGTTTCCTAGGCCGCCGACCGTTTTCGGATTAGTCAGCGCGGTGGCCTCTCGTCGTATCGTCCAAGCTTATGCTGGGTATTCCTCATCGCTTTGAGGACTCGTAGGACTCATGAAGCCCACGGTGGTTCCCAGGTGAATTTCTTTTTTCTCGGCCGGTTTTTCTTCCGGTTTTTCTGCTGCCTGTGGCGCTGGTTTCTCTTCCGAGAAACCCTTGTGCTCAGGCACCTTTTGCGCGGGTATGTTTCCCGTTACCGCCGGCTTGATGTAAGGAACAGCGTCTAAGGGAGCGGCCGCTTCAAATTCTGTACGCGCGGGCTCAGGGGCGGTTTCAGAGGCAACACCCTTCCTCTCGCCCACAATTTTTACGGCTGAAGGTTGCTCTGGTGCGATGGCCGCAGCGAGAACCTGCTCAGAGGCCGCTTGACCAAAAGCCTCGTTGCCGGCGTTTTGCGCGGCAGATTTCTCAGCCTCTTGGGTGGCAGTCTGCTTATCGGCGGCGGCTTGCTCCTCGGCAGCCTTTTCATCCGCCAGACGCTTCGCTTCTTCAGCAGCTTCCTTCTCGGCTTGAATTTCTTTGTCCAGGTCCTCGGTCGAGCTCATAACGTTGCGAATGCCAGAGACGATGGCGTCAATGTTGGGGGCGTTCTTGCTGTCGCGCGCCTGGAAAGCCCAGTTGACGATGAAGACGGCCGAGGCCAGCGCGGAGGCAGCAAGCACGTCGTCGGGAGCGGCAATCTGGACCTCGTAAAGGTGGTCGGCGATGCGGCGGGTGCGCCCGGAAGTGATGGAGGTCGAAAGGTTCGTGAGCGCCATAAGCTCGAGGGCAACGTGCTCGACGAGGTGGGCAATTTCAGTGCGGCCCACCGCTGTGCCAAACGTCTTGCCCGCATCGCCCGTGCAGGCGTGGCGCATGACTTCAGGAACGAGCCATTTAACGCGCTCGGTCGCTTGAGGGTTAGCGTTCGTCATCACCGGCCCGTTTTGCGCAAAGCTCAAGATGGCGCGCAAGTTTCGGGGATCAAACGTTACTTTTTGGATGTGAATAAGCTCAAGCACGAAAATTCCTTTTCTTCTCGACCAGCAGTTCAGCGTAAGCGGCCCGCAATGAGCAGTTCGATGCTCGCAGTTCGCAGTTCTCTTTTAGCAATTCTGCATGAGCAGGTAACCTTCCCTATTTTAGTCCAGGTTGTCACGGTAAGTCCGGTAAAAATCGATGAGGCTTCGGGTGGACGGGTCCTCCTTGGCAAGCGCGTTGTCCGACTCCGAGAGCGCCGGCGTAATCTGTTTCGCCATGGCTTTGCCCAGCTCAACGCCCCATTGGTCGAACGAGTTGATACCCCATACGGTCCCTTCCACGAACGTGATGTATTCGTAGAGCGCGATAAGCTCGCCCAGCGAAAAGGGTGTCAAAGCAATGCCAAATATCGAGGTAGAGGGCCTATTTCCCGAGAAACTCCTGGCGGTTACCAGCACCTCTTCCGCGCCCTCTGCGCGCACCTCGTCGGCCGTCTTGCCAAAAGCAAGCGCCTTCGTTTGCGCTAGGAAGTTGCCTAAGAGAAGCTCTTGGACGTCTTGAGTGCCGACGACCGTGGCGTTGGGGGTGTTTACAAACGCGATAAAGTCGGCAGGCACAATTTCTGTTCCCTGGTGAAGCAGCTGAAAGAAGGCGTGCTGGCCG
Organism: uncultured Coriobacteriaceae bacterium; assembly: GCA_947426865.1. GTDB lineage: Bacteria > Actinomycetota > Coriobacteriia > Coriobacteriales > Atopobiaceae > MGBC105563. The sequence goes on along the minus strand of CANEFS010000010.1, from coordinate 3,694 downwards.
TTCGTTCCCGGCTCGCCCCAGAAAACCTCGCCGGTATGACAGGTCACAGGCGTGCCGTCCCAGCGTACCGATTTACCGTTCGACTCCATCGTAAGCTGCTGCAAATAGGCAGGAAAACGGCTGAGATATTGGTTGTAAGGAAGCACCGCGTGCGAGGAAAAGTGGAAGAAATTCACGTACCACACGTTGAGAAGCCCCATTAAAACAACGGCGTTTTGCTCAAAGGGGGTGGAGGCCACATAATCATCGATGGCGTGCATGCCCGCGAGAAAATCTTCGAAGCGCTCTGGCCCAAACACGATGGCTAACACGAGTCCCACGGCCGAGTCTACGCTGTAACGTCCTCCGACCCAATCCCAAAAACCAAACGTGTTCTTAGGGTCGATGCCGAACTCTGCCACCAATTCTTTTTGCGTCGAGACAGCCACAAAGTGCTTGGCAATCGCGATGTTTTGTGCTGCCTCAAGCGAGCCCTCTCCGGCCTGCTCGCCCGGGATAATTCCTTTATCCTCCAAGCCTTCGAGAAGCCACCGCTTCGCTTCTTTCGCATTCGTCAGCGTCTCAAGCGTCGTAAAGGTTTTGGAAACGATAATGAAGAGAGTCGTTTCGGGGTCCAAGTCGTGGGTTTTCTCGGCCAGGTCGTTAGGATCAACGTTGGAGATGAAACGGGCAGAAATGCCTGCGTCGGCGAAGGCGCGAAGGGCCTCGTAGCACATGGCAGGGCCCAAATCAGAGCCGCCAATACCTATGTTTACCACGGTTTTTATCGGCTTGCCTGAGGCGCCTGTCCACGCACCTGAACGGATTTTCTCGGCGAAGTTGAACATGTGAACCAGGACCTCGTGCACGTCCTGCGTGGCGTTTTGGCCGTCGACCATGAGGGGTCCTGCCTCCTGCGGACGGCGAAGCGCCGAGTGAAGGACGGCTCGGTTTTCGCTGGTGTTGATGTGAACGCCTGCGAGCATGTCGTCCAGGCGCATCTTCAGATGCACCTCTTCTGCGAGGTCGCAAAGGAGCTGAAGCGTCTTAGGCGTTGCCAGGTTTTTAGAAAAATCGAAGCACAGGTCCTCCACGTCAAACGTCATTTTCTCGACGCGGGAGGAGTCCTGGTCGAACCAGGCGCGCAGGTTGATGCCTGCTTCTTGCAGCTCGGAGAAGTGGACAGCGAGCGCCCCCCAAGCTTTCGTTTTCGTTGGGTCAATGGGCGCAGGATAGCTCATGCGTTCTCCTTTATTGGGGTATTGAGCTTTTAAATGTACGCGTTTTTTTGCGGTGCGTTATCGTTTGGTGCATCGCCTGCAGGAGTAGCGCGCTTTGGTGCGTCGCTTGAAGGAGTAGCGCTTGCAGGAGCAGCGCCTGTTGGGGCACCACTTGTTGGCGTGCTAGGCTTAGGTGCGCCGCCTACGGAAGCGCCGCTCTTTCCAGAAATATCAGTAACGCCCAGCTTGCGCAGGATTTTCTTCTGGCGTCTCCACTCCAGACTCTCAGCAAAGCTTTGATGACCAGCGGGATCAGAGTCAGCATCGGATAGCTCGGTTGCGCCCAAAATCAAAGGTGCTTCCATCAACCGAGGTACGCAAACGGTCGTGAAGAACGAAAGCCATACAAAACCAAGGCACCAACCAGCGATAACATCGCTGACGTAATGGGCGCCCAGATAGACGCGGCTCATGCCCACAAGCGCAATCAGCGCCGCAAAAAGCACCGTCAAACACCAGCGCCAATATTTACGGTCGCGCATGGAGCGCCAAAGTAGCCAAATAATGAAGCCAAAAAATGCCATTGCCAAAACCGAATGGCCCGAGGGGAACGAATAGCCCGTATCTGTGGCTCCAACCGGACGGCCTCTCTCGATAATGATCTTAAAGACTTCATTAACGATAAAAATGCCCAAAATATTTAGAAAGGCCGAGAAAGCCGGGTGATTACGAGGCCCAAAGGCAGCAATCACAAAAAGCAAGACAGCAAGGTAATAGGGATTCATGTACGCCGACACCGCCGAGAAAAACACGGTCGAAAACGCCGACGCCCCCGCCGGCTTCGCGCCCTTCACAAACTCGCTGATGCTCGTATCAAGCCCCTGCACCGCGCCGGTCAGGTACAAAATAAGCACAAGAACAAAAAGCGCCGCCGCAAAAATCGTCGCAACCTTCTTTTTGTTCTGAAAACAATACTGCAGAACCGACGGCGTCGAGCGCTTCACCTTTGGACGCGCAGTCTGAGCTGGTTTATTCGCTTTTTTCGAGGAATCCATGGGGCCTCCCAATACTTAGTTCGTTTGTGGATTACCGACATAGTTTACAACAAGAACCCCACCTTAACGCTTCGGCTTTTGCCGAGGGACGGTGTTTACTTTTTGTGGGTAACTCTTTCCAAATCCTGTGAAACAGGTGGGATTTTCCTTTACTGCAATGTAGTAGTCCACAACAAAGAGAAAGGAAAATCCCTGTGGAAATTCTAGCACGGCCCACATCGAATACGCTCTTACATCCGCTTTTCTGGAAAAGCTTGAAACGGATATAAAAGACACCGATCTTTTACATCTTGAAAAAAACTTTCAAGACTTTCTACTTTCCCTTGCAAGAAAGGGTAGTGTGCCAAATGTTGGTGTAATGGCCTAGAATCTTACTTTTATTCTAGTCCAACATTTAAGCTGCCCTCCTCTCAATCGGGTTATCTGCAAGCACGACTTCAATTATCCTTCTAGCGTGCTCTTGAGCAGTTCTCTGATACGTTGGAGCTGGAGCTGACTTCTTTACAGGAGCTGTTGCTTGAGCGATGGACTCTTCAGTAAACCATCTTCTTGTTGCCCAGTCTTCGTCTATCTCAGAAAAAACAGCACCTATCAGGCGTATTAGTGACTTTCTTGAGGGAAAGACCTGCACTACTCGGCTCCTGCGTTTTAGCTCTCTGTTTACTCGCTCTTGTACGTTGTTTGTACGAAGTCTTAAGTGATGCTCGTAAGAAAAGTCGAGATACGCTAGTGCGTCTGCTTCTGCATCTTCTAAAAGCTCCGCTGCTTTAGGACAAATCTTTGCAATGTTTTCGCAGGCTAGGTGATAGAGCTCTCTAACAAGGCTTGGATCTCTTTCGTCAAAGACGGTTTTAAGTAAAGATAGCACGGCTTTTCTTTTCTGTCTGGTCTTAGCGTAAGACGCTGCATTTCGCATAAGGTGAACGATACAGCGCTGCCAAGAAGCGCCTGGAAACACTTCTTCAATAGCTCTTCTCAGCCCTTCGTGAGCGTCTGATGTGACACAAAGGACTCCCTGAACTCCTCTTTCACGCAAAGACCTTAAAAAGCCAAGCCAGCCAGCGTAAGACTCGGTATCAATTGCATCTAGTCCGAGTAGATGTCTATAGCCATCACTACCTGCTCCTATAGCAGTAACCAGAGCACACGAAGAGACGTGGCCTTCGTCTCTACATTTGATATAGGTTGCATCAACCCAAATGTAGGAAAAAGAAATCTGAGAGAGGTCTCTTTGCTGCAGCTCTTCTACTGTTTCATCTAGTGCATGACATACTCGAGATACTTGAGACGAACTTAAGCTATTCACACCCATATCTTCAGCAATACGGCGTACTTTTCTGGTAGATACGCCATTTACCATCATCTCTTGTATAACTGCAAATAGAGCAGTAGCGTCCCGAAAAGTGGTGTAAACCTACAATTGGTTTGTCGATTATTCTA
>CANEFS010000009.1 GCA_947426865.1 uncultured Coriobacteriaceae bacterium | reverse complement strand
GGGCGCCACCTGCGGTAACGCCCAAAACTAGACACACTTTTTGTCCTATAGCCCTTTTTCAAGCAATTTTCAAGCAATCAATTAAAGCATAAGGGCGGCGCAACCTCCAATTACTCCAATGACCGCGATTAATATAATAACGTCAATGAATGAGATGACAGTTCCTGCAATTGCAAGGCCACGAGGAACGCGGAAAAGACCAACAATAGACAAGATGGCCCCGAGAATCCAAAGAATCCAGCCGAAAACTGGCACCCAACTCAAAAACAAGGCAATAAGAGCAAGGACAAATCCTGCGACACCTACTCCATTACTGCCTCCTTGCGGAATCTGAATATTGACGTTAGTAACAGGGTTTCCTGTGTCTTGACCTTGGGTGGTAATATTTGCATTAAACCCTGAGTTCTGTTCTTCTTGTTGATCTAGCATTCTCCGTTCCTTTCCTCATATTGTTTTCAGGCGTTTGCCAATGGTCATTTTTTTCAAAACTCCATTGCGTTAACTATAAATAGTTTAAGCAAAATTTTTACCTCTTTTGCATTAATTAATAAGCTGCGACATGCCCCCCCCCAAAAAAAAGTGTCGCATCTAGTGCTTAGAATTTCGCATCTAGCGCAATCAATCCACAACTTTAGGTTAAGAAGGGGATGCAAAATCCCAAAAAAATGAAAAGCCTTTCTCGAGAAAGGAAAGAGGTGCTAAGAAGCGAAAAATTTTGCGCTCACATTGGCCTGAAAGTAAACATGGGAACCTTTCAACAAAACTCTAAGTGAGCAGCCGATTTAAAATTACGCTATGTAGTCGGAGTCTTCAAGAGCGCGAACGACGAGGTCGGTAGCGTTTGCGAAAGTAATATCTTCCTTGACATGGAAGAAAATGGTTGCTTGAGTGCCACTGCTTGAAATGCCTGTAAGGCGCACTACGGTGGCGGCCGGCGCCTTTTGTTTCCCTAAAGCTTTGTCGACGGTACGTATCAATTCTTCACAAGTCTTGTTCACATCGACGTCTGGCTTCAAGGTAATCTCAAGCGAAGTTTCGTGCGCAAGGACGCGTGTCAACTTCGTGATGGCGGACTTGTTAAGGACTGAGTTGGGGATGACCTCGATGTTTCCAATGCGATCTTTAACAGTCGTGGAGCGCCATGTCACGTCTTGCACGCGACCCGTAATGCCGTTCACCGTAATGTAGTCATTTGGCTTTACAACCTTATTAATCATGAGGCCAAGGCCGCCTATCAAGTTAGAGATAGTGTCTTGCAAACCAAGCGAAAGGGCGATGGAGGCAGCACCTAAGGTGGTTATCAAAGCGTTAGGACTGACGTTAAAAACGGGTTGTAGAACACAAAGTACGGCAACGACCCAAACAGCGCCCTTTGTAATATTCAAGAAAATAGATGCGTCGGGTACCTCGAGGTGGTTCAGGGTCCGGTCAACGAGACGTGCCAACCAACGAGAAAGAAGCCAAGCGACAAGAACCGCTATGATTAGGATAAGAAATTTATCCACCCATTCATGAATATCAATTCCATTGTAGTGAATCTCAAGCATGTTTTCTCGTCTGCCTTCTTCCGAGCCAACCTTGCCGGCTCATCTTTTTGCTCGTTTACCTTCTTCCGAGCAAATCGTGCCTCTTTAATTGTCCCACAAGCGCACATTTTCAAACGCAAAAAGGGGTATATTGCGGACCCAACTCTCTTCTCGGAACCAGGCAAGAGACAATCTAAAGGCCCTCGTTTGAGGATAAGTCTTGTGAAAGACGCTGAGGCTTTTCGCTTTAAGATTCACAGACGCTTTCGCCTCAACCGCGCAAATGTCGCTGAAGTGGCCTTGGGAAATCGCTTGGTTTTGCACGAGAAAGTCAATCTCGGCCATGGATTTTTCTTTCTTGCCCGACCAGTAAAAAGGTGCCTGTGAGTTCATGTAGAGAAGCTCTTGGCAGACGAACTGTTCGGTCAGGGCGCCTTTGAACTCTGTAAAAAGCGCATCCCCTTCAAGAAGCGTGCGAGGGTTTACGTTGCTCAGAGCACCTAAAAGACCGACGTCCACGAAAAAGATTTTGAAACTGCGCGGGTCCCTGTAGGCGGCCAGAGGATTTCCTGGTTTTGTTACATTGAACACGCGAACGATGAAGTCCGCCGCCTGAAGCCAAGAAAGCACATCCTCGTAATCTCGGCCGCGGCCGCCATCTCTGACCTGGCCAAAAATAAAGCGCTTGTTTTCTCGGGAAAGATGATTTGGAAGGGAGTCAAGGACTTCAATCGCCCTGTTTGTTTCCAGGGAATTGAGATGTTTTGAGAGGTCGAAACGGTAGGCCTCAAGAATGCTTTCTTGCAACGTGCGAACGGTATCGGTGTTTTTTTCTTCAACGTAATTTTTTACAACACCGGGCATACCGCCTACGAAAAGGTAGGTCTTCAAATGTTTTATCAACGTGTCCGAAAAAAGATCAAGCTCATCAATATTTGACGGCGTAGAAGCTTGAAGTTTTTCGCAAAGGAGGTCTTCTCCCATCGCATAAAGGAACTCGAAAAAAGACAGGGGATACAGATTAAAAATCGTAACTTTCCCAACGGGAAAACCTGTTCCTTCGTGAATGGTTAAGCCTAAAAGAGAACCGGCAGCCGTAATGGCGAGCTCAGGCTTATTTTCAGCAAAATACTTGAGGGAAGTGAGGGCCTTTGGAGTTTCCTGAATTTCGTCAAAGATGAGAAGGGTTTCTCCAGGCACTATCTTCTGTTGCATAAGTATCTCTAAGTCGCCCAAAATACGGTCAATATTGAAATCTTTGTTAAAAATCTCTTTGATTCGCTCGTCTGTATCGCAGTTTACATAGACCGTATTTTTAAAGGCGGTTCGGCCGAATTCTTGAAGAAGCCAAGTTTTGCCAACTTGCCTTGCACCATTGATAATCAGCGGAAGCCTATGAGATGAATCTTTCCAATCGAGCAATTTTTCCATTAAGAATCGTTTCATGGGATGCTCCTCTTTTTTTGCTCGGGGGGATATGGGCACTTCCGAGGAACGAGGTGCCAAATTGCCTTTTGCTCTTTATTTGCAGTCGTTTTTTATTTTCATGATAGCATTTTGACGACGCTTTCATCCGTATTTCTGCCAAGTTATGGCAGTTTTTCGTACGAATTTCTGTCAAGTTGCGGCGGTTTTTCGTACGAATTTCTGCCATTAGTTGCCAGAAATGGGGACAGATAATGCTTTTTTGAGAAGGAATTTCGGTCGTTTTTCGCTGTTTAGCTGTGTGTTCTTTGAATTTGAACAATCCGACCTGTTTTCTCGGCCCATTTCTGAACGCTACGAGGAAGCTATTTTTCGATTTTTACGAGAGGTGCGAAGGTTCTTAAGAGGCGCTTCGTTTTGTTGGTTTTCTCGAAATGGACGGTCAGCTCGTCGCCCTTCACTTCCATCACGACCCCGTTGCCAAAAATTTTGTGATGGACGAGATCGCCTTTCTCGAAGGTCTCTTGAGCGGAAGTCGAGGAGGCCTCAGACCGGGAAGCGGCGCTTTCCTGGTGCGAGCCGCCGCCAAACACTACTCCTCCATCCGAGCCATACAGGTCTCCGCCCGTGCCGTACATGCCATGGCGGTCGCCGCGTTTCTCCCAGCCCCAGCCCGAAAAACCGGCCGAGCCAACGCCGGTAAGCGTGATGTCTGCGTCGGGAATCTCGCCGACAAAACGACTGCGAGGGTTAGCCGTCGTGGAGCCGTAGGTGCGCCGGCTAGAAGCGTAAGTGAGGAAAAGCTTCCGGCGCGCCCGGGTGATGGCCACGTAGGCGAGGCGGCGCTCCTCTTCCAGCTTGGCAGGGTCGTTGTCGAAAAGAAGATTGGGAAAAAGGCCCTCTTCAAGCCCGGCAACAAAAACAACCGGAAACTCCAGGCCCTTGGCCGAGTGAATCGTCATAAGGGTAACGGCCGTCGCATGACCGGACAAATTGTCGAGGTCGCTTCTAAGGGCGAGCCACTCGAGAAAAGCGGGGAGCTTTTGGGCGGCGACTTTAAGGTCGGCGTAGTCGTCTTGGGGGGTTGATGTGGTGGCGACGTTAGGAAAAGAGCCGTCTAGGGGTGTGCCTGGAGCTGCGGAAGGGGCGGGAGCGAGGGCGGCGGCCGACAGCGCAGGGGCGGGAGCGAGGGCGGCGGCCGACAGCGCAGGGGCGGGAGCGAGGGCGGCGGGCGATGGGGCGCCTTCTTTCGGCACTCCTTCCACACCGGCGCGGCGCAACTCCGCCATCGATTCCAAGTTGGAGATGATGTCTTCGTGACTCTCGTCAAACTCTTTAGCAATCAGCAAGAACTCTCGAATGTTTTCCAGGCGCCCCTGCGCGTCCGGCCCCAACTGCTGCTCAAGCGCGTCGATGATGCCGGCCTTTTCCACGACCATCTCGATAACGCTCGCCAAGTCGCCGGTGTAGTGGCGCGCCGCCTCAATGTTGGAGGTCCAAGTGGCAAGGGCTTCTCGGACTTTGGGAGAAAGAAGATCGGTTTCTGCCACGCAGGCAACGCAGGCTTCAAAAAAGCTCAAGTCGTTTTGGGCGGCGAAGGCAGATATTTTGTCGATGGAGGTGGCGCCGATGCCTCGGCGGGGGACGTTGATGACGCGGCGGGCGGAGACGTCGTCGGCCGGATTGAGGACGAGCTTCAGATACGCCATCACGTCGCGGATCTCGGCGCGGTCGAAAAAGCGCGTGCCGCCCACGATTTTGTAGGGGACTCCGGCGCGCAAGAACATGTCCTCCAGCACGCGGCTCTGCACGTTCGTGCGGTAGAAAACGGCCATGTCATCGTAGGAAATGCCCTCGCGATTCAGCCGCTCCGCCTCCGAGGCGATCCAGCGGCCCTCGTCGCGCTCATCGCTTGCCTGGTAGGCGTGGATGAGCTCGCCCGCGCCGGCGGTCGTGAACAGTTCCTTCTCGCGACGGCCGGCATTGTGCACCACGACGGCGTTTGCTGCGTTCAAAATGTGGCCGGTCGAGCGGTAGTTTTGCTGCAGCTTAATGGCGGCGGCTTCCGGGTAGTCCTTCTCGAAATCGAGGATGTTTTGGATATCGGCGCCGCGCCAGGAGTAAATCGACTGGTCGTCGTCGCCTACCACCATGAGGTTGCGCTTCTCGCCGGCGAGCATGTTGGTGAGGGCGTACTGAACGTGGTTCGTGTCCTGATACTCGTCGACGCTGATATAGGCAAAACGCTCCTGGTAGCGCGCGAGCACGTCGGGGAATTTCGAGAAGAGACGGTGCGTGTTGACGAGAAGGTCGTCGAAGTCCATCGCGTTTTGCTTGAAGAGGCGCTCCTGCAGCTCCTCGTAAACCTTGGCGGCGGCCTCTTCCATGGGAGAGGTTGCGCTGTCAGCGAACTCGGCAGGCGTTATAAGTTTGTTTTTGGCAGCGCTTATTTGGGCGCGAATCGAGTTGGGATCGAACGATTTCGTGTCAATGGACAGGTCACTCATGATAGCTTTTATCAGGCGTTTTGAGTCATCATCGTCATAGATGGTGAAGTTTGCCGAGAAACCCAGCTTCTCGCCATCCTCGCGCAAGATGCGCACGCACATGGCGTGGAAGGTGCAGACCCACATGCCTCGGACGTAGCCGGCGAGCTGCGATTGCAGGCGCTCGCGCATCTCTGTGGCGGCCTTGTTCGTGAAGGTGATGGCAAGGATTTGGTAGGGCTGGACGCCCAGAGTGGCAATCATGTAGGCGATGCGCGTGGTGAGGACGCGCGTCTTGCCGGAGCCGGCGCCTGCCAAAACGAGCAGCGGTCCCTCGGTGCAAAGGACGGCCTTCAGCTGCGCGGGATTCAGCGTGTTGAGAGCGAGCGCTTCTTGGATGTGCGCGGGGATGTTGTTGAGTGAGGGTTGGTTTGCCATATTCCTTTACCGTTTTACTGCTGTTTACATAACATTTTTGCTTATTAACCTTTTTGCTTACCACGTGTTTTTTATCGCGGCTTAACTTTGCCAAAGTATTTAAAACTTGTCGTTTGAAAAGACAAGTTTAATGTTTATTTGTCTTTTGAGAAGACAAGTTATAAAGGGGCGCCCTGAAACGGGAGGTCGTACAGGAGCGCCTTGAGACGCCAGATCATAAAGGGCGCCAGAGATCTTAGTTCTTCAATTGCGCGAAGATTTTCTCGGGCGAAATGGCGCCTTCTCGAAGGATTGTAAGGGAGTCGGGCGTGCGCACATCGACGATGGTGGAGGCTTCCGCGTGCCTTGTTTTTCCCGCATCAACGAGAACGTCCACCGTATCAAGCAAAACGGAATCCACCTCATCCAGGCTGGTAGGACTCGCGTGCCCGTGCACGTTTGCGCTGGTCGTCGTCAGCGGTCCTACCTTCTGCATGAGCTCTAGCAAAAACGGAAAGTCCGGCACACGAAGGGCGACCGAGCCGTCCTCTTCCATGAACTCAAACGGCACCGCATCGCCGGCCTCCACCACCAGCGTAAGCGGTCCTGGCCAGAAATCACGGGCCAGCTGGAGTGCCTCTGGGCTCAAGTTTTGCGCAAACGTCTCAAGGGCGGCCGCGTCCGGAATAAGCAAAGGCATCTTCTGCGTGAGAAGGCGCTCTTTAAGCAGCAGGATTTTCTCGGCAGCGAAAGGATTGGATTCTGAGTCCAGCATTACCGCAGATGAAAGGCCATAAACCGAGTCCGTCGGCACGCACGCAATGCCTCCCGCGCGGAGAACCTCGGCGCACGTATTGACCGCGGTGAAAAAAAATTCGTCGCCGAGCGCGCAATTTTTGATGTCTAATTTATTTTTATGATGTAACAAGTTTGGTGCCGTTGTCGATTTTATGTCGTAATAAATTTCAAAAATGTCGTAATAAACTCTTTATTTATTTGGAGTTTATAATAATCTTGCCGAGTAAAGCAATTCTGACAGAAATTATGTCGTAATAAATTTCAAGCAGCTAAAGGGCGCGCGAGGGCTTTGTCAGACGAGCTGACAGGATCCGCGGGCGTCCCGTCAAATCTTTCGTAACCGAAATATCCGCCCAACGCGCACCGTCAGCGTTCCCGTTTTCTTCTCGTAAGAAGTCGGCCGCATCGTCCAAGGAGTCTTCGAAAAGCTCGACGCAAAGCGCTCCGCCATCCTTCAACCATGCGCGCGCTTCTTTTGCCAGACGACGGAAAATCTCCAGGCCATCTGCGCCTCCGGAAAGCGCCTCCCAAGGTTCATACTCTTTGACCTCTGCCGGGACTTCCTGCTCAAGCACAGAATCTGGAATGTAAGGCGGATTGCTCACAATCAAGTCGAGATGGCCGCAAAGTTCGGCGGGATAGTGCGCAAAAAGGTCACTTTCAAGAAAGTGCACGCAAGCACGTGGCGCCAGCGCTTCTGGTTCCAGCGCGCGGGCATTCTCTTTTACTAACTCGAGTGCGCGCGAAGAAATGTCAGACGCATATAAATGTAGGTGAGGCATGGTGCATGGGTTCGTTGGGGTGGATTTGGCGCTTGTGCTTTTCTCGAGAAAAACGGGCAACTCCTGGGCAAGCGAGAGCGCAATCGCTCCGGTACCCGTGCCGATATCTGCGATATTGATTGTGCGGCTAGCGTGCTTGTCGCCGGAACTGTCGCTACTTTTGTCACTGCGTGCGTCGTTGCATTCATCTGAATTGTCGCTGCATGCGTCGCTTCGCGCGTCGTCACATTGATTGCCCGCGCCCACAGAAGAAAGCACCTCCCCCAGCATCTCCATCGCCACGTCCACAAGAATCTCCGTCTCGGGACGCGGAATCAAAACACCGAGCCCCGTCTTAAGAATGAGGTGGCGAAAGGACGCCTCGCCAAGAACGTATTGCAGAGGTTCGCCGGCGGCGCGCCTCTCGAGATTTTTTTGAAGGCGCGCAAGCTGGTCTGCGTTCAGGGATTCGTCAAGCGAAAGATAGAGTTCGACTCGCGAAAGGCCGGTCACGAAAGAAAGCACCATCTCCGCAATCGCGCGGGGATTTTCCTCGCCGCTGTCCTGCAGAAAAGAGGAAGCCTCATTCAGGGCATTTTGAAGGGTCGTCATGAGAAAAGCTACGCCGTAGCCAGGGCGCGGGGTCGCTGCAGCCCGCACCTACACCGTCTTCGCCAGTCGTTGCGCGCGGTCTGCGGCAGCCAGCGCTTCGATAATATCGGGCAAGCCATCGCCTGTCAGCACGCCGTTGTAGGTCCCGTTGAAGCCAATGCGATGGTCGGTCACGCGATCTTGCGGCTGGTTATACGTGCGGATCTTCTCGGAACGGTCACCATGGCCAATCTGACTTAGACGCTTGGCGCCTTCCTCTTCCTGTTGACGCTCGAGCTCCTTCTCGTAAAGGCGCGCGCGGAGCATCTCCATGCAGACCTCGCGATTCTGAATCTGCGAGCGCTGGTCCTGCGACTGCACGACCGTGTTGGTAGGCAGATGTGTGATGCGCACGGCCGAGTACGTCGTGTTGACACCCTGGCCGCCCGGTCCCGAGGAGCAATACGTGTCAATACGCAGATCAGAGGGGTCAATTTGAATATCAATCTCGTCGGCTTCGGGCAGCACGGACACGGTCGCTGTCGAGGTCTGAATGCGGCCTTGGCTCTCGGTTTTGGGCACGCGCTGGACGCGATGGACGCCGGATTCGTATTTCATGACCGAGAAAACCTTATCGCCTGTGACCTTAAACTCAATGGTTTTGAAACCGCCGGCCTCGGAAGGGCTGGCCGATAAAACCTCAATTTTCCAGCCGTTTATCTCGGCGAAGTGTTCGTACATCTTGAAAAGATCGCCGCCAAAAATGGCCGCCTCGTCGCCGCCCGCCGCACCGCGAATCGAGACAATCGTGTCCTTTTCGTCCATGGGGTCGCCGGGGATAAGCATGATTTTTATTTCTTCTTCCAGCCCGGGCAAAGTCGCTTCGTTGTTCGCAATTTCGTCTTGCAAAAGCGCCTTCGTGTCCGGGTCGGTCTCTTCGTGCAGGAGCTCCTTGGCCGCTTGAATGTCGTCGAGTGCCTGCAGATAAGCCTGCGCTTTTTTGGCCAGTTCCTCCTGGTTGGCGTACTCTTTCGCCAGGCGCGCATACTCCTTTTGGTCCGAGTAAACCGCAGGGTCTTGGAGCTTTTTTCCAAGCTCCTCGTAAGCTTCGAGAAGTGCTTTGAGTTTTTCAGGCATGGTTATGTTCTCTTTTTCGGTTGAGTTTTGGTTAGTTTTCGGTTTGGTTTTGGTTGGATTTCGATTAGGTTTCGGTTAGTTTTCGTTTGGTTTTAGTAATTGCGGGTTGCCTCATCAAAAAAGATGCAAGCTCGCACGAAGCAAGCTCGCATCCCTCTATATCATTCAGCTATTTTTTGGAGATCTTGCGTGCCCCGAATTCAGCAGTATTTGCAGCGGTTCCAGCAGATGCACCCGAGTCCTTCTCGGCAGCACTGTGAGCAGGCCGAGGAGCAGAATCAGCTTTCTTCGCCTTCTTGCCCGAGAACACAATGCAAAGAACAACGATGAGGATAATAATGGCCGCGGCAATCAACACCCAGGGCAGCCACGCTCGGATTATGTCGCCTGTCATGGGGAGCAGATTGTTGTGAGAAACCATTTTCGTCCTTTCAGTTTTTTCGCGCTAAGCGTTCATAAAGCCGATTCTCTTCTCGCGCCTTTCAGCGGAATTAATTCTCGTCCCGCGCCTTTTAGCGGAATCAAAATCGGATTCTTTTCTCGCGCCGGAATCGATTCTATCCTAACTTAGCTTGCAATTCGGCGTTTTCGACTCGTCGCTTCCGATTCGTTCTTGCTCGCTCATCAATTGTATACACTTTAAGCTATTAGCATAAGAGATAATGGGCAGAAGGAACTTTGCCGAAAACAGGTTTTAACAAGCGACATACTAAAGGAGCGACAATGTCTGATAAAGAAAGCAAAAAGAATGAAGAAACGGCCGAGAAAACCAACGCGGAAGCCGCCGATAAAATTTCCGAGAACACCTTGAACGACAAGCGCCTTGAGGAACGCGAAAAGTCTGAGCTTAACAACAAGCACGACGCCCTTAAAGTGGGCGACTACTATCACTATACGCTCTCCAACTACGACCCGGTTTCGGTGACCGTACACGTCCCCTCCGTAGGCGACTTAGACGTTGAGTTCATGATGGAAAACTTCGCTCATATGCACAACTCGACGCTTGCAAAAATCGATGATGCATGGCTACAAAAGAACCTCAAAGGCATCAGCACCGTCGACGATTTCAAGAAAGTCATGCGCGTCGAGGCTGAACGTCTAAATGCTCAATACGCCGAGGAGCAAAAAACAGCTGCTGTCGTTTCAGAGCTGGCTCGCCGCCTTGAACAGCGCGTTCCTCTTGAGGAGATTGCAAAATATCGCGAGCAAATCCTGCACGCGATGCAGTTCGATGCGCAGCGCCAAGGCACCACGCTCGAGCAGTTCCTGGCTCAGATGGGTTTCTCGGAGGTGAACTTGGACGCCGTTTTGGACGACCGCGCCGCTCAAGCCGCAGGTCAGGATGCTGCGCTTTCCGCCTATGCCAATCACAAGAAACTGAAGGTTCCAGAAGAAGAGATTCCCACACTTTTGCAACTGCCGCCAGAGCAAGCCACCGAGGTCATTGAGCAGGCAAGAAAAACCGGCCAGATGGGTGCCCTTGAGCGCGATTGCAAAAACATCAAAGCCGCCCAGCTGGTGGTGGGAGAAGCAGACGTCACCTACTCGCACGACACGCCCGAGCAAACAAAACAGCGCGAAGAGCAGCTAAAACAGATGCTGCAGCAGATTCGGATGATGGACGGGGCAACCGTGGTTGAAGGCGGTAAAGACGGACACGACCATAAAGCCGGCGGCGAAAATGCGGGTGCTGGCGAGCATGCGGGAGCCAAGGCTGGCGCTGACGCGAAGGAAACAAAAGAGGCGAAAGACGCTGCTTCCAAGAAAACCTCCGACGGAGATGACAAAAATTCCGGATTCAAAATCGTCTAGCGCGAGAGCGTACAAACGCTTGGGCGAAGGAGACGTCGTTCAAGTTTGGGGTGAGCCAAAAACCATCCAGTTTGACGTCATCCCCTCTCCCAAACACGTCGCGCCTCATAATAAAGAGCTGCTCGAAACCGTGGAGACGCCTGTCGTCCACGGCGAGCAGCTTCTTTTTAGACTCTCGCAAACTCTTGCAAACAACACCGCACACGCCAGACTTTTGCGCCGCATCGCTTTCGAGAATTTCTTGAAAGCCGAAGTTGTGAAGCGCCTGGACTCCGTTATTCCTCAGGCAGAGCACGCCATCGGAGCGAAGACGGCGCACTGGACGGTCCGAACGATGAAAAGTCGTTGGGGTTCGTGCCGCTATGAAAAGGGCAAGATCTCAATCACGACCGACCTTGCGACGCACAAATCCGTCTACCTCACGCTTATCGCCTTTCACGAAGTTGCGCACATGCGCGCGCACAATCACGGCCCGCAGTTTAGAACCATCATGGACAAGGCGATTCCCAGCTGGAGACAGCTTCAAAAAGACCTCGATGCCGAGGGCATGCGAATCTATCACAAATGAAAAAGCCAGAAAAGCAAGAAACGAAGAGAATAAAGGAAAAAGCCCGGGACCTTCATGAAGCCCCAGGCTTGCTTTCAAAAATTAAATCCGAGAATAGCGTTGGGCGCGACCTCGGGTTTTGCTGGCACGCGCCGAACGCACGTGTTCGTGCGCGTTTGCGCGCTTGCTAACTTACGCCTCAGGGGCTTCCTCAGCAGCCTCAGCAGCAGGGCCCTCTGCGCCAGCCTCAGCGGCAGGTGCCTCTGCGCCAGCCTCAGTAGGAACGTCGTCGGTCTTAACGTTTCCCTCAGGGTCGGCTTTGGCCTCAGCAGCCTCGGTGGCGGTTGCCTCTACGACCTCTCCATCAGGCGTCGTTGTGGCTTCAGTAACCGTAGCCTCAGCGGCGGCATCAACGTTCTCGCCTGTCTCGGCAGCGACATTTTCTACCACAACCTGAGCGGCCTCTTCAGCGTTTTCGCGCGCTTGTTCTTTCGCGGCTTTCTCGGCTTCTTTAGCAGCCTTAGCAGCGTATTTCTCGGCACGCTTAGCTTTTTCAGCAGCCTTCGCTTGAGCTTTCTCTGCCTTCTCGGCAGCGAGGACCTCGGCCTGCTTTGCGCGGGCCTCTTTCTCCGCAGCGGCCTTCTCGAGCGCAGCCTTGGAGGCATCACCGAACTTGCCACTGAAACGCTGGACGCGACCGCCGGTATCGACGAGCTTCTGGTTTCCGGTGTAGAACGGGTGACACTTGTCACAAAGATCGAGCGTGAGCTCGGGGACGGTGGACATCGTGGTCCACGTGTTGCCGCAAGAGCAGCGGACTTGGCACTCCATGTACTCGGGGTGTACTTCTTTTTTCATAACAGGACTCCTTTTTCGTGCCTTGGTTTCCGACCAAAGCAAGGGTTGCGTATACAGTTGTTGGCGAGATTTTCATGCGTGCACTGCGTAGGCGTTCGCAGGTTGTACTCGATTTCTCTCACCGTTTTCGCGCTTGCGCTCGTTATGGGAAGCGACAGCGCGAAGCCCAATCCTACCAGGTTAGGAGGGCAGATGCAAGAGAAAAAGTTTAACGTAAAATAGGGGGCGCCCAAAAAAAGAATGTGGGACTTTTGCAGTTAAGCAAAGCAGCGAACGGAAAAGAAGAAGCAAGCCGTTCCTCTCTTAGAAAGGCAAGACATGTTTTTAGCTCTTGATATCGGAAACACGCAAACCACTTACGGCCTTATTGCCGAGAAACCCCGCGAGGTCGTCAAACGCTGGCGTACGCAAACTTCCTCTTTGGATACCGCAGACGAGTTGGCCGTGCGTCTTAAAGAGCTCTTTGACTGCAGTGATTTTTCTCTGGAAGACGTCTGCAGCGTGGGAATTTCTTGTGTGGTACCTGCACTTTTTCACGCATGGAAAACGGCTATTGAGCGACTAGGAAAAACGCCTTTCATTATTCAAGCGACGGATTTTCTTGACACGGGGCTGATTGCAAAAGACATTGCGGCCCCTGAGACCATCGGTGGTGACCGTTTGGCAAATGCGGCCGAGGCCCTTCGCACGTACGGCCCCCCTGCCATCGTGGTCGATTTTGGAACGGCAACCAACATCGATGTGGTCAACGCCGAAGGCGCTTTTATTGGTGGCTCGATATCTCCTGGGCTGATGCTTTCGGCCAACGCGCTCTTTAAAAACGCAGGAATGCTCGCCGACGTTCCTATCATGCTGCCGCGCCACGCCATCGGGCGGACGAGCGAGGAAAATCTTCAAGCCGGTCTCGTTCTGGGTTGGGCAGGCATGGTCGAGAAACTCGTTTCTTGCATGAAAGATGAGTTGCACAAGGAAGGCGGCGAGGGAAGAGAGTGCGCCGTTATTGGAACCGGAGGCTTGATGTCGATTATGAGTGAGGCGACCGATTGCTTCACAGCACTTGACTCTGATTTGACGCTTCGCGGCATCTACTATTTGTACCAGCTAAAAAACGAAGACGAATAGGGAGGGCAAAGGGGTCGAAGTCTGAAGGTGCTCAGACTGGCTACTCGACTAGTTAATCGTCAACTCCGTTTTCAACTTTCGCAAAATTGGACCAATGCGCTCTTCTTTTGGCGCAAGCTCCACATGAATATCGTTCAAAAAATGACAAGGCGGCCCCATGACATCAACCAACGGCCGCAACACAAAATGCCTCTTCCCCATTCCTGGATGAGGCAGCGTCAAAGTCGGACTCTGGCAAACCACGTTTTCCACCCACAACAGATCGCAGTCCATCGTCCGAGGCTCGGGCCGGCCGCGCCCTAAGTCTTTCTCGATAGCCAAAAGGTGCTTCAGCAAAATGAAAGGGAGAAGATTCGTTTCGATTTCAAGCACGATGTTCAACACGGTGGCTTCCACTCCCAGCGCCCCTTCCGTCTCATAAACACCACTCACACGCTTGACTTTTGTAAAAGGCAACGCCGAGATTTTTTCCAGCGCCTCGTTCAAACAATGCAAGTTAGCCGCGAACTGAATCTCGTCGAAGCTCTTCCCGAGAAAATCCTCCCGCTTGAAATCTTCTCCGTTTTTGCACGCACCGACTTCGCTTCCTAAAGCGATAAGCGCTCGGCGGGGGGTAGGGTGCGAGAGGGGCCAAAAGGTTGAGAGGCCCGCTATTGTCTCGGGCACATCGTGCACGCGCAAAACAGAAGCACCCGCTTTGACCGCGAGCAAATCGACGCCAAGCGTTGCTGCATCTCTTTTTTGCGCCGTCGCCTCTGCGCTCAAGCCTCCGATAAAACGTTTCCTGGAAACGCCCACCAAAACAGGGTAAGGAGTCCCCTCAATCAGTTGCGGCAACTCTTGCATAAGAGCGAAATTATCGTCTATATCTTTTCCAAACCCAAATCCCGGATCAACCATGATGCATGAGGGCTCAACGCCGGCCGTTCTTAAAAGCTCTGTTTGTGCTTGCCAAAATGAGTGAATGCCCGCCGCCGTTTTTGCATCACTCATCACAATGCAACCACATTGCGCAGACGCAGCGAGCTCAGCCATTTGCACGTCGCGAAAGCCGTCCACGTCGTTGATGATTTGCGCACCTGCTGCAAGAGCCGCTTTGGCCACAGGTGCATGGTGCGTATCGATGGAGACGAGGACGCCTTCTTTCGCAAGACCTTCAACGACGGGAAGGATACGGGCCGTTTCTGTTTCTGCGTCGACTTCGGTAAAGCCGGGGCGTGTGGACTCGCCTCCCACGTCGATGATTTCTGCACCCGCCGCGACCATTCGCATGCCGACCTCAATGGCAGATGCAGGTGTCTGAAACGAACCTCCGTCAGAGAAAGAATCGGGAGTGACGTTCAAAATTCCCATCACAGCAGGTGGTCGCGAAGGACCTTGCGACGCTGCCCCTGTAACATCTGCTGCAGGAGCCACATCGGTTTTAAAGGACGAAAAATATTCAGAGATGAAATTTGTCATAGCAAAAGTTTGCAATCTCAATGGGTTTCTTTGCCGCGCTTTTCTCAACAAACTTTTCTTAAAGAACTTTATTAAAAAACCTTATTCTGCGAGGTGCTATCCGGCAAAAATTTTTAGAAAAATTATTTGTTGTAGAAGAGCGAGAGTGCCTCGGCGCGCGTTGCGGGATTGGCGTTGAAAGCTCCACGCACGGCTGACGTCATCGTCACCGCACCTGGTTTCTTCACGCCGCGCATCGTCATGCAAAGGTGCTCGGCCTCCATAACCACGAGCACGCCCATGGGGTTCAAATTGCGCTCGATTGCGGTGGCGATTTCGTTGCAAAGGCGTTCCTGTAGCTGCGGGCGGTGAGCGTAAGCTTCGACAACGCGACCCAGCTTCGAGATACCACAAACGCGCCCGTCAAGCCCGGGGATGTAGGCGATGTGTGCCGTGCCAAAAAACGGCAACAGGTGGTGCTCACACAGCGAATAGAACGGGATGTCTTTCACGATAACAATGTCGTGACAATCGGCATCGAATGTCACCTCAAATAGGTCGTCGACTTTTTCGTCTAGGCCATCGCACACCTCTTCGAAAGCACGCGCGACGCGTTGCGGCGTCTGACGAAGCCCCTCGCGGTCAAGGTCCTCGCCGATGCCGGAAAGTATAAGGCGCACGCCCTCTTCAATTTTCTTTTTATCGAAACGGGCCGGCTCGTTGCCGAGCAAAGCTTGCACGTTGCTGACTTGCGCCTGATCGGCTTGTGTGAGGATGGTTGCTTCCTTAGCTTCGGTTTCCTTGGCCGCAAGCTCAGCAGAAGTTTCCTCGGGTGCAAGCTCAGCAGAAGTTTCCTTGGTAGCAATCTTTGCTTCGGCCTCCGTCTCGTTGTTGGACGGCTTTTTGTCAAAAGAAAAGAAATGGCTTTGGCGCTTAAAATTGTTCATAAAATCTCGACTTCCTTACGTCTTTGCTTGTGGCTTTTGCGTGGCTCCCTACTCGAACCAGATGATTTTTTCGCCCGCCTTAATGGGGCCAACGGGAGCTGTGACAACGTTGGTGCCTTCAAGAGCCTCGGTAATGATAACCATAACGGTGGGGTCGTAGCCGGCCTCTTTAATTGCGCCGGGGTCCATCTCAACAATGACGTCGCCTTGCTTCACCGTATCCCCTTGCGAGCGTTTAGTTTGGAACCCTTTTCCTTCCAGCTCAACCGTATCAATGCCGGCATGAACCATGACCGAGAAACCATCGCCATCAATGCCGAAGGCGTGGCCGGTGGGAAAAAGAACGGACAGCTCGCCGGAGATAGGAGCATCAAGATTTTGGACAGGAACATCTCCGGACATTTCGCCGTCCTCAGACGATTGCGCGTTGACGCCAAGAGGAATGATGGCTATGCCCTCGCCCATAATCTTTTTCGAGAAAACCTCGTCGTTAACCGTCACGATATCGACGAGCTCGCCAGAGATTGGCGACACGATTTCTTTTCCGGCATGCTTTTTATCTTCATGAGCAGAAGCGCCGGCGGCTTGTTTGAACTTATCGAAAAATCCCATTTCTTTTCCTTTCGCTTTTTCTTTTCTTATTATAGAAAGAGTCCTGAATAAAAGAGGGCAATCTCACGATTGTCGCGATTATTGAAAACGAGAACCTTTTCAGCTTGTTTTAGATTTACAAATTCTTAAAAATTAAAAGATGCCCATCCCCAGGCGCCAACTCGCAAACGCAACAAAAAGGCAGAGAGGCAAAAGCACCACCGATCCAGAGAGGTCGGAGGCAATTCCAGATGCTCTGCGCTCAATGCGCCAGTACTTTAAATCTTGAGAAGCCCTTCCCCATGTGCGCCAAATGAGAAAGCCGATGCCTGCGATGCCCACAATATTTTGAGAGAGCATCTCGGCGCAAAAGAGAACGATAAGGTTTGCCTCAGCGTAGCCCCCGTCACCTTCCGAGTAATGTTTATAAACAAGATGAAGTAAATAGGCCGCAAACGGTTGCAAGCAAGCAGCGAGAAACCCCACGGTAAAGGCAGGGTTTGCATTCATATATTCCTGCAAATTTTTAACGGCGCCACTATCAAGATTGAGACTTCCCATAAAAGCCAACTGCACAATGGGCACAAGCACCAACAGAATTTCAACCGCAAGAAAAATCCGCCGCGTGCTTTTTTCACGCGGCGAATTCATACTTGAAACGATTCTTTTTTGAAGCTCTTTACGTTCTTTCAGCATCACTTACTATCTTTTAATCGCTATTCCTGAATCCGTTTTTTAGATTCGCGTTCAGAGATCTCAATTTCTACTCATATTTATAAGATCTCAAATTTACTCACTTATAAGAGGTCTGAACTTTTATGCACCGACTATTTTAGTTCGATGCACCGACTATTTTAGTTCGGGCCAGTAATCTTTGTTAGCCTCAATCAAATCGTCGAGGACCTCTTTTGCAACACTAGCAGAAGGAATCGTCGCCGAAAGGGTCAGTGCTTGCCAAAGCTTTTGATAGGAACCTTCAGCCCAAGCCTGAACAACGAGTTTCTCGACCGAGACTTGCTGCTCCATCATGCCCTTCTGGAATTGAGGAATAGAGCCTTGGCAGATTTTCTCGTAGCCGTTTTTACCAACGATGCAGGGAACCTCAACCATGGCCGTTGGGTCAAAGTTGTAGACCGCACCTTCGTTTGGAACGATGAGCAGGAAGCGCTCAAGGGTGTTC
Organism: uncultured Coriobacteriaceae bacterium; assembly: GCA_947426865.1. Lineage (GTDB taxonomy): Bacteria > Actinomycetota > Coriobacteriia > Coriobacteriales > Atopobiaceae > MGBC105563. Next base: position 23,996 of record CANEFS010000009.1, on the reverse strand, counting down.
TCGGCAAGAGCGCAAGCCAAGTCAACGATGTAGGTGGCGTGAGCGTCGGCTTCGAAATCGGAACCTTTCGACGTGCCCTTCTCGATAATTTCTTTGCACGCACCAAAGACCTTTTTCTCGCGTCCTTCCATAACTTCGTTGGCGCGCGTGAAGTCAGGATTGGAAGTTGCGACAACGTAGTCGGGGAAGAGATAGTACTTCAGATAGGTGTTGGGAAGGGTCTCGGGGTCGAGCGCGTAAACGTCCTTCGCCTTTCCGAACGTGTGAATCCAGGACTCGTCGATGTGCTGAGCCTTGTCGCCCTCCATCTCGATGCCGTCCATGTAGCCGTTCTTCTTCATGTGCTCTTTCAGAGCCGGCATAAGGTCGTTGCCGTCTTTGTCGTAGACCTCCGTGAACCAACCGTAGTGATTGAGGCCGTAGTAGCTGTACGAAAGCTCTTTGCGATCTTTGATACCAACCATGTGCGCCATCTTGTCCATAAGATCGATGGGCATGTCGCAGATGTTGATGATGCGAGAATTTGGTTTCAGCATGCGGCACGCCTCAGCAACGATGGCCGCGGGGTTTGAGTAGTTCAGCATCCAAGCATCGGGGCTGTATTTTTCCATGTAGTCGAGAATTTCAAAAACGCCACCGATAGAGCGCATGCCATACGCTATGCCGCCTGCGCCGCACGTCTCTTGACCGAGAACCCCATGTTTCAGAGGGATTTTCTCATCCTTCTCGCGCATGGCGTAGAGGCCCACGCGGATGTGGGCGAGAACGAAATCAGTTCCGGTGAAGGCGACTTCTGGGTCGGTGGTGTAGGTGAAGTCGAGCCAAGGAGCGTTCTCTTTAAAGTAAATCTCGCACGCCTTTGCAACGATTTCTTGGCGCGCTTCGTTGTTGTCGTAAAAAGTTACCTTATCGACGGGAAAACGGTCGTGCTCCTCAAGAAGCATGAGAGCGATTCCTGGCGTGAAGGTGGAACCTCCTCCGGCAATGGTAACGGCGTAACTTTTTTTGCTCATGGACAAAACCTTTCTCTGTTGATCTGTTTTTCCGTTGGTTTTTAGCTGTCTATTTTTTCGTTTTTCCGATGCTTTTTTCTGATAGTTTTTTCTGTTCGTTTCGCAAGTAGCGGCATGCTTTTTTGCGCACCGTTTAATTTTTCACCACGCTGTCATCTAAAAGCTGGTCGAATTCTTCACGCACTCGCGGAACTTTCAAGCCGATAATAACTTGCATGGCTTTTCCGTTCTTGGAAATGCCCGAGGTGCCCGCCTTTTTAAACGCATCATCGTCAGCAACTTTACTCTCATCTTTTACGGTCACGCGAAGGCGCGTCACGCAATTGGTAACATCAGTAATATTGTCGGGACCACCCAGCAGCTCAAGGCACTTCTCGGCTTTAACGGCGTACTGATTTTTACCAGCGTCGCCAGCTGCCACACCAGCCTTTGCGTTCTTCTCACCCTTTTTCTTCTCGCGATATTCGGCCTTGGAACCAAAGTGAATATCTTCGTCGATGTCCTCTCGGCCAGGCGTTTTAAGGTTCAGCTTCAAAATGAGGAAGCGGAAAACGACGAACCAAATGCCCGTGAAGGCCAGACCCACGAAGAGAGCCGGCAGGTACTCTTTCCAGTGGTTTGCCGCCAGCGGAATGAAGTTCAGCGAGGACATCTCGATGAGGCCGCCGGAGAAAACTCCCACGACACCCAGCAGATTCATGCACATCGCAAGAATGCCCGCGAGCACGGCGTGCACCACAAAGAGAAGCGGCGCGATGAAGAGGAACGTGAACTCAAGAGGCTCGGAAACACCGCAGAGGATGGCTGTGAGCGTAATAGGAATCAAGAGGCCGAGAAGTTCTTGCTTGCGCTCGGGCTTTGCCGTGAAGTAGAAGGCCAGAGCAATACCGGGGCAACCGAAAATCTTCGACCAGCTGGAACAGGTCCAAGCAGCCCACGGCGCCATCGTTTTGATGGGATCGGTTGAGGCGGCAATTTCAGGAAGCTTCTTTGCAAAAGCTGCGTAAATTCCGCCGGAGACCGCCGCGTTGTCGTAGTAGAAGGGGCTGTAAAGGAGGTGGTGAAGGCCAAAGGGAATGAGGGCGCGCTCGAGGAAGGCGAAAATTCCCACGCCAATAACACCAGCATTTTGCAGGAAGACTTGGAAGGCGCGCATGCCGTCTTGCACGTGTGGCCAAATGAGGCAGGCGATAAAAGCGCAAGGAATCATGACGAAAAATGTCACGGCATAAACAAAGGTTGAACCTGAAAAAACACCGAGCCATTCGGGAAGCTCAAAGTCGAAGAAGTGATTGTGTAGATAGATGATGACACCAGCGATAATGAGGGCGCCGATCATTCCCATATCGAGTGTTTTGATGGAGGCGACCATGGCAAGACCGGATCCTTGCACCGTCGAAGGGTCGACATCAAAATTCGTCACGCCAAAAACGGGACCCCACTGCGACAGAATCGTTGAGATGAAATAATTAAATGTCAGATACCCAACGAGGACTTCCATGCAGCAACGAGCGTTCTGCTTTTTAGCAAGACCGATAGGCAACGCAACAGCGAAAAGCAGAGGCAGTTGGTTGAAGACCGTCCAGCCTCCCTGCAAAAGCATGTTCCAAATGCCGTACCAAAGCGTACAGTCGGAAGGGTCGGTTGCGCTGTGATAGGCCAGCGGTCCCATGATGACCTCGGTGGTGAACAGGGTTCCGAAACCAATAATCACACCGGCAAAGGCAAAAAGCAAAACCGGCGTAAACATGGCTCCGCCAAATTATTGGATTTTTTCCATCATGAGAAACGTTCCTTTGATAGGGATTTCAAACTGGCATAAAGGTAGCGAATTTCTCTCAAAAAAGGAGCAAGAAAAGCGATTATTCGGTTAGCGGATGCTAAATTTTTTCATTGCGCGCATGGGGGCGCTTCGAAAAATTTTGCTGCGGCTGCAAGAACGTCGTTTAGAAAAATTTTGCGCGGCGGTGCGAGCGCCGCTCCAAGCAATTTTTTAAGCCGCAAAAGGCATCGACTGGAAGGCATAAAATGCCGCGCCCAGCATGCCCGCATCATTTTCAAGCTGAGCCTTTTTGATGGCGATATTCCTCTGCGCGGGAAGAGCGTTTTCTTGAAAGTTCGCAATGAGGTCTTTGCCAAAAAGATCGAAGCTAGCACTTAAGCCGCCGCCAAGGACGAAGGACTGCGGATCCAAAATGCAAGCAATCGTAACAAGCGCCGAGGCCAAATACTCCGTCATCGTAAAGATAGCGGCTTGGGCAATCTCGTCCCCTTTGCGCGCCGCATCGAAAACCGGCTTCGCGTGCGCCTCATGGTCAAAGCTCACTTCTTTAAGGGGCACCGCCTCATCATTAAGGGACCTCTCATCGTTAAGAGATGCCTCATCATTAAGGGACGCCGCAGCATTAGTTTGTTCCTGCTTCGCTAACGCCTCCTGGAATTTTTCTTTATAAAGCTTCACCACTCCCCGAGAAGAGCAATAGAGTTCCAAGCAACCCCTGCGCCCACATCCGCAGAGCTCACCTTCGTCGTCAACGGTGACGTGCCCCACCTCTCCGGCTCCTCCGCGGCGTCCCGGAACCAGCTGGTTGTTGACGATAATGCCGCCTCCCACACCTGTTCCCAGTGTGATGAAGACCATGTTTTCGCTATTCTCGCCAGCTCCATATTTTTACTCACCTAAAGCGGCAGCGTTTGCGTCGTTTAAAGCGATGACGTAAGCCTTGGAAAATGCCTCCTCTAAAGCGTGAACGAAATCGGGAAGATCAATTTTTATATTGGGTGTCATATGGACTTCGTTATTTGCGTCCACGATTCCGGGAACCGCAATGCCAATCGCCTCAATGTTGTCGTTTGGATTTTCTGAAGCGACTGCAGATAAATTATCCGTTGCGAACTCAGGAATGCTTTCGGATGCAAAATTGGCAATGGCGCGCGTGAGTTTCTCGGTAGCTTCGCGAGAGATTTCGGAGGGCGTATCCACGACGAAACGTCTGAGAATTTTTCCGCCGGGGGTGCAAAGGCCCACTTTAATGGTCGTTCCGCCAATATCAATTCCAAGAAGCATGGGGGTTTCTTTCGATTTTTTGGGTGGCCGTATCGCTTTTATACGTTCCACTTTTATCACTTTTATATAGTGGTGAAGCTTCTCTCATTATAGGAAGAATTTGAAAACGGGTCGCCTGAAATGACGACCCGTCTTGCGTTTGAGGATGTCTGAAAAAATCTGCGCCCAATTGCTGTTCAATTGTTCCTAAAAACCCGCTTTTAACACAGCCTAAATTTTCAGCTCAAGGGAGATAGGCGCGTGATCAGAACCCTCAACGGAATCCAGAATCTTCGCGCTTTCAATGTCTTCCTTCAGGTCATCCGAGACGAGGAAGTAGTCCAGGCGCCAGCCGGCGTTCGTCAAACGCGCGCGCTCGCGGTAGCTCCACCAGGTATATATGTCGGTTGCGTCGGGGTGCAGATAACGGAAGGTATCAACGAAACCAGAGGCAAGAAGTTTGGAAAAATCGTTTCTCTCGGCATCGGTGAAGCCGGGTTTACCCTCGTTTTCCTCGGCGTTTGCAAGGTCGATGGGTTCGTGGGCCACGTTAAAGTCACCGCACACTACAACGGGTTTGTCTTGGGCCAGCTTGTCGAGAAACTCCGTGAGCTTCTCATCCCATTCCTCACGAAGCCCCAGGCGCGCAAGGCCGTCTTGCGAGTTGATGGAGTAGATTGAGACGAACCAGTACTTCTCGAACTCGGCCGCACAAATGCGCCCTTCCTTGTCGACCTCTTCTAAGCCTACGCCGCGAAGAACTTGCAGTGGCTCTTCCTTTGAGAAGATCGCCGTACCGGCGTAGCCTTTTTTCTCGGCATAAGACCAGCTCTGTTGGTATCCGGGGAGCTCAAGCTCGACCTGGCCGGCCTGGCACTTTATCTCTTGTAGGCCAAAGCAATCGGCGTCTTGCTGCTTGAAGAAGGGCAAAAAGTCCTTATCGAGAATTGCACGAAGGCCGTTCACGTTCCATGAAATGAATTTTTTCATCTTTGCTCCTTTGTCTTTTCCTTTGTCTTTTGTTGATATAAATCTCTGTTCAATCAAACTTTTATCTTCTACCCCAAACTGAACGTTATTTCCGCGTTTGCCCGGTATAATAGGACGAATTAAAACCGTCATCATTCGGAAGAAGGTGGAGGGAATGGCTCGTTTACATGTAATGGAAAGAAGCGAAGCGCAGCAAGTCGTTGACAACTTGCATAGCGCTTTGGAATCGAGGCTCTCCGTCAGCTCGCTGGCGCCCTGTCCCGTTGAATTCACCGCCGCCTACATCGCCATGTGCGCGACGCAGAGCTGCGGGAAGTGCACGCCGTGCCGCGTTGGTCTCAACAATTTGCACACCCTTTTCAACGACGTGCTCGAGAATCGCGCAACGGAAGAGACGCTCGACCTTATCGAGAAAACCGCGCGCAGCATCTATCTCAGCGCCGACTGCGCCATTGGATACGAAGCCGCCAACATGGCGCTCACCGCTATCCAGGGCTTTCGCGACGACTTTGAATCGCACCTCAAAAACCATGCGTGCAACTTCAACCAAAGCGAACTCGTGCCCTGCGTTTCCGGCTGCCCCGCTGGCGTCGACATCCCCGGCTACATCAGCCTGGTGGAGGCCGGCCGCAACACCGACGCGGTGCGCCTCATCAGAAAAGACAATCCGCTGCCGCTCGTCTGCGGTTACGTCTGCGAACATCCCTGCGAGATGTATTGCCGCCGCGGCATGGTGGACGACCCCATGAACATTCGCGGGCTCAAACGCTACGCTGTCGACCACATGGAGGAAGACTATCGCCCCATTATGGCCGAGAAAACCGGTAAAAACGTGGCCATTGTCGGTGGGGGACCCGCGGGTCTCTCGGCCGCTTACTACCTGGCTATCATGGGACACGACGTCACCATCTTTGAGGCTCGCAAGCACTTGGGCGGCATGCTTCGCTACGGTATTCCTAACTATCGCTTGCCGCGCAAACTTCTCGACCAAGAGATTCAGTGGATTTTGGATTGCGGCATCGACGTCAAGCTGGACCATCGCGTCGAGGACGTGCAGGAGCTGCGCGACAACTTTGATGCGGTCTACATGGCCATCGGCGCACACGGCGAAAACCAACTTGGCTTGGAAGGCGAAGACGCGCACGGTGTTATTAGTGCCGTCGAGATGCTGCGCGCAATCGGCGACGACATCCACCCCGATTTCACCGGCAAGAAAGTTTGCGTTATCGGCGGCGGAAACGTTGCGATGGACGTGGCGCGTTCCAGTGTGCGCTGCGGTGCGGACAAAACAACCATCGTCTATCGCCGTCGCGTCGCTGACATGACTGCACAAGACGAAGAGATTGCAGGCGCGCGCGAAGAGGGTTGCGAGCTTTTGGAGCTCCACGCTCCCGTGCGCATCGAGACTAAAGACGGGCAGGTCACAGGCCTTGTCGTGCAACCCCAAATTATTGGCGGGCTGAAGCGCGGCCGTCCCGCTCCTCGCGAGGCGGAGGCTGAAGAGTTCACGATTCCTTGCGATATCGTGGCGGTGGCCATCGGTCAAGCTATCGAGTCCGACGTTTTCGCAGAGCAAGGCGTGCCCACAAAGTGGAATCGCATCGTGGCTGCAGAGGACGGCTCGGTCGAAGGACTCCCCGGACTTTTCGCGGGCGGCGATTGCCAGTCAGGTCCTGCCACCGTTATTCGCGCCGTCAACGCCGGCAAAATTGCGGCTGGAAATATCGACGAGTACTTAGGCTTCAACCACACCATCTCCAACGACATCGAGCTGCCCCCGATTCAGTTCAAGGGCAAGACGAGTTGCGCTCGCTGCGAGATGGTCGAGCGCGAAGCGAATGAGCGCATCGAAGATTTCGAACTTGTTGAGAAAGGCCTCACCGACCAGGAAGCACACCAAGAAGCAAGCAGATGTTTGCGTTGCGATCACTTTGGTTTTGGCGCATTTCGTGGGGGAAGGATTAATCAATGGTAAAACCAGCTGTTAAAGAAAGCATGAAAGCCGCTTCGGCAGAGCAAGTCGCGACGGCGGAGCAGGCCGCAGCAGAGAAAGCTGCAGAGAAAAAGCACCCGGCTCCTCGCGCAAAGATTGGCTCGGCAGAGCCCAAAAAGACCGTTTCTGTCACCATCGATAGATGCCAAGTCAGCGTCCCCGAAAACGCAACGATTCTTGAGGCAGCTAAGAGCGCGGGTATCAACATCCCCACCCTTTGCTACCTGAAAGACCTGAACGAGATTGGCGCCTGCCGCATTTGCATCGTCGAAATCGAAGGCATCGAGCAGCTTGTGGCTTCGTGCAACAACGTCGTTTTGGACGGCATGGTTATTCATACGAACAGCCCTCGCGTCCGAGAAGCCCGCAAGGCAAACTTGGAATTTTTGCTTTCGCGCCACAGCTCGAACTGCACCAGTTGCGTGCGTTCCGGAAATTGCAGTTTGCAATCTCTTTCCAATCAGTTTGGCATCTCCGAGCTCCCCTACAAGGTAGAGCTGGGCAAAACCGATTGGCCGCAAGACTTCCCTCTTGTTCGCGATGCGAACAAATGCATCCATTGTTTGCGTTGCATTCAGGTGTGCGATCACATCCAAAACGTGGGCGTCTGGGATCTGTCGAACCGCTCCAGCCACACCTGCGTTGGCGTTAAAGGCGGCGCCCCCATCACCGAAACCGGCTGCACGCTCTGCGGTCAATGCATCACGCACTGCCCCACCGGAGCACTCCGTGAGCGCGACGATACCGACCGCGTTTTCAACGCTATCGCCGACCCCGAGAAAACCGTCGTCGTCCAAATCGCGCCGGCCGTTCGCGCGGCCTGGGGCGAGTCGCTGGGTCTCTCGAAAGAAGAGGCAACCGTGGAGCGCATGGCAACCGCTTTGCGCGCCCTTGGCATCGACTACGTCTTCGACACGAGTTTCGCGGCCGACCTCACCATCATGGAGGAGGGTTCGGAGTTTTTGGCGAAGCTGGGAAACGCCAATGACGCCTCCGAGAAGTTCCCGCTCTTCACGAGCTGCTGCCCGGGTTGGGTGCGCTATGCAAAATCGAAGCACCCCGAAATCGTCGACCAACTCTCCAGTGCGAAAAGTCCCGGCCAAATGTTTGGCGCTGTGGCAAAAAGCTACTTCGCAGAGATTCTGGACGTCGACCCCAAAAATATGTTCGTCGTCGAAATCATGCCGTGCCTCGCGAAGAAATCGGAAGTTGCGATTCCTGCGATGAACGATGCCTGTGGCGAACCCGATGTCGACATTTCTTTGACGGTTCGCGAGATGAATCGCATGTTTAACGCGGCCTGCCTTGACGTTGCCTCGCTGGAGGAAGGAGAGCTCGACCAGCCTTTGGGAACCTACACCGGCGCCGGCGTCATCTTTGGCGCAACCGGCGGCGTTATGGAAGCGGCCCTTCGTACGGCTCACGTTATTGCCACCGGCGAAGACGTTGAGGCCGACGCTTTCAAAGACGTGCGCGGTCAAGACGGTTGGAAGGAGGCGACGTTCGACATGGACGGAAAGCCCCTTCGCGTCGCGATAGCCCACGGTCTTGCCAATGCCGAGAAACTTGTCACAGCTCTGAACAAAGGGGAAGTTGCCTACGACTTCGTGGAGGTCATGGCTTGCCCCGGCGGTTGTGTCGGAGGCGGTGGCCAACCCATCCACGACGGCGAAGAGTTGGCCGAGAAGCGCGGAGAGGTCCTTTGGGATCTCGATAAAAAATCGAAGTTGCGCAAGTCACACCTGAACCCCGCCATTCAAGCGGCCTACAAAGACTACTTGGGAGAGCCGCTCTCGCACAAGGCGCATAAGCTTCTCCACACCGACCACCACTCCTGGCAGATGCCTGCCGAGAAAAAAGCGGCGAAGCAGAAGTAGCGCGCACGTAAAACAGCCCAACCATAAAGGAGTCCAATGAATACGAAACGCATCTCAACCATAGCGATGATTGCAGCACTGTATGCTGCAACGTCGCTGTTTGCCCTTCTTTTTTTGGGAGGACTTGCCTGGGGTCCCATACAGTTTCGCATCTCCGAGGCGGTCTGCGTTTTGGCGCTCTTCACGCCCGATGCCATTCCAGGCCTCGTATTGGGTTGCGTTCTTGCAAACCTCATCAACATTTTCTTTAGCGGTGTTGGCGCGCTTGGGCTTCTCGACGTTTTCTTTGGCTCTTTAGCGACCGGCCTAGGCGCTTGGTTCATGTGGCACTTTCGCAAGCGCGTTGCCTTGGCCCTTCTGGGTCCCGTGATTTTTAACGCGCTGATTGTGCCGCTTTATTTGCCGTTGCTCATGATGGGGATTGGCTTTTACACCATTCCGTTTACGAGCCTTTCGCTTGACGCCAACTACGCGCTTATGTATTTGTTCGGATTCATTTCGCTTTTTATTGGCGAAGGTGTCGTCATGTACGTTTTAGGTTGGCCGCTTGCGAAGGCTTTGCAGCGCACGCCTGTCGCCCACCTTGACTCCGAGAAGTAATTAAGGAAGTTGGAAGCGAGCCAGAGAAGTTGAGACGTAACTTGAGACGTAACGAAGCCGTAAGAGAAATGAAAAAAGCCACCGGGATATAAGAGCCGCAAGAATAAAGTCGGACAAAATACGAGATAAAACCCGCGATAAAATTTTGAAATAATTACGTAGAGATAGAAGACAAGAGAAAAATAAAAGCTCGACCAAGAAAGATTTTTTCATGAAAAGAACGCGCATAAAGCAAATTTGGAAAGACGCCGAGAAATTCGGCGGAAAAGAACTGACAATTGCCGGCTGGGTTCGCTCGGTAAGAGACATGAAGCAGTTTGGATTCGTCACGCTCAACGACGGTTCATGCTTTAACGATTTGCAAGTCGTACTGGAGAAGGGAAGCCTTCCTAATTACGACGAAATTTGCGCGGCGAACGTTGGCAGCTCTATGAAAGTTAAAGGCACGCTCGTTCTCACGCCGGATCGACCGCAACCTTTCGAACTCCAGGCAACCGAGATTGAAATTCTCGGCAGCGTCGCCCCCGACTATCCCATCCAGAAAAAGCACGCAACACGCGAATTCTTACGTGAGCACCAACATCTGCGTCCTCGCACGAATCTTTTCCGTGCGGTATTTCGAATCCGTAGCTTAGCCGCCTATGCCATACACACCTACTTCCAGGAGGAGGGTTTTCTCTACGTCACGACCCCCATCATCACCACCTCCGATGCCGAGGGCGCGGGCGAGATGTTTCACGTCACCACCCTCGATTTAGAAAACGTGCCCAAAATTGAAGCTAGCGACAACAAGGCTGGAGATGCGGGCACCTCCACCGTCGACTGGTCGAAAGATTTCTTCCAGGCTCCCGCCTCCCTCACCGTTTCCGGTCAGCTGCAAGGCGAGAACTTCGCCATGGCGTTCGGCGACATCTACACGTTTGGTCCCACCTTCCGCGCAGAGAATTCAAACACGCGCCGCCACGCCGCAGAGTTTTGGATGATTGAACCCGAAATGGCCTTTTGCGATTTGGAAGGAAACATGAACGTGGCCGAGGGAATGCTCAAATTCGTCATCAATTTCGTCCTTGAGAACTGCACGCAAGAGCTCGCGATGCTCAACAAATTTGTTGACAAGGAACTCATCAAACGCCTCAAGCACGTCGCGTCCAGCGCCTTCGCGCGCGTCACCTACACCGAGGCCATCGATATTCTCGAGAAGGCCGTCGAAAAAGGTCACAAGTTCGACTACCCCGTTTCTTGGGGCATCGATTTGCAAACCGAGCACGAGCGCTACCTTACCGAGGAGCACTTCAAGCGCCCCACGTTCGTGACCGACTACCCAAAAGAGATTAAGGCGTTCTACATGAAGGCGAACGACGACGGCAAAACGGTTGCCGCAGTCGATTGCTTGGTGCCGGGCGTCGGCGAGATTCTAGGCGGTTCTACGCGTGAAGATGATTTTGAGATTCTCGAGAAGCGTATCGTTGACTTGGGCATGAATCCCGACGACTACAAAGCTTACTTGGATCTTCGCAAATACGGTTCTTGCGAACACGCCGGTTTCGGTGTTGGATTCGAGCGCCTCGTGATGTATCTCACGGGCATCGACAACATTCGCGATGTGCTGCCGCACCCGCGTACCGTCGGAAACGCCAAATTCTAGGCGCTTGAGGCGTCTCTCCTAAAAACACGCACCCAAGAAAACTCATTAAAAAAGCTCTTCTTCACAGAAGAGATTTTTTGAACGAGCTTTTCGTTTGCGTTTGCTCGTCGCCTAGGATTTCTTCTTCGCGGCGCTCGTCTTTCGAGCAGTACTCTTCTTTCCGGCAGCACTCTTCTTCGCAGCGCTTGTCTTTCCGGCAGGACTTTTCTTCGCGGATACCTTCTTTCGCGCGCCGGTTTTCTTTTTCGGAGCGCTCTCTTGAACAGTGCCGCGGTGGGTGTTGAGGATTTTTTCTGCGTAGGGTTTCTCGGCTGCTTGAATCTGATCAGCGCTCGCCTGCCAGCGCCAATTGCCCGCAGAAGTTCCGGGCTTGTTCATACGCGCCGAAGAGCCAAGACCCAAAACATCCTGAAGCGGAACCATGACGACCTCCGCCGCACTTTGCAAAACGCGATTCAAGATGTCGTCGGCGACCTCCTCTGGCTCGTCTTTAAATTGGAGGTCGTAGGTGGTCTTCGCCCAACCAACGAGCGTATCGGTATCGTGCGTTGAGGTGTAGGAAATCTTGTTGAAGACCGAGTCGTACCACGTGCGAAGGTCGCCGTTGTAGAACTCGGCGACGTCCATGCCCACGAAGCCGCACTGACTCAACAGGCCGCGCACACTGGGCGTGATGGTGCCCAGGTCCTCGGCGATAAGGGGAAGCGGACCGAACTCTTTGAACGCTTGCTGGAAAATTCCCACACCCGGGCCGAGAAGCCATAGGCCTTCTGTGGCCTTCTTGCCCGCCGGCACCTGATAGTAATTCTGGAAGCCGACGAAATGGTCGAGGCGCACCCAATCGTAAAGATTGAACTCACGGCGCAGGCGCTGCATCCACCAGGCATAATTATCTTGCTCGAGATAATTCCAATCATAGGTGGGGTTTCCCCAGAGTTGGCCTTTGGGCGCAAACGCATCCGGCGGAACGGCAGCTTCTTCTGTTTTGTAGCCCTTCTCGTCCAGCTGGAAATTATTGGGATGAGCCCACGTGTCGACCGAATCCTCACTTACATACATGGGGATGTCGCCGATAACTTGAATGTCACATTTGTGTGCATATTCTTTCAGTGCATCCCACTGAAGCTGGAAGATGAACTGACCAAATTTATAGTAGTCAATACGTCGTTGTAGCTTTTTACTCTTGTGAAGATCCTCCGAGTAGGTCTTGAATTTCTTAGGCCACTCTTGCCAAACGATAGACTCGGGACTTTTGAAATGCTTCCTTTTGCCGGGAGTCAATTTTGCTAATTGGCGGCGCGCGGATAAGATGCGGCTGTCACGAATTGACATAAAGGTTGCGTAAGGCGCAAGCCATTCGTGATTTTTCTTGACAAAGGCCTCGTAGTTTTTCCTCGTCGCCTTCTTCCAAACACGAGACAGAGGATTCGAATTTGTAAGCTCTCCTGAAAGAACGTCAGCCAAAGCATCTCTTTCCCAAAGACTGAAAAGTTGGTCAAGCGTACGACCCTGCTTAAAGATAAGGTCTGTATTTCCTGCTAAAGCCGAGAGACCCGCGTAGGGTGAGTTGAAAGAGTCAGTAGGATGCAAGGGAAGAACCTGCCAATAGGTGTTACCGGTGCGTTTAAGGAAGTCAATAAAGTCATAAGCGGGCGGCCCAAAGGTACCAGGACCTCCGTTTTCAGCAGGCAAACTCGTTATGTGGGCCACCACCCCAGCGCCCGGATTGAGGCGTTTGCTCAGCGTTGGAAGTTTATGGAAATAAATTACAGCGGAACCCAACTTGGGAAGTTTTACGACACATTCATCATCTTCGATACTAAAAGAGCAGGAAAGAAGCAACTCATCCGCCGTTTGGCCTCTTCGGGGAATTCTGACCTCTTTTTCTTCGTACGGCGAGCGATTGACAAGCACGCAGAGCGCTTCTTCAGGGTAGCGGTTCTTTGGAACGCTTGCATCGTAGCCTTTTCGCTGCTTTGCAGCAGGTAATCTCCAAAAGCCGTAGACATCTTCGCCATAGAAGAACGGCTCAAAATCGCCATCTTGTGCCACGGGGAACATACGGCGCAGCTGAATAGCCGTGTGATAACTGGTACGCACGGCCTCATCCACCCCGTTCCAGGGATAGGGCCCGCGATTGTAGGGGTCGGTATAGCCCTGCATTCCCACCTCATCGCCGTAATAGACAGAAGGAACCCCCGGCGTAAGCATCTGCACAAGAACCGCCTGCCAGACTTTTGCGTGCGCTTCTGTCATAGCTTCTTGAGGGAGACGATAGTTTTTGCGCTCCTCATCTGTCAGCTCTTCTTTTCTCGGCCCCATCAAATACGTTATGAGGCGCTCGCGGTCGTGGCTGCTCAAAAGATTCAGGCACTCGTAAAAAGCGTGAGGCGGATAGTTCTCTTTCAGGGAGGCCATGCGCTCAGCAAGTCCCTCTGCCGGCCAGTCGCCGCGCAAGAAGTTGAGAAGGGCTTCTCGGAAGGGATAGTTCATAACCGAGTCAAGCTCGTAGCCGCAAAGATATTTGCGCATCTCTCCGTAGGCAACCTTGTGCGAGGCGTCTTCCCAGACCTCGCCCAGCAAAACGTCGTTAGCGTTCACACGGTCCTCGGCCGATTTGATGCCTTGGATAAACGAATCAGTCAGCTCGTCAGCAACATCCAGGCGCCAACCGCGCGCTCCCAGGCGCAGCCAGTGCTCGATAACGCCGTTTGGGCCGTAGATAAAGCGCTGGTAGTCGGCGTTGTTTTTGTTCCACGCGGGAAGGTCGCCAATCCCCCACCAACTCTCGTAGGATCCGTCGTCGTTCAGCAAAAACCATTTGCGATACTTCGAGCGCGGACCCTGCCAAGCACCGGGCATGGGATAGGTTCCAAAACGATTGAAGTATCTGGAGTCGGCGCCGGCATGATTAAAGACGCCGTCCAAAATAATCGAGATGCCGCGTTCTTTCGCCGCCTCACAAAGCTCCTTAAAGGATTCGTTATCGCCCAGCATGGGGTCGATTTTTAAATAATCAGCCGTGTCGTAGCGGTGATTGGAGAAGGCCTCAAAGATGGGGTTCAAATAAATGGCCGAGAAACCCATGTCTTTAATGTAGTCGAGCTTCTCCTCAATACCTTTGAGCGTGCCGCCCCAGAACTGCCAGTATTGGATGATGCCATTTTCGTCGCGGACGTATTCTGCAGGCGTGTCCCAATTCTTAACGAGCACACGCGTGCCCGCCTTGCGCTTGATGTCCATGCTTTTTTTGACGCGCTTTTTCCAATCCGAACCGCGATAGAACCGGTCAGGAAATATCTGGTAGACGATGGCTTTTTCATACCAAGTGGGGCGCTCTTTTCGGTTGTGGTAGACCGTGATTTGATATGAAGGTCCAAGGTTTGGGTAAGTCATACCAGAGCCGCCGGTGCATCCCTCTCTTGGTCCGTAATAATAAACTGTCCCCGAGCTATCCTTGACTTCAAAGACGTACCAGGCCGGTCCCAGCACCCGTGTCGAGAAGGTCCCCTCGAACGTGAGGTGATCGCCCGCTTCTTTGCGCTTGCACGCGGTGCGTTTCTCGGGCTGGCCCTCAATCCAGGAAATGATGGCAACTTCCTGGGGCTCTTCGTCCCAGACATCCAGGCGAAGAGTGACCTTCGTGCCCTCGGTCACTGCTCCGTAGGGGGTGCGGTAGAAAATATCTCTTGAATCATGCTTGAGCCACATAAAAACCTCTCATAAATCTGATTCGTATTGCTGAAAACTTATTTAAACCTCATCAAATTGCTGAAACTTTATCGAAATCTTAATGAAGTCTTCTTAAAACTTTCTTAAATGTAAAACGCTGCAGGCGCGCACCCATAATTTTTTGCAAAACTTTTAGCGGATGCTACCTGCTCGTATCTATCTTTTCTCAGGATGGAGACGAAGATACATGTCGATGTATTTTTCGGCCGATTGCTTCCAAGAGAAATCCTTGTCCATGGCATGCTCTTGAAGCTTCTTCCAAGCCTTCTGATCGGTCCAGAAAACCTCGGAGGCCTCTAAAAGACAATTCACCATCTCATCTCCGTTGAAATTGGTGAACGAAAAGCCGTCGCCCTCGCCAGTGAATTTGTTGTAGGCAACAACCGAATCTTTCAAGCCTCCCGTTTCGCGCACCACCGGAAGTGTTCCGTAGCGCATCGAAATCATTTGCGCGAGGCCACACGGCTCGAAAAGGCTGGGCATCAAAAACATGTCCGCGCCTGCATACATACGCCTGGAAAGCTTAAGGTCAAAGTCGATTCTCGCACTCATCGCGCCAGGATATTTCCAAGCGAAATATTGAAGTGAATCTTCGAACTCTTTGTCGCCGGTACCCAAAACGGCGATTTGAATGGAGCGCGCCAGGAGGCGCTCCATGCCGTATTGCAAAAGCTCGATACCTTTTTGCTTGGTAAGGCGACTCACGAGCGCCACTAAAGGACGCGTGGGGTTCACTTCAAGTCCAAGCTCTTTTTGCAGGGCTTCTTTGTCCTTAACTTTGCGGCGCAGATTCTTCTTCGTATAGTTTTCGGGGATGAAGGGGTCGGTGGCAGGATCAAAATCCTCAATATCGATGCCGTTCAAGATGCCCTCAAGATTGTTGGCGCGTGTTCTAAAAATCCAATCGAGACCCTCACCGTAGAAAGGTGTCTTCAGCTCTTCAGCGTAGGTGGGGCTCACCGTGGCGATTTGGTCGGAGTAGAGCAGTGCCCCCTTCATAAAGTTAATCGTATCGACGCCATCGGCAAGCTGGTCGTTGGCCGCAGGGATGCCTGCCAGGCCCGCAATGTCGCTTAAAACTTTGGCGCCAAACTTACCTTGAAACTTCACATTATGAACGGAAAAAACCGTCTTGACGTTCTCGTATCCCGGAACGTTTTGGTAGAACTCTCGCAGGAAAACGGGAGAAAGGGCGGTTTGCCAGTCGTTGCAATGAAGAACGTCACAGTGAAAATCTGGAAGGTATTGAGGCAAGTATTGAAGCGACTCAGTCACGGCTTTAGCGAAGTACGCGAAGCGCTCTCCGTCGTCGAAAAAGCCGTAGAAGTCGTCACGATTAAAGTAGTGTTCGTTGTCGAGAAAGATGAAATCAACATCGCCGCGCTTCACATGCTTGAGTCCGCAGTATTCGTTTCGCCAACCCAGGCTGACGTAGAAGCTTCCCCAGTCTTCAATCTCATGACCAAACTGGTCAGCCGTTTTTTTGTAGTAAGGAAGCATCACGACGACGCGCGCGCCGCAGGCGGCAAGGGCCTTGGGCAAAGATCCTGCGACATCTCCCAATCCACCGGATTTAGAAAATGGCGCACCCTCTGCCGAGGCAAAAACAACATTAAGATCTAACCGCTTCTGAGCCATCGCACGACCTCAGACCCTCTATTATTTTTTCAAATAATTATTTTCTTTCATATTAAAACACGAACTCTGAGGCCTTAGGAGGACGCATCTGCTTCTCTTTTATCGCAAGATGCTCACGCGTGCCTTTTAGTTCGGTCTTCTCGGGGATGATATTGTTCTTATCGACGATGACATGGTCCAGCTTCGCACCTTTTTTCACGATGCAGTTCTCGAAAATGATGGAGTTCTTCACGACAGCGCCCGGCTCCACGACAACGTGACGACCAAGAATTGAATTCTCAACCGTTCCTGCCACAATCGAGCCACCGGAAACCATGGCGTAGGAAGTCTTCGCACCCGGCTCGTACTTCGCCGAAGGATTGTCGTGTGCCTTCGTGTGAATTGGGCGCGCCCAATCGAAAAGCAGGCCGGAGAGCTCGGGGTTCAGAAGAGCCATCGAGATGCTGTAGAGCTCTTGCAGCGAGAACACCGGAAATGCCGGTCCATCGTATTCGAAGGCCTGGACAGAAACGAGGGTTTTCTCGGAAGCAATAGCCTCGAAAAGATCGAGGTGGTCAAGGGCTTGATAGAGATCAAGCAGCTCCAGGAACTTCTCGGCTGAGACCACGAACGTATCCAAAAACGCCGTGTCGCCCGGCTTCGTACCCTTCTTATAATCCTTGACGCAACCGTCCTCGCTAATCGAAAAACTGATGAGGCCGGAGGTTTCCATCGTAGCCGGTTTCGTCACCACCGTGATGTCGGCTCCGGACTTTATGTGCTCTTCGACGAGCGGCAGATAGTCCATGTTGTAGATAATTGAGCCGCCGGAAACCACGACGTAACTGTCGCGCTCGCGGTCAAGAAAGGCTCGGTTGTCGAGAAAATCGCGCAGCAAGAAACGCCCGTCGCCACGGCGCGCCAAACCATAAGGCGTACCCGGCAGATAGAAAAGACCGGCGTGCTTGCGATCGAGTGCCCAGTCTTTACCGGACTTGACGTGATCGACGATGGAGCGATAGTTAAGCGGCAAAATCATGCCGACTGTTTTGATGCCAGCGTTCACCATATTTGACAGGGCGAAATCAAGCATGCGATAACGGCCCAACACAGGAAGGGCTGCCAGCGGGCGACGGCTGGTAATTTCAGATTGAGAGGTCGACAGATAATTAGTGGTCAAAAGTCCTACGATATGCTTCATTTCTGACCACCTCCCTTCTGAGCCACCGCTTTCTTGATGGTGCTCTTCGCTTTCTTATACGAAGAGGGACGCGGCGCTTTTCCATCAGCAATAAGTTTCTCTAAATACTCTTTGTCGACGATGACGTCGTTTCCAATAACCGTCGTCTCGTCAGAATCGGAGCCCACCACAAGGCCGGGGTCGATGACGGAGCGCTCGCCCAGGATAGTGTTGTGGACAATCGCGCCTTCCCACACGCACGAGTTGGGCAGCAAAATCGAGTCTTTGACCTCGGCATTTTCCGCGACGTAGGCAGCCGTAGAGATGATAGCGTTCTCCACGTCACCGTAGATGCGCACGCCGTTTGCGACGATGGCATTCTCAATGCGCGCCTTCTCACCAATTAGCTGCGAGGGAGTCGTGGGGGCGTTACTCATAATCGGCGCATCGTCGGCGTAGAGGTTGAACTCCGGATTCTCGCCGAGAAGAGCCATGTTTGTCTCGAAATAAGAAGAGATTGTTCCGACGTCGCGCCAGAAGCCGTTGAACTCGAAGCAGAACAGGCGCTTCTTATGTGCGAGCATGTCGGGGATGATATTTTTGCCAAAGTCGTGCGAGCTCTTCTCGTCCTTCGCGTCTTTTCGAAGCGCGGCAATCAATTCCTTGGACGAGAAAATATAGATGCCCATGCTGGCCAAGTTTGAATCGGGCTCTTTGGGCTTCTCGGAAAATTTGAGAATCGCGTCGTCATTGGCTTTTGTGATAATGCCAAAGCGCGAAGCCTCCGACCAGTCGACCGGCATTACGGAAACGGTCAAATCCGCGTTATTTTTCTTGTGGGCCGCAAGCATCTTGGCGTAGTCCATGTTGTAGAGGTGGTCGCCGGAGAGGATGAGAACGTATTCGGGGTCGTTCTGGAGAATGTAGTCGAGGTTGCGGTAAATCGCATCTGCTGTTCCCGCATACCAGGAACCGCCCGACTCCGTCTCGTAGGGAGGCAAAATAGAGACGCCGCCGTCATCCTCGTCGAGATTCCACGCCGCACCCGTTCCGATGTAGCTGTGGAGAACGTAGGGACGATACTGTGTCAGGACGCCGACCGTATTGATGCCCGAGTTTGCGCAGTTAGAAAGGGCGAAATCGATAATGCGGAATTTGCCTCCAAAAGCAACTGCTGGTTTAGCAACGTTTTTCGTCAATGCCAAAAGGCGCGATCCTTGACCGCCCGCCAGAAGCATTGCCACACACTCCTTCTTTGCCATACTCGCCTTTCTTTTGCCGTGGTTGCTTTTCTTTTTAAGCCTTACGAACGTTTTCTTGTTTTTGCCTTCGTTGTCTCATCTATTTTTACGTGCCAGATGTCTTTAGCATACTCTTTAATAGTGCGGTCACTGCTGAAGTATCCGGAAGCGGTCGTATTTGCCAGGGCAATTTGGTTCCACTTACGCTGGTCTTCGTAGAGTTGCGTCAGATCATCCCACGCATCAACGTAGGAGCGGAAATCTTTGATGACGAAATCAGCGTCGTTTTGATGCATGAGGACGTCGTGGATCATACTGAAGTCACCCGAGAGATGACTAAACGTTCCGTCCACAAGCTCATCAACGACGCGGCCCAAGCGCTCTTTATCAGCGTTATACTCGTCCCATGCAAGGTAGCCGCCGTCGCGCTTGATGGCCTCAACCTCGTCAACCGTAAGACCAAAAATCTTGATGTTTTCTTTGCCGGCAAGCTTGGCAATCTCCACGTTGGCGCCGTCAAGCGTGCCCAGCGTTATCGCTCCGTTAGCCATGAGCTTCATGTTGGACGTTCCGGAAGCTTCCATGCCTGCCGTCGAGATTTGCTCGGAAATCTCTGCTGCCGGATAGATGACCTCGGCGTTGGAGACGGAAAAGTTTGGCACGAACGCCACTTTAATAATGTCGTTCACGCGCTCGTCGTTGTTGACTACTTCGGCGACGGAGTTGATAAGGCGGATGACTTCCTTCGCGTAGACGTAGGATTGCGCCGCCTTTCCCGAGAAAATAAAGCTCGTGGGCTGCGGATGATAGTGCGAATCGGCCAGGAGGCGATTGTATATATCCATCACCTTGAATATATTGAGGAGCTGTCGCTTATAGGCGTGGAAGCGTTTCACCTGAACGTCAAAGAGCGAAGTGGTATCCAACTCAACGCCTGTTTTCTCGGCAATGTAGCGAGCGAGACGCTCCTTGTTAAGGCGCTTGGACTCGGTCATGCCATCGAGGAAGAGCTCATTTTTCTCGAACTTTTTCAGCTTGGAAAGCTCGGAGGCGTCTTGCAACCAGCCGTCGCCAATCGCATCCGTAATGAGCTTCGAGTAGGAAGGATTGGCGTTACCCAGGAAGCGGCGGAAGGAAATGCCGTTCGTCTTGTTATTAAATTTCTTGGGCGTGAGCTCGTAAAAGTCCTTCAGAACTTCGCGCTCGAGAATGTCGGTGTGAATCTTGGCGACGCCGTTCACCGAGTGCGAGCAGATAATCGACAGGTTCGCCATGCGCACCATACCGTCCCAGAGAATCGCCGTGTTTGCGAGAAGATCCATGCGATCGGGATGCTCTTTTTGGAACTGCTCGCGGTAGCGGCGGTCAATCTCTTCTATGTACATGTAGACGCGGGGCAGGAGATGGCGGAAAGTTTCGATGGGCCACTTCTCAAGCGCCTCGGGGAGGACGGTGTGGTTCGTGTAGGAAAGGGTCTTAGTGGTAATATCCCACGCCTCATCCCAGCTGAGACCCTCGTCGTCAATCAGGCGGCGAATGAGTTCAGGTCCTGCCATGGCCGGATGCGTGTCGTTCGTGTGGATGGCGATGAGCTTGGGGAATTTCTTCCAAGCCTTGTCGCCGTTCTCGCGTTTAAAAGTGCGAAGAATCGAGCCGATGCCCGCGGATACAAAGAGGTACTCCTGCTTCAAGCGCAAGAGGCGCCCGTGCTCGCCGGCGTCGTTGGGATACAGAATAGTCGAGATTGCCTCGACGTCCGTTCTGAACTTCGACGCCTTGGCGTAGTCGCCGTCGTTAAAAGCGTTCAGGTCGAACGCTTCCTCCACCGGCTCTGCCGACCAAATGCGCAGCTTATTCACGGTATTGGCGCCGTATCCCACCACAGGGATATCGTAGGGAACAGCGTTTACCTTCTGACCGCCAACCGTTTCGTACATGATTTTGCCGTCTTCTTCGTGCGTGTGAATCTCGCCGCCAAACGTCACTTCAACCGAGGACTCGGGGCGCTTCACCTCCCAAGGATAGCCATGCTCAAGCCAGTTGTCAGTCTCCTCAACTTGCTTGCCGTCCTTAATAACTTGGCGAAAAAGACCGTAGCGGTAACGCATGCCGTTTCCGTAGCCAGCGATTCCAAGGGCGGCCATCGAGTCGAGAAAACACGCGGCGAGACGACCCAGGCCGCCGTTGCCAAGGCCAGGGTCGGCTTCGCACGCGGAAAGTTTTTCAAGACTGGTTCCCATTTCTACGAGTGCTTTCTGGACCATGTCGAGAGCGCCGATGTTCAGAAGATAATTTTCAAGAAGAGGGCCGATAAGAAACTCCAACGAGAAGTAAAAAATGCGCTTTTTGTTTTCGTGAGCGATGGTTTCGTCGTTTCCAACGTGGACCGCGCGCGCTCTGTCAGCAATTAATTTGCAGAGAGCATCGAAGCGCTCGTAATCGTCTGCTTTTTCGAAATCCTTTCCCTCCTGAGAAGCAACCATTGCCCTATATGCTTTGATAAAGTTATTTTTGGTACGAAACATATCCTTTATCATGTGCTAAAACTCCTGATAAAATCCGATGTAATTTTTCTTAAAAATTATTTTTTCTTTTTTGTGACTTTGGCTTTTTTCGCCATTGCCTTAGAGGTGGCTGTTGCTTTTGTTGCCCTTTTTGCGATGGGCGCCTTTTTCGCGGCTGGCTTCGCAGCTTTCACGGGCGCAGCTTTCTTCGCGGGTGCTGCCTTCTTTGCGGGCGCAGCTTTCTTCGCGGGTGCTGCCTTCTTTTCGGGCATAGCGTTGCTTTTAGCAGGCGTCTTCTTCACAGCGCCCCTCTTCTCCGAGGCGCTCTTCTCGGCCGGAACCTTAGACACTCGCTTAGAGCCAACTTTGGGGCCGGGCTTTTTCTTGGCAGGATGGAAGCTCGAGGAGCCCTTCCTACGCAAAACCATGCCACCAAGAGGCGGAATGCGGACAACAATGGAGTTCTCGCGGCCGTTCCAGGGCTCGGGGGTCGAGACCATAATGCCCACGTTCGTAACGCCGGAGCCACCGAACTCGGTCGCGTCGCTGTTGAAGATCTCTTTGTAGTTGCCCTCGCGAGGAACACCAATGCGGAAGTTTTCGTGCGCTGCAGGGTCGAAATTCAAAACGACAATGCAATCGTCCACCGGTCGCTCGCCGTGGCGAACGTAGGTGATAATTGACTGAGCAGCATCGTCGGCATCAATCCACTCGAAGCCGCCCTCCTCATAACTATTCTGCCAGAGGCCTTTCTCGGCTTTAAAAAGATGGTTCAAGGCTTTGACGTAGGCCTGATAGTTGCGGTGCGTCTCGAAATCGTTCAAAAGGAACCACTGCAGACCCTCGTAGTAGCGCCACTCGATGAATTGTGCGAACTCATTGCCCATAAAATTTAACTTAGCGCCGGTGTGCGTCATCTGGTAGAGAGCAAGCACGCGCATTCCGGCGAACTGGCGCCACCAATCGCCCGGCATACGCTGAATGAGGGAAGCTTTTCCATGAACCACCTCGTCGTGCGAGAGAGGCAGGATGTAGTTCTCGGCGAAGGCGTACATCATTGAGAAGGTCAAGAGATTGTGATTGCCGGGGCGCCAAGGAAAATCCGTCTTGCAATAATTAAGCGTGTCGTTCATCCAGCCCATGTCCCACTTGTAGTGAAAGCCCAGGCCACCTACTTCGGGCGGACGCGTGACGAGCGGCCAAGCGGTCGACTCCTCGGCGATGAGCATGACGTCTGAGTAATACTTGGCCACCGTCTCGTTCATGCGACGGATGAAGTCGATTGCGCTGTAATCCTCCTCAGTGCCGTCCTTGTTGAACTTCTTTTGCGCAGGATCATCAATGCCAAAATTGAGATAGAGCATGCTTGTGACGCCATCGATTCTGATGCCGTCAGCATGGTAGTTTTCCAGCCAAAAGAGCAGGTTAGAGATGAGGAAGGATCGCACCTCGCCCAGGTCAAAATTGAACTTCAGTGTACCCCATTGCGGGTGCTCATCTTGTTCGTAGAGCTGGGTTCCGTTAAAGCGCGCCAAGCCTTGAGCGTCTTTACAGAAACCGCCCGGTACCCAGTCGAGAATCACGCCGATGTCAGCCTGGTGACAGGCGTCGATGAAGCCCATGAAATCTGTTGGGCTTCCAAAGCGCGAGGTGGGCGCAAAATAACCCGTCATCTGATAGCCCCACGAACCGTCGAAGGGGTGTTCCATAATGGGCATGAGCTCGATGTGCGTGTAACCCATTTCCTTTACGTAGTTTACGAGCTCCACTGAAAGCTCTTGATAGGTGAGGTAAGAGCCGCCCCCTTCACCCTCTCCGATGCCGTCGCGGCCGTCGTCGTGGCGCTTCCAGGATCCCAAATGCACCTCGTAGATGTTGAGCGGACGCTTCATGTGGTTCGTATTTTTGCGGCGCCCCATCCAGAGTCCGTCGTGCCATATGAAACCGTCGAAATCGCCCAAGCGGCTTGCGGTTCCAGGGGATTTCTCAGCATAGAAAGCGTAGGGGTCAGCCTTATAAAGCGCATCACCGTACTTAGTATGAATACAGTATTTATAAAGATCGCCTTCGCGAGCGCCCTCGACAAAGCCCTCCCAAACGCCGCCTGTCTTGGTTTCTTTGAGCGGATTTGCCTCGGGCTTCCAGTCGTTAAAGTCTCCCACAACACTAACGCTCAGTACGTCAGGACACCAAAGACAGAATTCGTATCCCTTTTTCTTGTTGTGAATTTCAGGATGGGCGCCCATTTTCTTCCAGCTTTGGAACCAGTCGCCCTTTGCCAATAGATATAAATCATCTTCCGATAAACTCATAAGAAGGAATCTCCTTTGAACTTTTGCCCCTCTATATTATCGCTTAATAAGAGCAGGTAGGGCTCAAAGTAATTTTTTGTAAGAATTTTGTAAAGAAACCGCCTTCCGCGTAAATATTTATTAGGGATTACGTTTCTTTGGGTTAGCGCGCCCACGCTACGCTCTTCGGCTACTCGAAATACCAAAACTATAAAGATGCACCCCTCCCGAGTTGGAAGGGGCACATCTTTTACATGCTATAAAGCC
>CANEFS010000008.1 GCA_947426865.1 uncultured Coriobacteriaceae bacterium | reverse complement strand
TTAGAATAATCGACAAACCAATTGTAGGTTTACACCACTTTTCGGGACGCTACTGTGTTATGCTTTTCTCGACAAAATCGAGACTGAATAGAAAAAATAAGAAAGAGAAAGGAATCGTATGTCTCCTCAAGAAAACCAAAATCAGGCGGGCGCCGCACATCAACAAGCCCCGCAAACTAACCCCGCTGCAGAGCCCCAGCAAGCCCCGGTTCAGCCGCCTCTTGCTCAGCAGACGCCCCCGGGATCCATTGCACAAGCGTGGACCGATATCACCGGTCACTCCGGTTGGTTCCCACGCGTTTTGCTCCTTATGTTTATGGGCGCTGTTCCTTTCTTGAATTTTTTTGTAGCAGGCTATTTGCTTAAATGGGCAACCAAGACCTCTAATACACAATCCGAAGGCCTTCCTCGACACACCTTTGATGGAGAATGCTTCGTTTGGGGTTTCCTCTTTAGCGTTTTACAGTTTATCGTTACTATTGCAACTATCTTTATTAGTATTTTCTTGAATATAATTCCTGTTATTGGCTTCATTTTTGCATGGCTGCTCAGCATTTTCTTTACAGGCTATATTTACCTTGCAGGTATTCGTATGGTCATGAAAAAGAAATTTGGAAGCGGTTTCGACCTTTCTCAGATCTTTGAGGTTATCAAGAGAGATCCATGGCATTTCTTCCTCGCCGTTTTTCTGCCTACCCTTGCCGTTGCTGCAGTGATAGCAATCATTCTCATTCTTATCTGGGTGATTTTCTTATCATCAAATGTGACGAACTTTCTTAAACTTTTTTCAGGTGCTTCCGGTTACAGTTCGAGCGCTCTTAACTCTTATGGGTCTTCTACGCGTGGATATGGTTCCTCAAGCTACTCTTCGTTTGATCCACTGAGCATAATATTGGGCATCGTTACCACTGGCGGTGTGACTTTTTTGATTTCTCTCCTGATAGCTGGCATTGTTGGAACTTTTGGAAACATTTGGGTTGTTCGTGCGGTTGCCCATTGGCTGCGCAAGACCGCTCCCGAATGGTTTGAAGGACGCGACGTTCCCTACATCGAGAAACCCGTCGCTCCCGCAGCGCCTGTTCCACCTGCGCCTCCCGCTGGCCCCGCAAATTCTGCGTCGCCTGCTGGCAAAGCTCCTTCCGAACAGGCTGAAAACGCTGCGCAGGCTGCTCCCGCTGCATCCAAAAAACCTGCCGAAAAATAGCGGCATTTCTATCAATAAAAAGAGTCTGGCGAAGTGGCGAAGAAGCAGCCGAAAAAGCGCTTAATGCGAGCGGAGCGCATCGTCCTTCGCCAAGTTCTATCCGAGACGAGATTTGGCCAGTTTACGCTGGCCTTTCTCGGCGTTTTCTTAACGTGCTCCGTTATCGTTTGGCTTACCGGCGAAAACGGAGAAACCTTTTTCGATGGCATCTGGTTTAGCTTTCAGGTCGTCTCGACCATTGGTTTTGGTGACATTACGACGACGCACGTGGTTGCTCGCATCGTCGCCATGGTGCTGAGCGTCATCAGCATTTTCTACATCGCCATTCTTACCGGCGTAATCGTCAACTTTTTCAACCACGCTATTAAAATGCAGCAGAAAAATACGCTTGCTTCTTATGCTGTGCGCCTTGAGGGTTTGAAGGAAAATGTTCCGGATGCTTCGGCCGAGAAAATCACGGAGATTATTGATAAGCTAGCCCATCTTGAGGATCTCTCTCAGGAGGAGCTTGACGAGCTGCGCTACGAGATAATGGAGGGCCAGGCGGCTGCGAGTAAAAAGAAGCGTGGCAAATAGGCTAACAGCAAGAAGTAAAGAGGCAAGAAGTAGAGAGGCAAGAAAGCGGACGCGCAATTCTTTCTTGTTTTTTTCGGGCTGCTTTTTATTGTTTTCTTTTATGAGCCTTGGCCCCGTTTTTTATGTGCCTCGGCTCTGTTCTTTTTTTGTGAGCCTTCACACCGTTCTTTTTTATGAGCCTTAGCTCACTACTTTTACGAGCCACGCCTTCATCTTATTTCTCTGATCTTTCTTTAGCTTCTTTAGTTTTCTGATATAAAACATTCTATTATCTCGCAGGTTCCTTGCGCTGTGAGGAATTGGTGCGAGATCGGTAAGCCCTCGGTGAGGGGCTCCTGCAATCATGTGCTTCACATTTTCATACGAGCAAACGCATGCGATTTTCTGCGTGATGTTTGCTCCAGAAAAAGAGAGGCACCTAAAACAGATGAACAAACGGTTTCGCATAATAATGGCTTGCGCCTGTGCATCCTTGGCCGTTCTTTGCGCGCTTGCTTACGGAAACGCTGTGCGCGCAGAAGCCCAGGCCGAAAAAACAGAAGCCATGGCGCGCTACGGCGGCGAAGTGACAAAAGTCGTCGTAGCAACAACGACGCTTGAGCCGGGCGACAGCATCACCGCTGCGAAAGCTGAAGAGCGCGAATGGCTCTCAGAGCTTGTTCCCGAGGGCGCCTTCAAATCCTTACAAGAACTCGGCAATAAAACAATCGGCACGCCCGTCTCGAAAGGAAGCCCTATATGCTCCGTGAACATCCGAGGAAACGATGATGGTATGGAGGTCCCTTCCGGAAAAGTGGCCATCGCAATTCCTTTGAATGAACGCCTAGGCGTGACCTCGTCTGTGGAGATTGGCGCCAATTTGGCTGCATATAAAGTGAACGAGGGGAGAACGTATCTGATTAGCTCGAACGTTGTTGTGCTATCTGTTCCTACAACCTCTTCTTCGACCAACAAAGGATCAATCACGATAGCTGTTCCTCTTGAAGAGGTGGCGGACTTGATGAGCTCGGCGAGCGATTCCACGTTGCGTTTGGTGCGTCCGGCCGACGATATCTCCTCCTTAGACGATCCTGCCGCCTCAAGAAACGTTACCTCCGTTCCCAGCGAAACCGAAAATCAAGAGCCCGAAACACAGGAAGGCGCATAGCATGTGGTACCTCCATTGTCATGAAAAAGATGCCGAAACTTATGCGAGGCTCCTGAACCTTGCGGGCGTGAAGGAGAAGATTCAGTTTTTCTTCAATCCGTTCGATTTGCGAGAAGCATTGCAAAAAGAAAAAGGTGCCGAGAAAAACGCGAAGGTAGCGCTTGGGAGCGGAACTTTCTTCAACTTGCTTGATGTTTGCGAGACCCTTTCTAAAGACGGCATTAAAAACATTGTGGTTTTAAAGGAGATGCCTCGGCGGAGTTTTTTGAAGGAGGCTTATCGCTTAGGTGCAGCATTGGTATTAAGCGCAAAGGATACGGTTGAGTTCTTACACCTGGTAGAAACGGGAGACGAGGCTGATGAGAAATCGTTCCATTCTAGCCAGGAAACCGAAGGGTCAGCCGTATCTTTTGCTCTTGATACCTCTGATTTTGAGCCGGTAGTTTTAGGTGCGTTCGATGCTGCGGACGACCCTGAAATTTTCAAGGCTTCAGGGGCTACAGGCGCCTCTGATGCGGACGTGTTTTTTGAAGACGGGTTAGAAGAGCCAGGGGATTTGGATTTTCTTTCTGAGGTTCGCAAGGGGCCGCAACATTTTAAAACCGTCGAGAATGGCCGCTCAGACATGAGCGGATTCGAAAGCGGCGTCGCAGAAGAAATGGAGAGGGAAGACGAGAGAAAACTTTCCGTTTTGGCTCCTGAGGATTTCGAGGCGCAATATGGAAGAGGTTCTCGTTTTGAAGAGCCGCACACCGCTAACTTGAAAAGCCAAGCCGCAAAAAGGGAGAGTTCTTATATTGAAGAACCGGATATGAGTGCCCTTGATGGGCAAGAAGAGTACTTGCCGTCCATGGAAGATGAGGTTGCCGGATTAAGCGAGGTTTACGAGTCAGGTATGGCAGCGACATCGGACGAGGTCGGTGCGACAGGCGCGGCAGGCGCAATAGAAGCAGAAGCGCAGATTGAGGCAAACAGCGAACTTCAATATCCGCACCCCCTCCTTGCCTTCTGCAGCGTGCGCGGCGGGGTGGGAAAATCAGCAGTTTCCACCATGGTTGCGCTCGCAGCGGCGCGGGCGGGCAAAAAGGTCGCCCTCGTTGATCTGGACCTGCTTTTCGGAAATCTCTTTGGCTATTTTGGCCTTGGGAAGCCCATTGATCTTACTTTCTACGCCGAGAATAAAAACGACCAGAAACTTCAGCAGACAGGAACAGAAGTGGCCGACAACCTTGTGCTGTTTGGCCCTTGCGAGCGCCCTGAATTTGCCGAGCTCCTAAACGCCTCTATTCAAAAGCTTCTCTCGGTACTTTCGTCTTCCTTCGAGTTGGTAGTGATTGATACCTCGACAAGCTGGGGAGACGTGACTGCAACGGTTGCTCAAACGGCTAACAAAGTTTGCTTGATGAGTGACGAGCGCTGCGGCGCGATAAGCTCTCTGGGGAGAGGCGCAGAGCTTCTTTTTAAGCTGGGCGTTCCCAGAACAAACATTATTCGCCTTATAAATCGCTCAGATGCGAGGAATCGCGATGCAGAGTTTTTCAACCGCACGAGCGCAGGACTTGAAAGAGTACCGACCCTCAAAATCTTCGACGGGGGAGTTTCTGTCTCCGAATTTTTAAGTGCAGGAGATGCCGTTTCGCTTTTGGATATCGAGAACGTCTTTTCCGAAAGCTGCAAAAAACTGACGGCGCAACTCTTGCGAGAGGTCGGCGCTCTCCCCGCAGGAGATCAGGCAAAAGAGTTTTTTGCCGAGAAGAAAAAGAGTGGAAGCATCTTGCGATTTGCGCAACGCACCTTCCTAAAGGATGCGAGTTAAATGGGAGTTTTGGAGCGGGTTCTTGCCGCAGAACAAAACACAAACGGAGAAAAGGCAGCGTCCTCTCCTTCTCCCTCCAATGGCTTTCTTGCGGCGAGTTCTTCTCGGGAAAAAGAGGAGTGGAAAGAGAAGAGGGAGCTGCTACGTAAAAAAACAGTTGAGAGGCTCGGTTTGACCCTTACTGCGGATTTGCTGGATTTTGAGAATCAGAAGCGCGCCGCGCGTGAGCTGACGGCGGCGGCTAACGATGTGTTGCTTGGGGCTGAGTTTTCGAATTTCTCGGCCGCGCAAAAAAAGGAGTTGGTGACCGAGGTCTTAAACGAGATCATGGGCCTTGGAGTTTTGCAGCCTTTTATGGACGATGCCCAGGTGACAGAAATTATGGTGAACGGGCCGCAGAATCTCTTTTTTGAGAAGGGTGGCAAGCTCTATCAATCTGAGAAAGTCTTTGATTCGGTTGACCAAATTATGCTGGTTATCGACCGTATTCTTGCTCCTTTGGGGAGACGCCTGGACGAGGCGAGCCCTATCGTCAACGCGCGCTTGGCCACCGGCGACCGCGTGAACGTCGTCATCTCTCCTATTGCCCTGGAAGGCCCCGCTTTGACGATTCGGCGTTTTACCGGGCGCATCACCTCTCTTAAACGCCTGGTGGAGTTGGACTCGCTGCCTGCCTGGTTTGCGCAACTTTTAAGCTGGGCCGTGCGCTTTAGAAAAGATATTGCGGTAGCGGGTGGCACGGGTTCAGGCAAGACGACCCTTTTGAACGCGCTTTCGCTTGAGATTCCTAAAACCGAGCGTATCGTTACGATTGAAGACTCGGCTGAGCTCTCGTTTGAGACACACCCCCACGTCGTTCGGCTTGAGGCGAGGAGTGCCTCTATTGAGGGGAAGGGGTGCGTGAGCATTCGCGACCTTGTGATAAATGCTTTGCGCATGCGCCCTGACCGTATTGTTGTGGGGGAGGTTCGCGGAGAAGAAGCCATCGACATGCTCCAAGCTATGAACACAGGGCATGACGGCTCACTCACGACCCTTCATGCAGGAACGGCCGAGGAGGCAATCTCTCGCCTTATCTTAATGGCGCGATTTGGCATGGATCTTCCTGCAAATTTGATTGAGGAGCAGGTAATAACCGCGCTCGATTTTGTGGTGATGGGCAAGCGCTACGGAGATGGAAAGCGCCTTATTACGTCTATGAGTCAGGTCTCAAGGGGAAAAGATGGATCGCTTTTGCTAGAGCCTGTTGTGTCTTTTTCGGAAGCCGAGAAAACCTGGCACTTAGAAAGCATTCCCGCCTTTATTGAAGAGGCTGTGCTTGAAAAACGCTTGGCGAGGAGAGAGGTTGAAAAATGGCAATTAGCTTCTTTCTGATTCCCTTCTTTGCGGCGCTTGCCCTGATCTTTTTGACCGGCAAAACGCTTGCGCTTCCTAAAACGCAATCGTTCCTTTTGCACATTTCAAGGAAATTGGGGCAGCAATCCTTCATTGCACTTCTTCAGGAGATTAAAGGATTCAAGACGCTGAATTTATTTGTATGGCAAAAAACGCGTGATATTGTATTTTTTGAATTATTTACACCGGGAGACATCTCGGGTTTTATTAGCCTGCTTCTATTTGGCTTGGGTGCTATCTTTTTTCTCTTTACGTTGAATCCTTTCTTTTTCCTGTTTGGTATAACGGTTGGGCTTGTCAGCATTCCCTTCCTGGCTGATGTTATTAAGAAGCGTCAAAGAGAAGAGTTGGTAAAAGAAGTTCCTCAGATTTTTAGGATGCTGAGCGGCTCCCTTTCTTCTGGCCAGACTTTAACGCAGGCTATAGGTTATGTGGGAAAGCGGGGAAAAGGTAGGATTGCGAAGGCTTTCGCCTCTGCCGCCCTCTCTATTAACTGCGGAGAGAATCCTTTTGTTGCGCTCGACAATATTGCCCTGTCTTTTCAAATTCCTTCCCTCACGCTTCTGAGCTGCGTTCTTCAAATATCGCAAAGAACAGGTGCTCCTCTTGCTAACCTCCTTGAAAACGGGGCGCAGATGGTGGAGGATGAATCGAATCTTAAGCAGCTGCTTTCTACGAAAACAGCGCAGGTGCGCTTCTCTGCCCAGGTTGTCATGATCTTGCCGGTGCTCCTCGTCCTGTTTTTGACGCTTATCTCTCCTGATTTTCGCTCAGGCGTTATGAGCGTTATAGGAATTGTCTCTATCTGCATAGCAGTTGTTTTAGACGGGATTGCCTTTATCAGCATGAGAAAGATTATGGCGAGCGTAACTCTTTAAAAAGATGAATTTGAACTTAGGACTGCTTGAGGTGAAGAGCTGAGAGCTTGACAGCCCCCAAAGATAAGAAGGAAGAGAAAAGTGGATGCATTTCTTTTACTCATAATCGGTACAAGCGTGTTGCTCCTTGTGTATGGAATCGTCTTTCAAAAGAAGGCAGTTCCTCGCAGGAAAAAAATTTCGGAGGAAGCTACCTCGAAAAACCCTTATGAGGCTGGTTCTCTCATAGCTAGGCCGGATGTACAGGCCATCAGCGAGAAAGACCCAGAAGTTGCTGAAAAAGATTTTCAAAAAAATAATACAGGGGATGAACTGGCTCTTTTGGGCCTTTCTCGGGTGAAGCCTCAAGATGAAAATATTACTATGCCTTCGCACGAAGCGCCTTTTTCGCTCCAAGCTATCGCACCTCCTTTACTCACGGTTCGGACGTGGATTTTTGAAACATTTTACGCAGAACAAAAGCGAACTGAGCTGCGCCAGAGATGTCTTAATGATTTTCCCGAGATGCTCGACATCATGACGCTAGGCCTGAACGCTGGTCTCAGTTTTGATAGTTCACTAGAACTTTACATACGTCGTTATCAGTCCGTTTTATCGCACTTGCTCAAGTACTCTTTGATGGTTTGGAAACTTGGCCTGGAAAACAGGGCGCAGGCACTGGATTACTGTGCGCTTAAAGTGCAGGTTCCGGCGTTTACACGTTTTTCGATTGCAGTAACGGAATCTCTCGAGTTCGGTATGCCTCTCTCGGAAACGCTGATGCGCCAGGCCTCGGAGATTCGACGCGAGCAACGTCTTCAGGTGGAAGAAGCTATCGAGAAGGTCCCCGTAAAAATGCTTATCCCCATGGGCATCTTCGTGGTGCCTGCGATGCTCATCGCAATTTTAGGGCCACTTCTATCTTCAGCACTGGTCGTGAAATAGCAGGTAGTGACACGTAAAGCAGCAATAGTAAGTAGAGAGAGGAGAAAGAATGAAAATTAAAAAGTTTTTACGGGGGGGCTGGAGCCGCGACAAAGTGAACAGTGGCTGGATCCGCAGCAGAGTAAACGGAGGCTGGATTCGCGATAAAGTGAGCAACGGCCTGAGACGCTTTGCAGAAGAGAAGGGCCAAGGCACGACCGAATACGCCATCCTTGTGGGTGTCCTGGTCCTTATCGCCATCGTCGCCGTCATTGCCTTCAAAGACAAAATCTCGGAACTTTGGAACTCTATTGCAGATGGAATCAACTCACTATGAGTTTTTCGAAAGCAAGACATTTCAAAAAAAGGGAGCCAAAAAAGCTGCCTATCTTTATCGTGCTCGCAGCTTTCATCGTTCTTTTTGCTGCTTTGATTTTTTCTCAAGTCAACGCAAGTCATGGGGAGGAAGACAGCCTGAGTACAGAGGATTCAACTTTTTTGCAAACGAAAGAGGAGTTGCTGAAAGAGTTCGAAGCAAGTCAAGGAGCAAATAGAGAACAGATTAAAGAGGCCGAGGATCTTCTGACCAACGCCTTTGGCGACGGCAAGATAAAGGTTTCGACGGAGAAGAAGGACGAGGTCCTCACAACGTGTGTTGAGAATTATCTTGAGAGCGAGAAAAGCGCAGGCGAGAGCATCCTCCTTTATCAGGGATATTTTGGGCTGTTTGGAAATTCCTGGGGGTGCCTTCTAAAAGATCCGCAGGGCGTTACGCTTTCAATATTTTCCGAGAAAGACAACGCAACTCTCCAAGAAAACTATCGGCTGCTGCAAAAGGATTGGGAAAATGCGGCAGCCTAAGCATCAGAGAAGGGAGAAGCGCAGACGTTGCGTCGTGGCATTTTTGCAAGAAGAAAAAGGCCAATCAACGACAGAGTTCGTGCTTGTCTTTTGTGCTCTTCTTGCGATGGTGATTGCCCTTATCGTCATCTTTCAAGCTGGCGCTGATGGGGTCTTCGTGCGCCTTGGAACAGAAGCTGCTTCGCATACCTCGGGGATTTCGATTTTGGGAATGGTGCAAGATGCGTTGCTTTATTAAAAAGAAGAAGCTTAAAAGAAGCAATCGGCAAGCGGCAAAAACGGCAACAGCCCTTTTCCGTGCAGAACTAGAATCCGGCCAATCAAGTGTGGAGGCGGCCATCCTTTTACCCTCTCTTCTTTTTGTGATTGGCATGATGGCGCAGCCCGCCTGCATTTTTTATACGCGTTCGGTGATGAATGCGGCAGCTGCTGAAGGAGTACGCGTCGTTGCGACGCAAAGCTCGCGAACCTCGGCTGCAGAAATCGAGTCATTTGTGAAGCGCCGCCTAAGGGCTGTGCCTAACCTCTCAATCTTTCATGAGGGCGGAGAGGATGGCTGGCAAGTGAGCGTTGATGCAAACGAGTCGGAGAAGCTTTCCTCGGTAGAGGTGAAGGGGAAATTTAAGCCACTTCCTCTTTTTGGATTGTTTAGCGTCGCTCTCGTGGGCGAGGGAAATTCCGAAGGGGAGCTTGTGGCAAAGGCAGAAGAAATTTTGAGGCCCGAATGGGTCTCAGGAGACTACGACAGTTGGGTAGGAGCATGGGGAGACTAAACAAGTCATTAAACAACTTCAAATTCCTAGAAAAACGCGCACGGGGAGCCAACAGCGGTTTTCGTCGAAAAAATGAGTTCAAGGTTCGCCGCGGATTCAGAGTCAGGCGAAGAAGCCGCCGTATTCTTTCAAAGGCTCGCAGCATTCAAGGTCCTCTTGATTTCTTTTTAGAAGAGGATGGTTACACCTCAATTACGGTGGGTCTGGCTCTTGTCGTGAGCCTCGTTTTGATGTTTGGTCTCGTGGCGGTGCAGTGGTCGTCCTCAAAGGCGGCAGATATTCAAAACGTAGCTGATGCGGCCGCCCTATCAGGCGAGCAGGACGTTAAAGCGTTTACAACGGTGGCTCAGGTGAGCGATGCATGCGTCTTAACACTGGGGCTGACCGGCATGTTCGTTTTGGGGGCAGGCCTTATCACGAGCGCTGTTCCTGGTCTCCAGGAAGCCGGCGTCTCTCTCACGAAAGCGGGCGCAAAGATCCTTAAAAGTCGCTCTGACTTTGCAAAAAGTGCCGCTTCCGGACTTGAAAAACTCGAGAAACTCTTGCCAGCAGCAATTGCAATCAATGCCTTTGCGACCACCGCAGCAAACAGTGAAGGGAATCTGAACTATCTTGGCACGGGCATACCCTTCCCGGAAAGCTCGCTCTCACAATACGATTTAGGAGATTCTCTCGATACGAAAGATTTGGAAGAGAAAAGTGACGCGCTCGCAAAAAAATCGGCAGAGGCCGAAGCGAACCAGAAGGAGATGAAAGAGGCGCAGGAACGCGCCTGGCGCGCAGATTGCATCGACGACCCGTATTGCATGCGCTCGAGAGCAGATTCTCTTGCGCATTTAAGTCCTGCCCAAAATCCCCACTACGCCATTCCTGATAACTGGTCGTTTGGGGTCGCTCTTTCGAGAAGCCGCGCCTATTATCAGGCACGCGCAGCTCTAGAAACTGCCGCAACAAGTTCGGTGGAGGAGCAGTCAAACTCCGCCATGCGAAAGGCCTTCTATCAGTTTGCAGCCAAAGAAATGCAAGCGGGCTACTACATCGAAAACGCGGATGGCACCGTTTCCTTATCGCTTCCCGACCTTCCGCACAATACGGAGGAAACCAAAGCGAGCAAGCTTTTCTCGGAGACGACCTGGCCCAAAAGTAGCGAAGGAGGCCAAAGCATCCTTCATGCCTACAGCGCCTGCCCGGGGGCGCACGGACTGAGTGGGAGCGCGACGCTGAGTGAGGCGGAAAGCGTCGGGTTCGGCCTTTGTTCGGTCTGCCAGTTTGACGTGGCCGCGATGGGAAAGACTGCGTCTGCCTCGACGAATATAAACAATGGCTACGAGCATTATTGGCGTATCGTCGTCGAGGAGTCGAAGAAATATCAAGACGCAAAAAACAAGTACGAGCAGGAAATGAAAGAGATGAAGGGGCTTGCAGAGGAAGGTGCCGACGCTTTTGACAAGGCAATCAAGGCGCTGGGGGTCAAGCGGCCCCGCATCTGTCCACCGGGAGCGTGGGGTGTGATTGGAGTCGTGGTAAGGGGCGAGACCGATTTGCCGCAAGCCCTCGAGACGGCATTTTCGAAAACGCAGCCGCTTCCTGAAGGTGTTGCCATAGCAGGGGCCACGCTGGCGGTCGATGCGAACTCTGCCGAGAACACCGTCCTCGCGCGCTTTTTCGAGGGCACGAAAGCGGCCGATGCTACAGAAGACGAAGATTTTGGTGGGGCATTGGGCTCTATCTTCGACGGAATTTGCGGCGTTTGGTCCAGTCTTCTCGTGGGTTACCAAGCAGGTTTCGGGAAGATCAGCGACGTGGGCAATTCACTTTTTGATGGGCTGAGGGCGGCGGCCGCGGGTCCGTTGGCGGGTTGGCTCTCGAACAAGTTGTCCTCCATTGTCTCGGCACTGGGGTTAGAGCCCGCAGATTTGCGTTTAAGAAAGCCGGTTCTTTGCAATACGCAAGACATACTGAGCAAAGATGGATTCGACATCAGTCGCATGTCCGATGTCGTCCAAGCTCTTCCAAGTTCGGGCAGTCTGGGTGACCTTTTGGCGAGTTTTTCTCGACAAGTGAGCGAGTCGTTTGGCGAAGAAGAGATTTCTATTGCCGACCTTCCCATCCCCGGCACCTCTATCAAAATCCCGCTTACTATTTCTGTAAAAAAATTGCTCGGGGTTTTATGAGGGGTTTTGGAAGTTTTTATGAAGGGTTTTTCCAAGGGGTTTCCTAAGGGCCTTGTGGAAAATCTTTCGAGTTTTAAAAAAGAGGTGATGAAAGACGAATGCGAAACGAACACGTAACTAAGGACAGAGCCTTAGGGCGTGCCGCCCTTCACAAGCACTCTTCTTTTATCGGCCGCTTTCAAAACGAGGGAGGTCAGATGACGGTGGAACTTGCTTTTCTTATCCCCGTCGTTATCGTTTCAGCCCTCATCATTATCAATCTTGGGTATTTCTCGTCGCTCTGCGCTAAGTTCGACCGCGTGTCCCAGGACATGATTACCTCTCACGGCGTCGCCCCGTCCGCTGAGCAAAGTAGTGCCTCAGCAAAGGCGCAGATTGAGGAGAAACTGAAGCAGGCAATGGGGGAGGCCGTTCAAGTGGAGGTTTCCATTACGGATTTGGACGCTTCGAAAACAGACGCCATTTTCACGCTCAATCCCACCCGGGTTAGAATGAAGTGCCTGATGCGTTACAAGCCCCAGCCTTCTTCTTTTTCAATATCGGGCGTCGGCCTCAACACGCCTTTCGAGCTTACTCACGAAACAGATCTTGTTCTCGACATTGGTTCTTCTGGTTTAGGAGTGGACAGTGGATAAGACGGAGTCCAAACCAGTCCTTGAGGTTTGCGTAGCGGCCACGTTTTTACAAAAACTTTTCGGCCTCATTCCTTTTCAAGCCGAGAAAAGATTCGACCCGCCACCGATGCTTTTTTCACCCTGCCGCTCGATTCATACGTTTTTTATGCGAAGAAAAATTGACGTGGCATTTTTGGATGAGGAGGGACGCGTTATAAAAGTGAAGAGAAATTTTTCTCCTTGTCGCGTGGCAAGTTGCGTAAAAGCGCGGGCGTGTCTGGAGCGCTTCTCAAATACTTTGCCTTGGCTTGCTCTCAATCAGCAACCCTTGTTTTACGACATAAGCCAGGGCACAGATGGCCTTGCAAAAGAACGAGCTTTTCTCGGAAATGAACTAGACAACGACATTAGGAGCAGGCACCTCATCGATTTTTCCCTCGGCAAAAGCCCGAGCGTTCTCAAGCGTTGTATCGGCGATAGAGGCCAGAGCTTCCTTGGTAAAGAATGCTTGGTGACTCGTAATGACGACGTTTGGAAACGCGCACAGCCTGGAGATAACTGACTCAAACACCGCACTCGAGCGATCCCTAAAGACGTTCGGCTCTTCCTCTTCGTAAACATCGATGCCGCACGAACCAATTTTTTGCGTCCGGATACCTTCAATCAAATCGTTCGTATCCACGAGGCCACCGCGTGCTGTGTTGACGAAAATGACGCCGTCTTTCATCTTCGCAATCGCGCGTTTATCAATCATGTGATAGTTCGACTCGAGGAGGGGACAATGCAGAGAAATCAAATCGGACTTCTCGAGAAGTTCATCAAGCTCAACATAGGTCACGAAATCAAGCTCGGGGTTGGGATGGACATCGAAGCCAAGAACGTCCATGCCAAGACCGTGGACAATCTTGCACATCGCGGCACCAATTTTTCCCGTGCCAACGATGCCTGCCGTCTTTCCGTGTAAGGTCGTGCCGAGAAGCCCGGAGAGCGCAAAGTCATTCTCGCGAACACGGTTGTAGCCTTTTACGATGTGACGGTCGGCCGCAAGCGCAAGACCCATGGCGTGCTCGGCGATTGCCTCGGGGGAGTAGCCAGGAACGCGAAGGACTGTCATGCCAAGGCGCTTTGCCGTCTCAAGATTCACGGCATCAAAGCCAGCGCAACGCATCAGAATAAGCTTGATGCCAAGACCTGCCAAAATCTCAAGCGACATCGCGCCAAGATTAGAGTTCACGAAGGCACAGACCGCATCGTAGCCCTTGGCCAAAGGAGCGGTCATAGGATTGATATCGGCTTCTAAATAATCAATCTCAATGCCAGGAAAGTTTTTGAGCTGTTCCTCAAAAGATTTTTTATCGTAGTCGTACGTATCGTAGAAAAGAATTTTCATGCGCGTTTCCTTACCTCGCTTTTTTTAGTTTATTTCTTTGTACCCTAGAATGAGAAAAGTGACGCAAAATTAAAAGACGCGCACTTCGCACGAACACTTAAAAGGTACTTAAAGCGAACGTTCAAAACGCTTCAAAAAGGGAAAAAACTTTAATCATGTACGCTAAAAAAACGGGAAAAATTTATACGCAAGCAAAATCCAATAAAGGAATAAAAATAGATACAAAAACGAACACACAAGTGAAAGATTTACACCAATGAGTGACCTTCAAAAAACCAAGCAAACATCTTCAGAAAACCATCCTGAAAACCATTCTGAAAGCCATTCAGAAAACCATTCAGAAAACCAAGCCCATTTCCAATCTGCAGAAGACGTTTTAAAAGAACTCTCTGTCAGCGCGAGGCATGGCCTTACGAAAGAAGAGGCAAAAAAGCGCTTGGAGAAATTTGGCCCCAATGAGCTCGAAAAGGGCAAGAGAGAATCGCTCATTTCGCGCTTTTTGAAGCAGCTGGCAGACCCCATGATTATTCTTCTGATTGTCGCCGCCATTGTTTCGGCGGTCACCGGGGCTCTTCAGGGTGACAACGACATTTCGGAGGTCATCATCATTCTTTTCGTCGTCGTGCTCAATTCGGTGCTTGGCGTGGTGCAAGAATCGAAAGCAGAACAAGCCCTCGAAGCGCTGCAAAAAATGACGGCGGCCACCTCGACCGTGATTCGCGATGGAAAGCCGCAAGAGATCAGCTCCGCCGAGCTCGTCCCTGGCGACATCGTTCTTCTCGAAGCGGGAGACGCTGTCCCGGCGGATTGCCGGCTTTTAGAAGCGGCCAGCCTAAAGGTTGAAGAGTCGTCGCTGACAGGCGAGTCCGTGCCGGTTGAAAAAGCGGTTGAAAAAATCGAGATTGAAAAAGACGGCAGCCCCATCCCTCTGGGTGACCGCAAAAACATGGCTTATATGAGCTCAACGGTGGTCTACGGCCGCGGGCGCGCCGTTGTGGTTGAGACCGGGATGCGTACCGAGATGGGAAAGATTGCCACCTCAATCTCGACGGCAAAAGACGAAAAAACGCCGCTCCAACAAAAGCTCGCCGAGCTCTCCAAAATTCTCACCATCGGTGTCATCGTAATATGCGCGTTCATCTTCCTTATCAATTTCTTCCGCCACGGCGCAGAGTTCCTCCAAAACCCCGAGCTTATGATGAACACTTTTATGGTGGCCGTCTCACTTGCGGTCGCCGCCATCCCTGAAGGGCTCGTCGCGGTCGTGACGATTGTGCTCTCGCTTGGGGTGACGAAGATGAGCAAGCGCTCGGCCATTGTGAGAAAGCTGACAGCGGTTGAGACCCTCGGTTGCACGCAGGTCATTTGCTCTGACAAGACGGGTACGCTTACGCAAAACCAGATGACGGTCGTGCGCCATACGGGCAAAAACGAGACCGAGCTCGTAAAAGCGATGGCGCTCGCAAGCGACGCGCAGTGGGTAGAAGATGCCGAGAAAACCTCCTCCGAAACGGCCGCTCCCTCCGAGAAAACCTCCTCCGAAATCCCCGCCTCCTCCAAGAAAAACCTCGCGGCCAACGCCTCTCAGAAACCAGATACCTCCGAACAGCCCTCTTCGCAGAAAAACCTCCAAGGCCACGCGCAAGGCGAGCCGACAGAAGCAGCCCTCGTAACCGACGCGGCAAAGCAAGGGCTTCTCAAGAGCGACCTCGATACGCAGTTCGTCCGCGTGGGCGAGGCGCCCTTCGATTCCAACCGCAAAATGATGAGCGTGGTTGTGAAAGGCGAGGCCGACGACTTCGTCCAGTACACGAAAGGCGCCCCCGACGAGGTCCTCAAAAGGTGCACGCACTATTTGGACGGCAATGAGGCAAAGCCTCTCACTGACGATGTTCGCCAAGCTATTCTCGACGAAAACAAAGGCATGACAGAAGAGGCTCTACGCGTCCTCTGCGCTGCTGAGAAACACTATCAAACGCTTCCGGAGGCTTTCATGCCCGCAGCCCTCGAGACTGACCTCACCTATATTGGTCTTTGCGGCATGATTGATCCTGTGCGAAAAGAGGTTGGTCCGGCGATTGAAGAGGCGAAGGCAGCAGGTATCCGCGTGGTCATGATTACCGGCGACCACATCGACACCGCCATTGCCATCGCGAAAGAGCTCGGCATTATTGAGAGCAAAAAAGAAGCGATTACCGGCGCAGACCTTGACAAACTTTCGGATGAGGAGCTCGCCGACCACATTAAGAACTACGGCGTCTACGCCCGTGTCCAGCCAGAGCACAAGGTGCGCATCGTCGAGGCTTGGAAAAAACAGGACCAAATCGTGGCGATGACCGGAGACGGTGTAAACGACGCGCCTTCCATTAAGCGCGCAGACATCGGTATTGGCATGGGCATCACCGGCACCGACGTGACAAAGAATGTGGCCGACATGGTGCTAGCAGACGACAACTTTGCGACTATCGTTGCCGCCGCAGAAGAGGGCAGACGCATCTACGACAACATTAGGAAAGCGATTCAATTCTTGCTCTCCTCAAACATCGCCGAGGTCGTGGTTGTCTTCATCGCAACGCTTATTGGCTTTGTCATTCTCGAACCCGTCCAGCTCCTCTGGATTAACCTCATCACCGACTCACTTCCGGCCCTGGCGCTCGGCATGGAAAATGCCGAGCCAAACATCATGCGCCGCAAGCCGAGAAAAGCAAGTGATGGAATTTTTGCAAACGGCATGGGCTTCGACATCGCCTTCCAAGGAATCGTCATCGCCCTCATCACCCTCGTGAGCTATTTCATTGGTCACTACGTTGAGTACCACACGTTCGACTTGGCAAATGTCATCGCTTCGCCCTCCCTTGGCAAAGAGGGAATTACGATGGCGTTTTTGACCCTTTCCATGACAGAGATGTTCCACTCTTTCAATATGCGCTCACGTCGAGAATCCCTTTTCAAATTGAAAGAACAAAACGGATGGCTTTGGGGAGCGTTTGCTTTATCGCTTGTCTTAACGACTGTGGTCATTGAGGTGCCGCTGCTGGCTCATCTCTTTGGCTTTGCAGAGCTTGACCTCATTAACTATCTGCTTGCGTTGGGGCTTGCGTTTCTCATCTTGCCCATCATGGAAATCTACAAGGCGATATGGCGCCATATCGAACGCAAATAGAGCTCTATTCCCCAGGATTTGAGTAGGCGGAATCGGCGCCAGCGACGT
The DNA here is from genome assembly GCA_947426865.1 of uncultured Coriobacteriaceae bacterium. GTDB lineage: Bacteria > Actinomycetota > Coriobacteriia > Coriobacteriales > Atopobiaceae > MGBC105563. Next base: position 25,414 of record CANEFS010000008.1, on the reverse strand, counting down.
TAAGCGTAAAATCCTCACTCGCATCTTTGTACGGGGACAACCCCGCATTCACGCGCTGCATCATAGTCTTCCACGCCTTTTCGTCAACAAGATCGTACCAACCGCCGTTGATGTATTTAGAGGTGGTTGGCTCCAGGCCCGAGTACAGATCCGTTGCCGGGTCGAAGCCCTGATAGGAGTAGGCGAGAGCCAGAATCTCGGAAACGTTCAAATCGGTTGTTACGCTCTTGGCAAGGGTGGTAACAGAGCCTGCCAGCGTGAAGGGATTTGAGGCCAACACCTTTTTGACAATCGCCCCCAAAATCATACGCTGGTTCGAGGCCCGGTAGTAATCGCCGGATCCGTAAGCCTCGTAGGCGTGGCGCGCACGGCACAAAGCAAGGGCGGTGGTGCCGTCCAGGGTTTGCTCGCCTTTTTTAATGTCAAGGTTAGCGTAGTTGTCCTTCAGGTCCACTTTAATATTGACGTCGATACCGCCAATCGTGTCGACGACAGAGACGAACTCGTCGAAGTTAATCTCGGCATAGTGGGCAATGGGAACGCCTGCCAGCTCGCTCACTTCTTTGACGGCCATTGCCGCTCCGCCAATGGAGTAGGCCGCGTTAATCTTTTGCTTTCCGTACTTTCCAAGGTCGACCAGCGTGTCGCGCTCTATAGAGATCAGCGTAACTTTTTTCTCCGGCGGATCCAGGCGCGCCAAAATCATCGAGTCGGTGCGGTAGGCAGAATCAGACTCGCCAAAGTCGGCCGACTGTGCGCGCTCGTTGGATTTGTCGGTGCCCAAAAGCAGCATGTAGAAAGGTTGATGAATCGAGGAGTCGGTCAAAACACCAAAAAGATTTGTATCAAGTCCTTGTCCCAGAAGGGCTTGAACACCAAAAAGGAAAACCCCCAGTCCCAAAACCGCGGCGGCGAAGGAGGCGGCAACCGTGGTCAAAACGATTTTCGTGACGCTTTTGCGCTTGCGCACTTTCCGCTTTTTGCTGTAGCGCCCTTGTGCTCTTTCTCGAGAGAGGTTCGAAGAGCTCGTGACAAAGCGTCCCTCTTTAAGTTTTGAAGACATAAAAAATTTCTCCTTGGTTCCGGCCTCGTTTTTGCTTCTGAGAAACTGCCTTATTTTAGAGGATTTTGATGCAAGTTAAAAGTTGCGCCCTTATAATGTCAAAGCGTGTACAAAACAACACACGAAGCGAGCCTCGGTCCATGGGGATTTTTATGCCGAGAAAGGCTCACGGAGCCGCCGCTTTTAGCCGGCCGAGAAGGGCCTGCGTAACCGCCACCGCCCGCAGCCGCCCGCCCGCGCGAACCAAAAGAGAGAAGGAAGCTTTTCATGCCTGGAAGAAAAACGCAAAGCAACAGAAGTGTCCGAACCCAAAAGGGGGGAGCCAGCGCCAACCCTAGCGCCAATCTCTGCTCCAACGACGTAGCCCTCGTGCTTGAGGGCGGCGGCATGCGCGGCATGTTCACGGGAGGAGCCATCGATGTTCTTCTCGAGAACCAACTCACGAACTTCTCCCACGTCTACGGCGTCTCAGCGGGGGCCATCAACGGCACGAATTTTCTCGCCCACGACACCGGCCGCTTCTGCCGAGATGTTCTTGCCTTCCGTGATAACCCCGACTTTTTCAGCTTTTATTCTCTCGCGAAAACGGGAAACGTCATGGGGCGCGAGTTCATTTTCAAAGACATCAACAACGACATCGACCCCTTTTCCTATGATACGTTCAACAAAAATAAGATTCCTTACACGGTCGTTGCCTCGGATGTGACGTTTGGAACGCCCGTGTATCTTAATGTCGAGAAGCTCCCGCGTGACATGGATGCGGTTATTGCTAGCTCGTCTTTGCCTACGCTCTCAGAAATCGTGGAGTACAAAGGAAAGCGCTTGTTGGACGGTGGCACTACCGACTCGATTCCTGTCGAGAAGGCCTTGGCCGACGGCGCGAAGAAACTCGTTGTCGTATTAACGCAGGATAGAGGCTATGTGCGCCCGGAAGGTTATTCGCTCATGTCGGTCGCGTCCAAACGTTACCATTCGTACCCCTATTTTCTCGAAGCCTTAAAAACGCGCCCTGCCCGCTACAACGCGCAGCGCAAATTCATCTTCGAGCTCGAATCAGCAGGAAAAGCTATCGTCATCGCACCGTCGAAGCCAGTCAACTTGTCTCTTCTCGGCCAAGGCGGAGAAGATTTGCTCCGCCTTTACATAGACGGACGCCGTCAGGCAAATGCGGCGCTGAAGTCGATACAAAAATTCCTAAATTAGTGTACAATCGTGCGTGCTTCTTTTGCAGAGCCCCGTAAACTCACAAAAGATGTAGGAAAAGAAGGAGTCCACATGAAATCGACTCAATATGCAAAACCAGGCGAAGTAGCACGTAAATGGGTGCTTATCGACGCCGACGGTGCCGTTCTTGGCCGCCTTGCAACGCGCGTTGCTGACATTTTGCGCGGAAAGAACAAGCCGCAATTTACGCCCAACACTGATACGGGGGATTTCGTTGTAGTCATCAACGCCGATAAGGTCCAGCTTACCGGCAACAAAGCGCTACAAAAGGAATACTGGCGTTACTCAGGTTACCTGGGCGGACTCAAGACGGAAAGCTTCCAGGAGGCTATGGAAAAGCACCCGGAGCGCGTCATCGAGCACGCCGTCAAGGGAATGCTTCCCCACAACACGCTGGGCCGCAAGCAGTTTTCGAAACTGAAAGTGTACGCCGGATCTGAGCATCCTCATGCTGCTCAAAATCCCGAGAAAATCAATCTGGAGGCATAAATGCCAGCTAAAACGAGTAAAAAGAAGAACGGGACGCTCTATTACGGAACCGGCCGTCGTAAAGAGGCGATTGCCCGCGTGCGTCTTGCACCAGGTAAAGGGGCATTTGTCGTCAACGGAAAAGATGCTCTTGCCTATTTTGGGCGCCAGCAACTTGTCGATACAGCCCTCGCGCCTTTCAAAGTTACCGACACGCAAAAGCAATACGATGTCATCGTCACCTGCACGGGCGGCGGCATTTCCGGCCAAGCCGGAGCTGTCCGTTTGGGTATTTCGCGCGCCCTTCTCGACGCCGGCGATTACCGCCACGACCTGAAGCATGCCGGATTCTTGACGCGTGACGCTCGTGCGGTCGAGCGTAAGAAGTACGGTCTGAAAAAGGCCCGCAAGCGCCCGCAGTTCTCGAAGCGCTAGGTTTTGCGAAGCGCCTTCCTGTGCGACGCTTTTCCAATCTTACGAAGGGCACCATTTTCTTTCCGAGAAAATCGCGCGAGATAACAAACCAATTTGTTTGGAAAGCCCCTGCAGAGCAGGGGTTTTTTGTGGTCAAGCTGGAGGAGAGGCCTTTTTTTGGTGTAGTTGATTGCAACAGACGGCATAAATATTTATACTTAGAGCCTCATTTGAATAAACAAATGAAAAAAACTAAGGAACTTAAAGAAAGGAAGCAAAGGTGAAATTTCAGAAGTTCAAAGAGAAGCTCCACAATGAGAAGAAACTTACCCGTAGAATCGGTGGCCTATTTGGTGTTGTTCTCGGTCTGGTTATGGCCTTTTCGTTTTTTCCCGCAAATCAAGCGAATGCTTTAGATGTCGATATTTCTGATGAAGACTTCATTCTGCTCGGTGCCAACCCCGCGGATATCAACTATGACTTTGAAAGTCACTCTGATTGGAAGGCCTTAGGTATTCACAATAACGGCGCTACAAACCATTCTCCTGCTCAGGCTACCCATGGCTTGCCCAACTGGAGTACAATGTTCGGTGATTACAGTGTCGATATTCCCCGTTTTCACCCAAAGGGCGGAAAATCCTACAATGGAAAGTACGGCAACAGAGCCTACACCCTCATGGATGATTCTTATGGCAACAAAAACATCTTTAAAATGCTTGAAGTGACCGATAAATCAGGAGATGCAGGCAAGAGACTGCGTGGTACTTCCAAGTTTTATTCTGGAGATAAGGATTGGCAACGATTTGAGTTTGAGTTCATTGAAGACAGTGGCGTTAAATCTTTTTACGTAGGCAAATTCGGCCAGGCTAAATCCATAGACGGGCATCTTTATAAGGTCCATATGCGCTCTGAGAAGACAGGGAACTATATTGCGAGCCTTGGCACTCAAAATGGAAATCCTATGCGGATTGCTCGACCTGAAGATAATATAGATTTGTGGATGGTCGTTTGGTCGAAACCTCATAAAGTTTATTAATTCCAACAAAAAAACTGAAGGAAGGGGACTGGAATGCAATTTCGGAAATTAAAAGAGAAACTGAGCAATGAAAAGAAGCTTATTCGAAGAGCCGGCGGTCTTTTTGGGGTTGTGCTCGGTCTTATTATGGCCTTCTCATTCTTTCCTGCTAATCAAGCGCAGGCCTTAGACGTGGATTTGTCAAATGAAGACTTTGTTCTTCTTGCTGGCGACCCAGCGGTTGCACATTACAATCTTGTCAACTGTGGCTGTGCATTGGGCATCAAAAATAATGGCGCTACTAATCACTCACCTGCAGAAGCAACCCATGATATGTCTCGAACTTCCGATGGGTGGGGCTACAACCTCAGTGTACCGCGTTTTCACCCAAAGGGCGGAAAATCCTACAATGGAAAGTATGGTAACAGAGCCTACACCTTGATGGATGATTCCTTTGGCAACAAAAACACCTTTAAAATGCTTGAAGTGACCGATAAATCCGGAGATGCAGGCAAGAAATTGCGAGGCACTTCCAAATTTTATTCTGGGGATAAAGACTGGCAACGATTTGAGTTTGAGTTTGCTGAAGATAGAGGAATACTCACCTTTGAAGTAACGGCCGACGGTCAGCATGAACATCATTATATAGACGGGCATCTTTATAAGGTCCATATGCGCTCTGAAAAAACAGGAAACTATATAACGGCTAATGGTGTCAACCACGGAGCCTCTATGCACGTTGCCAATTCTGGAGAAAACACAGATTTATGGATGATTGTTTGGGCGTCGGAGCACTGCATTTATTAATTCTCTTGCTTTCTTAAGATTTGCGAAGAAAAGGCTCATAAATTATTTCAAGACCTGTTCCAAAACAACGGGTCCGAGAAGAAAAACTCGGGCCCGTTTTGTTGCGATCGGCTTTGGGCGCGATTTTGCATTTTTTTCTATTGAAATGGACCCCAAGAACGTCTAAACTTCTTCTATCATTTGGATATGCAAATGAACAAAAAAACCAAAAGAAAGGAAGCAACAGTGAAACTTCAAAAGTTCCAAGAGAAACTGCAAAAAGAGAAGAAACTTACCCGTAGAGTCGGCGGCCTTTTCGGCGTCGTTCTCGGTCTTATCATGGCTTTCTCGTTCTTTCCTGTTAACAAAGCGAATGCAGGCGAAGTGGATATATCAAATTGTAATTTTGCTCTGATTGCGGGTGATCCAGCTCTTGTAAACTACGATTTGTCCTCACATGGCTGGTATTCATTAGGCATCAATAATAATGGTGCTTCAAACCACTCACCCGCGTGCTCAACCCATTCTTTCCGCGGCGATGGAATTTCGGATTTAAAGCTTACGGTTCCCCGCTTTCATCCAAAGGACTCAAACCGTTATCAGGGAAAGTGGGGCAATAGTGCCTACACCCTCATGGATGATTCAAAAGGCAACAAGAACATCTTTAAGATGCTTGAAGTGGCCGACAAATCAGGAGACGCCGGCAAAAAATTGCGTGGCACTTCCAAATTTTATTCTGGGGATAAGGATTGGCAACGATTTGAATTTCAATTTCTTGAGTATTGCGGTGAACATGATTTCTCTTTTCCTTCTTCTATTGATTGTTTGCAGGTAGGAGCCCAAGTCTGGAAAGTCGCCATGCGCTCTGAAAAAACAGGAAACTATATAACGGCTGATGGTGTCAACCACGGAGCCTCTATGCACGTTGCCAATCCGGGGGATAACATAGAGTTATATATGGTTATATGGATGAGACCGCTTTAAATTTTGCAAAGAATCTAACTTCTTTTCCTACGAATTTTTTTATTAGTATTTTTTAGAAACATAGCAAAATAGTATCGAGCAGCCTCTAACAATCTCCTTTAAAAAGAACGGGTCCGAGAAGAAAATCTCGGGCCCGTTTTGTTGTGCGTTTCCAGTTTTTTCTGAACGCGTAAAGGCTTTTTTATCATCTACGTTGCCATGTCGGGGAGCATAAACCGTTCTTTCTTGAAACACAGAAACTCTTCCAAAAAACAAGTCGAAGTGAAAAGGCCTCAGTTGCTTGGGGATCATGTTTGCCGTCTTTTGTATAACCCTTCTTAAGATTAGAGAATCATAGACTCAATCAGAGACTTCCAAACGTTCTTTTGTTTGCCTGCTCAACTCGCGCGCTAGGTCCGCGAACTGAGGCTTGATTCTCACAATTAATGGAACATGGAAAAAATTTGCCGCGAGTTGAGCAGCTCCGTTTAAAAGGAAGGCTACAAAAAGCCCGCTCGGTGTGAGAAAATAGAAAAGTTGAATTTGCTCGTACTGAGTCGCGCACAACGAGGCGCCGGCCGGCTCAGAGCATCGTTTAAAGAGGAAACAAGCACATGAAATATTTTGGAACTGATGGATTTAGAGGAGCTGCCAACGAGACGCTCAACGTCGAGCAGGCCTTCAAGATTGGCCGGTACGTCGGCTGGCACTACGGGCTTGAAAAGGGTAAGAAGGCCCGCATTGTAATTGGAAAAGATACGCGTCGCTCCTCCTACATGTTCGAGTCTGCCCTTGTCGCAGGCCTTGTTGCCAGTGGCGCCGACGTCTACATGCTCCACGTCATCCCCACGCCCGGCGTCTGCTATGAGGTGTTGGATGGCCAGTTCGACTGCGGCATTATGATTACCGCTTCGCACAATCCCTTCTCGGATAACGGCATAAAACTGGTAAATTCCGAGGGTTTCAAGATGGACGAGGATGTTCTTTGCCAAGTTGAGGACTACATCGACGACAAGTTCGAGATTCCGCTGGCCACGGGTGACGAAATTGGTTGCACCATCGACTACATGCAGGGGCGCAATCGCTACATCGCTCACCTCGTTGCAAGCGCCAACTTTAGCTTGCAAGGGGTAAAAGTCGGGCTTGATTGCGCAAATGGAGCAGCAAGCTCGGTGGCAAAGCCCGTTTTTGACGCGCTAGGCGCAGACGTTCGCATCATCAATGCCGCACCCGACGGCTTCAACATCAACGTCAATTGCGGATCCACTCACATCGAAAATCTGCAGCGTCTCGTTGTCGAGCAAAGCCTTGACGTAGGGTTTGCCTACGACGGAGACGCCGACCGCTGCCTGGCCGTTGATGAGAATGGTCACGTCATTGACGGCGACCTTATCCTCTACATTTGCGGGCGCTATCTCAACAAACACGGTCGCTTAACGGCGGCCACGGTCGTGCCGACCATCATGAGCAACTTCGGTTTTCTGAAGGCGCTTGAGCTCGCAAAAATCAACTACATCACCACCGACGTCGGCGACAAAAACGTCTACGCCAAGATGCGCGAGAAGTCGCTCTCTCTGGGCGGCGAGCAGTCCGGCCACATCATCTTTGGGGACATTGAAAAGACAGGAGACGGTATCATGACGAGCCTCCGCGTGATGGAGGCGATGCGTGCGGAGAAAGAAACGCTCTCTGAGCTGGCCCGTCCCGTCACGCTTTTCCCGCAGGCCCTCATCAACGTCGAGGTGGTAGAGAAAGACGCGACTCTCCAAAACGCAGACGTAAAAGCCGCCATTGTTCAAGCCGAGAAGGACTTGGGCGAAAATGGCCGCCTTCTCGTGCGCGCCAGCGGCACCGAGCCTTTGCTGCGCGTCATGGTTGAGGCCGAGAAAAAAGAGGACGCTAAGCGCATTGCGCAAAGTGTGGCCGTTGCGATTGAAAAAGTGGCTGGCTAATATGTGTGGAATCGTTGGATATACCGGGAAGGATGAAGCGCTTCCTTTCTTAATTGATGGCCTGATGACGCTGGAGTATCGCGGATACGATTCAGCCGGCGTTGCCCTTCTCGGCGAGAAGGGAAAGATTGAACAGATTAAATGCAAGGGGCGCGTCGCCGCGCTGGCTGAGCTTTGCAAGAAGTTCGACACAACGCCTACGACCGGCATCGCGCATACGCGTTGGGCGACTCACGGTGAGCCCAGCGACACGAATGCCCATCCGCACGCGGATTGCTTCGGCACTCTTTCCGTTGTTCATAACGGCATCATCGAAAATTATCAAGAGCTCAGAGCCGAGCTAGAAGCGGCCGGCCACAACTTCAAAAGCACCACTGACACCGAGGTCATCGCGCACCTTGTCGAAGAAAACCTGAAGCGTGAAGCGAAAGGCGACCTTCTACTGGCGCTGCAACTAGCGACGTCTCGCATGGTGGGCTCCTGGGCCATTGCCGTCATAAAAGTGGACGCCCCGCATGAGTTGTACGTGGCGCGCTCGGGATCTCCGCTCGTGCTTGCCACGACCGACACCGGCGCCTACGCTGCCTCCGACGTCACCGCCCTGGCCGGTATTACGAGCCACGTTATCAATCTTGAAGACGGCCAGTTGGCGCACCTGAGCTACGATGCGACGCGTGCCAAAGGCGAGCAAGCACGCATCGAAGTTTTTGAATCTGATGGCGCTCTTGTCAAGAAGCCCGACACCTTCGATATCGATTGGGATGCTAGTGCGGCCACGATGGGGGGCTACCCCGACTTCATGGCAAAGGAGATAGCCGAGCAACCCGAAGCCATCCGCCGCCTTCTGAAGGACCGCCTCACAAAAGAGGGGATTCGTCTGGATGAGCTGAACATCTCGCCTAAAGAAATCGCGGCAATCGACCGCATTTATATCGTTGCTTGCGGAACTTCTTACCACGTTGGCCTCATCGCGCGCACGTTGATTGAGACCTGGGCAAAGATTCCTGTGGTGGTGGAGCAGGCAAGTGAGTTCAACTACGAAGAGGTGCTCGTCACACAGCATACTCTCTGCGTCATCATCACGCAGTCCGGAGAAACGGCCGATACGCTTGCCTCTGCTCGCAAGATGCATGCGGCCGGTGCGAAGGTCCTCGCTATCACCAACGTTATCGGATCCAGTGCCGCCCGTGAGGCGGACGCCGTCGTCTACGTGCAGGCTGGCCCCGAGGTTTCTGTTGCCTCTACCAAAGCCTATACTGCTCAGATGGTTGCCAGTGTTTTGCTCGCTCTTTTCCTGGCCGAGAAAACCGGCATGATGGGACCTCGTGAGGTCGAGAATAAATTTGAAGAGCTTCAGCGCGTGCCCGATCTTATCGAAGAAGTTCTCACGCGCGCTTGGCAAGATGAAGCGGCCACACCGGCCTTCACCGACGCGCAATCCGCTCTTTTCTTGGGCCGCAGTTTTGGGGCAACAACAGCGGCAGAAGGTGCGCTGAAGTTGAAGGAAATAAGCTATCTTCATGCCGAAGCCTATCCCGCCGGCGAGATGAAGCATGGCCCGATTGCTTTAATCGACAACGGCTTTCCTGTCGTGGTGGTTTGTCCCGACGACCATGTGCGCTACAAAACAATTTCTAATATCGAAGAAGTGAAGGCCCGCGGCGCAACCGTCATCACGCTTGCCACCGATAACGACCAAAAGATAGCGCAGCTCAGCGACTATCTTCTTCTCGTTCCGCCCGCTCCCGAATACTACACGCCCATCATTGGCGTCGTGCACCTGCAGATGCTCGCCCGTTTCGTGGCGCTTGCGCGTGGGTGTGATATCGACAAGCCGAGAAACCTCGCGAAGTCGGTCACGGTTGAGTAGGGCAGAGCGCTTGTAAAAAGCTCGCCAGAAAGGCAACTTCGTGGATTCAGAAAACAGACAAGAACCAGCGTTTCAAACGGCTGCGGTCGGCGTCGATATCGTCCCGATTGCCAGCATGGCAGCCGCCCTTAAAAGGAGCCGCGCCTTCAAGCGCAACACTTTCACGGAAGACGAAATAATCTATTGCGAAGCGCGCCCTCATCCCGAGCAATCCTATGCGGCTCGCTTTGCCGCGCGCGAAGCCGTCCTCAAAGCTCTTGGCATTGGGTTTCTTGACATGGGGCTGCATAACTTGCAGGATATTTCGGTCAGAATCGATGAAAAGGGCCGCCCACACGCGGACCTTTTCGGACGTGTGAAAGAGATTGCCGAGGCGCAAAACGTGACCGAGGTCGCCATCTCTCTCTCGCATACCGCCGACGTTGCGGTTGCCAATGCTGTTGCTATTACTCCTTCGGTGCGCCCGAAACAAAACGAGCAGGAAAGTCCTGAAGAGGAGATGCTTCAGGATTTTAAGGCCGCGCGCCCGCTTTTGGACGAGCTGGAGGCTCAACTTGCAGCTCAATTTGGAAAGATGTAGACGGTTACCCAGCCGCCGCGCAACAGGCACCGCCTCCGTTGTATCACCTCCGCCGCGACGTTTGATTGAAGAATTCTCGCCTGCCCGGTACATGATTTGAAAAAATGTAGCCAGCCCAGCCTCTTAAGAGCGGAATTTGTGGCTACAATGAGAGGCGGAAAATTTTTCGTGCACCAAACGAAAGATCACACAAAGTAACGCAGCTAAAACGAAGAACATAAGTGAGGTGTTTTCGTATGCAACCAGTTTTAAATGTTGAAGATGTACGTCGTTTGGAGGCCGACTTAGCAGCGGCGGGTGTCAGTCAAGCTGAGCTCATGCGTCGTGCTGGCCATGCAACCGCTCAAGAAGTCATCGATTTAGGAGACGTCGACCACGTCCTTATTTTTGTCGGTCCCGGAAACAACGGCGGAGATGGCTGGGTTGCAGCCGAGCTTCTGCACCGCGCAGGTGCCTCCGTCGAGGTTGTTTGCATAGAAGACCCTGCAGAAATCGAGGCGCCCTTAGAGGCAATGGTTGCAAAGAGTGCGCAGGAATCAGGCGTTCCCTACGTTGTTGCTCCTGCGAGAAACGACATCGACCGCCGCCTTCAAGACGCAAGCGTGGCCATCGATGCCATCTTTGGAACCGGTTTCCATGGCGACATTCGCGCGCCTTTCGATATATGGATTAATGCGATTAACGAGTCTGGCATCAAGACGATTTCAGTGGATGTGCCAAGCGGCCTTTCTGCGCAAACCGGAGAAGCGGCCGAGCCCTACATCATGGCCGAGGTTACCGTGACTATGATTTCTCTGAAGCCGGGGCTTGTCTCGGGAAAAGGACGCGACGCTTGCGGAGCCATTGTGGTGGCTCCTCTTGCAGAGCAGACCGAGAAACTCATTATGGATGCAGACCCTGTTGCCTGGCGCGTCGACATGGCAGACTACGTCGACGTCATTCCATCTCCCACCGCCGACGTTGATAAGTTCAAACGCGGCTCCGTGCTCGTGGTGGCCGGCTCCAAAAAGTACCCGGGAGCTGCGGTCCTAGCCGCAAAAGCGGCAGCAAGGGCCGGAGCGGGATACGTCACCCTCTGCGTTCCCAGCTGTATTGCTACGGTGTGTCGCACGCACCTCTCTTCAATTCCCGTTCTGGGTGTCGCCTCAAGTGAGGCGGGCACGTTCGCGGTGAGTGCCAAGCAAGACATTTTGCAACTTGCCAAGAGCAGAGATGCGGTTGTTGTAGGCCCTGGTCTTGGCGTTTCCGCCGATACCGTCTCACTCGTCACCGCTCTTCTCGAAACGAAAGTTCCCCTTGTCGTCGACGCGGACGCGCTGAATTCGATGGCGCGCATGACGACTGATAGCATCGACAACTTCCCTGAACTGATTCGCCGAGAAGCCCCTCTCATATTGACTCCTCACAGAAAAGAGCTGAGCTGTCTGGTGGGGATGGCTGATAAACCGCTTAAAACGTTGGATGAGTCGATGGAGGCGGCGCGCCGGATTGTTTGGGCCGACGGGGGCTCCGACATCTGCGTCGTGGCCAAGGGGGAGGCGACGGCTTGCGTGAACGTGGAGCTCGCGCTCCTTCCCAAGCCGGGTCCCATCGCTCTTGCAACAGCAGGCACGGGCGATATTCTCTCAGGTATTATGGGCGCGTTTTTGGCGCGCCACATGAATGAGGGCGATTCCCTCGCGCTTATGTGCGCGATGGCGTGCGAGACACAAGCGACCGCCGCGCATCTGGCAGCGGAAGAATTTGGAACCTACGGTGCGCTTTCCTCCGACATTGTCGAGAAGGTCGGCGTTGCCCTTGATACTGTTGAAGAGAAGGCGACGATTCGCGCGGCCTCGGAAATGGAAGAGTAAAAGGTTTATGGAAGAAGCCGAAAACAGAGGATTTGTTCCAAAAGATATTCCTCCCAAAGACCGCTGGGCTTGGGTTGAGATTGATAAGCAAGCGCTTCGCAGAAACGTGCAGGCGCTTTCCGATTTGCTGGGGCCTAAAACAAAGATGATGGCTGTGGTGAAGGCCGATGCTTACGGTCACGGGGCAGCAGAGTGCACTAAGGTCATGAAAATTGCGGGTGCCTCGATGTTTGGCGTGGCAACGGTTAAGGAGGGCAAAGACCTGCGTATTTCGGGGTGTGAGTCTCCTATCGTCGTTCTGTCGCAACCTCCTGAAACCGCCATTCCCGATCTCATCGAATACGACCTTACCCCAGCTCTTTTCGAATTCGAGTTTGGTCTTGCTTACGGAGAAGCAGCTGCTGCTGCCGGAAAGTCTGGCACTTACCACCTCGTTATTGATACCGGCATGAATAGAACGGGGGTCGCTCCCGAAGATGTTCTCGACCTCTTGCGCCGTCTTGATTTTCATCGCGGCCTCGTTTTGGAAGGCACTTTTACCCAATTTGCCACCGCTGACCTTTTGAACGATTGGGACTTTGAGCTCCAGAAAAAGAAATTTGGCGAAACGATTACCGAGATGCGAGCGGCCGGTTTCGACCCTGGCATCGTCCATTGCGGCAATACGCCGGCAACCATTCTTCACCCTGAGGCGCATTTTGACATGGTGCGTGTGGGTATTGGAATGTACGGCTTGCATGCGAGTCCTTTGACCAAAAAGATGCTCGATAGCAAGGGAATCCATCTTGAGCCCGTTATGAGTGTGCGCGCCAAGATTAACCGCGTCACCCAGCCCGAAGTGGGAGAGGGTGTTTCCTACGGCCTGAACTATCGCATCGCGCGCCCCTTCATTCAAATCGCGACGGTTCCTCTGGGGTATGCCGACGGCTATCATCGGATTTTCTCTAACCAGGCGGAGGTCCTCGTGGCAGGCAAGCGCCATCGTCAAGTGGGATCGATTTGCATGGATCAGTGCATGTTTGCCGTCGAGGTCAACCAGAATCGCGCTTACGCTCCGACCAATCCGGTTAAGGTGGGCAAGGTCGTGACTTTGATGGGAAAAGACGGTTTCGACGAGATTACCGCCGAGAATCTGGCACGGATGGCAGGAACGATTAACTACGAGATTACCTGCGATTTTGGCATGCGCCTGCCTAAAGTTTACATGTAAATCCCCGCGTAAGTTTTTCTGCTTCTTTTCCGTGTGCGGAGAACGTAAAGAGGCGGTTGAAGTGGTCGCTGTTCGCAACCGTCGAATTGTTGTTTTTATCGGCGGCCGCATCATTGCTTTCAGCGTTAGCATCTTTCGGAACCGCTTCAGCGTTAGCATCTTCGGCCACGCGCTCAATCTTAATTTCAAAGAAATCCTCGCCAAGAAGACTTTGGAACGGCTCGCCCCATTCGATAAACGTTGGCCCTTCGATTCCTGCCACATCTAAAAGGCCTGTCTCACCCAGCTCATCCTCATCTTCAATTCGATAAAGATCGAAGTGAAAAATGGTTTGGCCGGAAGGCACATCGTATTCCTGCATCAAATTAAAGGTGGGGCTCGTGACAGGATTTTCAGAACCTAAAGCGCGCGCAATGCCTTGCACGAAGGCTGTTTTTCCCGCTCCCAACTCTCCAGAAAGAAAAACGATGCTTTCTGGGCCCAAAACTTCCGAGAACGCTTTTGCCAGCGCGAACGTGTCGCCCAGGGACTTGGAGGTGAAAGCCAAAGATTCCATGTTATTGCTGCTCCCTTTCGTCAAGCCATGTTCGCAAAAGTTCGAAGTCCTTCTCGAGAAAAGGCTGCTTAGAGGGGTCATAAATGGCTGCCGCTGGGTGGAAAACGGGAAGGACGGCAAAGGGGCGCTCAGAACTAGAAGCTTCGACAATCCGGCCGCGCAAAGAAGTGATGGGCTCTTTCGTTTGCAGGATGAATTGGCTTGCGAACGTTCCGAGGGTCACGACGATTTTGGGTTGGATAATCTTGATTTGCTCGGCGAGATAGGGTGAGCAAGCGCGAAGTTCGTTTGGCTTGGGGTTGCGATTTTTAGGCGGGCGACACTTCACGATATTTGCAATAAAAATTTCATCGCGCGTGAGCTGGGCTTTGTCCAAAAGAGCTTGCAGCTTTTTGCCGGCAGCACCTACGAACGGCTCGCCGCTCAGGTCCTCATTTTTGCCCGGCGCTTCGCCGGCAAGCAAAACGCGAGCGGTGGGATTTGAGCCGCCAAATACAACTTTGTTGCGCGTCTCGGAAAGAGGACAACGTCGGCACACCTCAATGGTTTGTTTCAGTTCTTCAAGTTTATCCATGGACAAAATGTAGCATATCTCGCATTTTTCATGCAGCTCGATGATCGCCCCTATATAATGGGAGTTTGTTGAGATAATTGAGAGAAAGTTACGGCCGAGAAAATCGGGCGAGTGTGGAAACCACGACACATAAGAAGCGATTTTTGATTTTTTATCATGAAAAAAGTTCTTGCATTCGATACGGCAACCGATGAGCTGGTGGTTGGTCTGGGCTCCGTGGAGTTCGCAGAGCTTCCCTTCATTAAGCTTGAGACAAAGGCGGATACCTCTTGCCGCCGACGTGCCAACGTCGAGCTTCTCCCCAAAGCAAAAGAGCTGCTTGACCAGCAGGGACTCACCTTTTCCGACATCGACCTTTTTGTGGTGGGGCGCGGACCCGGTTCGTTTACGGGCGTGCGCATTGGCATCGCAACGGCAAAGGGTCTGGCCTTTGCCGCCAACAAGCCTCTTATTGGGGCCTCGACGCTTGATACGGTGGCTTACCGAGCGTGGCTTTCCGGTGTGCGCGGGCGCCTTGGGGTCGTGCAAGATGCAATGCGCGGCGAAGTCTATCCCGGTATTTATACGCTGGAAGATACAGGGGTTTCTCGGGAGTTTGAAATTGAGACGGTCGAGAAAACTGCGGCTTGCATACTCAAATGGAAAGATGCTGGGCTTGAAGATTTGCAGCTCACAGGCGATGGCCTGAAGAAGTTCGGCGCTGATTTTAAGGCGGCGGGCTTTTCGCTTTATTTGGAAGAGGAGTTGTGGGCGCCTAGCTCGGAGGGTTTGCTTTATGCTGCTTTCTCTAGGTGCGACGTGGTTGAGGGTCTGGCGGAGATGTCGGGGGTTTCCGGAGAGATTTCTGCAAACGAGCAAGAAGCAGCCGCTCCATCTGAAGAGCACCAATCTTTAAAACAATCCTTTTCCCCTCAACACTCCTTTGGAAATCCGCAACTTGTGCTGCCTGTTTACACGAGGCTAAGCGATGCGGAAGAACATGAACTTGAGGAGCGCGGCAAAAAGCGCCCGCACAATTTTGCATTGACGGGCGTAGATGAGGAGAGTGCCTCTGAGCCCTATCAGTACCGTCCGATGAAATCTTCGGATGTGTCAGACGTGGCGCAATTGGAAGCGGCGACGTATGCAGACGATGCGCACACTCCCTGGAGCCCCGAGCTTTTCCTGCAATCGCTGCACCCTCAAAATGTTGACTTGAAAACGAGTTGGTGGATTGCCCACAAGGGCGGCGAGGTGGTAGGCTTTGCCGGCGCTCAGCTTTCAGGCGCTTCCTTTGAAATTTTGGACATCGCTGTTTCCCCTGCTCACAGGCGAGAAGGGATTGCGACGAAGCTTTTGGCGCGCGTCACCTACGATGGCCAGATGTTTGGCGTAGAGCGCGCGAGTCTCGAGGTTTTCTCGGAAAATGAAGAGGCGCTTGCCCTTTATAAAGAGCGCGGTTTTGAGGAGGTTGGGCGCCGGCCCGACTATTACGGTCAAGACCAGGACGCGCTTCTTTTGGAGGCTGCGCTTCCCTTGGCTATCCCTAAGAGTCACACCGACCCCCAGCCGGTGCGCTCGGCGCTTGTCTGGCCGCAACCAGCACTTTTGGCAGAACGCACGGCGGAAGTTTGCACACAACTTGAAGCGGCAGGCGACCTCGTGCTTGCCATCGAGACTTCCTGCGACGAGACGGCCATGTCCATCATCGACAACCACGGCACCCTCATCGCCAACGTCGTCTCCACCCAAATCGATTTCCACGCGCGCTTTGGCGGCGTCGTCCCCGAGATTGCCTCGAGAAAACACACGGAGGCGCTTTGCGCTGTTTTGCAGGAAACGCTTGAAGTGGCAGGGCGTCATTTTGGCATGAAGCGCCTGGACGTCTCTGACCTGGCAGCCGTTGCGGTAACAGAGGGCCCAGGCCTTGTCGGCGCGCTCGTGGTGGGAATCGCTTTTGCGAAAGGTCTTGCCGCCGCCGGAAACTTCAAGCTCATCGGCGTGAACCATCTTGAGGGTCACCTCTACGCGAATCTTCTTGAAAACCCTAGCTTGCAGCCGCCTTTTGTGGCAAGCTTGGTTTCCGGCGGCCACACCATGCTCGTGTTTGTAAAGTCGTGGGGTCGCTATGAAATTCTCGGCCAGACGATTGACGACGCGGTGGGCGAGGCTTTCGATAAGGTGGCAAAGGCGCTTGGCCTGGGCTATCCCGGCGGTCCGATTATTTCGAAGCTTGCCGAGAAAGGCAATGCAAAGGCGATTGATTTTCCACGCGCTCTTTTGTACAGCCACGATTATCGATTCTCGCTCTCGGGTTTGAAGACGGCGGTCGTGACGTATCTGGAAAAAGAAGAGCGCGAAGGGCGCCTCATCAACAAAAACGATGTCGCCGCCTCTTTTCAAGCTGCCGTTATCGAGGTGCTTGTGGCAAAGGCGCTTGACGCCGTGCGCGAATGCAACGTCGGCCATTTTTGCGTTGGGGGAGGGGTGGCCGCAAATCCTGCTCTTCGTAAAGCTTACGAGAAAAAACTCGCAGAATACGGCGTTACCCTCACGGTGCCTCCCATGAGTGCTTGTACGGACAATGCAGCGATGATTGCCTTGGTTGGCCTGAAAGAATATAAGGAGAAGAAATTCAGCGACCTTTCCCTGGACGCTGACCCCAATTTGTCGCTGTAAGGAAGAAAGCCAGCAGGATCTTGTTGCTGCAAAAAAGCAGTCCGGTCCTTTAAGACGGATTGCATACGAGAAAAGAAAGCAGTTTTTATGATTGTTACCACCACCTTGAACACCTCCATCGACAAGCGTTATCAGCTGGCAGGACGCATCGTTGACTACGAGGTTCAGCGCGTCGTCTCGCTCACCAACACGGCGGGCGGCAAGGGCCTGAACTGCACCCGAGCCATCGCCGCGTTTGGCGACGCTGTCACGCCCACGGGCTTTGTCGGCGGTTTCAACGGTGACTATCTTTGCTCTCTTTTGGCAGCAGATGGTCTTACGCACGATTTCGTCCACGCCGCGGCCGAAACGCGCTCTTGCATAAACATCCTAGACGCCGACGGTGCCTCAACAGAGTTTCTCGAGCCAGGTGCCCAGATTTCAACCGAGGAACTTGCCGCTTTTGAAGAAAAATTCGCAAGTATTGCCAAAAAAGCGGATGCTATCACGCTCAACGGCTCGCTTCCCAAAGGTGTACCCGTCAATTTTTATGCGAAGCTCATCCAGACCGCGCATCTTTACGAGACACCCGTGCTGTTGGACACCTCGGGAGATGCGCTTCTGCAAGCGTTGCCTGCCGCACCCGATTTCATAAAACCTAACCTCGACGAGATTTCCGTTCTTTTGGAGGACTCCGGCGAGAACCATGCCCTCATTCAAAAAATTAAAGCCGAGAAAACCATCGCGACTTGCTTGGCGGAGCTCGCTCAACTTGCTGCTCACGTTTCCGAAAAGTTTGGCATTGCATACGTTGCGCTTTCCCTCGGCAAGGATGGCGCCCTTCTCTCTGTGCGCGCTCAAAACGCCGCTTATTACGGAAAACCTCCTGTCATTAAGGCTGTGAACCCGGTTGGCTCGGGAGATACGATGGTGGGCGCTTTCGCGCACGGGCTCGTTCATGGCTTGGATCCGCAAGATCTTCTCGGCTGTGCGATAGCGGCAGCCAGTGCTAATTGCCTGACCGAAAAGACCGGCTCGTTTGAGAAAAGCGACTTTGAGGCCATCCAAAAAGACGTGCAGATTGAAGAAGTTCAGTGTCCGTGAGCAGGCATAAAACGCTAAACTAAAAAGCTGACCAAGCAAAGGAGAAAAGAATGCTAGTTACCACCAAAGATATGCTTTTAGACGCTCAACGCAACCACTATGCCGTTGGCGCGTTTAATATCGAGGACCTCGAGTTTGTGATAGCGGTTGTGCGGGCTGCCGACGAAATGCGCTCACCTGTCATCCTGCAGACGACTCCCGGTTCTGTGAAATACGCTGATCTCGACTACTTTTACGGTATGGTTTCCGCTGCCGCAAAGAAAACGCACGTTCCTGTGGCGCTTCACCTAGACCACGGCGACGGCTTCAAGCTTTGCATGGAGGCCATTCATGCTGGCTACACCTCCGTTATGATTGACGGCTCCCACGATCCTTTCGAGACAAACATCGCGATTACTTCTTCTGTAGCGCGTGTTGGTGCGGCGATGGGAATCCCCGTCGAGGCCGAGCTTGGCAAAGTCGGCGGCAAAGAGGACGACGGAAAAGACGCAGGCGATGACAATCCCTTCACCGACCCGGATGAGGCCGTCGAATTTGTACAAAAGACGGGCTGCACGAGTTTGGCTGTTGGTGTTGGTACCGCTCACGGCGTCTACAAAGGCACCCCGCACATCGAGCAAGACGTGCTTAAAGCCATTGCTGCTCGCGTCGATATTCCTCTCGTGCTTCACGGAACGAGTGGCGTGCCCGACGAGCAAGTGAAAGAGGCAATTCAAAACGGTGTCTGCAAAGTGAACTATGCAACCGAGCTTCGTCAGGCCTATATGCGCGGCTTCATGTCTTTCATGGCCGAGAACCCCGACGTCTTTGATCCCAAAAAACCGGCCGCCTGCGGCATGAAAGAGATTGAAAACGTTGTCCGTTCCCACATGCAAAATCTTGGATCTGACGGAAAAGCGTAGCGGCTGGGTGAGCCGCACGGAAAGGCTCTAGGCGGCTGGAAGCCGCAAGGGCTTCTCAGGAAAAACGATAAGTAACACTTAGGGGAATATCCAAACCCAAGCAAACACTTAAGGAAGCATCTAAGGGAAACGATGTCAGCAATAGAAAATCTTGAGATTATTGAGAAAAAAACACTGGACGCCATCTCGAAAAAGGCGACGCTGGAGGAGCTTGACCAGCTGCGCATTACGGTAGTGGGAAAGAAGGGTTCCCTGACGCAGATTTTGCGCTCGATGGGGACGCTGAGCGCAGAGGAGCGGCCGCTCGTGGGCAAGCGCGCAAACGAGGTTCGCGAAAAAATTGAGGCTGCGCTTCTGACAAAAAAAGAAGAGCTTGCCGCCAAAGAGCTGAGCGAGCGTATTGAAGCTTCTGCCCTTGACATTTCACTTCCGGGAAGAAGCCGTCCGCAGGGCCACGCTCACGTCATTTCTCAGATTGTGAAGGAAGTTGAAGAGATTTTTATCGGCCTTGGCTACACGGTCGAAGACGGCCCCTACGTGGAGACGGAGTATTACAACTTCACCTCCCTAAACGCCCCCAAGGATCACCCTTCGCGCTCTCCTCGCGATACGTTTTATGTGGTAGATCCCACCGTCGCTCACCCCAAAGAAGAAATAGACACGAGAAAAAATATCATCTCTGACGTTTTGCTTCGCACGCAAACCTCTCCCGTGCAGATGCGCACGATGGAAAAGCAGTGCCCTCCGATTTACATGATTTCTCCCGGTCTCGTTTTCCGACCCGATACCCCTGACGCCAACCACCTGCCTCAGTTTACGCAGATTGAAGGGCTCGTTATTGATAAGGGCATCACGTTTGGCGATTTGCGCGGCACGCTTGATCACATGACCCGCGCACTCTTTGGAAATGACCGGCGCACCCGTTATCGCCCACATTTTTTCCCTTTTACAGAACCCAGTTGTGAGATTGATGTTTCATGTGGCGTTTGCGGGGGGAAGGGTTGCCGCTTTTGTAATCATGCGGGCTGGCTGGAGATTTTGGGAGCCGGCCTCGTCGACCCGAACGTTTTGCAAAACGCCGGTATCGACCCGAACGTCTACAGCGGATTCGCCTTTGGCATGGGCGCAGAGCGCATTGCGGCTCTGCGTTACAACCTGCCAGACCTCCGCCTTTTGACGACAGGGGACATGCGTTTTCTCGAGCAATTTTAGGCTTCGCTAAAAAATTGAAATTAGATAGTCGGCTACATAGCAGGAACTAACGAGGACTAACGAGCAATTAACGAGAACTAACAAGGTATTAAATAGAACCAATGAGGAACCAACATGCGCATTTCATTTGAGTGGTTAAAAACTCTGGTAGACGTAAAGGGCTTCTCGGCTCAGGAGCTTGCCTCTGAACTTGTTCGCACAGGAACGGAAGTGGCGGCGATTGAGGCGGAGGGTCAAAACTTCGACCACGTTGTCGTGGGCTACGTTGAGACTTGCGTCGATCATCCCGACTCAGACCACATGCACGTCACGACCGTAAACGTTGGCGCGCACAACGTGGACGAGGACGGCAACCCGACTCCTTTGCAAATTGTCTGCGGAGCCCCCAATGTTGCTGCCGGAGAAAAAGTGCTTGTGGCCACCGTTGGAGCCGTTTTGCCGGGCGATTTCAAAATCAAAAAAGCAAAGCTTCGCGGGGTGGAATCCGTTGGCATGATTTGTAGTGCTCGCGAGCTTGGCCTTGGCGAAGACCATAACGGCATCATGGTTTTGCCAGAAGATGCGCCCGTGGGCATGGCGGCAAGTGAGTATCTGGGCACGGGCGACACCGTTATCGATTGCGAAATAACCCCCAACCGCCCGGACTGCCTCAACATGCAAGGCTTTGCAAAGGAGGTAGCGGCCACGCTAGATTCTTCGCTTCAAGCGCCGGGTGCTGGCGAGAAAACCATCGCCGAGAAAATCGCCGAAGCCGGCAAAACGGCCGCCGCTCAAACCGAAGGTGCCCCCTGCAACTTCCCCAAAATCCAAAACGAAACCGCGCCCGCGACAGAAACGTATGCAAGCATCTCTTTCGAAGAAAGTCCAAACGACGAAGAGCCGCGTTGCACGCGCTACGTGGCCCGCGTTCTCACCGACATCAAAATCAAAGAGAGTCCCGAGTGGCTTCAGAAAAGAATTCGCGCTGCGGGCGCGCGCCCCATCAACAACGTTGTCGACATTACGAACTACGTTATGTTTTTGACGGGCCAGCCTTTGCACGCTTTCGACCTCGATAAGCTTTTGCAACTCGCCCAAACAAAGAAGGCAAACGTCGTCGTCTCGGCAGCTACACAAGGCGAGAAAATCGTCACCCTCGACGGAGAAGAGCGCACGCTCACCCCGCAAAACACTCTCATAAATGTTGAAACCAACGACGGCCTTTTGCCCGTTGCCCTCGCTGGCGTTATGGGGTGCGAGAACTCGGAGATTGACGAGACCTCCACGCGCGTCTTTCTCGAATCGGCCGTTTTTGCCCCCTCTTACACGAGCCGCACTTCTCGAGACCTGGACCTAATCAGTGAGGCTTCGCTTCGTTATGAGCGCGGAGTGGACGCGACCCAGTCTCTTGAGGCCGCAGATATTGCCTGCGCTCTTTTTGAGGAGTATGCCGATGCCAAGATTGCCGAGAAACCGCTCGACTTGTATCCCAACCCCGTCGAGTCGCGCTGCATTGAGCTCTCGGTTGCCCGCGTCTCTGATTTGGCCGGCGCAAAAATCGAGAAGGACTTTATAGCGTCGCGCCTTGAAAAGTTGGGTTGCAAAATTTTGGGCGAGACTGAAAAAGAAGATGCGCGCATCGTGAACGCTTCCTATCTGGAGGGAGTGGGAACAGGTGCTGCTTCAGCTCCCGCTTATCACACGGGCCTCACCTCCTTTCTTACGGTCGAAGTTCCCGCATGCCGCCCCGACCTAGAGCGCGAAATCGACCTTGTTGAAGAAGTGATTCGTCTTTGGGGCATGGAAAACATTGCGCCGACAATTCCTGCTGCACGAAATCACACCGGCGGCTACTCAACAGGTCAAAAGCGCATCCATCTAATTAAAGATTGCTTGGAGGGGGAGGGTCTCTCGGAAAAATTGTCCCTCAATTTTTCCTCCGGAGCTGATCTCGTCCTTTTCGGTGAGAAAGACGAAAACACGGTGCCCGTTGAACTTCTCGCGCCGCTTTCCTCCGACCAATCCTTCATGCGCCAGTCCCTCATCCCCGGCCTTTTGCAAGGGGTCGCCTACAACCTTTCTCACGGCACAGAAAACGTTGCTCTCTACGAGCAGGGTCGCGTCTTTTTCGCGCACAAGGAAATCCAACAGCCCCAAGAACCAACCTACGTTTCAGGCGTTCTTTCGGGCCAATGGAAGAAGGATTCCTGGGACGAGCACCCGCTTCCCCTCGACTTCTTCGACGCGAAAGGTATCCTCGAGAAACTATTGGCCACCTTGCGCATCGCAAAGTATCGCTTTCGCCCAACCGACGCTGAGCGCTTCAGCTGGATCTTCCCGGGACGCGGCGCCGAGCTACAAGTAAACAAGAAAGCCGTTGGATGGCTGGGCGCGATTCATCCCTTAACGCTTCAGAAGTTCGATATTGAAAAAGACGTTATCGCTTTTGAGCTCAATCAAGACGAGCTTCTGACGGCGGCAAAATCGTCAGTTTCTTTCAAGCCCATCTCACCCTATCCTGACATCGAGGTTGACCTTGCTTTTACGGTTCCGGAAGATACAACGTACAAGACCTGCGTCGAGCGCCTGAGAAGTGCGGGAGGCAAGTTCCTGAAAGACGTTCGTCTCTTCGATATCTATCGAGATGAGAAGCGTCTGGGAGCTGATAGGAAATCTCTCGCTTTTGCACTGACGTTTAACGGAGACGACCGCACCTTAACGCAAGAGGAAGTCGACACCATCATGGAACACTTGATTGAAAAGATTGGAAAGTCGCTTAACGCTGAAGTGAGAAAGTAAAAAATGGTGGGCGATAAGAGATTTGAACTCCTGACCTTAGCCGTGTAAAGGCTCTGCGCTACCGCTGCGCCAATCGCCCAGTCCAAAACAGCTCAACTATTCTAGCAAGAAATATCGGTTAAAACAAAAACGCCGAAAACAAAAATGATAGGAGCGAGTGCTTCGAACAAAATGCATTTATCAAACGGCCAAAATTTAAAATACTAAAAACAAAGATAAAAGAGTTTTAACCAAGGTGAAAGAGTTCTATGAGTAAAAATTCAGTCGATACCAAAAACGCTACCCTCGCAGACGATGCGCCCCACTCTTCAGAGTCGGCATTTCCATCCCTTTCCGATATTCTCTGTCTTCTTGAGCAGAAGCTCTACCTCGTTTCAAGTTCAATCCCTCTTTCTGACGCACGCAACATAAAAGTGCGCGGAGCCGCCTCGGATTCCCGTGAGGTGAGCGAAGGCAATCTTTTTGTTTGCAAAGGCGCCCACTTCGAGAAGCGCTTTCTCTTAGACGCCCTAGAAAAAGGTGCCTCCGCGATAATGTGCGGACAGGAAGAGCAAAAATCGATAGAGGAGATTTTACAAACGGTCGCACCCTCTAACAGCCTAGACGCACACTCCATCGACTCAACTACTTCTGCCACCCCAGGCACTCCACTCGAACCAGCAACCTCGACAGATGCCGCCACCCCAGCCACCCCAACCCACCCACCCCCCCCCCACCACCCACCCACCCCCCCCACCCCCGTTCCTCTTCTCGTCGTCAACTCCCTTCGCCCCGCCACCGCCGAGGTTGCTGCGCTTGCCTGGGCTTACCCCAACCGCGAGCTTAAAGTCATTGGCGTCACCGGAACCAAGGGTAAGTCCACAACGACCTCCATGGTCAAGGCCCTTCTCGACGAGGCAACGGATAAAAACAAAGTTGCTTTTATGGGAACGCACCAGATTTTCAATGGGGAAGATACGCTTGAGACTCCCAATACAACGCCCGAGCCCTGTGACCTTTGGCGCATTCTGCACGAGGCCTACGCGGCCGGCTGCGAGTACGTGGTGATGGAGGTTTCCAGCCAGGGCCTCAAATACGACCGCACGCTTGGCCTCACGTTCGACGTGGGTTGCTTCCTCAACATCGCGCCCGACCACATCTCAGAGATTGAGCACCCCACCTTCGAGGATTATTTCGCCTCCAAGCTGCGCCTTTTCTCCCAGAGCAAAACTGCCATCGTAAATCTTGACTCCGACCATCTTTCAGAAATTGAAACTTTTCTCGTCGAGAAATCCCTCGTGCCTGTGACCGTTTCGCTGGAAAATGATGAGGCGGATTTTTTCGCGAGCAACATAAGCGTTCTTTCAAACGTGACCCACGACATGGTGTTTGTGGCCCATACCCCAACGTGGACCGAGAAACTCGTGCTTTCCATGAGCGGTAAGCACAACGTTTTCGATGCGCTCGCAGCCCTTGCCATTGCCGAGAATATCGGCATCAAAAAAGACGCCTTGGTAGCTGCGGCAAAAAAGACGTTTCAAGAGATAACTGTCCCGGGGCGCATGGAGATTTTCGCCTCGGCCGACGAGCGGCTAATTGGCGTTGTTGACTACGCCCATACCGCCGAGTCCTTCGAAGCTTTTTTCGAAACAATGAAGAAGGATTATCCGGGAGCCTACGTCATCGCGATGTTTGGTGTCAGTGGCGGCAAAGCTAAAAATCGCTATGTTGACCTGCCAAGAGTTGCCTCCAAATTTGCCGACTTCATCATTTTGACCTCCGACGATCCAGGTCCTATCAATCCGGAGGAGCTCGTTAACGAGATTTCTTTCTCCCTTGGGCCAGGTACATCCTTTGAGAAAGAAGCAGATCGCGAGAAGGCCCTCGAGCTTGCTTTTGGCCGAGCAAAAGAAGTCCTTCAGATCAACAGTGCGATACAGGTTGTTCTTTGTGCTTTAGGAAAAGGTGCCGAGACAACCATGCGCATCGGTCAGGAAGATATCTCCTATGAACCGGACAATGCGCACATGGAACGTTTAATTAAAACCGCGATTTAATGGGAACTATTTTGGTTTATTCCTGAAGAAAATGTCCACACCTCCATAACTTAATTCAGTGTGCGGAATACAGGGTCCACATCAAGTAGAAGACGTGTGCGGAAAACGGGGTCCACTTCATTGACAAAATGCGGCGGGGAGGGGTAGCATTCTTTGCTGTTTTTAAAAACAAAGAAAGGTCGCTTGAGTAAGGCACGAAAGAGAGCGTGTCTTTAAG
>CANEFS010000007.1 GCA_947426865.1 uncultured Coriobacteriaceae bacterium | reverse complement strand
TAGATATCCCGATGAAATCTATTAACCCTAGACACACTTTTTGTCCTATAACCCACACGCGAGCCCCCATAAAGAAAAACAAAAAAAGAGGCTCGCACGCGCGAGCCTCTTTTCTTGGAAACGTTATGAAACGTTCAAGTGAGTTTAGCCAACGGCCGGCCAAATGTTCGGCCAGAGACCAAAACCACTTCCCACAAGTGCAATCACAAGAATCAAGCAAATGCACATGATGGGCGTCCAGCTGTGTTTGGACAGCAGATAATACAACAACATGGTAATGCCGAGGGGCAAGATGCAAGGACAAATCGTGTCCAGGATCTTTTGAATGTTGACCGTGACAGGAGTTGTAACCTTCTCCATATAAGTCACTTGGTCATAGCCATTGCCCAGATCGACGGCACCGGCAGTTGTCTTATTGCCATCTGCATCAGTAGAAACGAGCGGATTTCCGTTTTCATCTTCCATGCTGGCGCTGAACTCAGGAACATTTTCCTTGGGCACAACAACCGTGTGCGGAGAATAAGACTGAGTTTCGCCGTTGGGGATTTCGATAGCAATCTTTGTACCGCTTCCCATCGTCACGATAAGAGCACCGACGACGAAAACACCCATGATGGAGGCAGCGCGTGTAAACGCTTTTCCACCCTCAGTGAATGTCGAAATTGCGCTCTCCCCTGTCGAGTAACTCCATTTCATAAGAACGAAACGGACGGCAAATTGGATAACGTTAAAGACGATAAGGAAGATAAAAGGCGCCGCAATGGAGCCGGCGATAGCCATATTGGAGGTAATACCAGCCAAAATAGGTACCAAGGTCATCCAGAAAAGAGCGTCACCGATACCACCAAGCGGTCCCATCGCAGCAACGCGGACGGCACGAATGGTGGGGATATCAACCTTGTTTTGCTCAAGGGACAGCACGATACCCATGACGAATGTCACGAGAAAGGGGTGCGTGTTCAAGAACTCAAGATTGTGAGACATCGAGATAGCAAGGTCTTCCTTGTTATCACCGTGGATTTTCTCGAGACCAGGAAGAATGGCGTAGAGCCAACCGCCTGCCTGCATACGCTCGTAGTTAAACGAAGCCTGCAGAAAGAGCGAACGCCAGACCATGCGGTTCAGCGTCTTGTTGTCAAGAGAAGCCGCGGGGGTTTGGTTATTATAATGATCGGGAATAACGAAGGTATTCTCGGCTTTTTGATCTTTAGATGCCATCTTCATCATCTCCTCCCGAGCTTAAAGCAGGTTGCGCATTGGTTTTGGATTGAAGCTGGAAGTCCCAGAACGCGAGGCCGAAGGCGATGAAGGCCAGGATAAGGAGGGCAGGCGTCGCCAAATCGGGAATCGCGCAGGTAATGATAGCCAGAGCGAAGCCGATGAAGAAGAAGCCCCAGAGCTCGCGGTTCATCATCACTTTCAGAAGGATTGCGAAACCGACGAAACGCATCATGAGGCCGGCGGCCGTAAGACCACTCATCAGCCAGTCAGGAATAGCGTTAACAACGGTTTGTCCAAATGTTGCGCCACCAATAAAGAACAAGGTAACGACGAGGCCAAAGATGAGACCGAGGATGCCCATAGCGACGAAGTTGATAAGAGCAATACCCTTAGGATTGGCTTCGTGCGCATAGGAGTCGGCTTTTTTCATGAACACACTCATGGCCGTAAAGAGCAGCGTAACGCCGTATTGACCGAGAAGTGCGAACGGAATAGCCATAGCAACAGCCGCGGTCGGTTCAAGTTTCAACGAAATCGCAAGAACGGCTGCCATGATGCCGCCGATAACGGCATTGGGTGGTTGAGCTCCACCAATCGGCATGTTACCGATGGTCATGAGCTGGTACGTACCGCCAACAATAAGTCCTGTGTTGACGTCGCCTAAAATGAGTCCGATAACGAGACCCATTACGATAGGCTGATAAAGAGATTCAAGAAAACTGAATTGGTCAATAGCCGCGATAAAGGTAACGATAAAAACCAACGCGATTTGCCAAATTGCATAATCCATTCCCTATCTCCTTTCTTTGTTTGCAATTACTCTAAACACCGTGGCTTATCGCCACAATTGCAGCTTGTCGCCACAAATCCCCCGAACAAAAAGGTGCAAGCACCCTTTTTTCTTTCTCCTCCTTCCTCTCCCCTTCTCTAGTCAGATTTGGTATTACAAGGCCGATGGTCTCGGGTCTGAGCAAACAAAATACCAGTTAAAACGGCAAATTGAGCACAAAATCCGAGGTCATAAGCTTATTGTAAGCAACTAAACAGCTATTTAAAGAGTTTGTCGAGATGTTCAACGCCGGTTGAAGGAACGCGCTGAATGAAAAGTTCAACGCCTTTCTCCTGCAGTTTTTTAAAGGTCTCAACATCGTCATCATCGACGGCAACCGAGGTTGCAACCTGGCGTTTTCCGTCTGCCATGTGCATGTTTCCAATGTTGACTTTAGTGATGGGAACTCCGCCTTCAACAAGGGTCAAAACGTCTTGAGGTGTTTCGCAGATGAGGAAAATCAGCTGTTTGTCGTTGGCTTTGTGAATGACATCAATCGTTTTTTGAAGGCTGAAATAGCGCGTTTGAACGCCGGCGGGAGCAGCCATGTCCATGAGGCCTTGGCGCATCTGGTTCGAGGCGACGTCGTCGTTTGCAACGAGAATAAGATTCGACCCCACAGTGCCGTTCCATTGCGTTGCAACTTGCCCGTGAATCAGGCGATTATCAATACGGGTGAGCAAAATGTGAGGTGCCATTATTCTTTCTCCTTATCAACGATGGTCTGTATGGCATATCTTGAGATAGTGATGACAGTTTTTGGGGCGATTTCAACCTCAACCTCGTCGGGCTTGACGCTGCGAACCGTTCCAAAAATACCCCCGCAAAACATAATATGCTTGCCGGGAGCGAGCTTTTTGTGGAGCTTCTCGAAATGTTTCTTCTGTTGTTTCGTTTTTTTCGCTGAAAAGAAATAGGCAACGATACCGATGAGAAATAAGAGAACAACTAATGCGAACGAAGCAGGGGCGAGCGCTTCAAGAAATTCTTGCACAGTAACCTCCAGTGGTAGTTACAAGTTCAAAAGTATTATAGAGCAAGGATTCAAAAACTTGTTTGTCGCCGAGAAAAAATTGTATTTATGGCGCCTTTTAGTTTTTGATTTGGCCCTGCTCTCATATAACGTTTGAGCCTTAGATTCCGTCATCTTCTTCGTCTACGCCTTCAGCTGCAGCTTCTGCTGCATCAGCGGCTTCAGATGCATCAATTGCTTCAGTTTGCAAGGCGTTTCCAAAAGAGCCTTTGTTTTCTCGGAAAATAGAAGTGGAAGCTGCGTTCATTGCAATCTCTGCTAGAGAACTCGCGGGAAGGGCGGTGTCAGTTTGGTGGGAAAAGACCGTCTCGATAAGGATAGGAAGGTTGACGCCACCGATGACCTCGATGTTTTCGTTTTGCGCGGCCTGCATCATGGAGCAATTGAAGGGAGTTCCACCCTTAAGATCGCAAAATACGAGCACGGAACCCTGATTTTGAAGGCCATCGTTAATAGTTTTCTCGATAGTATCGGGAAAGTCAGCTGCTTCGTCTTGGTTGAAGGTCACAACCGAAAAGGCGTCGACGTTGCCTGCGACCATTTTAAGGGCAGACGCGAGCCCTTTTGCAAAGTTTCCATGTCCTGTGAGGATAAGATGAGCCATATTGTTCCTTTCTTGTGGCTTTTTCGATTATATCACGAGGTTTCCGAGGTAAAGTGCCGCACTCGTCGCGGCAGTCGCTCCGTCTGACGCGGCGGTGATGACTTGTCTGACGGGCTTCTCGCGAACGTCTCCGGCGGCAAAAAGACCGGGGACTGAAGTGGTCATCGTCTCGGAAGCGATGATTTCGTTGTTGTCGTTCGTTTTTACGAGGCCAGTAACAAGACTGGAGTTAGGAATGAAGCCCGTGAAGACGAAGACACCGAACGAGCCGGGGTCGTAGGTTTCTGTGGTCGTCTCGCCGGTCCTGTTGTTACGAAGCATAATCCCTGAGGCAAGCGTGCCGTCACCTGTGAGCTCGGTCACCGAGGTATCATAAAGAACCTCAATCTTCGGATTTTTCGTGACCTTTTTTACGTGGGAGGCGGTTGCTCGGAAGTGGTCTTTTCTGACAATCATGATGACTTTTTTTGCAAAACGCGTGAGGAAATCCGCTTCTAAACAGGCAGAATTTCCCCCTCCAAGAACGTAGCAAAGTTTGTCTTTAAAGAAAAAGCCGTCGCAGGTCACACAATATGAGACGCCATGTCCGGTATAGGTTTCCTCTCCGGCAAAGCCGGCGGGACGTGGCGTTGCCCCTGTTGCTATTATGAGGGAGCGACATTTGTATGTTTGAAGGCTGCTTTTGAGGCGAAAGCCTTCGTCCTCTGATTTTTCTATTGATTGGATAATATCGAAGGAGAATTTGCAACCCAGTTTTTCAGCATGCTCGTGCATTTTTGCGGATAGGTCAGCGCCAGAGATTGCAGAAAAGCCAGGATAGTTATCGAGTTCATGCGTCAGATTCATCTGACCGCCGTAGTTCCCCTGCTCGAGCGTAAGCGTGTCAACGGCCGCTCGATTAGCGTAGATGGAGGCGGTGAGACCTGCTGGGCCTGCGCCTAAAATGATGAGATCGTGTTTGATTTCGCTACTCTGTGCCACTGGAGCCAAAGCCTCCCGCTCCCCTATCTGTTTCATCAAGCTCGTCGACTTCGGCAAGCGTGACGATGGGGACTTCTTGGATAACGAGCTGAGCAATGCGCTCGCCCTTCTCGATACGAATTGCCTGCTTGGGGTCGAGATTAACGGCCACAACCTTGAGCTCTCCTCGGTAGTGAGAGTCGATGAGGCCTGGGGAGTTGGGCATCGAGAGACCCAGGTTCAGCGCAGAACCAGAACGAGGTTGCACAAAACCTGCGAAACCTTCCGGGACGGCGATGGCAAAGCCTGTGGAGATAAGCCTTCTTTGCAGCGGTAGAAGCGTTACGTCTTCGTTGGCGCGGATATCGAGGCCGGCGTCGCCTTCGTAGGCATAGGTGGGAAGCTCGATTTCTGGGTCAAGCTTTTTGATGGGAAGATTTATCTTTTTAGGCATGAGCGCTCCTTATTTCAAACAATAAACACATAAAACGCAAGAGAGGGAAAGAGAGCGGATTGAAGAAGGTTTGTTTTTTGTTCTTTGCGTGCAGTTATTTGCTGCTTAATCTTGTTATTTGCTGCTTTTTTTCCTGCTATTTCCTGCTATTTCCCGAGGCGTTTCAACTCTTCATTAAACTCGTTGGGATCTTCAAAATCGCGATAAACGCTGGCAAAGCGAACGTAGGCAACCTTGTCCATCTTGCGCAGAAGTTTCAAAACTTGCTCGCCCAACTCTTTGGAGGAAACCTCCATCATGTCTTTATCGCGAAGCTTTGACTCGACCTGATCTATGAGAGCATCAAGTTGAGCCACATCTATATCGCGTTTGACGGTTGCGGCAACAAGCCCCCTCATGAGCTTCTGCCGATCAAAAGGCTCGCGCTTGTCGTCGCGCTTGATGACCATAAGCGGAAGATCTTCTCGGCGTTCATAGGTGGTGAAGCGGAAACCACATTTGAGACATTCGCGGCGGCGTCTGATGGCGTCGTTGGACTCGGATGGGCGGGAATCTACGACTTTGGAATCATCGAAACCGCATTTTGGACAATGCATTTTCTCTCCTTACTCACTGACCGGATACAGTATAGCGTAGTTCGCGCAAAAACAGTCCCGTATTTTGTGGTTCAGCTTTTAAGGACGACAATTATTTGTGATGGCGTTAGCGCGTGATTGCGAATTTGTGAGGGGCACGTCAAGGGTACGCCTGGTCTTTAGAACAAATGTTTGCAATCGAATGGATGTTCGGGTACTATTAAGAAAACTACGTTTGGAGGAAGAATGGCACGTTCGCATTTAAGCCCGCGCGTTCAACAGATCTTCGATTTTATTTTTGAATATTCGCAAGTCCATGGCTACCCGCCTTCTGTGAGAGAGATTGGCTCTTCCGTGGGGCTTAAATCCCCCTCTACCGTTCACATGCACCTTCAAACGCTCGAGGAAAAGGGGCTCATTCGCCGTATCGCAAACAAATCAAGAACCATTGAGCTTGTAACTAATGATATCCCCTCTAAGACAGCTAAAAAACAGAAGGCCACCGGCGGAAAAGTTATCTCTATCCAGCAAGACCTTAATAAAAACACTATTCAGCTCCCCCTTGTTGGTCGCGTCGCCGCAGGTCAGCCCATTTTGGCCGAGGAAAACATTGAGGAGATGCTCACCGTTCCCACCTCCCTCGTGGGAGATGCTACTTCCTTTTTCCTTCGCGTGAGTGGCGACTCCATGATTAATGCCGGCATATTTGATGGTGACTTCATCGCAGTGGCACAAACTCCTGTGGCACACAATGGAGAAATTGTCGTTGCCCTTCTGGGAGATTCTGCAACCGTTAAGACGTTCTATAAAGAAAAAACGCGCATCCGTCTTCAGCCAGAAAACGACAGCATGGAGCCAATCTATGCAACTAACCCTGAGATAATCGGGCGCGTTACAGCTCTTATTCGTCAGTTTTAATTGCTAAGGTGTCTGGCCATTTGCCCCTTTTTGCAAGAACTGCCTTCCCCGTCACAAGAGCCGCCCTTCCCTTATTTGAGAGTTAAAGATGTCCAAAATTTTTGCTTCGTTTAAAACCTACGTTGCAAAATATTTCGACTACACGGGGGGCTTTTCACCTCATCAAAAGAAAGCTGAAACTGTTGGAAGCAAGAACGGCTCCCCTGGACAGATGGCGAGCCTTCGCGGCCGCGTTTCCCTCTTTGACCTCATTCGAGGTCTTGCTCTTCTCTCAATGATTGCCTATCACGGACTCTACGACTGCTCACTTCTGAGGGGAAATCCAGCTGCTTTTTCCTCGCTCCCTTACGTCGCTTGGGAAGCAAGCATTGCCTGGACTTTTATATTTATTGCTGGCTGGATGAGCAGCTTTTCATCTAACAACATTTTCCGAGGAATACTCTTCTTTCTTGTTGCTCTGCTTATTTTCATCGCTACTTCAATAGCGGATATTGATACGCCTATTAGCTTTGGCATTATCTATTTGATAGGTGCTTCCTCGCTTATTGTGGGGGTTATCAAACGATATTCTTGCGCCCCTCTTAAGTGGCCTGTCGCTTGCGTCTTTCTCTTGCTATTCCTTTTACTCTATTCCATCCCCGCGGGAAAAATAGGTATTGGGAGCCTTTCTGTTCCTCTCCCTCCCCTCTTCTCTGGCCTGTATGAGAACGGCTTGGCTTTTCTCGGCTTTCCCTCCAAGACTTTTGCATCAGGCGACTATTTTCCGCTTATCCCCTTTTTCTTCCTGTTTTTCTTGGGAACGATATGTGGAGCAAGCCTTTCGCGCGCAAACTATAAGCGAAAGATTTTCTCGATAGAATGCAAGCCTCTCAACTGGCTTGGAAGACATTCTTTAGCAGTCTATCTTATGCACCAACCCATATTGTTGCTTTTGATTTTTGCTTTATCTGCTTGTTTAAACGGCTTGAATGTCGCCGCTTAAATGCGCTGAAAATGCTCGAGAAGCTTATATTAAAAATTCCGAGAGAATCTTCTCGGCGATTTCTTCAAACGTTTGATTTGAAACGTCGAGGTACGTTGCGCGACCATCCCGCTTGATCCAGGAAAGCTGGCGCTTTGCATAGTGGCGAGACCGCTTCTTCATCTCGTCCTTCGCCTCCTCAAGGCTGCAAAAGCCGTCAAAAAAGGCAAGGGCCTCTTTGTAGCCGATGGCTTGCTGAGCGGTCAGACTGTCTTTAAGCCCTTCTTCAATGAGACGCTTCACCTCATCGAGAAAACCTTCGGCAAACATAGCATCAACCCGCGCATTTATCTTTTCGTAGAGCTCTTCGCGAGGGAGCGTGAGCGCATAGATTGCGGTATCGTAGTGCGGCTTGCGCGTTTTGAGCCCTGCGTGCTGTGCAGAATACGACCTTCCCTCTTCAATCATCTCAAGCGCTCTTATAGTGCGCTTCACGTTGTGGGGGTCGATGAGGTTGGCAGCCTCAGGGTCTTTTTCAAAGAGAAGTTGGTGCAGTTCTTCTGCTGCTTTTTCGCGCGCTTCTTTCGCGTCCTCTGCAATTTTGATTTCTTTTTTTTTGCGGGCGTTTTCTGCTGCGCTTTCAGCATTAGCTTCAACGCTTCGTCTAAGCATGTCCTCATATTTTTGGCGGGTAGGACTTTTAGTCTCGCCTTTTGGGAAGTCCATCTCGTCGATAACGGCGTCGAGGTAAAGGCCAGAACCCCCCACCAAAACGGGCAACGTATCTTTTTCAAGAAGCGAATCGATTGTGGAGCGCGCTTCCCTTTGAAAACGCGCGACCGAGTACTCTTCCAAGGGAGATGCAATATCCAGCAGGTAATGTTTTACGCGCCTTTTTGCGAGGGGCACCTTAGCTGTGCCAATTTCCATGCCTCTATAAATTTGAAACGCATCGATTGATACGATTTCGCCCGAGGTTTTCTCGGCAATGTATTGGGCAACCTCAGACTTTCCCACGGCCGTAGGCCCAACAATGGCAATAAGCGAGGCCTTAGTTTGCATCTGCAAGCTCACCTCGCAAATACCACGTTTTGGCCTCGTCAATCTTTACCGGCACAATCTGGCCGATAAAAGCGTAAGCGTCGGCATCTTTGGGAAGCGGAAAATGAACGGTGACATTTTTGGGGTTATGGCCAACCAAAATTGAGGGGTCCTTCTTAGAAACGTCTTCAACCAGAACGTCGACAATGCGGCCTTTCTCCTTCTGATTTGCCTTGAAACTTTGCTCTTGGATAAGCGATGCAAGGCGGTCGAAGCGCTCGTGAATCTCGCTTTCAGTGGAGCCATTTTCCCAGGTGGCAGCAGGCGTTCCTTCGCGCTTGGAATATATAAAAGTAAACGCTCGATCGAAATTTGCCTCTTTAACGAGGGAGAACGTCTCTTCAAAATCACCCTCGGTCTCTCCCGGAAAGCCTACGATAAGGTCGGTCGTAAGCGAGAGGTCGGGGATTTTTTCGCGCAGGTGCTTGACGAGCGCAAGGTAGTCCTCACGCGTATATTTCCGGTTCATCTTTTTGAGGATGGCAGAAGATCCACTTTGGACCGCTAAGTGCAGGTGAGGCATGATATTGTCGTAGCTCGCCATCACGTCAATGATGCCATCAGTGAGGTCTTTTGGGTGAGAGCTCGTAAAACGAATGCGCTCAAAGCCAAGCTCGGCAATGTCACGCAGAAGGTCTGCAAAGCCGTAGGCAAGATGAGGGGTAGCCTCAGAGGCGGTGGTAGAGGCAGCTGCGTTTTTCTCGGCTCCTGAAAAACTTTTTCCGTAGCTATTAACATTTTGACCCAGGAGCGTGACCTCTTTAACACCTGCGCTTTTAAGCTTTTTTGCCTCTTCGAGAATAGCCTCAGGAAGGCGCGAGCGCTCTCGGCCGCGCACGTAGGGAACGATGCAGTAGGAGCAGAAGTTGTTGCAGCCGTAAATGATGGGAATCCAGGCGGCATAGTTTCGCTCGGGGTGCTTGATGAGCTTCTCAGAAGTATCCGTGTAAGGCTGGTCGATATCAACAAGCGGGCTTCTCTTGAGCTCCTCACGAGTTGCGGCGCGCGCCTTATCCAGAAGAGGCTTGAGACAGGACAGGGCTTGCGTACCAAAAACGGCGTCAACGTTGGAGGCAAACTGGCGGATTTTCTCGCCGTCGCGCTGGGCGATGCACCCCCCTACCATGACCGTCCTTTTTCCGGAGGGTGGCAACGGCGCATTCTTCAGCGCGGAAACGTTGGCAAAAAGTTGCGTGTCTGCTTTTTCACGCACGCAGCATGTCATGAAAACAGCGACGTCAGCAGCCTCAATATTTTCAGCCAAGGTGAGACCGGAAGCTTCAAGAATCCCTGCAACGCGCTCAGAATCGCTGAGGTTCATTTGGCACCCGAAGGTACGGATATAATACGTTAACATCGGAAACTTGCTGGTAGAAAGTGTTTTTTGAGGTCGCTCCGTCTGACGAAAGAGGCCGAGAAACCCCGTGAACTAGGAGACCTTTGCCTTTTTGTCCTCGTCGCCTTCGGTCTTCTCGACTTCTTGGAGAATGGTAATTTCTGCTTCATCGAGGTTGGCGAGAGAATCGACATCTGAGGCCTTAACCTTCATGGGGTGGACCGCAATTCGAATGGCCGTCCGAGAGTTGCCGTCGATTTCGATATCGGAGAAGGTGGGAGTAATGGCCACATCGAAGCCGGAGGGAATCAAAAAACCGCGCGCAATCGCGACCGCTTTGATAGCTTGGTTGACCGCACCCGCTCCTACCGCTTGCATTTTTACCGGCGTGCCATCTTTGATCATTCCGGCGATGGCGCCTGCAACGCTGGCAGGTGAAGACTTAGAAGAAACCTTAAGGAATTCCATGTTATTCTCCGTTTGTTCTCTTTTTAAATTGCAGATAATTTTGTTCTAGCTGCTTTTTCGTTTTGGTTTGGTTCTGGGTTTTGCTGCTTTGTTTTTGTTGCGGTCATACGTCGTTTATTTGTAGCAGAGATATTTTACATGATTACCTGCACATTCGAGAACAAATTTTGCGAGCGGTAGGCGGCTTTCATATCTTAACCGCCCCTCTTCCCTCTGTGGGGTTATAGGACTTTCGCACCCCTATATCTTGGGTGCACTACGATGTGAAAATTCACAATTTATCTCTTCAGTTTTTTGGAAATTAGCAAAAATTAGACGTCGGTATCGATATCGAAGTAATAATCCAGGCGCAAATGTCCGTTCCTGAAAGCAAATTTTGGGTCTCTCGTTTGCCGCATATAATAGCGCTCCGAGAACTCGAGAAGGTCTTGCGAGAGGGCCTCTAAAATCTGATCTCTGTCTTCATCCGTTATTTTAATTTTGCGCTTGTTGCGCGCGATGTCGAGAAGTGCCTGATTGGACACGGCACTCTTTGTCTTTTTGGTTTTAGGTTTGTTTTTGATGCGGCGCAAAATGTCAGGCACAGGTTTAACTTCTCCTGCCAAAATACGCTGCGCATTGCGCTCGGAAATTGAGAGGCCAAGAAAATCAGCTGCTTTTGCAAGAGCTTCTCCGTCCTGCGCGTCCATTAAAGGCGTGAGGATGCCAAAGCGGCTTTCCGAAGGGGCATCGGGGAACCTTCCCTTTCCTTTCGAGGAGGAGAAAAATGCCCTGACCGAAGATACGATTTCAGCATCAGACCCCACAAACGTAAGCGAGTCTCCCCCTTCCGAGAGGGCGAACGAGCCACACGTTTTGTAGATGTTGTTGGGGCCTGGCCCTAAGATTTTCTCGCTTCCCTCGTCGGTTACAAAGTCGGGAAGGGTGGACTGGTCTTTGACCTCGCCCAGGTTTTCAAGGTTGATGAGAACTTTTATCGCAGAGCCCTCCCCCTTTGCCGAGGCTGAAACTTCAGCCAAATCGGCGTTTGCAGATATCGAGAAAAGCGCCATACCGCGCCCATGAATCCCCCACTCATCTATGCTTGCGCTATCGAGCTTCGTCGTCACACGGGGCTCAAAGATGGTTTTATGAAACGAGGCAGGAATGCCCTCGCCGTTGTCTAAGATGGTCAGATAGCGGAAATTGTCCGCCTTGTGGGTGGCCACAAAAATGACGTTAGCACCGGCGTCGCGGGAGTTTCGAAGCATCTCTATGACGGCGTCTTCCGTGCAACGAATGTCTTGGAGAGCCTGGCGTTTCTCGGCCTCACCAAGCTTGAGGCGAACGAAACCTTCACCCAGAGCCTCGCTTATGCGTTGCGTGTTGGAGCCGGTGATTTTATCAACGAAGGCAGACAAAGACTCAGGAGAAGCTTTTTTCTTCGGAGTCTTATCATTGGCCTTAACGGCCTTGGCGGCCTTTGCGTTTTTAACGGTATTTACAGCCTTAGCGGCATCGGCGGCCTTTGCCCCGTGCCTTGTTTTATCTGCGTTTTGAGGCATGAAGCTCGCTCGTTATTTGGCAACATCAAGTGCGCGAGACTCGCGAATCACGACAACGCGCACCTCGCCAGGATAGTCCATGGAAGACTCAATCTCTTTGGCGATATCGTGCGCGAGAACCACAGAATCCGCATCAGAGATCTCCTCGGGCTGAACCATAACGTGGATTTCGCGACCGGCTTGCATGGCGTAGGTTTTCTCGACGCCTTTGTGAGAGTTCGAAATCTCTTCAAGCTGCTCAAGGCGCTTGATGTAGGCCTCGGCCGATTCGCGACGAGCACCGGGGCGTGCAGCGCTAATGGCGTCGGCTGCCATAACCAGCATGTCAAGGACACTGTTGGGCTCGATGTCACCGTGGTGGGCCTGAATGGCGTGGATGACCTCGGGGCGCTCGTTAACCTTTTTGGCCAAGTCCGCGCCGATAAGGGCATGCGAGCCGCCGACTTCTTGGCTTGTCGCTTTACCGATATCGTGGAGAAGACCGGCACGTTTTGCAAGCGTCTCGTCGAAACCAATCTCTGAAGCGATAAGGCCAGCGAGCTCTGCGACCTGGACGGAGTGCTGCAGCACATTCTGGCCGTAGCTAGAGCGGTATTTGAGCGCGCCCAGCGTCTCGATGAGTTCAGGCTTCAAGTCGTGAATGCCCATCTCGAAGGCGGCTTGTTCTCCCGCTTCCATAACGCGGTCATGGACGAGTTTCTCGGCTTTTTTGTACATCTCTTCGATGCGTGCGGGATGAATGCGTCCATCAGCAATGAGATTTTCCAGTGCCACGCGCGCGGTTTCGCGGCGGACCGGATCAAACGATGACAGAATGACCGTCTCTGGCGTATCGTCAATTACGAGCGAAACGCCACTGATTTGCTCGAAGGTGCGGATGTTTCTACCTTCACGACCGATGATGCGACCCTTGAGGTCGTCGGAAGGAATGTGGACAGAGGTGACTGTCAGCTCGCCCGCTTGATCTGAGGCGGAGCGCTGAATGGCCACAGAGATAATCTCGCGGGCCTTTCTTTCTGCGGTGGAGCGAATGCGGGCTTCGGCCTCGTGGAGGATTTGCGCCTCTTCTGCCACGGATTCCTCCTTGATACGTGCAATAAGCTCGTCGTGGGCTTCTTGGGCAGTCAGAGAAGAGATTCTTTCAAGCTCGTCTTGCTGGGTTGCAAGCATTGAGTCAAGTTCTGCGTTTCGCGCATCAATTTCTGCTTGCGCAATTTGGAGATTTTCCTCGCGGGAATTGAGCGAATCATTTCTTCTGTCGAGAGACTCTTCGCGCTGGATAATGCGACTCTCAAGATTATTGAGCTCGTTTTTTCTGCGCGCATCTTCTTTTTCCTGCTTTTGTTTGAGCTGCATTGCTTCTTCACGAGCAGAAATCAGCGCTTCTTTTTTCGCGCTTTCAGCTTCTCGTTTTGCAGATTCTTTGATGCTTTGAGCTTGGGTCGTGGCTTCCGAGATCCTTTTCTCGGCTAATTGAACGGAAGAGTTAGCGCGGTTTTTGATAACGAACCAGGCGACCACTCCTCCAAGAACAATGCCTGCCACACCAGCTAAAGCAATCCATAGTGCGACCATGTTGGCTCCTTTTAGTTTCAGATGCAGATACCGTCTGGATACCTGCCGATTTGTATCATGTCTAAAAGCGGAGCTTGCCTAGGATTTAGAGATAAAGGGTCGAAATGAAAAGTATGGATTCATGGCTTTCACGCAGTTTTCGCGTGTGAGCGACATGCATCTTGCTTTCGTATTCTTTTCGCCGTTTTAGATAGCGGTAAAAATCCTTATCTCTACCAGGTCTTTTATCGTATATAAAGTACTTGGCCTAAACCAAGCTGTTCGCTTTTATGACGATGAATATGGTAGCGGTTTTTGTGCCAGATTTCAATGCGCTGAACTCGTGTCGTTTCATGAATGTAGATTTGAAAAAAATAGCTTCCACAAAGTTGGTCGCGAAGCTTGAGTCTGAAGTTAGGCTTGGACTTTTAAGAATCTTTGAGAAGGTCAATGAAACGATTCGTTGCCTGCTTGGCAATGTCGTAGCGATAGCCTTTGCCGACAAGAAAACGAACACACTTTTCGTATGGATTGGATGCCTCTCGAAACTTTGAACGGTTTTGAAGCAAACCCAGGGCACGCTCAACCTCATCTGTTTTTTCGAAGTACTCCTCAGGCCAGCCCTTAACCTCATCAAGCACAATCCCTTTTTTGTGGAGTTCTCGCTCAATTTTTTGAGACCCCCACCCTATTGCTAACTTCGAGCGAATAAACACGTCGGCGAAGCGCTCGTCGCTCACGAGCTTTCCTTCTTTCGCCTTTTGGATAAGCTGGGAAACATCTTCTGCTTGATAACCGTCATCCAAGAGTTTCTCGAGAATCTCTTTTTCGGAATAGTCGCGCTTAGAAAAAAGCGAAAGGAAGCGCTTTTTGAGCGCTGCCTTTGTGCACGAGGCGATAATTTCGTCAAGGTTTTCCCTGGAAAGGGCACCGGTGAAATCTTCAATGCTTTTCTTAATGGACCTGCCCAGAGTTTTGGGGCCTGTCCAATAAGGCGAATCAGTTGCAGCAGATGCTGCCTCGTCTGCTTGAAAACCTTCAATAAAAAGCTCTGCTTTTGGCTTCTTTTTAGCAAAAGTGTTGAGGGGTTTAGGTGGCAGAACTAAGGTAAAGGAAAGGTTAGAATCGTGCGAAAAGACCATTCTAACCTCGTCTGTGTTTTTAACTTTTTCGTCTGGGTCGTAAAAAGAGAGCGCCATAACTTGTCCCGTCTCATGAACCATCAGTAAGCCCTAAAAAATTAGAAGCCTGGAATGAGGCTACAAAAGCCCAGCTTTAAGCTGAGGGCTTAGCCGTAATGGTCTCAGGTTCTTGAGCTTTCACGTCCTCTTTTGCCTCTACTTGAGGCTCGGCTTCCTTCTTGGTTTCATTGTTCTCTGCAGGGGCAGCAGCGACTTCATCTTCAAACTCGAGACCGCAAGCGATGCGAACTTGATGGTCAATCTCATCAAGAAGATCAGGATTGGTGCGTAAGAACTCTTTGGCCGCTTCGCGTCCTTGCCCTAAACGCTCTCCTTTGTAGGTGTACCAGGCACCTGACTTGTCGATAATCTTGTAATCGACGGCCATGTCCAGCGCAGAACCCTCTTTAGAGATACCTGTGCCGTACATAATGTCAAACTCTGCCTGCTGGAAAGGTGGGGCAACCTTATTTTTGGCCACCTTGACACGAACGCGGTTACCAACCACATTGCCATCATTTTTAATCGAGTCGATACGGCGAATATCAAGACGAACGGAAGAGAAGAACTTCAATGCGCGGCCACCAGGGGTTGTCTCGGGTGAGCCAAACATAACGCCGATCTTTTCACGAAGTTGGTTGATAAAAATGCAGGTCGTGTTCGATTTTGAAAGAGATCCGGCGAGTTTTCTTAAAGCTTGGCTCATGAGGCGGGCTTGCAAACCAACGGTGGTGTCGCCAATCTCCCCTTCGATCTCCGCGCGCGGCGTAAGAGCTGCAACTGAGTCAATAACGATAACGTCGATAGCGCCGGAACGCACCAGCATGTCGCAAATCTCCAACGCTTGCTCGCCAGTGTCAGGTTGCGAAATTAAAACGTCGTCGATGTCAACGCCAATGCGAGCAGCGTAGCCGGGATCAAGGGCGTGCTCTGCATCGATAAAAGCAACCGCTCCTCCCATTGCTTGGGCTTCTGCCAGAATCTCCAAAGAAAGCGTCGTTTTACCAGAGGATTCAGGCCCGTAAATCTCAACAATACGCCCGCGAGGGACTCCTCCAATGCCCAAGGCGGCATCCAGAGCAATAGATCCTGTGGGAATAGCCTCAATTTCTAAAGAAGGGCCCCCATCGCCAAAACGCATGATGGAGCCTTGACCAAATCGTTTCGTTATTTCTTCGGTCGCAGAATCGATGCGCTTCTCGCGCTCTGCCCCGGTAGATGGACCAAAAACTTCTCTGCTAAGATTTTTTGAACGTGCCATAAATTACCTCTCTTTTGTTCTTGACGTGAACAGAGTATACGAACATGTGTTCTATGTCAACCTCTTCGGCAAGAGGATTTTGCCCGATACATCTAACCGAACCCAAACCCATTTCCAACCCAAATCTTACAAAAAAATAGGTCGAGAAACCCTTCTGGAATTTTGGGCATTATCTGTGGACGCGATAGAACTAGCAAAAAATAAGAAAGAAGAAAGGAGTAAGAAGGAAAAAGAAAGAAGAAAGAACGAAAAAGGTGTCTGCACCGCAAAGACCTAGAGAGCTTTTCGCAAAAGATTGAGAGCCTGAAGAATCGAGTTGGCGCGCACCGTATCACGCGAGCCGTTAAACGTGCAAAGCTTTGTCTCGGTTTTCTCGGCTGTCGCGACAGCAAACCAGACGGTACCGACAGGTTTATCGAAACTTCCTCCCCCGGGACCTGCGATTCCTGTGATGGAAACGGCGATATCAACGTCCAATTGGTCGCGAGCACCCTCTACCATCTGCACAGCGCACTCGGCAGAAACTGCCCCAAAATCGTCGAGCACCTCAGGCGTTACATGAAGAAGATTTTGTTTGACCTCATTTGCGTAGCTGATAATACCGCCGAGAAAGACCTCTGAAGAGCCTGGCACTGAGGTCAATGCGCCACCGACGAGGCCCCCGGTGCACGACTCTGCCGTAGCGAGAGTTTTCCCCGCATTATGTGCGGCCTCAATTACCTCTTCGGCTTTATCAACGATGACGTCGGATAACAACATGGTCTTGCTCTCGTGTTCCTTAGCTTATCTTGCTGCTTAGGTTTTCTTGCTGCTTAAGTTCTCGTACTCTCTACGGCGAGAAAGGAGGTAGTAAAAAGGAAGTTTTTACAGGTAGCGCTTGTACTCTGTGTAGTATTCGATTCCCGACCAAATCGTAAAGAAGATGGCGAACAGAAGCAGAAATTGGCACAGCCAGAAAAGGATGATGGTTGCGAGAAGGAGCGGAGGAAGCGCCATATATACAAGGAAACCAAAGATGGCCAGGATGGTGATGACCGTCTTTGCTTTGCCGAGGCCATTAGCTGCAGCAACAATGCCTTTCTCGGCTACACACATGCGAATACCTGCAACGAGAAACTCTCGAGAGGCGATGATGACTATAACCCAGATATTGATATAGTTGTATTGCATCAACAGCAAAAGGCTGCATATAACGAGGATTTTGTCGGCAATAGGATCGAGAAAGATGCCGAAGCTTGAAACCTTATTCTTCTTGCGGGCGTAGTAGCCATCCAAAAGATCGGTGAAAGCTATAAGGAGGAAGGCGCCTGCAAAGATAAGAATGGGAACGTTGACCGAAGCAAATCGGGTGATTTGCAACGACATCACCGAGGGCGGCTCGATAAATAAGTCAAAAAGAGCAAGCCACGCAAAAGCAAGGATAATGCGAACTACGGTAATAAAATTGGGAGTAATGAACGTAGAGACTTTGCGCTGTTTTTTGTCGCCAGTTTGAGCGCCTTGTTTGGCCTTTGCCTTCTTCTCGACGTGAGCTGCGGCGCCCTTTTTAACGGCTTTGGTTCTGTTGGCAGCAGCCGTTTTTGTCGCCTTAGTTGCCTTAGTTGCTTTTGTCGTCTTTGTTGCCTTGGCGCTGGCGGTTTTCTTTTCGGCTGCAGAAGCGCGCCCTTTACCACCAGATTTAGAAGTGGCTTGAGTGGTTTTTTCTGCGATTCTTTTTGGAGAAGTTTTCGCTGAAGCTGCTTTTGCGGTGGCCTTGGTTTCAGCTTTTGCCTTGGTTTCAGCTTTTTTTGCCGGGGCTTTTTTCGTCGTGCTAGCTTTTGTCGCAGATGCTTTTTTACTTGTCGCTTTCGTCGCCATTCTCAAACCTTTCTATAGAAAAGAACTTCTCTATTTAACCACAACTTTTACTTGCTGGAGTGCGTTTCCCCTTTAATCCCAAGGCAGGGACACCACAGAGTCTAAACTTCAGCTACCAGGAAACACAGTCGGTACCTCGATGGCGACCGACGATGCGCAAAAAAATTGCTTAAACGCCCCCCTCCAAGGCGCCTACAAAATCAAAACCATTCGCCTCAACCAGTTTGGCCGAGAAAACCTTTCCGGC
This sequence comes from uncultured Coriobacteriaceae bacterium, assembly GCA_947426865.1. Lineage (GTDB taxonomy): Bacteria > Actinomycetota > Coriobacteriia > Coriobacteriales > Atopobiaceae > MGBC105563. The sequence goes on along the minus strand of CANEFS010000007.1, from coordinate 25,468 downwards.
CTCCAACTCTTCCTCGAAAGAAACGAGCCCGTCAGAATCGGGGGCTTGAAACCACGTTCGCCCGATACTTAGCCCGTCCTCTTTTCCTGTGATAAGCACCTCTTCGGTCTCTCCCACATGAGCGGCCATCTTTCGCTCCCCTACCAGCGTCGCCCGATCCATTAAAAGTTGCAGCCTCTCCTGCTTTATATCTTCTGGAATCTGGTCTTCTAAATAGGCTGCCCTACCAGGTTCTTCTCGGGAATAAGCAAAAGACGAAACATAGTCGAAGCCAATCTCGTCGATAAAATCCAAGAGCTTTTCAAACTCTTTTTCGGTCTCTCCGGGAAAGCCAACCATCGCCGTCGTCCTCAGAATAGCTCCCGGAATCTTTTTCTTTATGTGAGAAAACAGATCTCTAAACTCTTCTGCAGAACCTTTGCGCCTCATCGCCTTCAAAAGGCGCGAGCTCGTGTGCTGGATGGGAATATCAAAGTAATTGACAAGTTCATCTACCTCGGCAAAGGCACCGAGAAGATCGTCGGTGATTCCGTCCGGCTGGATATAGAGGATGCGAAACTTCGCACCGAACTTGTTAAAAAGCGGCGCAAGATAGCGAACGAGGTCAGCAAGGCTTTGAAGCTCGTCTGGCTTCTCGGCAAAATCGCTTCCATAAACGCCCGTATCTTGCCCAACCAGCACAATCTCTTTCAAACCCTTTTCGAGAAGGCCTTCAATTTCTGTATAAATTTCTTTCGAGGGACGCGAAGCGTAGCGGCCTCTAATGAAAGGAATCGTGCAGAAGGAGCAGAAACGGTTGCAGCCATCTGATATTTTTACATACTCCCAACCCTTATTTGGGAACGTCTCACCCTCAGGCGAAGGGGCGAGCGTGTGGATTTCTTTGCTTTTAAGGGCGGCTCCGACGACCTCGACGATACTTTCCTCATCCAAAGCTTCAACAAAGGCGTCCACTTCAGGGAGCTCGGAGACGAGGTCCCCTTTGTAGCGAGAGGGAACGCAGCCTGTCATGATGAGGGTTTTCTCGCCCTTGCCTTGAGCAAGCTCAAGAGTTGCTTCTAGAGATTCGCGGCTGGCAGCCTCGAGGAAGCCGCAGGTATTCACTATTAAAACATCGGCAGAAGAGGGGTCTTCTGCCAAGGAAAACCCGGCCTGGGAAAGGAGCTCTGACATGTGACGACTGTCAGCCTCGTTCTTTGCGCATCCGTGCGTTTGAATGAAAACAGAAGGCATAAGAAAGTTACTAACCAGAAGTACGGAACGGAGTTTGAGCGTTTTAGATGCGATTAACGGTAGTTCACGAACTGCAGGGCAAAGTCGTAGTCAGCGCCTCGCAAGTTTTGAATGACCGCTTGGAGTGCATCTTTAGAAGGACTCGCAACACGAACCTTAGCATCTTCGATGGTGGGCTTCACTTTAAGGCCCATCGCTTTGATGTCTTTCGAAATTTGCTTTGCATCTTCTGAGCTCAGCCCCGTCATAATTTGGGCCGTGGAGGTCAAATTGGCCCCCGAGGAAGGCTTTGGATCTGACCATTTAAGCGCCTTGATGTCCACGCCGCGGCGGATAAGCTTCGTGTTGAGAACGTCTCTCACCTGTATGACGACGAAGTCGGCAGGCGCGACGATGGTGATAGTTTTCTCGGGTTTAGAAAACTCAAGCGTCGCGTTGGCGTTTTTTAAATCGTAGCGCTGAGAAATCTCTTTGGTCGCCTGCTGAAACGCGTTGTCAACTTCTTGCATATCCACTTCGGACACGACATCGAAAGACGAATCTTTAGCCATGGTTTCTCCTTATGTTTTCTCTCGTTTTCTCAGTTTCTCTCAGTTTTTCTCAGTATTTCTCGTTTTCGTCAGCTTTATTGTTAATCTATTTTCTCTTCGCTTGGGCTGGCTTTCACTGAGCAACGTTTTTGGAGCAGCCTCTTTTTCAAAGAGATTTAGTTCTTCGAAAAAGGCCCTGCATTCTTGGAGCTACCAGAACCGGATTTTGAGCTACCTGAGCTGTTCGAGTCAGATGAACCAGATGAGCCTGACGAGTTTGACGTTTGAGAAGAAGAGTTTTTCGTCTTGTCGCTTGCGTTTGCATTGCTATTGGAAATAGACGAATTATCCGCCTTCGCATCAGTGTTTTGATCAGCCGGGGCCACCCCAAAATCAGCCGCATTAATCGTAGCCACGCTCAGCCCAGCAGAAGACTTATCGAAGCTTACCGCTTGGCCGTTGGCCGTAATAGAGACGGCGGAGGCTTCAGCTGCCTTCACTTGAAGTGTCGAGGTAACCTGATACGTTTTCGACCACGGACCAGTAATCGTTTGCGCAACGTCGGTGTTGTTGGCATCCTTAATCTCAAGCCAGGTAACGTCGCCTTGCAAAACCTCAACCTTTACTTCAACGTAGTCATTGTTGGTTTGCTCGGTCGCGTCTTGAGTCGTAGCAGACTGATCGGGGTTTGCAATCTGGGCGGGTTGATTGTTCGTCTCCATCTTCGAGGCGCAACTTCTAATGCCAAGTGTAATGAGGACCAGAAGAATCGCGGCCAAAATCAGAAACGCTATCACCATCGTTCGTTTCGTATTCGAAAAAAACGTTTCCTTCTGGGCTTCCTCTCCTCCTCTTTCACCCTGGCCTGGCCGAGGAGAACTCGCGCGACGCTGAACGTTGGGGCGCTGAGGGGTCACGATGTTTTTGGAAGCGAGGCGCCCTCTTGAAGAGGAGGCCTGCTCGTACGGGCGCGCCGAATCGTAGCGGAGGTCATCGCTGAACATGTGAGACTGAATCTGGCGCGTGGTTATTTCGCCCGTTTGATAGCGAAGATCTGCCTGTCTTCTCGACGGAGCGTTCGAATACTCCCCTAGAATCTCGCCAAAAAAGTTTTGGTGGCCACGCCTTACCGTTTCCGAGGTTGACTTGGTGTAGAGATTACGGTGGGTGTAACGGGTGTCTTCGGTGGCGCGGCGGGTGTTTTGGGCAAGATATTTTTTTGAGTATCCATACTCAGCACTTCCCGATAAAGGCGTTGGCCGAGAAACCTCTCGTGCTCCGTAAATCTTGGCGTCTTCAATCGAGCCTGCCAACATTGAGCCGGCAGGTCCTTGCGCGCCGTAGAGATCTTGACCGCGTAGGCGTCTGCGCCGCCCTCCTGACGCGTTTCCTGCGGCACCAGCAACAGAGCCAGCACCGATGACGCCCGTTGTTGCTGCAGAGCCAGACCGGGAGCCTGTGGATTGAGTGACTCTTGATTGAACGAGCGGAGTACTCTTTCCCTGGAGCTGGTCAAATAAGGCTCCGCCTTGAGAGTAGTCATCAAAGTCCTCTTGGAACAAAAGGATAATCTCAGATGGATTGAGACCAAGATAGCGGGCATAACTGGAGAGCATTCCTTGGGCATAGCCCGAGCGAGGGATTCTCGACCAATCCCCTTCCTCAAAGGCGATGAGCACCTCTTCTTTTAGGCGCAAGTTGCGGGAGGCCTGACTTGTTGTAAGACGCAGCTCTTGGCGTCTCCTTTGTAGGACTTGGGAAAAACGAGGGGGCATGCTATATGACCTCCTCAGACGCCTCTTGTGGATTCATCATTTCCTCAAGCTCTTCGAGCGAGACGAGCACTTCTCGAGGCTTTGAACCGTCAGCGGGACCGACGACACCTTTAGCCTCAAGCATATCCATAATGCGACCAGCACGAGCATATCCGACGCGAAGCGTTCTTTGCAGCCCAGAGGTTGACCCCAAGCGCGATTTGGCCACGATTTGCGCGGCGTCCCAAAGAAGAGGATCGTCTTCGTCCGCACTTTGGCCCCCGGCGACTCCTGCAGCAGGACCGGTGGGATAGACGGCTGTGAGAATTTCGTCGTGGTATTCGGCTTGAGTTTGGTTGCTGATGAAATTGACGGCCTTTTCAATCTCGGGGTCGGAAACGTAACAGCCTTGAATGCGCTGCGGGGTGTTTCTTCCGCGCAGTTTAATAAGCATATCACCGTTGCCCAAGAGTTTTTCGGCACCGTTTTGATCGATGATGATACGCGAGTTGGTTCCGTTGTCAACGGAGAGCGCCACGCGGTTGTCGATGTTTGCCTTGATAAGGCCGGTAACGACGTCAGCCGAGGGCCTTTGTGTGGCGACAATCAGGTGAATTCCTGCCGCGCGGCCAAGTTGGGCGATTCGCACGATGGACGACTCGACCTCTTTGCCAGCCACCATCATGAGGTCTGCAAGCTCGTCGATAACGATAACGAAGTAGGGCATCTTTTCTGTCTCAGGGTCGAGTTTGCCCTTCCCAACAAGCGTGTTGTAGGCCGTGATATCGCGCGCGCCGGCTCTCTCAAAAATGCGAAGGCGCCGCTCCATCTCAGAAACAGCCCATTGCAGAGCGCTTGCAGCCTGCTTGGGCTCATTGACAACCGGCACGTAGAGATGCGGAAGCCCCGTATAGCAGGTAAATTCAACGCGCTTGGGATCCACCATAATAAAGCGGACTTGGTCCGGGGTGGCGCGCATCAAAATCGACATGATGGCAGCGTTAAGCATGACTGATTTGCCCGAACCGGTAGTACCCGCCACAAGAAGGTGCGGGAGCTTGGAAAGGTCAACGATATGCGGGTGCCCCTCGCTGTCGCGTCCAACGGCAAGCTCCAAAGGACCACCCTCGGCGTAAGGCAAGACATCCCCCAGGCAGACGTTTGTGCGCTTTGCATTAGGAATTTCTATACCAACAAGAGAAGTGCCAGGTATGGGGGCATAAATACGCACGCTTGTAGCGGCCAGTGCTAGCGCGATATCATCTTCAAGGTTCGTGATTTTATTGACGCGCTCGCCTTCACCCATCTCAATTTTGAACGTAGTGACAAGCGGGCCTGACACCCAACCCTTTACGCGAGCCCTGAGGCCAAATTCTTCAAGGGTATTCTGTAGGCGAGTGGCTGTTTTTTGCAAGTCCTTCTCGTTAGTTGTCGAGAGACCCGACTGCGGATTTGATTGCAAAAGCCCCATGGGTGGCAAGGAAACGTCCTCGGGAGCTGCCTTCTCTTTTTCCACTCCTTTTTTTGCTGGTTTTTCAACAGCATCTTCAAAAGAATCTGCGCGAGGAGTTCCCTGGCGCGGCTTTAGCTTTGACGCTTCACTTGCACCGTCCGCTCCCATAATGCCTGCACTAACCAAGGCGGCAGCTCCCTCACCCGTAGCTCCTGGATCGACAACTCCTGCACCAGCAACTTGGGCACCTGGGAGAACTCCTTCAGAACCGTCCGCTAAAGCACCTCCAACAGCCCCGCCAGAAGCACCTTTAGAAGACCCAGCTGGCGCAAATGCTCCTGTTCCTTCAGTTCCCTCAGAGGCGATAGCCCCCGTGGGCTCGACAAATTGTGTGAGCTCGGGATGGAAGGTTTTCTCGGCTGAAGGCTGAGCGGCGCCGTCCAGCGCCTCGTCACTAAATGCAGCGTAGTTTATGTCTTCTGCCGTCTTGGGATTGCGCTTCAAAACGCTCGTCTTGCGCTCGCCCAAATACGTCGTCTTGGGAGCTGCAATCTTGGTCGTCTTCGCACTTGCGAGGCCGTCAGCTCGAGGGGTGGCAACAGGTATAAAGCTTGCAGGCTCAGAAGCAGCTCCACGCCGGAAGCGCAAAAAGCGAGATCCGCTTGTTGAAGAAGCTGCTTTCTCTTCTTTTTTAAGTGCGGTTTTTTCGGCCCATTTTTGAACAAAATTCGTGATAGAAAAGCCACAGATAACGATACCCACAATAATAAAACCAAAGAAGATAACGAGGGAAATCGCCGCCCCAAACGCGGAGAGGAAGATCCATGCAAGAAGCCCTCCCCATGCGCCACCATGGCTAGCTGCAAAAACACTGTTCGTAAGCGTCAAAAACGAAGGAACATTCGTGGAGGTCGGTGTCCCTAAAAGCGTAATAAGACCCAAAGCCGCACTCACAATCGTGAAGAGACCAAGGGCAAAGCGCCAAGTAACCTCCCATATGCCCTGAAAGAAGAGGGAAACCGCATAGATTAAAAGAGCAAGTGGAACAAGAATTGCCCCTATACCAAAAGCAAACGTGAAAAGGTTATAGAGTGCTGCGGCAACAGGAGCCTTGGTGGGAGCAAGAATCAGAACAACAAGAGCCAGACCAATAACCACAAGGATCGCGCCGGCGATGTCTTGGCTCGTCGATCTTTTCTCGAGAAAATGGGCATCATTGGCATTTTTGCCCTTTCCCGCTCCTTGTTTTCCTCCGTTGCCGTTGGAACGTTTGAGGGCTGGAGCTTGGTTGGCAGGCGCCTTTCTCGTTTTGTATGTGCTGCGTTTTTGCGCCACTTAAACCTCCAATACCACAGGCACAATCATAGGTCTTGTATGGGTTTTCGTCCATATATAGTTCGAGAGATCCTTGCGGACAGCTTTTTTCATCGATTCAGCCGTCGATCCTTTCTGGCGCGCATGGTTATCGATTGTTTCACGCACGAGATTCTCGGCTCCTTCCATCACTTCTCTATCTTCGGAGAAGGACGTGCCACGTGTGGCGATTTCGATATCTGAGGCACTCTGAAAGCGCTTTGAGACGCTCGCAACGCAGGTGATAAGGCCGTCGTTCGAAAGCTTTTGGCGATCTCTTAAGACGAAAGAGTCAGCATCTGAGATGCGCATGCCGTCAACAAAGAAAACGCCGGTGTCGATTTGGCTTCCTTGGTGGACCTTGTGATTATTCATCAGAAGAGTGTCGCCGTTTTCAAGAATGAAGATGTGATCGTGAGGAATGCCAAGAATTTGCGCTAGTTTAGAGTGGGTTCTAAGATGCATCGCTTCGCCGTGAACCGGTGCGAAATAGGCTGGCTTTACCATCGCCAGGACGAGCTTGAGCTCCTCTTGGCTGGCATGTCCTGATACGTGGACGTGCGCGTTTGATTTATCGAAGATGGCACAACCTATCTTGGACAGGGAATTGATAATGGACTGGACGGATTTTTCGTTGCCAGGCACGGGCGTGGCAGAAATAATAACCGTGTCGTCTTTGGTGATAGAAAGCGTTTTATGATCTCCCGTTGCCATTCTTGATAAGGCCGAGAGGGGCTCGCCTTGAGAGCCGGTACATAAAATGATGACTTTATCGTTTTGAATCTTATCCGTGTCAAAGGCGTCGATGATGAGATTTTTGGGAACCTTAAGGTAGCCGAGCTCTTTAGCGATTTTGATGTTGGTCACCATAGAGCGGCCCGTCACCACCACTTTGCGCCGCGTCTTCGCTGCAGCATTGCAAATTTGCTGCAAGCGGTGAATGTGCGAAGAAAACGAGGCAACAAAAACGCGACCAGGCGCATTTTTAATGATGTCGTAGAGGCTTTTACCAACGCTTGCCTCAGATCCTGTGAATCCCGGCACGTTCGAGTTCGTCGAATCGCTCAATAGAAGATCAACGCCTTCTGCCCCAAACTTTGCGAGCGCTTGGAAATCAGGTGTTACGCCATCGATAGGTGTTTGGTCAAGCTTGAAGTCTCCCGTGTGCATGACGGTTCCTGCAGGCGTTTTGATATAGAGGCCAAAAGCACCGGGGATGGAGTGGGTCATACTGAAGAAGTTGACTTCAAAATGGCCAAGCATAATACGCTCTCTGGGCGAGACGTTAATCAGCCTCTGGCGATTAAGGTTATGCTCGGACAACTTTCCTTTGATAAGGCCGTTTGTGAGCTTCGAGGCATAAATGGGAACGTCTACATTCAAATCCATTAACAGATAAGGCAAAGCGCCGGTGTGGTCTTCGTGTCCGTGCGTGACAACGATGCCTTTTAGCTTGTGTTCGTTTTCAAGCACATAACTGTAATCAGGCAAAATCAAATCGATGCCGGGTTGGTCATCGTCGGGAAACATAAGGCCTGCATCGACCAGAATTAAGTCACCGCCACACTCGAAAGCCGTCATATTCTTCCCGATGCCATCGAGGCCACCAAGAGGAATAATTTTCAGTTCTAAATCTTTTTGACGATGAGATGAGCGATTCGCGAAGTGTTTTTGCGATTGGCTTGCTGGTTGGTTTGCAAAGTGTTTTTGCGATTGGCTTGCTGGTTGGTTTGCAAAGTGTTTTTGCGATTGGCTTGCTGGTTTGTTTTGCGATTGACTCGAAGAGTTTGAATGATGCTTCCGAGAAACCCTTCCGTTTAACTTGCCAGAGCCATTCGGAGCCTTCAAATTTTGCGGGTTTGAGGAGTGTTGCACGTGCTGAGAGTGAGGCAAAGTGGCTTGGTTTTTCTCGGCAGTTTGCTTTTGATTTTTACTTTTCGCGTTAAATACCATGTGTTTTAACTCCGTTTAATGTTTCTTTTTGCTGTTTGTTTAGCGCTGGAGGTGAGCCAGTCAAGGTGAGTGCAAGAGAGAAGAGAGAGGAAAACACCTCTCTCCCCTCTCGCTACGTTCGTTTAATGGCGACGGCGAAACTTTCTTGTCTCACCTTGACCTGGCTGACCCACGTCGGGGGTGGGACGAGACGCGCGATGTTGCGAAACAGGCTTGGAAGCTCCTCCCTGAGGAGTAGCGTCTCCTTCAGGTTTGTCCAGGCGGTCAAGGCTAATCTTTCCGGATTTGGGGTCAACCTCAAGGATTTTGACTTCAACTTCATCGCCGATATTCAAATAATCGTCGACCTTCTCAACATGTCCTTCTGCAATGCGCGAGATGTGCAAAAGGCCATCTTTAGCAGGAAGAATCTGAACGAACGCACCGAAGTCCTGAATACCTACAACGCGTCCCGTGTAGACTTCGCCCGCCTCGGGCTCTTTGACAATCTCTTCGATGCGAACCTTTGCGAGTTCACCGGAGCTGCCGGTACCAGAAATGTAAACCGTTCCGTCCTCTTCAACCTCGATAGTGGCGCCAGTTTCGTCTTGCAAGCCGCGAATTACTTTTCCGCCTTGGCCGATGATGTCGCGAATCTTTTCCTTATCAACTTGCAGGGTAATGATCTTGGGCGTCGTTTCCTTCATAACCTTGCGGTACTCAGGAATGGCTTCAAGCATCGTCTTTAGGATAAACGCACGGCCCTCTTTCGCCTGCTTTAAGGCCTGCTCCAAAATCTCAGGCGTGAGACCGGTGGCCTTGTTGTCCATCTGCATGGCCGTGATGCCCTTCTCGGTACCTGTGACTTTAAAGTCCATGTCGCCGAGAAAATCTTCTAAACCTTGGATATCAGAGAGAACGACCGTTTTGCCGTTTTCCTGAATGAGACCCATTGCAATGCCTGAAACAGGGCGCTTGATAGGAACGCCAGCATCCATGAGAGCAAGCGTTGAGCCGCAGGTAGAAGCCATAGAAGAGGAGCCATTTGACTCCATAACCTCGGAGACGACACGAATGGTGTAGGGGAACTCATCAGTTGCAGGAATCACGGGCAGAAGAGCGCGCTCGGCAAGATTGCCGTGGCCAATTTCGCGGCGCTTAGGAGATCCCATGCGCCCCGTCTCGCCCGTGCAGAAGGGCGGGAAGTTGTAGTGGTGAATGTAGTATTTGCCCTCTGTGGGCTCGATGGTGTCAAGGCGCTGCCATTCGTTAAGCATGCCAAGCGTACAAACGGAAAGGACTTGGGTTTGTCCTCTTTGGAAAAGGCCAGAGCCGTGCACGAGCGGCAGGTAATCGCCTTTAACCATGAGCGGACGAATCTCGGTGTTGGTACGACCGTCAACACGCTCGCCTGTCTCGACGACCATCGTGCGCATCGCGTGCTTTTCTAGATCTTTGAGTTCAGCTGCAATCTCAATGGATTTCTCGGCGAGAGTCTCTTCGTCGAATTGCTCTTTGATCTTTCCTTTAAGGGCGTTAACGTTTTCGATGCGCTTCGTTTTGTCGGGGTCTTTCAGAGCCTCTTCCATATCCGCAAAGTAGGCGAAGATTTTCTCGTGAATGGCGGGGTCGGGTTCGTCAAGCTCGTACTCTTTTTGCTCGATTGGTCCGTTAGCCTCAGCCCATTTTTCGAAAAACTTCTCTTGCTCTTGGCAAAAAGCTGCGATTGCTTCTTGACCAAAAGCCATCGCGTCAAGCATGTCCTCTTCTGAGACCTCATCTCCTGAAGCTTCCAACATAGAGATGAAGGTGGAGGAGCCGGCAAGCTCGAGGTCAAGGTCGGATTTTTCACGCTCAGCATAAGTTGGGTTGACGATGTATTCGTGGCTTTCGGGGTCGCGAGCGATGCGCACGCAGGCAAGAGGTCCCTCGTAGGGAACGCCGCCAAGGAAAAGGGCAGAGCTTGCTCCCATGACACAAATGACATCAACGGGATTCACTTGATCGGCAACGAGAGGCATCGCAACGACTTGTACCTCATTTCTAAAGCCTGAAGAAAACGAGGGACGAAGCGGCCTGTCAATCATGCGAGCGGTAAGCGTCGCCTTTTCAGACGGGCGTGCCTCACGCTTTAAATAGCCTCCGGGAATGCGTCCCACGGCATACATTTTTTCGATGAAATCAACGGTCAGAGGGAAGAAATCGAAATCCTTCCTCTCTTTGGAAATCACCACGGTAACGAGTGCCTCGGTGTCTCCTTGGCGAACGATAACCGCGCCCGTGGCCTGCTTTGCAAGCTCTCCCGATTCGAGTGCGTAGTCTTTTCCATATAAACTAAATTCGTGTGTAACTTTTGCCATTCTTACTACTTCTTTCTTCTTTCTTCTTCTTACTTTTTTATCCTCTTGAAGCTTGACGCTTCTTGTTTGGTCTGCTTTTCGTAAAACACTTACGCCTGCTCTTTAGGCCCTCTCACCCTCGCTTAAAGGGAGCAGGACAAAAGATATTCTCACCAAAAAGAGGGGGCAATAACAAAAAAGCCGAGAAGATCTCGGCTTTAATAACGGCCGTTTTACTGAATATTGTCGCGAATTTTCAGCTCTTCGATGAGCTTACGATACGCTTCAATATCTTTGTTTTTGATGTAGGAGAGCAAGCGGCGACGCTTACCAACCAGCATCAAAAGGCCACGACGGGTGTGAAAGTCCTTGGGGTGCGACTTCATGTGGTCGGTCAACTCAGAGATGCGGTCGGACATGATTGCGACCTGCACAGGAGCCGAGCCCGAGTCGTTTTCGTTCTTGCCGAATTTTTTAATCAGCTCTTGTTTGCGTTCTTTCGAAATCGTCATTCGTTTACCTTTCTCATTTCTTTCCCCTCCAACTGAGATCGCGCTGGTAAGACGCTGACTAAGTAGGAGGCACAACGGCTAGTATTTTACCACGATTACAAGGGATTTTTAAAGGATTTTTTCGAGGTATTCAAAGCTCTTTAAGCGCGTGTCAAGGTGAGTCGTCGCCCAACTGTGAGACAGAAAGAGAAGGTCTTTTACGTCCCGCTCGGATAGGAGTTTTTCTAAGTCAAGAGCGAAAAGCTCTTTTTCAACCTCGTCGTAAGTGGCCTTCAAAACGTAGGAGATGAGCGCAGGGAATGTGGAGGAGACAAATTCTTGTTCAGCGTAGGGATCAGCATAGGTGTGGGCATAAGATTCGGTGTAAGATCCGCTCTTTTCTACGGGAATAAATCCTCCTCTCGCTGCCGAGAATATCTCATCATTAACAGGAGTTTTATCCTGTGCCTCAGAAATCTTTTCAAGGAGCTCAGGGGCCCCTTTTGCCTTTGGAAGCCCGGTTGGATGCCAACCTTCGTGCGAAAGAAGCTTGAAGGTATGCGCGGCCAAGAGGATAGCCTCTTTTCCCTGATCTTCTCGGGCATATTCAAGAGCTTTAAAAGCGCGAACGGTTGAGCCCCACAAAAAGGGGTCGACGTTTTCAGGATAGGTTGCAAGGCGGGTAACCGAGGCGATGCACGAGGCAAAGCTCAAAAGGATCATGTCGGTCTCGAAGGAAAAAGGAGTCTCTTTTAAGCGGGCATCGGTGAGCACGTCAAGGTTTTTCCCGCGGGCAAACAATCCTTCAATTATCGAGAAAAGACGAGTTTTACCAGCAATTTTACTTCCCGGTTTTCTGCCTCCTTTAGCGACCGCACGAATTTGCTCGCCTGTTGTCGAGAGGAGAGCCAAGATGAGGTCGGTCTCCCCTAGCTTCGTTTGACTTAAAACGAGGGCCGTTGCATGATAGGTATTCGTTTTATTCGGCATATCCGAGCTGCCTCAAGTACTTTTCTTCGTCGCGCCATTTTTTGGCTACATCCACGTTGAGGGTGAGATGAATTTTTGCATGGAAGTAAGTTTCGAGCGATTTCCTTGCTGCCATGCCAATTTTTTTAATCATCTCGCCGTTTTTGCCGACCACGATTGCTTTTTGGCTATTTCTCTCCACGAGAACGCGGGCATCGATGTGGCATAGGCCTTGTCTCCGCCACACCAGCTCGTTCACTATCACGGCTGTCGCATGCGGAATCTCTTCTCGGCAACTTAAGAGCACCTGTTCACGGATGAACTCGGTCGCGATATCTTCAGGCGTTGAATCTACCTGCTGTTCTTCAGGAAACCAACGAGGACCTTCCGGGAGCTGGCCTCTGACCATCTCAATTAGAAGCTGAAGATTGAGGTGCTCTTTTGCCGAAAGCGCCACGGTGGCCGCGAACTTTTTCCCAAGATCTGCGAAGGCTTTGGTTGCCGCTTCTATCTGAGAATCAATCGTCTCTGCGCTCGTCGCATCGGCTTTGGTGATGATGAGGTCAACAGGAATGTCATCTGCCTCTTTTGCAAGCTGCGTCAAAACCCAAACGTCCCCTCGGCCGAACTCCTTCGTCGCGTCGAGAAGAAACAGGATGACGTCGGAATCATTTGCTTCAAAAAGCGATACGGCGTTGAGATTTTTGCCAAGCGCATCTTGCGGTTTATGAAGGCCTGGTGTGTCGACAAAAATAATTTGGGCGCCTTCCTCGTTTAAAATTCCGCGCAGGCGCTTACGTGTTGTTTGAGCAACTTTGCTTGCAATGGCGACATGGTTTCCGAGAAGGGCATTTAGGAGCGACGACTTTCCAACGCTTGGGCGGCCTATGAGGGCAACGAAGCCGCTCTTAAAGTGCGCATCCTCTCTGGAAAAATCCGTACGCGCAGTATCCACCCTCTCGCTCATTTTTCTCCCTCCGTTTTTTTGAGCTCGTTAATGTTGTCGGAGTTGTTGGTGTTGTCAGTATCTTCAGCCATAAGACAGTTTCCCTGCTGTTATAGAAGGGTTTCTCGGTAAGAGAGAGTTTCTCGGGAGGCGAGAGTTTCTCGGAAAAGCGAAATGAATAAGTTGAGGGAAGGCATGTTTAAGAAGCAAAAAGGCGGAAAGCCGCTGTGATAAATACGATGATGCCAGCAACGCCTACCAAAAACGAAAGAGCGTAGACCGCCGCGGCAGATATATCTTTCGCGTGTCCTGCGAGCGTGTGATATTCGGGGCTTACGAGATCGACGATGGTCTCGATGGCGGTGTTAAAAAGTTCTGCGCCAAAGACCACGCCGGCGCCGACGAAAATAATTCCCCACTCGCTGGCGTCGCAGCGAAGGAAAAAGGCAAGGATGAGGGCGAAAACGAAAAGGGCCGCCATTATTTTAATGTTGCGCTCGGTTCTGAAGGCGTAGCGGAGTCCCTGAAGAGCAAAGCCGAAGCTCTTGCCAAAGGTGGGATGATTTTCTTTTTGACCAGGAATCATGTGCTATCGCTTAATTTTCCTCGTTCGTTTTTTGTTTGGTGGGCGCTTATTACTCGTTCGTTTCTTGTTTGGAAGGCGCGCTTTAGTCGCTCGTTTTGAGTTCTGCAACGAGTCTGTCCTCAAGCGCTTCCATTTCTTGAGCTTCGTTGTCGTCTATATGATTGTAACCCAGCAGATGGAGCATTGCATGAACAAGAAGAAGCGTCGTCTCATCTTTAAGGGAAGCTTGAAAGTGTTTTGCCTGCTCAGAAATGTAGGCAGGGCTCAAAAAGATGTCACCGAGACAAACAATTTCGCCCTCCCCAACGTCCGTGTCATCGGGGCGCTCGCACTCAATTGAGATGACATCGGTTGAGGTGTCAACCTCTCGCCACTGCGCGTTAACCTTTTGCATCTCTTCGTTAGTGACAATGCTGAGGCTGACTTCGCAAGGGCGCGAAACGTCTTGGTCGGCAAGGACGTGGACAAGAATTCGCTTCACTTCCTGCTCTGTAAGGTCTAAAGAGCTAAGCTCGCCAACGTCGTTATAGTCGATTTCGAGAAAATCATTCTCCATGTAGCTACTTTCTTCCGATGCCTCTCAAGTGCTCAGATGATTGTTCTTACTTTACCGAGAGAACATCGTTTTGAACAGATTGAACTATTCCCTCATACATCTTTCCAGGAGAAATATGGGTTGGTAAACGTGCTTCAAAGAGTCCTTCCGTTTTTCCACGCCCCGGCTCTTCAACGTAAACCTGAACCGTTTTGCCCTCCAAATTCTTTGCAAAGCTTTCCCTCATATTGGTTGCAAGTTCTGCCATCTTCTTGGACCGCGCGGCCTTCTCTTCTGCGGACACCTGGTCTGTCCTCTCAGCCGCAGGCGTGCCCGGCCTTTTTGAGTAGCGAAAAATATGCATCTTCGAAAAGTTCATCTCTTGCGAAAATGACAAACTCTCCTCAAAGTCTTCCGGTGTCTCTCCTGGAAAGCCCGCGATGATGTCGGTTGCAAGAGCTATGTCGGGAAGCTTCCCTCGGATCCGAGAGACGGCATCTCTAAACTGAGACTTTTTATAGTTTCGATTCATGTTTTTGAGCGTTTTATCGCTTCCTGCCTGAAGGGGAATGTGAAGGTAGCGCGCGACTCGCACGGGATTTTGTGCCATCACCTCAAGAAGTGAATCGTCAATATCTGTCGGCTCAATGGAAGACAGGCGAATGCGCGATGCGGCGGTCTCATCGAGCAAATATTGGATGAGGGTGGCAAGCGAAGTTTCGTCTGCTGCAGTCGCAAGCTCTTTTTCTGCCTGAGGGTCAAGACGAAATCTTCCCAAATTGATTCCGGTAAGAACTATCTCTCCAATGCCTTCCTCGAGTGCTTTTTCCACCTGCTCTTTTATCGAAAAAACCGAAACGGATTGAGGACGTCCCCGCGCCTTCCAAACGATGCAATACGAACAGGCGTTAGAACACCCCTCTTGAATTTTAATCTCGCGCCGATTGCGCTGGTTAGGCGCCTGTAAACTCTTGGCTTGAATAGAGCAAGCACGCTCTTTAGATTCTTCGCTCTGAAGGTGAACTTTACTTTGAGCCTCTTTTAAGATGAAAGAACTAAGCGCTTCCTTGTTCGCATAAACGTGAACTTTGTTGCTCATTTCTCCTACCTCGTTTGGGAAAAGATTGGCAACGCATCCGGTAACGAAAATCTTTTCGATAGAGGGCTCGGCTGCAAGGCGCCGAATTGCTTTTCTCGTTTTAGCTTCAGCCTCGCCGGTTAGCGCACAAGAATTGACAACCGCATAACGAGCAGAAGAAGGAGCAGCTACAAAGCCTCCGACCTCTTCTATCTCCACGCGAATTTTTTCAATTTCTGCATGATTAACGCGGCACCCCAGATTCACAAAGGCAACCGAAAAAGTTGGTTGTTTGGGATTGCTTGTATCTGCGTTTCTGGAGGTCATCATAGTTTTTGCTGCGATTAAAGAATCCTTTGGTTATCTCTGCCAGGGTTTCTCGGCTATAAAATTCTCGAGAAGCGAAAGGCTGCGCTAGGCGCTTTCGGCCGATGGTTCAGTGTCAGATTCGGCCTCTGTTTTTGAAAGATCTTCGCCTGAGACCGTGACCTTTATTATTCTGGTTTTTTGAAGAATGCCAGCTCCTGCGCACTTTTCACAGGGGTCTGCTATGACGGTTCCTTCCCCGCCACACTCGGGACAAGGGGTCTGCACCTCCATCACGCCAAAGGGAGAGTGCGTCTGAGCGCGGACCTGGCCCATACCTCGACACGTGGGGCATGCCTGAGGGGCCTTTTGCGACTTGGAACCAGTTCCCTTGCACGCGTCGCACTCGACGTATTGGGGAATTTCGACCGTTTCAGCTTTGCCCTTCAGCGCCTCGGCTATGCTCACATTCATTTGAATGCGCAGATCTTCATCGCGCGTGGGGGCAGGGCGGCGCCGTCTTTGACGAAACGAAGTGCCGCCTCCTCCAAATAAATCCGAGAAAATATCGGGAAAGCCCATTCCTGAGAAGAGGTCGTCAGCAGCAAACCCGCCAAAGCCCATTCCTTCAGCGGTTCCAAAGCGGTCGTAGTTGGCACGCTTTCTCTCGTCCGATAAAACTGAGTAGGCTTCGTTCAGCTCTTTGAACTTGCTCTCTGCATCCTCATCGTTTGAAACGTCCGGGTGCATGCGGCGTGCTTTCTTAAGAAAAGCCTTCTTTATTTCTGCCTGACCAGCAGAGCGAGAAACCTCTAAAACCTCGTAATAGTCACGTTTTTCTTGCATAAATCTTTTAACCTTAAAGTGAACCTCGATGCTTTTACGCAATTTCTTTAAAACTTTTTCATTTAGGGCGCGCTTAAGCTTAAATTCCTAAACGCCCGCACGCTTTGAGCTATCTCCCGCTTCCCTGCGTGCAGCTCATCAAAAGCGCCAAGGCAGCGGCTAGAAAAAAACCGTTTGTAGCTCCTTCCAAGATACTCGCTCCTGCATTTCTCCACCAGTAGGCATTATGCTTTTTCACGATTGCTCTAAAAGTAAGGGATATGCCCATCAAAAGAGGAAGAATCACAAAAAGAAGCATGGCCCCTAGAACCTGTAAGAAAGCACCGATAAGCAAAAAGGGAACGGCAAAACCAATGCAAGCAAAACCAAACTTCACATCCGGCGAGATTTTCTCGGCGGGGACATCGATAATCACGCGAAGCTGCCCGGACTTCTGCCCGTTTGTTCCAGCGTTTCCCATGTAGGGAACGAGGATTTCTGTGCCGTCATGCGTGCGAGGACCAATCTCAATAACCTCCTCGGTACCTGCAAGAATGCGGCCAGAGCCGTTGCAATTAGGACAGGGGTCGGCGATAACTTTTCCGGAACCTTCGCACTCCGGGCACTGGACTTGAAACGCTCCAAAACCCTCGCCACCAAAGAGGACTCCCAAATCTACGTCGATGTGGCCCGTTCCGTGACAGGTAGGACACTCCTTGATTTCTGCGCTTTGGACAGAGCCTTTTCCGTGGCAAAGATTGCACTCCACGAAGCGCTCGTAGGTGATCGCTTTTTTGCCGCCCTCTTTAGCGGTTTTTTCGTCAATCGTCAGATGGATAACGACGTCAGCGCCGGGCTTGGGATTGTAGGCGGGCACGCCCATCTTTTGCTTGCCGCCAAAGCCGAAGCCACCAAAGGGAAAGCCTCCAAAGCTGCCAAAATCAAAGTCGTCGAAGGGGGAACCGGAAGCTCCAGCACCTGCGCCAAACGGATTTCGGGAACGCATAGCGTCGTAGCGCGAACGCTTTTCTTGGTCGGATAAAACGGCGTAGGCCTCGGAAACTTCCTTGAACTCGGCCTCAGCGTCTTCATCTTTGTTAACATCGGGATGGAGCCGCCGCGCCTTCTTTTGAAAGGCATGGCGAATTTCTTCCGAGGTCGCTGTTTGAGAAACCCCAAGAATCTCGTAGTAATCTTTATCTTTCATTGAAGCCAAAGTTTGCTCCCTAGCCCCGGGTTAATTTTCAATCTTGCCGAGGGTCTATTTTAGCGATAGTTCGCCTTTGAGAGGCTACAAATGGAAGACTTCGGTATCGCCTGCTAGGTCCCATAGTTTGCCAAAAATGTGATTGCCAAGAAGCCACCCTCGTTCGCTCACCTCAAATCCGCCAGGCTTTTCTATCAAAAATCCCTCTTTGCAAAGCTCGCTCATCGCCTCATCCACCATCTCTTTGCCGAGAAAATCTTCGCTAATTTCAATCGTTTCTCGACTCAAGCCCTCTTTCAGGCGGGCTCCTAGCATAAGGTCTTCAGCTGCCGCTTGTGCGTGGTTGAGCACTTCAAAATCTTTTACCAGGAGAAGCTCTTCCAGATTACACGAAGGGGAGGCGCCGTTTGTTTCGTTTTTCTGATGCGAAAAGAGCGCTTTGGAAGAGATGGGCGCCCAGCAAAAATGAATGCGAGAGGCGCCCTCCCACGCGGGCATTGAAATCGTTTTGCGAACGTGCGGCCGTTGAGCTACAGCAGGGAGCGCGGGATAAAGCGGAAGCAGGGCTTCATAGGTTTCTTTTTGAAGCATCGAGGCTCCCGCAAAGCCAAGCCCCAGGTACTCTTTACCCTCCCAGTAGGCAATGTTGTGTTTCGCCTCGTGGCCAGGCCTTGCATAGTTTGCAATTTCGTAATGGATATAACCGGCTGCCTGAAGAAAGCTGTCTGCGCCCTCCATGAGCTCTGCCTCTTCGTCTTCGCTGCCCACACGCGTTTTGCCCGCTTGAATGTTGCGCTCAAGGGGCGTTCCCTCCTCAACTGATAAAGGATAGACGCTTAAGTGATTGACACGATGCGCCAAAAGGAGGTTCAAGGTTTTCTCGAGGCTTTCTTTCGTTTGGTGCGGAAGGCCAACGATAACGTCAGCCGAAACTCCCAGGTCAGTTTCGTCTAAAAGCTGGAGGGCACGCTCGCAATCTTTTGCAGAAGAAAGGCGACGCACGCTTCGCAGCTCGTCGTCGTTTATGCTTTGAACCCCAAGAGAAACGCGCGTAACGCCCGCTTTTTTAAGGGCCCATAGGAGGCCTTCTGAAAGCGATTCGGGATTGGCTTCGAAAGTAATTTCGGAAAAGCTCAACCCTTTAAGGGGCTCAAAAAGTTCCTCGACATCTTCCGCGCACAAAAGAGAAGGGGTCCCACCCCCAACGTAGACCGTTTTCACCTCATCAATAAGTCTCGCGCGCCTCACCTTTTCAAGCTCCCGCTTAAGAAAAGAAACGTAGGCGGAGATAGCGCTTCTGTCTTCTTCTTCCTCACAGGGGCCTCTCATGAGGTCGAAGGAGAAAAACGAGCAGTAGTCACACTTCCGTTTGCAGAAGGGAAAGTGCAGGTAAAGCGCCTCAATCATGGGCCAACTCTTCTTTGTAGGCCTGAGCGGTCGCAACAAATTCCTCAGCCGTCGAGGCGCCCATGATGCGATTTCGCCATTTGCGAGCCTCGGGAAAATCTTTGATGTAGTGGCAAAAGAGCGTGCGTGCACGCAGAATCTGCCCGTCGGTCAAAACAAGGAGGCCGATATGTTCAATGAAGGCGTCCAACTTCTCCTCGCGCGTGTGCGTGAAGTGCTTGGGCGTCGCGTCGTTCTCAGGAGAGGCCAACAAATTTTCAGCATCCGAGAAAATCCAGGGGTTGCCGAGCGTTCCTCGGGCAAACATGACGCCGGAGATGCCGGGGTTATGAAGAGCCTTCACACCGGCGCGTGCCGTAAACATATCTCCTGAGGCAACGAGAGGGGCACGTAAATTCTGGCCCACGCGCGCGACTGCCTCCAAGCATGAACGCCCTCGGTAGAACTGCGAGGCCGGGCGGCCATGAAGGGTAATGCCGTCAATACCTGCCTCTTGCAGCTTCTTTGCAAAAGCTATCGTTTGATTCATGGAGAAGGGAACTTCCATTTCAGAAACACCGGGCACGACGAGTTCTTCTCGGCGCTGGTCTGGGGTTCCTTCGAATTCAATGAGGCGAAGTTTTGCGGTGATGGGAAGGTCGGTTGCCGCTTTTAAAGCCGCCACGATTTTTTGCGCGCGCACAGGATTTCGCAGAAGCTCCGAGCCGGCCCCTATCTTTCTCACCTTTTTCACGGGGCAAGCCATATTGATATCAATCAACGCCAAGCGCTCCCCCACAATCTCTTGAAGCAACGGTATGACCTCAACAAAAAGCTGCGGGTCAGAGCCGAAAAGCTGTACGGCCAGAGGGCCCTCGGTTAAAAAGGGAATGTTGGGCAGGTTCGAAAGCACGGCTTCTTTCAAGCGCCGATTTGTCCCGCCAAACGGCTGCAGAAGACTTAAGGTGGCTTGCGATCCGTAGTGGATGCCAGAGACGCTCACCATCTCGGTGTAGCAAAGGCGCGCTCCGCCCTTTTTGGCCATAAGTCGATAGGCGGCGTCCGTAACACCAGCCATAGGCGCCATAAAAAAAGGTGAGCGGGCGAGATAATCAGAGAAGGACTTCATTCTTCCACATTCAAAATAGCCATGAAAGCTTCTTGCGGAACGTCCACCGAGCCAATCTGCTTCATCCGTTTTTTGCCTTCTTTTTGCTTTTCAAGAAGCTTGCGCTTACGCGAGATGTCTCCCCCGTAGCACTTGGCAAGAACGTCTTTTCTTCTCGCGGAAACGGTTGTGCGCGCAATGATGCGAGATCCTATTGAAGCCTGAATGGGTACTTCAAAAAGCTGGCGCGGAATAATCTTTTTGAGCTTCTCGCACAAAAGCTTTCCCTTTTGATACGCCTTTTCTCTGTCCACAATAAACGAGAGCGCGTCCACCTCATCACCTGCAAGCAGGATGGAGAGGCGCACGAGGTCCGACTCGACATACTTCTCGAATTCATAGTCCAGGCTAGCATATCCCTTCGTGCGACTTTTCAGCTGGTCGAAGTAGTCCATGATGAGCTCGGAAAGCGGCATCGAATAGTGCATCTCAACCGTATTTTCGCTAAGGTAAACCATGTCCTTAAAAACGCCGCGGTGCTCGGTCGTAAGATCCATGACCGCCCCGACAAAATCAGGTGGCACGATAATTTTGGCCGCTAAAAACGGCTCCTCGATCTTCTCGATGTCTTGAGAGTCAGGAAGATCTTGCGGGCTTGTGATTTCAAGCACCTCGCCGGCTGTCGTGAAAACGTGGTAGTCCACAGAAGGCGCGGTCGCGACAAGTTCAAGGTCGAACTCGCGTTCCAGGCGCTCTTTGGTCACCTCCATGTGCAACACGCCGAGAAACCCCACGCGAAAGCCGAAGCCCAAAGCGGCAGAAGTTTCAGCTTCGTAGGTGAGGGCGGGATCGTTAAGGCGGAGCTTCTCCAATGCATCACGAAGCGTTTCATACTGGTTCGTATCGATGGGGAAAAAGCCGGTAAAGACCATTGGCTTGGCTTCTCGGTAGCCTTGGCAAGGCTCTTTTGTGGGACAGTCTTTAAGCGTAATCGTATCTCCCACCTGCACTAATTCAGGGTCTTTAAGGCCGGTTACTACGTAACCCACTTGCCCTGCACTAAGCGTTTTAAGGGGAAACTCTGAAGGTTGGCGGACCCCTACCTCTTCAACTTCAAAGTCGGTATCGGTTACCATGAGGTGCGTTTTGTCATGTCCTTTAATCGTTCCTTCAAAGATGCGAATGATAGCCACAACGCCGCGATAAGCATCGAACCATGAATCGATAATGAGAGCTTTAAGAGGAGCGCGTGGGTCGCCAAGAGGGGCGGGAATATCGGCCACGATTGCCTCCATGAGCTGGTGAATTCCCTCCCCTGTTTTGGCGCTCACACAAATCGCGTCGTCTGCAGGTATTGCAAGCTCTTCTTCAATCTCTTTTTTCGTGCGCTCAATGTCTGCGCTGGGCAAATCGATTTTGTTGATGCAGGGCAATATCTCTAGATCTGCCTGCATCGCCAAAAGGGTATTTGAAACGGTTTGTGCCTCAACGCCTTGCGTTCCGTCGACAACAAGCACCACCCCCTCACAGGCTGCCAAAGAGCGCGAGACCTCATAGGTAAAGTCCACGTGCCCTGGTGTATCGATTAAGTTAAGCGTATAAGTTTTTCCGTTATCTGCCGTATAGAGCACGCGCACGGCATTCGATTTGATGGTAATGCCTCGCTCTTGTTCAATATCCATTTGGTCAAGCAGTTGCGAGGTCATTTCCCTTTCAGAAACAGTGTGGGTCTGCTCAAGAATGCGGTCAGCAATCGTCGATTTTCCATGGTCAATGTGCGCGATGACCGAGAAATTTCGAATTTTTGACTGGTCTGACGAAAGACCGGCAGGTGCGTTTTGTATGTTCTCTTTTTCTTGCGATTTCATGGATCGTATTCTACCTTATAAACCCTATTTTCTATGGTACAATGCCAAATTGCTGTGATATAATGTCAAATTGCACGCGCAACGCCGAAGTCTTTTCTCGGCTAAAGCGCAAAGACATAACCTGGCCTTAGATGAAAGGATTTTTTCGTGGCAAACATTAAGTCGCAAAAGAAGCGTAATCGCACGAATGAGAAGGCTCGCATTAGAAACAAAGCTATCCGCTCCGAGCTTAAGACGGTAATCAAAGAGGTCCACAAGGCTGTTGAGGCCCTCAATATCGACGAGGCTCAAAAGCAGGCTCAGCGTGCAGCTCGTCTTTTAGATAAGGCTGTCACCAAAGGTGTTATCCACAAAAATCAGGCTGCCAACAGAAAGCACGGCATCCAGGTTCTCGTCAACGACTTGAAGAAGGCCGAGAAGGGCACAAAGGCCCAAGCAACTTCTTCTGCCAAGGACGCCAAGAAAGAGGCTGCTAAAGAGGAGAAGAAACCGTCTGCCAAGACGGCCGCGAAGCCCGCAACCAAACCCGCTGCTACTAAAGCCGACGCCAAAGCAGACAAGAAGGCGGACGAAAAATAAGCTTTCCGGCTCATTCAAAAAGGACGCTCAACGCGCCCTTTTGACATACTGCATATATACTAAATATAAATCGAAAATAAACGAAAACGCCGCTATCTACGAGTAAGCTTCGAAGCCATCTCGTAGATGGCGGTTTTTGTATCCCCTGTTCCCTTCAAGCTGCCTTCGGTTTTCTCGGCAGCAAAAAGCGCCTCTTTCAGTTGCGCCTTCGAAAAATATTGTGCCCAGCGCCCATGATTTTTGAACTTCCAGCTTAAGTTGCGCGCAGCCTGCGCATCTCCCTCAAAAAACTCGAGGGCGATCTGGTTTGGAGAAGCAAAACCTCCCCGCTCGCTTACTTCTTTGGCGCACAAAAGCTCGCGAACACGGTCTGCGAAGAAGCGATGAAAAGAGAGGTATCCCTCTTGATCAAGCGAGTTTATCGCCGTGAATGCTTCTGCGAGATTTTGATTGCAGAGCGCGTCAACTATCTCCCACGGCTTGGCTTCGCGCGTAAGGGCAATGCACTCTCGCACGTTGGCCTCGGTGATGTTTTTGCCAGGAAACTCACTGGCGAGCCTTCGAAGAGCGTTTGCAATTGAAGCCGGATCTTCGCCTGCACGCTTTACGAGAACGCTTGCCACCTGCGGCGTTAGACCAATCCCGTATTCTGGAGCCAACTTCGCCGCGTAGCTCGGCATTTCCCAGGCTTTTACCGTCTCGCAATCGATGAAGGCATCCTTGTCCAGTTTCACAATCTCTTTGTAAAGTTTGGTTCGCTTGTTAATGTTCTCAGCGTCAAACAACGCAACGATTTTTGGCTCTTTATCTTTTGAGGTTGCCTTGATGAAGGCGACGGCGACGTCTGCGAGGGCGCTCGTGATTTTCTCGGCATGGTTTATGAAGACAACGCGAAAAGGCCCACCAAAAGGAAGAGACGAAAGGGCGCTTGATAACGTTTCCGGCTCTAAGTTTGCGGCGTCAAGTATGTCGACGTTAAAGTCGCGGAGGCTCTCGTCAATCTTTTTGACAAGGCGCTCCTGGACGGCTTTTCTTTTGACCGCATCGGAACCGGCAGCGAGATAAGCTGAAAGCATGGGTTTCTCAAAAAGTTTAAAAAGTTAGGCAAACAAAAAAACGAACGAGATAGAAAAAACGAGCGCAGAAGGAAAAACCCCGTCCACGCTCACAATTTCAAACGGACGTTATTTTAAAACGTCGAAACCGCTTCTGCCGGCATACACAGCAGATACGCCCAGCTGGTCTTCGATGCGAAGAAGTTGGTTGTACTTGGCGACACGGTCCGTACGAGCAGGAGCACCCGTCTTGATTTGGCCGGCGTTAGTGGCAACGACCAAATCAGCGATGGTGGTGTCCTCAGACTCTCCTGAGCGGTGAGAGACAACGCAGGCGTACTTGTTGCGGAATGCCGTCTCCATGGCCTCGAGGGTCTCGGTCAAGGTTCCAATCTGGTTAACCTTAACGAGAAGTGCGTTGGCAGCGTCGTTTTCGATGCCCTTCTCGAGACGATTCTTGTTCGTCACGAAAAGATCGTCGCCCACGAGCTGAACTTTGTCGCCCAGAGCCTTGGTGAGCTTTTTCCAACCCTCCCAATCCTCTTCGTCAAGACCGTCTTCGATTGAAACGATGGGGAACTCTTCGACAAGCTTCGTCCAGTAATCAACCATCTGATCAGAGGTGAGTTTGACACCCTCTCCCTTAAGGTTGTATTTCTTCGTCTTCTTGTCGTAGAGCTCGGAGGTGGCAGGATCCATGGCAATCATGAAGTCTTTGCCGGGCTTAAAGCCAGCTTTTTTAATGGCTTTAACGATGTATTCCAGCGGCTCTTTGTTGTTCTTCAGGTCGGGAGCGAAACCACCCTCGTCGCCCACACCGGTGGAGTGACCGGAGGATTTAAGAACTTCTTTCAGGGTGTGATAGACCTGAGCCGACCATTGCAGGCACTCCGAAAAGGAGCTCGCGCCAACAGGAACAATCATGAACTCTTGGAAGTCGACGTTGTTGTCCGCGTGAACACCGCCGTTCAAAATATTCATCATAGGCGTGGGCAAAACGTGTGCATTCACGCCACCAAGGTAAGTGTAAAGAGGGAGTCCGACGTACTCAGCGGCTGCACGGGCGGTGGCCAAAGAGCATCCCAAAATCGCATTGGCGCCAAGCTTTCCTTTGTTCTTCGTTCCGTCAGCTGCCAAAAGGGCGGCGTCGACGTCACGTTGGCAGGTCGCATCAAGGCCGATAATGGCCTCGGCGCACTCGTTGTTAACATGTTCAACGGCTTTGGTGACGCCTTTTCCCATGTAGCGCTTTTTGTCGTTATCACGAAGCTCCACAGCTTCAAAAGCACCGGTAGAAGCACCGGAAGGAACAATCGCTCTTCCAACCGTTCCGTCAATGAGGGTTACTTCAACCTCGACAGTTGGATTGCCTCGAGAATCAAGGACTTCTCGACCGTAAACATCAATAATTTCGCTCATGAATGTAGCTCCTTTCCGAGCAAACCGTGCCAACACTCGTTAGCAATATTTTGGATGCGTTTACATCTTCTCTATCATAGCCGTCTTTAAGTTTTCGCGCCCTCATTTTTCCGAGAAATTCTTTGAAGGGCGGGTATTTCCAAAGTGTCGTATCTAGTGCAATGCGGTCACAACTAGTGCAACGAATTGCATTGGTTACGAACAATCCCTTCTTTTTCTTGTTTCATACAGCGTCTATTTTTGGCATCTTTGTCTTAAGCGCCTGGACCTAAAGGAGGTCTAAGCAAAGACTAAAGGAGGCAAATATGCCAGCTAAAAGAAACCGCTTTACGACGTTCTCTCACACAGACAGAGAACAGATCGAAGCGCTCTTGAAAACCCCTCGTCCCTCATGCAGAAAAAAATGCGCCCCTCCCGAGTTGGGGGTTATAGGACAAAAAGTGTGTCTAGGGTTAATAGATTTGGTCGCGTCCTAAAAAGTGGTGTAAGAACCAATTTTGCATTCTAGCAAATGAC
>CANEFS010000006.1 GCA_947426865.1 uncultured Coriobacteriaceae bacterium | reverse complement strand
TAGATATCCCGATGAAATCTATTAACCCTAGACACACTTTTTGTCCTATAACCCCAAAAACAATACAAAGCTGACTAACCATCACGCGACGGTTAGCCAGCTTTTCTGCGTTCGAACTTCGTTCGCAAATAAACGAAATTACCGAGCGATATCCTGCTCTTTCTCACCCTTCAACGCTGTGAGGAATTTGATAATTTCCTCATCGCCATAAATAGCAAGCCCATTTTCAACGAGGCAGGGATAGGCATATTGACCGCCAATCTCAACAAGGCGCTCGCCTTCTGCGGGCTCTGTGGACAAGTCGTGATAGACAATATTTTCAATTCCGTGGTTTTCAATCCACTTAATCACGGCCTGGCAATGCGTGCATTCGGGGTCATAAAAGAGCTCTAAAGAACGAACTTTTTTCTCTTCCATTTCAAATCCTTTCTCTCGAACTCTTTATATATGCCCGCTAATTTGGTGCACCAAACAGAGCTTTTACCAGACATGACCGTTGGGATTTTTTGCCGGATGCGCCTTTTTAAACTTCGAGACACCCACCACGGTACTCGCCGCTCCTCCGCCAAGAAGCCCCAGGACAGAAAAGGTCGCGACGCCCGTTTTTGGAAGCTTTTCAGAAGAGGATTTTTCCTCCTTCCTCTCCTCTGCGGGAGGGTCCTCTGGGTCGACAGGATCTTCGGGGTCGTCGTCGATGGTGCCAAACTTGACCAGTTGCTTGTCTCGGCTGACAGTGGCTGTCACATCCACCAACTTCAATCCTTCGTTTTGTGAGCAAGGCAACTCTTGAATCCGATACGTGTCGTAAGGGAGCGCTCCCACCTCGTCGTTTATAGGATTTGTTCGCGCGGGGTCAGTATGCCCGTAAAACCAGGTCCCCGAGACATCGTCCAACTTCGCTTCATCCACCGTCTCGCCGTCTAAGGCGCCATCGTTCACATTGGTATTCTCGGAATGTGCATAGTTAGAAGATTCAGTCGAGAAATGCCCGTTGTCGTCGGTGGTAACGAGGTGAGACTCGTCGGTTGAAAGGGAGGTGATTTTGAAGGGGATGTGCCGCATGCGCGCCATCGTCTCGCCGTGAGCCTTGATAAATTCAAGGTCGCCTCGCTTAAGAGATTCGGGCACCCAAACGGTGTTGACCACGTGAAGTTCGCGCACCCCGTCGTTTGTGGGCAAAATCGTGTAATACCAAGCGGTGCGCTCAGGCAACATATAACCCTCGGGCGCCTTCGTCTCTTCCACCTTCACCACTCCTAACGGAAACACTACCTTTCCCTCCTCGTTAAGATAGAAAGAAGGGCCATCTTCCAGGTAAACGTTGGGATTCTCAAAGGCGCGCTTCAAGGAAGTTTTTCCGTCTTTGTCCGTTTTGAGGGTCCATGACCGCGTGGGTGTCTCGGGAAGATTGTCTTGATCGGCGCAACTTGCAAAGAAGGAAACTTTGAAATGGGCGCCCGCTAAGCTTCCGCCCCCGAGCGGCTTTTCGTCGCCTGTTTCCGCATCGTTTTTCTGGATGAGCATCTCACCTGGGTCGTACTGCGGAGCTTCCGGTACGTCTAACTGATAAGGAATGTCTTGCTCGGCAAGCTCTTGCGTGAGCGTACAGGAAAAATAGCCTTTCGCAATCGCATATCCCAAAGGCGCTTTTTTCTCGACAACTTGATAGTCGCCAAGGGGCAAAAAATCGCTGGTCGCAGAGCCCGTCTCATCCGTGACAAGCGTGGCAATCGTTTCTCGGGCCGGGTCATTTTTCACAATGTCGAACTCGGCACCCGCAAGCGAATAAAGAGTGTTGTTCTGCGAAAGCGAGGTCCAGGAATCGGCTTTCTGAATCTTGATCTGGTCCATCCACGGGTCATCTGTGACCGTCGTTGTCAGGCTTTGGTCGCCAAGAGCCGTTATCGAGACAACATTGCTGTTTGGCTTATAGCCCATCGGCGGCGAAAGCTCTTTTATATAGTAGGGTCCGGGCGTGAGGGCAGGAATGTTGGCCTCGCCCTTCTCATCTAACGTGACCGTTTGCACGAGCGTGCTGCACGCCTCATCAGAATAGATGCCGTAGACGGCGCCGGCTAAAGAGTAGTTGTCGTTGCCCGTTGTGCAGTCGGAGTCAGAGGAGACTTTCTTCAACGTGAAATCGTTTGTTCCGTTGTAAACGATACCAACGAGCATATTTTGCGTAGCGGTATTTGGCTGCTTCCAGAGGTAACAAAAGTGCAGGCCATAGGGGGTGTATCCGCTTATTCCCTCGTAATAAAAACTGACAGCAGCTTCAAAAAGGGTGCTGTCACGAGGGTCGCCGTCGATGTTGTGCATGTTTTGATGTTGCCCCTCGGAATTGACGCACGTGCCGTCCAGACCAACGCCGCCGCGATGAATCCAGATAGCAAGTTGCGTGAGCGTCTCCGCCTCGTCCGCCGACCACCACTGACCAGAAATGTAAGTTGTCGCCGGGTAACCGTGAGAGACGTAGTATTCGAGCGGTCCATAGATGGCGTCGGCCCCCTGGTCCCAAAACGTTCCGCCGTCGGCAGGCCCTTCCTTGTCGTAATCCGTGCAATACGCCACCTGCCCCGCACTGTTGCGATAATGCATAAAGCGCATGTAGGACATGGGATTTTTATGATGAGTGAAAAGCTCCGCACCGTCGACATGGTTCAGCGTAGGTTCGGTCTCGGTTGCCTGGGCGGGTGTGTGCTGGTAGAAAAGTCCGGAGAGAATAAGGATGAGGGAGAGACTGGGAAGAGACAGGAAGAGTTTGAAAGATAATTTCTTTCTGCGTCTTTCAGTGCGCCCGCCTTTTTGGGCCCGTCGGCGCCGGGGGGCTGTCTTTAATATAGTTGGGTTGTGAGTCGCCTGAAAGGCGGCGGCTAGATGTTCCATGGAACTCCCTTCTCTGCGTCTTTATTACTTTTGTGCTGTCGCTGAAGTATGTCCCGCCCATCTTGCTGAAACCCCACCCCCAACGCACCGAAACCTTACCGAGCGCGGGCCACAGAAGCCTGGGCCGCTTCGTTCAATCCCCATCCGCCATCTGGTACAATCGTTCCTGTTCCAAACGGAGCAAAGCGCGGGCGTGATTCAATGGTAGAATTTCAGCTTCCCAAGCTGACCACGCGGGTTCGATTCCCGTCGCCCGCTCCATTTTTTGTTAGGAATTAAAGAGCTTTTGGATTAAGGAGAGAGGACATGGAGCGCATCAATCGGAGACTTGCCGAGGCTCTGCGCGCCCTCATTGTTTTCCACCGCCAAGACGATTCTTCCTACATTCTCCCCGATAAAATTACAGCCGACGCTCTCGTGCGTCTCGCCAACGTTGCGCTCGTAGACGAGTTCACTTTCTATCCTGTCGTAGATGATTTGGTCTGGGATATCGCGCGGCACGAGGGCTACATGATTCCTTCCAATCCAGTTGAATCCCGAGGTGACGCGCGTGATTTTCTCGAGGAACACGGAGTGAAAAACTCGAAGGAGTGGTATGTTAAGCGTGGATTTTCTCCTCGAGAATTGCGCCAACTCTACATGAACAGCGCCTTCATGGTTAGAAATCAGAATTTTTGGAGAAAAATAATTCCTGTGGCGAAAACGGACGCCACGAATGTGAATCGCCTTGCGCCTAAACTTATCGAAGCTATCGATTTTTGCTTGGACGATGCCTCGGGTGAGACGGACGCGGCGCTTTTCAAAATTTAACAACAGATTCCAACCACACACACATATATATAAGTGAAACTAAGCGAAACCCAAGATATAAGCGACCCCAAGATTTAAGTAAAATCCAAAACTTAAGCGAAATCCAAGCTTTGAAAAAAGCCCACGCATAGGAAAGACTAAGCATAAGAAAACCCACGTTTTAAGAGAGGTTTGTATGACAGATCAAGAATTCCAAGACGCCCTTCAGGCTTTGAAACCCCGCCTGGAAAAATACGCCGAGCTCCTCGTGAAAAAGGGAGCGGCTCTTCAAAAAGACCAAGAGCTCGTGGTGACCGCCGCACCTGAGGCCTACGAGTTTGCTCGCATCGTTGTTCATGCAGGCTATGAGGCGGGCGCCAAGCACGTAACGGTTATCTGGGACGACCAAAAAATAGACGCGGAAGACTACAAGTACGTCTCGAAAGAATGGTTCGAGACCTGCCCCGCCTGGAAAGTGAAGCAGCTGAACGACCTGGCAGAGGACGGAGCGGCCCTTCTCTTCCTGGAGAGCAACGACCCCGACGCTTTTGACGGGCTCGACACGAAAAAGATTGCCGCCGCTCGCAAGGCCCGCAACACGCAGTGCAAAATATGGCGTCGCGGCATGGATTTCGGTTACAACACCTGGTGCATCGGCGGCGTTCCCGCTCTAAAATGGGCCGAGAAAGTCTTCCCGAGTATCGATGCACGCGAGGCAATCCTGAAACTTTGGGATGCCGTTCTTGACGTGGCCCGCATTGGCGAGAATCCTCTCAAAAATTGGGAAGAGCACAACGCCGAACTTGAGGCCAAGAAGAACAAGCTGAACGAGCTGCACTTTGACTCGCTCCACTACACGAGCTCGAACGGAACCGATTTTATCGTCGGCCTTGCAGACAAGCACCTTTGGGATGGCGGATCCTGCAAAACGCAAGGCGGCGTCTCGTTTTTCCCCAACGTTCCCACAGAAGAAGTGTTTTCCGTTCCCGCCAGAACGCGCGCAGAAGGTCGCCTGCACTCGGCACTTCCTTTGGTGCACGCCGGCACCGTCGTGCGCGATTTCTGGTTTGAGTTCAAGGATGGAAAAGTTGTCGACTACGATGCGGCAGAGGGCAAAGAGGTCCTCACCTCCATCATTGAGACGGACGAAAACGCTTGCTACCTGGGCGAAGTCGCGCTCGTTTCCAAAAATTCCCCCATCCGCGAATCGGGTATTCTTTTCTACTCCACGCTCTTTGACGAGAACGCAAGCTGCCACTTTGCGCTGGGCAAAGCTTTCCCTGAGTGCTACGAGGGCGGCTTCGATCTTTCGGTAGAGGAACTGATGGACAACGGCGTCAACAATTCGGCAACGCACGTCGACTTCATGGTAGGCGCCGACGACTTAAGCATAATGGGCACGCTTCCCGACGGTCGAGAAATTCCCGTCTTCCAAAACGGAGCCTGGGCCCTTTAGTTTCTCGCCGCGCGCCAAGCGCGCAATTTCTTCTCGGAAGAGGCAAAATCGAATTTTGCTGGTATTTTCGCGTCTTGAGCCTTGCGTTTTTGCTAGTATGTATAGCGCAGTGCGCCTTTAGCTCAGTTGGTAGAGCAGGGGACTTTTAATCCCAAGGTCGTGGGTTCGACTCCCACAGGGCGCACCATTTCTTCGTTCATTGACGCAATTTCGCAGAAAGGTCCACCATGAAATTCTTCATCGACACCGCAGACTTAGAGCAAATCAAGACCGCCATGAGCTGGGGCTGCATGGCAGGCGTGACAACGAATCCAACGCTTTACGCTCGCACGGGCGGCAAGCTTGCCGATTTCGAGAATCACATGGTCAAAATTGCTCATCTTTGCGAAGGCCTTCCTGTCTCGGCTGAGTCCACTGCCACGACCACCGAAGAGATGGTCGTGGAAGGAAAGCGCCTGGCAGCTCTTGCGCCCAACATCGTCGTTAAGCTCCCCATTTGCGCTGAGTCCCTTGCCGCAACGAAGCAGCTGAAAGAGACGGGTGTCAGCGTCAACATGACCCTCATCTTCAACGTCACGCAAGCGCTGATGGCGTGTGCCGCCGGTGCCCGCTACGTCTCGCCGTTCGTCGGACGCTTCGACGACATTGGAGAGGACGGCGTTGAGGAGCTCGCCAATATCATCACGGCCGTTAAAAATTACTATTCGCCTGAGCACACTGAGATCATCGCCGCCTCCCTGCGCACCCCCTATCACGTGACGCAAGCGGCTCTTTTGGGCTCGGATATCGCGACGGTTCCCTTTGCCGCTCTCGAGAAGTGCCTGAAGCACCCGCTCACCGAGCAGGGGTTGGCTTCTTTCGAGAAGGACTGGGCAAGCGTCAAAGAAGCGTAGCGCGAGAAGCTGTAAAGCGCGCCGGCCGCTGCGAGAAGCGCGGCGCCGGCAGCATTGCGCACTTCGCGCGCGATAAGTACGCTACCAGCGCAAAAAATCGCGCGGCGCGGCCTCTTAGCTTTGCATTTGCGAGAATGCGACGCCAAACGAAATGCCGGCCACACCCATAACAGAAAATGTGAGCGGCGTAAGCGAGAATAACTGGCGAACGAGCGCGTAGCTCTCTGGAGTTTGCACCAAGCTCATCGCACTTATCACACAGAAAAACCCCACAATAAAAAGCGGAATCCAGAAAAGACACCGCACTAAAGGCCTGGGCGGCACAAGCGGCTCGGGCCTTGGTTTTCTCGGCAAAAGGTACATTAAGACTATCGTGACAAAGATTCCTAGCAGCAAAAAGAGCAAAAGAGGTTCTGCGATAAAGACGTTAATGCGATGGAGCAAGAGGAAAATGGAATCGAGGCGGTGCAGTTTGTCCGTCCATGCTTCTAAAAACAGGAACACAAGGCAAGTCCATGCCAGCACGCCCATACTAATCAGGATGCGCAAACGGCGGGGGTAACGGCGGATTTTCTCGAGAGCTGTGGGCGCTTCACCAACAGGCATGGCGATACCAAAGGACGCGCCCATAAAAAGCAGCAGCGGCCAGCGGATGAGAATCATCGCTCGGCAAATTCCGTAAAAATAATTTCCGTAAAACGATACCTCGACGATTGAGAGGAAGCAAAGCGCTGCGATAAAAATGAAACCAGCAACCGAGATGGCCGCGAAGATGTAGCGAATTGTTCGGCGTAGATAAATCTTTTTGAGGATAAGAACGATGAGGGCAATGCCAGCGCCCAGGCAATAAAGCATAAGCAAAAACGCCGCGAGCGTCCAGGGATTATGCTCCAGCGCGGGCATGAGATCCATGCTTTCTACCGTCTGGCCAAAGAGCGGCGTCGTCGTGATAAGGACGACGAGCGAGAGAATAATTGCTGCTACCAGCCCTATTCCGACAACGACGATGGGACGCGCCTCATGATGCGCAATCGTTGTCGCGGGGTCGCTTGAAGCGCGTGGCGTGCCTCGGGTTGGCCGAGGCACGCGCGTCGCCGCATTTTCCGCTCGTGCATTTTTCGCTCGTGCATTTTCCGCTCGTGCCTTTTCCGACTGCGCAGAATTATTGTTCTTACTGTGCTTTGCCATGTCCCTCAAATTCGTTGGGTCTCGCCTGCCCCTTGCATTTCATTCTATCGCTATATGCTGTCCTTGCTCTCTTTATTCTTACTTCCGAGAAACTCTTGCGGAGTCGCGGCTTCGCCCGGCTCTTCGCGCGTGCTCTCGTTGCACAACGCGCACTCGCCCGACGCTTCGCAAGCCGCCGGCCTCCCTTGCTCGCGCGATTCTTCACCCGCGCCGACCCGCCCGGTTTTTCTCGGAGAGGCTGGTAAAATAGGAAGCTATGAACGACATAAAAACAGAACACAACAAACGCCCAATTACACCTGAACGCAAAGGCGTAACGCGCCGGGACCTTCTCAAAGGCGTGGGAGCCTTGGGCGCTATCGCAACGATTGCCGGAGGAGTGTCGGCCGCGACGGGCTGCGTGCAAAAAAATGACGACAGCACAAACACGCTTCTTTCCGTCACGGGTGACAACATTATTTCTGTCATGGACGATTTTGCGGAGACGGACCAAAACCCTCCTCACATGGCGCAAACCGCCAATTATAATCTCGCCGCGGGCACGATTCTTCAACCTGCCGAGGGCTACTGGTCGGCCGCCCTCATCCAAGGTGCTGGAGCAAATCCCCTCGTAAAAGCAGGTGTTTTGTCACTTGCTTCCGGAAATCTTTCCACCGTTTTAGAGAAACCCATCGACGCGTCTCTCATGACGGTCATCCAAGAAGCACATGCATCTGACGAAGCGTATAGCTGGCTTGAGGTCGACACGACTACGGGAGCCTGGGCGCTCTACGGATCCGCGTTTTCTAACGGGCGCATGAGCGGAACTCCCGTCAAGCTTTTTTCGGCTGATGAGCAATGGGACGCCCCCCAGTTTGTCGCCAGCGGAAATGCCGTCCTGTTTCAGGTCATGCCAAAAACGGGCGGAACGCAAACGCGCGCCGACTCCACCGCCTACCTCTGGCGCCCCGGCATGGCCGAGCCCAAACAAGTTGTCACATCGCAAGGACGTTTTGCAGCACCGCCCAGTGTTTCGGAAGGCCACGCGATTTTAACGCCGCGCGCCAACCCGGCAAAGAGCGGCACGTACTACGCGCTTTCCGCCTACACGCTCGCCGACGACCTGGCGACGAACACCATTTCGCTTACGCTGCCAACTCCTATCAAGCCCGCCGCGGCGACGATGGTGGGCGGTCGCCTCGCCTACACCGTCGAGGCCGCGTACGAGTCGGCCGGTGTTTTGGGAAAGCTCGGCACGTTCATGCAAACCGACGCCGGCAACACGAACGCCACGCAAAACTTCTACTTCATTAACCGAGAGCCCTTCGCCGCGCCAACAGGTAACGACTCGATTTTGGTCGTCAAGAATCGCGCGTCCTATCTTGTCTTCGTTCTTTCCGAGAAAATCTACGGAAACTTGTACGCCACCAATCGCGCCGTCGACTACGGTGAGTATCCTTTGCGTACAGGAACCGCGAACAACTTTGCGACGTATAGCTCGGTGAAAGACGCCGATATCGGGCGCCCCGTTTCGGTGAACGTCCGCGTTTTTGCCTATAACTAAGCCATATTTAAAAGAAAAGACTCGCTATCTACCTGCGGTCTTCGCAAAATATGCATTTTTTCTCCATAAATGCTACACTTATTTCATAAGTTGGATAAACGAAGAACAACGTAGCCTAAAGGGGACCCCATGTCTGAAGACGCTAAGACGATTCTCTTAGTTGAGGACGAGCAGGCCGTTCGGAGTGCCGTCCAAGCTTATCTCGAGCGCGAAAACTATGTCGTGATTCCTGTGGCTGACGGGCAAGCTGCGGTCAAAGCGTTTGAGGAAGAAAACCCCGATCTCGTTATTCTCGACTTAATTCTCCCCAAGCTTTCAGGCGAGCGCGTTTGTCGCACCATTCGCGAGAAAAGCGACACCCCCATCATCATGTTGACGGCAAAGACAGAAGTTGAGGACCGTATCATCGGTCTAGAGTTGGGCGCCGACGATTACATGATTAAACCGTTCAGCCCCCGTGAGCTGATTGCGCGCATCCGCGCGATTCTTCGCCGCGTGCAAAGCGCCGAAGAGATGACGACTGAGCGTCTTGACTATGGTGACATCATTATCGACCTTTCAGGCCACAAAGTTATCGCGCGCGGAAAAGAAAAAGATCTCACCGCCTCCGAATTCAAACTCCTTACAACGCTTGCGAAAAGTCCCGGCCGTGTTTATACGCGCACGGAACTCGTCGAGCGCGTTTTGGGTTACGACTTCGAAGGCTTCGAACGCACGATTGATTCGCACGTCAAAAATCTGCGCTCCAAAATAGGCGACGACCCGCGCAAGCAGCGATGGATTCATACCGTTCACGGCATCGGCTATCGCTTCGATCCTCACAAGGAAGAGGGCTCGTATTAATCAGCCGGCCCACAAGAAGAGGCAACTTCTGCACGATGCTCGAGGGTCCTTGCATGTTATGCAAGTCACGCTTGAGGCCATGAAAGACCAGGTCATCCCCCTCAATTCCGAGAAAATCTCGCTACTTTCCGACGAGCTCAAAACCTTTCGGAAACTCCTTGCCGAACTTACGGTAGCGCCCTTTGATGACTTAAGTGAAGAAGCCCATGCAGAAACAGAAGGCGTTTTTCCTTCGCCGCAAAAGTCTGAAAAGTCTGAAAGGTCTAAATATTTTCTTGACGTTAAAAGTGTGGCAGAAATTGTGCGCTCCGTTTGCGCGCGCATGGAACCACTTTTTATAAAGAAGGAAATTTCGTTTTGTTTTGCGATTCAAGAAAATGACACCCAAAAGAAAGAAGATGAAGCCGGCGTCATCGCACTCGACAAAAAAGCGCTCGAACGCATTTTTGAAAATCTTCTTTCAAATGAAGCGCGCTACGTTCCTTCGCGGGGAAAGGTTTCTCTCATCCTCAGGACAACTAAAAATTCAAAAACCGCTGCAACTCCTCATATCATTTTCACGATTGAAGATAGCGGACCGGGTTTAGCAAAAAAAGATGTCGCACATATTTTCGAAGAAGGTTTTCGCGCAAAGGAGGCGGTCGGCGTTGCCCCGACAGGAAAAGGCCTCGGTCTCACCTATGTAAAAATTAAAGTGGAAGAAGCGAGCGGAACAATAAGGGTTTCTCGGACAAAAACAGGGGGGGCGGCCTTTGCCATTAGCTTGCCACTGGAAAAACAACCTTCACTCTAAAGCCACCGAAAAAAACAGCCACCCCATTCAGCCTGTCGCGAGAAAAACCGCCTTTTTCATGTCTTTCTCGGAATGAAGAGTTTTGGCATAATAAGGGGCGCGCAAAGGAGAAAGAATGAGTCAACGCAGTAATAAAAACGCACGTACGCAGAAGAAAATAACGGGAGATGCGAAGGGTATGACCCGAAAGGGCGCGACCTCGGCAAAGCTCTCTCGGAAGGCCGGAACAACGGTCCATACGGTTTCGGCCAAAGGCGGTGCGAAAGGTGCTTCGAACGGTGGCGGAGGCGGACTCCTCAAAGGGGGCCTCTTTGGCAACGCTCAACAGAAAGAAGCGAAGCGTCAAGAACGCGAGCGCCGCGATCAAGAAGTCTATGCGGTGAACGTTCTTTTGAAGCAAGATCCGCGCTATTCAACCTATCGCAAAATCTGGTGGGGGCTGCTTGGCGTAGGCCTTGCGATGACGGTGGTGAGTTGGGCATGCATGTTCGTCTTTCCCGCTAACCCAAACAACCCGAGTGAAACGATGGGACTCGTCTCGACCGTTGCCTTAATTGCCGCGTACGCTTTTATTATTGGTGGCTTCGCTTTCGACTGGATTAAAGTTCGCCCGATGCGCCGCAAAGCAGAAGCTGAAGCGGCCTCGATGACGGACAAAAAACTTGGCCAGCTGATTCAGTCTGACTACGCCGCGAAAGAAGAGAAAAAAGCGGCAAAAAAAGCGGCCGCCTCAAACGAGACAGCCACTTCAACAGAGGATAAAACGCACACTCAGTAGAGGTAGTTTTTCTACCCGACGCATCCGTCAATTTGGTCTTTTGACATCAATGCGCCTGTAGCTCAGGGGATAGAGCACCACTCTCCTAAAGTGGGTGTCGACGGTTCGAATCCGCCCAGGCGCACCAGTTTTTCCCATCGGCAAACGTGGCATTCACCGCAAACGTTTTCGCCTGCGAGCTGAGCGCATCGGCAAAGCTTCCCGTTTTCTTCACCTGCTTTTCTTTCCCTGTGCTCACGGTAATCGTAATGGTTGTGCCCAAGGCTTGGCGCCCTGTCGGCGAGTAAGAAATGACGTATCCGGTGTCCACGGTCGAGCTTGGGGTTCTCGTTACCGATACCGAGAAACCCGCATTCTGCAAGATGGAACGAGCGTCGGATTCGGTCTTTCCCGTGACGTTAGGAACGTCAATGGTTTCGGTTCCCTTAGAAATGGTGAGCGTAATCTTTGTGCCTTTTGGCTGAGACCCCGTTGGATCGTAACTGATGACACAGCCCTCTGGAACGGAGTCGGAATACTTTGAGGTGCCAATGGCCACGGCAAAGCCCGCATCCTCAAGCGTCTTCGTAGCACTCGATTGCGTGTAGCCGCGAACGTCGGGAACGGTGGCGTTGCCTTTGCCGCTCGAGAGCTGAATGGTGACGGTATCACCTTTTGCGGCAGTCGCGCCCGCCACGGGATCTTGCTTAGCAACTTTGCCTTGCTCGACATTGTCATCGGCAACCGGGTCGCCAATCTTTCCCTTCAAGCCAACAGCATCAAGCGCCTTCATAGCATCGTCGCTTGTCATATTTTGCAAGTTGGGAACGGTTACTGGGTCACCGGGCGCTTTGCCCTTCGAGACCTCCAAGTTAATGCGGGTTCCTTTCCAGCAAAGCGATCCTGCGTTTGGGTCTTGACTGATGACGTTGTCCTGCTCGACATCGTCGGAATACGATTCTTTAATATCGCCTACCTGGAAATAGTCAGTATTTTGAATGGCCTCAATGGCGTCGTCTTTGCTCATTGTCACGACGTTAATGACCGCACGTGTTCCCGTAAAGACAACGACGAGGCCGATAATAGCCGCGAGAACAGCCACGCCGCCAATAACGGCTGCGGCAATCTTCTTCTTTGTCCAGCCCTTCTTGTTGTTTCCGCTTCCGCCGTAGGTGTCGGCGTCGAGCTTCCCGGTCGTACCTCTTTGAATAGCAGCCATTTGTGCGGTCGAGCCCGGATTGGCACCGTTCATCTTTTGCGCTTGCGCCGCAGGCAGGAGCATCGTGGATCCAGGAATGTTCACGGAGCGTCCTGCGAGAAAATCAGTAAGGGCATCACGCAGCTCTTGCGCCGTTTGGAAACGGTCAGCAGGATTTTTAGCCATGCACTTCAAAATGATGGCTTCGAAGGCCGGGTCAATTTTTGGATTCAACTTCGAAGGCGGGACGGGTTGCTCGTTCACTTGCTTCAAAGCAACGCTGATAGCATCCTCTCCGTCGAAGGGGACTTTTCCAGTGGCTGCTTCATACATAACGACGCCAAGGGAATAGATGTCGGAAGTGGGGCCCAGGTCTTTGCCCTGGGTTTGCTCGGGAGAAACGTAATGGGCGGTGCCAAGAACCGAATTGTCGGTGGTGAGATGGCTATTTTTAGCACGCGCGATACCAAAGTCCATCACCTTGATGTTGCCGTCCGGCTGGACCATGATGTTTTGCGGTTTGATGTCTCGGTGGATGATATCGTGTTGATGAGCAACGGTTAAAGCCGAGCAAATTTGCGTTCCAATTTGCGCAACTTTTCTGCTATCGAGAGCGCCGTGCTTTCTAATGCCGCTCTTCAAATCGGTTCCGCGCAGATACTCCATAACGATGTAGTAGGAATCGTCGGCTTTACCCCAATCGAAAATACCAACGATGTAGGGGCTCTGAAGGGCCGCAGCAGCTTGCGCTTCCTGTTTGAAGCGCGCCGCAAACGAAGAGTCCGTCGCGTATTGAGGAAGCATCATCTTGATGGCAACTGTACGTCCGAGGACCTCATCGGATCCACGGAAGACAGTTGCCATACCTCCAATGCCAATTTTGTCTTGAACGCGGTAGCGCCCCCCTAGAATTTTGTCCGCCATTTTTTCTCCTTTTAGCTATTCCTGCTCAGGTCCGTTGGCTTCCGACGTCCAACGCACCCGTTTAATTACTTTCTACTTGCTGTTCAGCACGCTCAGGCAGGCAGCGATAATCTTGCCTGCGATTCTAGCTGCGCTTCCTTCTACGTCCTTATCGGGTGTTCCCTCCAAACAAACCGAGATAGCAATCTTTGGATTGTCGTAGGGCGCGTATCCAATAAAGAGAGAGTTGATGTCGGTGCCTGTCTCTGCCGTTCCGGTTTTGCCGGCGACTTTGACGCCTGTACCATTGGCAGCAGCAGTTCCGGTGCCGCTTGTGGTAACGGCCAGCATGGCCTCGGCCACGCTCTGCGCGGTGTCTTGCGAAACTACTTGACCCAAGGAGACGGCGCGCGTCTTGGTGACGACGGCTCCATCGGGGTCCAAGATCTGCTGCACGATATACGGTTTCATCGCAACACCCTTGTTCGCAATGGTGGCCGCGATAACAGCGTTTTGCATAACGGTTGATTGTGGACCGGGGTCGGACTCATGCTCTCCAACGGGTTGCCCGCATCCTGCCCAGGCCGTTTCCCACTCGGTCATCTCGGAAGGATTCGGCATGAGAGAAGGCGTGACATTGAAGTCGAGTCCAATCTGTTGCTCGTAGCCAAAAGCCTTGGAGTATTTCACTAAAGTGTGCGAGCCAATATCGACAGCCAGCTGGCCAAAGACGGTATTGGCAGAGACGGCCAGCGCGCGTTTCAAATTTATCGTTCCGTAATCGCGCTTGTTGTCGTTGATGACGTCAGCGTTTCCAATCTTCATAGTAGCGGGCGCGTTATATGTCGAGTCCAGCGTTGCCTTACCAGAATCAAGCGCGCTTGAAAGAGTGACGACCTTAAAGGTCGAGCCTGGCGCATAGAGGACCTGCGTCGTTCTGTCAAGAAGGGCGCTCGAGGACGAGTCGCTCATGACCGAGCTCAGGTTGTCCGCGTTGAAAGTTGGCAGCGATGCTTTGCCAAGAACCGCCCCGGTGGAAGGATCCATAACAACGACCGCGCCCTTATATCCTTTCAAAGCATCTTCGCACGCCTTTTGAATTTTGGAGTTCAGCGTCAGTTGCACTGTGTTGCCGGGTTGTTGAATGCCGGCTAGCGAGCGGAAGGTTGAAATCCAATTCGAATAGTTTTCGTGTCCAGAGAGCTGATCGTTCAGAGAAGCCTCAAGCCCTGCTGCTCCATAGGTGGAAGAAAGGTAGCCCACGGTATGGGCGGCGAGAGACCCTTGCGGGTACACACGTTTATACGTTCCATTCTCTTGTTTCACCGATTCTGCGAGGACAACGTCGTCGCTTGTGATGATGGAGCCGCGCTCAATTTTTGAGGTGCGAAGAATAGTGTGGTTGTTGTTGGCCATCGCGCGCAGATCAGGCGCTTCAATCACTTGAATATAGGTAATGTTTGCAATCAATGCAGCGAACAAAATTGCAAAAAACGTAACGAGGACGGTGATGCGCCGCGATAGAGCAACGCGTCCCAACACACCAGACTCTGGCGTTTTCATGCCGTAGGTAACGCGCGCTGCGGGACGTTTCATCTTTATCGATTCTTCTTTTACGCCGCCACCTTGCAGCAAAGCGGAGTGTCCGGTTCCTTGATCTCCGCAGCGAAGGAGAAGGCCGACAACGATAAAGCTTGCGAGAAGAGAAGATCCTCCCTGACTCATAAAGGGTAGCGTCACACCGGTAAGAGGCAGGAACTTCGTGACGCCGGCGACAATCAAAAATGCTTGGAAGCAGATGGAGGTCGTAAGACCGACGGCGGTAAAGGCAGCAATATCAGACTTCGCGCGCGCCGCTGTCGTAAAGCCCCGCACCGCAAAAAGCATGAAGAGCAAAAGCACCGCCGAACCGCCCAAAAGTCCCATCTCTTCTCCGATAGCGCTAAAGATAAAGTCGGATTCAACGACGGGGATGAGGGTGGGCAACCCTTTTCCCAAACCGGTTCCGGTAAAACCTCCGTCGGCTAAAGAGTAGAGGGACTGGACAATCTGCAGGCCGCCGCCTTGCGCATCCTTAAACGGGTCAAGCCAGATGTCGACGCGCACGCGCACGTGGCGGAAAAGCAAGAAGCAGCCCACCGCGCCGATTGCGAGAAGCACCAGCGAAATAAGCACGTAGCTCACGCGTCCCGTGCAGACGTAGAGCATGATAACGAAGATGGTAAAGAACAGAAGGGCGCTGCCTAAGTCCGACTCGAAAATAACAATCAAAAGCGACAAGCCCCACATGATAAAGACGGGCAGAAGCATCTTGAAGGAAGGAACGGTGAAGGGGCCAATCTTTTTCGATGAGGCTGAAAGAAGTTCGCGATTCTCGGCCAAATAGGCGCCAAGAAAAACAACGATGCAGATCTTGGCCAATTCACCTGGTTGGAAGGAGATGGGACCGAGCTGAAGCCATAACTTCGAGCCACCAATCGTTTCGCCGAAAATCATCGGCAGCAAAATGAGGACGACGCCAACAGCGCCTATCGTGTATTTGTATTGAGCGAGCCGGTCGATGTTTCGCACGCAAGCCAACGTCACAATCATCATCGCGATGGCGAGGAAGAGCCAAATGACCTGGTTCATCGCTAAATCCGGCTTGAGGCGCGTGACAAAAGTTATGCCGATGCCGCTTAAAACGTAGACGATTGGCAAGAGGCACGGGTCTGCCTCGGGTGCTAAAAAGCGCACGAAGATGTGGGCGATGGTAAAGGCCAACATTAAGAAGAGCGGTACCAAAAGTGTTTCGATACTAAGCGTGTTGCCGCCGGCTAAAACGTAGGTGGCGTAAACCAAAAGAACCGGGAACGATGCGCCTATTAAAAGGAGCAGCTCGGTGTTTCGCCGGCTGAGGCCATGTTCTTGGGTGAGGGAGAGATAGGGATTCACTGTCCACCCCCTTCGCCATCAGAAACGGAAGCCATCGTGGAAGGATTGTTTGGATCGATAAGTTGTGCGACATTCGTATCTGTGCCCGACATGGCTGCCGCATCGGTGTTGGTCGTAGCGGTTGCGTCAGAAGCACCTTCGTGCGCTTCAGCCTTTTTGGTTGCAATGTAGGAAAGGTAGCGTTGAACTTTTTCCTGTGCGTCGGCCTCGCTCATGGCAAGGACGCCGCTTTGCAGCTGCTTTTGCGTGTCGGGGGTAAGGTCGCTGATATTAACTTCGGTTTTCTCGGTAATGTGTGAGAGGGGAATGCCCAAAAAAGAGCTGTTGAATCCCTGGTAAATCGCAACTTTTTGCGGGTTCTCTTCGTCGGGAGCTAAATAGTAGGACTCGTCAACGAACCAAACGCCCACACAACAGAGCGCCACGAGAAGCGAGATGACGCCGGCCATCCAACTCATGATGGCCTTATGGCGCTTCTTTTTCATGATGGCTTCTTTGCCGTCGTTTAAGATGTCGACGACGATGACGGTCACGTTGTCGGAGCCACCCGCCGCAAGGGCTGCCGACACCAACGCGTCGGCACAGAGCTGCGGCGTTTTGTTTTCCTGACAGATTTTTTCAATCTCGGCATCGGTAATCATCGACGAGAGACCATCCGAGCAAAGCAAAACGCGCTCGCCCTTCTCGACATCGATGGTGAGATTGTCCGCATACATATCGGGGTCCGAGCCCAGGGCGCGCGTGATGATAGAGCGCTTGGGATGGACGCGGGCTTCTTCTGCTGTGATGAGGCCGGCCTCGATGAGCGTCTCGACGAAAGAGTGATCGCGCGTCAGGCGCACGAGCGATTGGTTGTGCAGCAAATAGCAGCGCGAATCGCCCACATGCGCCAGGGCCATCTTGTCGTTTTCAATCAAAACCGCGGTGGCGGTGCAGCCCATGCCCTCCTTGCCCACGCCTTTCGCGGGCGCCTCGATGATGGCTTGGTTGGCCGCTTCGATGGCCTCTCCCAAGGCCTCCGCGTTTGCTTCGGTGGGCGCGTTTTCGGCGAGCGTTTGGATGCAGATAGAGCTTGCAATCTCTCCTGCCGCCTCACCGCCCATGCCGTCCGAGACCGCGAAAAGGGGAGGGAGACAGAGGTAAGAATCTTCGTTATGTTCCCGAGAAAGACCTACGTCGCCGCGCGAGCCCCAAGAAAGACGGCCGTTCGTGCCTTGCTCGGAATCGGCGTCGGGGCGTGAATCCAAGTCGTACATGAACGATTCTTGTGCAGCCTCTTTTGCCTGCTTTGCAACGAGAGCCTCGAGACTCTTGCGCACTGGGAATTTGGGAATTTTGGAGCCAGGCATAGGTTTTCGCTTTCAAACCTTTAACGTCTGCTGACGCGCAGGATGGCATCTCCTACTTGAACCTCATCACCATCGCGCAGCGTGGTGGGCTCCATGACGGCGTGGCCGTTCGAAAAGGTTCCGTTTGTCGAACCCAAGTCTTCCAGAATGAGAGCGGGGCCTTGCATCGTTAAACGTGCATGGTTGGAACTGACGAAGGGCTCATCGATAACGATATCGGCGCTGGGAGAGCGTCCAATAACGACGGGACCGAGAACATCAACGTGTAGGCCGCGTAGATTTTTGGGACCCTTCTCCATATCAAGCGTCCAGACCGCAGAGTCTTTACGTTGTCCTTTCACCAGTCCAATTCCTGTGCGCATAACCGCAAAAAGGAAGAGGTAGAGAATGACAACGAGAAGGACGCGGCAGATGAAAAGGACGATTTCAATCATGGGGCTTAGGCTTCCATAAACTCAAGATTTGTAAGGCCAAGAGTGACGACATCTCCTGTGCTCAGGCGCTTCTTTTGGACGTCGACGTTGTTGACGAGCGTTCCGTTTGTCGAATTTAAATCTTCAATCGCCCAGTAGCGTCCATTAAAAGAAAGTTTTGCATGTTGACGAGAGATGTTTGGATTGGGAAGAACGATGCCCCCTGCTGAGCGTTCGCGTCCGATGATACACTCGTCTGCGGTGCAGGTAAACGTTTGTCCGGTTTGGCGGTCGATAAGCATCGCGGTGTGCTCGGGAGGAACGCTGGCTTTTTGTACTTGTTGCGCCTGTGGTGCGCCGGCGCCCGGATTGACGAGTGAAACGCTCTTGGCGCGGGAAGTTGGCTTTGGCGCTTGGCCAGAAGGGCCAGCGGCAGAACTTGCGGCACCGGCCGCAGCAGCGGCTCCAGCCGCGCCTGCACCTGCAGCAGCAACACCCGCACTTGCAGCAGCAGCGCCAGCCGCCGCGGCGCGAGAGGCCCCGCGACTTTCGCGTGAGCCATTACGTCTGCTCGATTTGGGGGCGGCAGCCGCGTCAGAGAGTCGAGAGCCACGCGCGGGGCGCGCGCTCACTTCGGCTTCGATATCTTCTTCAAGCTCGGCGTCATTCTCGGCAACGGGAGCCGAGCCAATCGCATCGAACTCATCGCCGTAAACTTGCTCGCGAGCAGCACCTGGTGCGCCACCAAGATAACGGTTCTCTTCCGCGCGCAATTTTTCCAGGGCGTTTGCATCGACATTCTCGGCGAAGACCGAGAACTTGCCTGGCTTCAGCGAGGTGTCGACCATGAAACGAACGAGGGGCTTGCCAACGAACTTGTACTTCTTGCGCTTGCCGGCCGCCTCCAGATAGAGCGCGGTCTCGTTGGCGAGGTCGGCCTGAATGGCGGCCATCTGCTTGTTGTCGGAACCGTTAATCAAAATGGTGAAGAGCGCCGGAGCCGTGTCGACGCCGTTAATGACGTAGGTTTCGTTTTGCAGCTCCTTCGACGCTTCTTTCGCCAGCTTCTTAAAGGAGATGGGGGACGCGTCTGCGGCCGTTGCAGTAAAGAGGGACGAGATTCTTTCCTCGAAAACATTAAGAAAGTTCATCTTCACCTTCCAGACTATTTTGATTTGAACGCGGCAGGCCAAAAAGCACGCACACGCCGCTCATAACTACACAAAAGACTAACCCAAAAACGCTTGGGATAAAAGCGGGAATT
This sequence comes from uncultured Coriobacteriaceae bacterium, assembly GCA_947426865.1. GTDB lineage: Bacteria > Actinomycetota > Coriobacteriia > Coriobacteriales > Atopobiaceae > MGBC105563. The sequence goes on along the minus strand of CANEFS010000006.1, from coordinate 29,964 downwards.
CCCCAAATGGCGCTTGGGTCAAAACCCGTCTCCAAACCGCTCCCGAGCCCTGCTTGCAGGCTCAGGCCGCAAAGCACACCGCAATAGACGAAAATTTGAGACGCTACCAGGCGAAACTTCCCCGCATTTTTGAAATGGCCGAGAAAAGACCCGACGAAAGCACTCAGTGCGAAGACGCCGAGAGAAGCCCAGAAGCTCGGATTCGTGAGGAAATGAACGATATTTTGGGCGAAAAGGTCGCTGGCGCCGGCAAAGGTAGCCCCTGGATTGAGGAGCGTGCCAGGGTTTGAGGCGAATAGCGTGGAGGTAACTTGCGCCAAAAGGCCGGAAAAAGCGGCGGTGAGCGCTGCAAGGAACGGCTTAAACGAGTAGGCGGCCAGCGCAGGGGCGACCGCGGGCACTTGCAAAAGAGGCGCGAAAAGCGCATCCGTTGCTGCGAGTTTCGATTTTGTTGCGCAAAGGAGAATCCAGCCGGCGACTCCGGCAAGCAAAAGGATGGCGACCAAGATCGTGGTGGCTGAAATTCCCACAGAAAAGAGCGCGAGCGTCAAAGCGAGAACGCCCAGGCTCACTCCAAGGGGAGCATAGAAACAGGAGGCGGCCAAGATGGCAAGGGAAAGAAGCGTTTGTGCTGCGTAATCGTTGATGCCAAAAAAGGGCAGGAGGCTCCAAACGAAAAATCCGGTGACAAAACCGTTCGCAGCGCGCGTTAAGACGCTGGGGAGCCAGGGGATTTTGAAGCCAGGGGCGTCCAAGTTTCTCCACGGCGTTTCGTCGAAAGCTTCTTCTTCGTCGGCGGTTTGGTTCAAAAGATTTTTTAAAGAGGCTTGTCCAGCTCCTGGATCTCCTAGGTATTGGACGGCAGGGGCAAACGCCTCCTTGGCGCTAATGGGACGCTGTGCGGCATCAGCTGCCATGGCGCGGGCGAAAACGTCTTCGACCATGCCTACGAGGGGGACGTCCACGTTTCCTAAAGGTTGGGCGCCTTTCTCAATGAGTTTCTCGGACTTTTCTGCGGTGTCAGCGGCGAAGGGCGAGATGCCACTGATGGCTTGGTAGCCAACGGTGCCAAGAGCAAAAATATCGGCGCGCTCGTCGACCGTTTCGCCTTCGATTTGCTCGGGAGGCATGTAGCCGACGGTGCCGCCGCGCGCATCGGCAAAGCCGGTGGCACTTTGCAAGCTTGCCATGCCGAAATCGGTGAGATAGACGCGCCCATCTTTTGCCACGAGCACGTTTGAGGGCTTAATGTCCAGGTGAAGCACGCCGTTTTCGTGAGCGTATTCCACCGCACTAGAGAGAGACTGTAAGACGTGGGCCGCTTCGTCGGCAAGGAGCACCCCGCCCTCAACGCGGGTAAGAATCTCGGCCAGGCTAAGGCCGTCGACGTATTCCATCACCAGATAGGCGTAGGCGTCGTCCGTTTCAAAATCGTGGACAGTGACGATGTTGGGATGGTTCAGATTTGAACTGGCACGCGCTTCTGAAAGAGCTTCGCCAAGCGTGGAGGCGAGGGCATCGCGGGCCGCAAGTGACTCTTCGTCCCACTCGTCTGCTTCGTGCACGTTTGCTCCGTAGGCACCCGTTGTTGCGAGCGGCATAATCTTGATAGCGACGCGGCGTTGTAGGCGTGTGTCCCAACAGACGTAGACCGAGCCAAAGCCGCCGTCGTTTTTGAAAAAGATAATCCGATAGCGATTGAGAAGAATCGGCGCGTCTTCCGCTTCGTACGTTTCGTAGGGACTTGAAAAAACGTCGGGGGAAGGAGGAGGGGGGGACTGTGTTTTTATCTGCGTTTTCATGCGTTTATCTTAGCGTTTTGTCCCGCTATTGCCAAATATGTTGTACAATCATCTCTGTTTTGCGGGCGTGGCGGAATTGGCAGACGCGTACGGTTCAGGTCCGTATGAGCGCAAGCTCATGAAGGTTCAAGTCCTTTCGCCCGCACCAGCTTTTTGCTTGCCGTGTCGCACGGCCTTTCTAAGGAGTCTCTTCGGGCACTTCTGCTCGTTTCTTATCGCCCCTACTCGCTCTCTTTTTTCTCGCGAGCTTCCTTTTCCTGCCAGCTTTCGTCGTTTTGATAGTAGCTTTTCGCCAAGATTTTCTCGGCCAGGAAGGCAACCACAAACGCGAGGCAGAGTCCAAGAAGGCAGAGGGCAAACACCCCTTTTGGTGTCGAGAAAAGCCAGTCTATCAATGCCATGAGGTCCTTCTTTCGCTCTTGCGTTTGTGCTATTTGGTCAATGTGTGTTCTTCCCAATCATAAATGAAATACCTATAAGAAAGTATCCACGCGAAACGTTAAGGAAGGCAACCACGCGGCCAATCAAACGGCAGGCCAGGGGGTACACAAAAATAGAAGGTGCTATACTGCAAAGTTGCAAGTCAGGTTTAAAAACACAGAGGAAAGTGGAAATTATGTTGGATGCCAAATTCGTCCGAGAAAATCTTGACCTTGTTGACAAAGCGATTGCTTCTCGGAACGTCACCTGGGATCGCGAGCGCTTCGTTGAGCTCGACAAGAAACGCCGCGACCTCATCACGCAAGTGGAGCAATTGCAAGCCAAGCGCAATAAGGAAAGTGACGCTATCGGAACCCTCATGCGCGAAGGCAAAAAGGAGGAGGCAGAAGCTGCCAAAGCGGACGTTTCTGATCTCAAGAACAAGATTGCATCGCTCGACGAAGAGCGTGCAAAGGTCGAGGAAGATCTCCACAATCTGATGGCCGCTATCCCCAACATCCCGGATGAGTCGGTGCCCCTTGGCAGTGACGATTCTGAAAACGTTGAGGTTCGCCGTTGGGGACAGGTACCCGACTTCTCTTTTAAACCTAAAGCGCACTGGGATTTAGGCCCGGAACTCAACATCATCGATTTTGAGCGCGGCGTTAAAATCGCAGGTAGCCGCTTTTATTTATTAGGTGGAATGGGAGCTCGATTGGAACGTGCCCTCATCAACTTCTTCATTGATATGCACATGAAAGTGGGCTTCAAAGAGTGGTGGCCCCCCGTCATCACCAACGCCGACACGCTCTACGGTACCGGCCAGTTGCCCAAGTTCGAAGAGGATCTCTTCCATGTCGCTCCCGACTTCTATCTTATTCCCACCGCCGAGGTCATGCTCACCAATATTCATCGCGACGAAACGCTCGACGGTTCTAAGTTGCCACTTCTCTACACCGCTTTCACGCCATGTTTTCGCGAAGAGGCGGGCAGCGCCGGCCGAGACACCCGTGGCATCATTCGCGTCCACGAGTTCGACAAAGTCGAGATGGTGAAATTTGCCACGCAAGAGGATTCCTTCAATCAGCTTGAATCTATGGTTGAAGAGGCTGAAGCGTGCTTGCAGGCGCTCGAGCTTCCCTATCGTGTCGTCAGCCTTTGCACTGGAGACATTGGTTTCTCAGCGGCAAAATGCTACGACTTAGAGGTTTGGCTGCCCAGCTACAACGATTACAAGGAGATTTCGAGCTGCTCGAACTGCACTGATTTCCAGGCTCGCCGCGCCAATATTCGCTACAAAGATCCTGAGAAGTTCAAGGGTACGCGCTATGCCCACACACTGAATGGCTCGGGTCTGGCGGTCGGACGCGCGATGGCGGCCATCATCGAGAACTACCAAAACGCCGACAGAACAGTGACGATCCCCGACGCACTCGTGCCTTACATGGGTGGCGTCACCAAGATTGAACCGGAGGATTCGCCTGTCGCAAAAAGCTAACTCGCACAAACTTAGTGAGCGAAAAGCTCACGCATGTTTGCTTTGAAGGGCCTCGCGTTGAGGCCCTTTTGCTAACGATTTTTCCTAAGATTTCGAGAACGGCCTCGTTTAGACGGGGCCTTTTGGCGTTACAGAGAGCACTTATAAAAAATGAGTTCTGGAATTATAGGGGGGAAGTGGTGCGCCGTACAGGATTCGAACCTGTGACGTCCTGATTCGTAGTCAGGCCCTCTATCCAGCTGAGGTAACGGCGCATTCCAATTTGAAGACAGGATGCTTTGCACACCAAGGGCACGTGCGATGTCTTAGTATGAACAATAATGCATATGGTGTCAACATACTGGCGGAGAGCTAGGGATTTGAACCCTAGAAGGGTCTTGCGACCCTTACTCGCTTAGCAGGCGAGCACCTTCAGCCACTCGGTCAGCTCTCCGTAACAGCAGGACGTTATTCTAGCGTATAAAGCGTTGGGTTTCCAGGGACGGATTTTGAGACGTGCTCCGCGCTTTATTTCTTTTTTGCTGCTTTGGCTTCCTTTTTCGCTTCTTTGGCCGCCTGTTTCGCTTCTTTCTTCTTAGCCTCTTCTTTAAGCGCCTTCGCTTTTACGTCTTTCCAGTTGTCGAGCTTAAAGCAAACGCGTTTTGTCCAGGCGACGAACGCATTGTCTTTTTTGGGCACAATTTTTTTCTCAAGAAGCTCGAGAAACCCCTGCTTATCGCCTTTAACAAAACCATTCGCGTCGAGTGCGATAAGGACCGCTTGGCCCCTCAAAGAAAGTGTGATGCACTCATCGTTTGCGTCCCAACCGTTAAATTTGTCCCACGTGAAAGTGAAGGTTGAGTCGTCGTGCAACACGATGCCAAACATTTTATTTGTGGCAAACATGGTGCGCTTGCGCAGATCAGGCGCATCATCGGCATCTCCTAGTTGTGCGATGATGCGCCGAGCGTTTTCGATAGGCAAACGATACCCCTGCCATACCATCATGAGGCCAAAGGCGACGACCAAAATGGTGACAAGGTTGTCAATAAGAAGCAGGGAGCGCAGCACGAAAGCGACAAGCCCAACAGTCACGCCAAAAAGGATGTAGCAGATGCGCAAAACAGTCGAGACCGTCATGGCGCTTGCGCGCTTGATAAGGGCGTTCGTGAACGTTGTGTGATTGATAAACGAGGCCCCCTCGGGAACGCCGTTTTTTGTGGGAGCGCCAATCTTTGCCTTCGAGGTTTTCTCGGAAGCGGCGGAGGTGGCGGAGGTGGCGAAGGTGGGACCCCCCTTTTCTGTAAGAGCCCTCGTTTTTGTTTTGCCTTTTGTCGTGTTTTGGGTTAAAGATTTTTTTGCCATGAGTTTCTTTCGACGTTGGTTTTTGTCAATTGCAGTTTTCTTTTAGTTTTCTATTGTACACGCTATACTTTTACTCGGCGCGTATCTTGGGTGCGGGTGACGACATACCCCGAACCTGGTCAGGACCGGGAGGTAGCAGCCATAAAGGGTCCCCGTCGGGCATCCGCATCCAATATGCGCACCGTCTCTTTTAAGCAGTGCCGTCGCGCCTGGCGCACTAAAAACAAACGAGGATTCTTTGAATTTCATTAACTTCATCTCGTCTCTTCTGCACAATCCCATGGCCGTCATTCAAGGCTGGATTGCGCAGGGCCCCTGGGTTGCTGTCGGCTTCATTTTTCTCGTCGTCTTTATCGAGACGGGCGTCGTCGTTATGCCTTTCTTGCCCGGCGACTCCCTCCTTTTTGCCGCCGGTGTTCTCTGCCACGGCGAGGCAAGTGCCGCACTTCCTTTGTGGGAGCTTTTGCTGGTGGTATGGGTGGCAGCGATTCTCGGCGATCAGTGCAACTTCATGATTGGCCACTTTTTGGGTCAGCGCATCATCGCCTCCGGACGCATCAAAGCACTCACTCCCGAGCGCATTCAAGAGTCGCAAGACTTCATGGACAAGTGGGGCGGCCTATCGATTTTTCTCGGACGCTTCTTCCCCTTCATCCGAACCTTCGTGCCGTTTTTGGCGGGCATGGGGGGCATGCGTTGGCACAGCTTTTTTGGCTTCAACGTGTTGGGCGGCATTGTATGGTCGTCGCTCTTCACACTTCTGGGATATTTCTTCGGCCAAATTCCCTTCGTGCAAACGCACTTCGAGTGGGTCATCGTCGGCATCATTTTGATCTCGGTGATTCCTGCGGCCGTGGGTGCTTTCAAGAGCTTTTTCTCTTCTCGGAAAAAAGAAGATTCCGAGAAATAAGTTTTGAAAAGAGCGCCCGTACGTTTTCCGACAAGGAGCGCCCGCGCGCAAAAAAGTTTCTTTGTATAATGGACGGGCCTTCATCGACAAAAGCGTTTCTTGAGACCAAAACGCAACCGACGGCGCGCATAACACAGCGAACGGCGCAACAAAACCGCTATCAAAGATAAGGTGTACGAGTAATTTATGGAATCTTTGTATCGAAAATATCGCCCCCTCACTTTCGACCAAGTTGTCGGCCAAACACACGTTGTCGACACGCTTGAGCACGCCATTCAGGAGGCTCGCACGACGCACGCCTACCTCTTTAGTGGCCCGCGCGGCACCGGAAAGACGACGCTTGCGCGCATTTTGGCCAAGGCGATGGTTTGCGAAGCCGGCCCCGGAAATTTGCCGGACGGCACCTGCGTGCAATGCACAGAAATCGCCGAGGGCACTCACCCGGACGTCTACGAATTGGACGCGGCGTCTCGCACCGGCGTCGATGCCGTTCGCGAAGAGATTGTGAACCGCGTCGACTATGCGCCCACGCAAGGTCGCGCAAAGGTCTACATCATCGATGAGGTTCACATGCTCACCACTCAGGCCTTTAACGCGCTTTTGAAAACGCTTGAGGAGCCACCCGAGCACGTTGTCTTCGTTCTCTGCACAACCGACCCCCAGAAAATTCCCGCGACGATTCTTTCTCGCGTGCAGCGTTTTGATTTTCGCCCCATCGCAACTTCCGATATCGAGAAGCATCTCCAATACATAAGCGACCAGGAAGGTTTCACGGCAGACCCCACGGCGCTTTCGTTGGTGACGCGCCATGCGCAAGGCGGTATGCGCGACGCCATTTCTCTTCTGGAGCAGCTTTCGGTTTTTGGGAACGGAAATTTGTCGCTTGAGAAAGCTCGCGCGCTTTTGGGTGAGGTGGAAAGCAGCTCCCTCAGCGCTGTCATGGATGCGCTTGCGCAAAACGATACGGTCGCCCTTTTTGCCGAAGTCGCTCGTGCGCTTGAAGCGGGCGACGACATTCAGCAGTTCGCCTCCGACCTCATTTCCTATCTTCGAGACGTTTACGTTATATCGATTGCAGGCGCTGCACCTGGGGTTTTAGAGGCCACTCCCGAGACCCTTGAAGCTCTGCAAAAGACAGCGGCGAACTTTGGAATGCCAGCGCGCATCGCAAATCTTTTAGAGCTTTTCGACCAGACCGTACGTGCGATGCGTTTCTCGCCGCAGCCCCGTTTGGATTTGGAAGTTGCGTTCGCGCGCGCAACGAAGCCGTCTCTCGTTTGGGAAGAGGATGCCCTGCAAGCTCTCGAGAAGAGACTGGAGGCACTTGAAGCCGGAAGCGGAACTTCGCCGAAAAGTGCGCAATCCGCGCAGGAAACTCTTCCGGTGTCGCAACCGCAAGCGGTGTCGCAACAGCAACAGCAGCCAACGCCGCAACCACAATCGGTAGCGCAACAGGAGTCAGCCCCGCAGTCGCAACCGGTTCAGCAAAGCACGCCGCAGGCGCAATCCACGCCGCAACCAGCAACAGCTCCGCCAACGCAAGTTCCGGCAAACGTTGCTTGGCCTAAAGTGATTGCCGCTGCCAAAACAGAACAACCTGCCATCCACGGCCTTATCGTCAATTCGATAATTGTGGAAGAGACAGAAAAAGAACTAAAAATTGCGAGCAAAAATTACTCCCCGTTTTTTGAAGGAAAACTAAACGGCGCCGAAGAAAAGAAATACTTGCAAGACGCCATGAGAAAAGCGGGCAACAGTAAAATTCTGACGTTTGTAGCGGGAAGTACGCCTCAAAATTCAGAGCCTGAGCCCCTTGTGCAAAAGATGCCCGCAAACTTTTCTCACAACACTCCCGAGCCCATTAAAGAACCGGCGCAGACAGCACCCGTCGCGCAAGACACCAACACACCAACAGAAAACATCTCAAGTGCCGAGCAAAATGTGCTTAATATGATTGCTGACTCCTTTGGTTCAGCTCCAAAGATTCTCTCGACTGATGAGGGAGAGGTTCCCAAAGGTACAAAACCGGAAGAGCAGTAAGGAAGAAAACAAAAACGAACAAGAAGCGAAAGCTTCAATTCATAAAAACAAAAAACTAAAATTCAATAAAGAGAAAACTTTAAGGAGAGAGAATGGGAAAGAAAAATTTTCCGCGCGGAGGAATGCCTGGGGGCATGGGCGGCATGAACATGAATCAACTCATGAAGCAAGCGCAAAAAATGCAAGAGCAACTTGCCGAGGCGCAAGAAAAAACGAAAGACATTGAAGTCTCAGCGAGTGCTGGCGGCGGTATGGTGAAAGTGACCGCCTCGGGCGATATGCAAATCAAATCTATCGAGCTCGATAAAGAAGCCGTCGATCCTGAAGACGTTGAGTTGCTTCAAGATATGTTTTTAGCGGCCGTGAACGACGCGCTCAATTCGGCCCAAAAAGCTGCAGGCAACGAGGTAAATGCGGCAACTGGTTTAGGTGACGCCTTTGGCGGCATGGGCATGGGCGGCCTTTTCTAAATCGCGCGTTCCCTTTTCCAACACAGCAACGAACCAATTCAGAGGTGGGGCAAAAACGTGAATATCGCAAACGAAATAGATAACAATTTCGAAGCCTCTTCAAGCAAAGCTGAGAAACCCGACGCCTCGAAAAGCCAAGCGCTTCAGCGTCTTCTCGACGAGCTCGGTCGCCTTCCGGGTATTGGACCAAAGTCGGCACAACGCATTGCCTACTATCTTTTGGAAGAGGATGAAGAGGAAGCGCGCCGTCTTTCGGAAGCGATTGTGGACGTAAAAGAACTTGTTCATTTTTGTCCCATTTGTTTTTCGTATGCTACCGGTAACACGTGTGAGATTTGCGGAAATCTCAATCGTGATCACACAACGATTTGTGTTGTTTCAGAACCGCGCGATGTCCAAGCGATTGAAAGAACTCATTCCTACGACGGAACGTATCATGTTCTGGGGGGCGCATTCTCTCCGCTTGATGGTATCGGCGAAGAAGAGCTTCACGTGAAAGAGCTTCTGCAGCGTCTTGCAGACGGTACGGTTACAGAAGTTATCCTTGCAACCAATCCTGACATCGAAGGGGAGGCAACGGCAACGTATTTAGCGCGCAAATATCTTTCTCCTCTTGACATAAAAGTGACCCGTTTGGCAAGCGGTCTCCCGGTTGGCGGCGAGCTCGAGTTCGCTGACGAAGTAACGCTTGGGCGCGCTATTGAAGGCCGTCGCACAATTTAGTTTAAGCACAATCAATTTAGTTCAAACACAACCAAGCTAGTTCAAAACCCACAATTTCGTTCAAACGAAAACAACCTCGGCTACCTTGCGGCCTACATCGACTTCGTTCCCGTCATGAGCGTTGGCGCTATCGTCGCCATTCAAATGCTGACAACCGTTTCCGATTCAAACAGGCGCTGCCGAGTCCTTTCAGATCTGGGCACGTCGCATAGAATGCTTAACGGAACGCTGATTTCTCAAATCCTGTTCTACTTTCTCACGCCGCTCGTTATCGGTATTGCGCTTGCAACGGTAGCGTTAGTGCAGATTCAAAAGGTGGCTTCAATTATGCTGCCCTTCGACCTCCTTCAATCCTGCACCGTTGCGGCTTTGGTGTTTCTGTCCGTATACGCCCTCTACCTCCTCATTTGCTACCTTATAAGCCGAGAAACCATTTCGCGCGCCATCTCCTAAGCGGCCGGGAAAGGCTTTGCAGGGACGGTGTGGAAGAGTTCCTGTTCTCTCTTCTGGCGCCGTCCCATTTTTCCGAAGGCAATATCAGAGCGCCCGCAGAGGCCTCGTCTAACCACGACCTTGCAAAGACTGAATCTGACCGGGATTTTGCAAAGACTGAATCTGGCCGGGACTTTGCAAAGACCAAAATCTATGTCCAGATTACCCTTCCTCATCCGCTTTTCGTGCTACCCTAGCAAGCGGCAGAACGAGCCGAGAAAACATAGGACAAACGAACAATCGAGGTCGCAATGGCTGAGCGTTTCATTCCAAAAGCAACAGAGAACGTCGCTCCTGACGAGTTGGGCGAGATAGGCCAAGGGGCTCCCCGCCCCGTAAGTGTCAATACGACTAACGCCGCTCCTCTCGAGACGCTTACCGGAGGCGAGGGTGCCGTTATTCACGACCGAGCGCATGCCGCCGAGGCCGCAAAAGTTGCACGCAACCAACTTCATGGCGAGAACAAAAAATCCCGTTTGAAATTAGCAAAACGTCCTCGTGTAAAAAAACATATGGCGCCTCGGAAGAAAAAATCTCGTCCGGTATTTATTGGAATCTGTGTTGCTGTAGCCGTCGTCGCGATTATCATTGCGGCTGTGGCAATTACCGCTTTGAACTCTCCCTCCACCTCTCTTAATGGTGACTCGGCGCGCACTGAGCGAACTTAAGCCTCCGATAGCTCTGGCATTGCCTACGATGGCTTTCGTTATACCACCTTACAAAACGATGATGGTACCTGGGCTTTTGTGCGTACAGCTGAGGATGGAAGTTCACCTCTTACTATTTTTAACTTGGATGGAAAACCTGTGACGGTTGTGCTCTACAACGGATCTTTCCTCATTCCTGAGAATCTCGATAATACGTGGAACGTTATGGCGTGGGTCAACGCCGACGGTTCGTTGCCCAACATCTTGACAAGAGATGGCGACAATCCTGTTCAAGGAGACGGGCAAATATCTTCAGCCAGCCTGGATGGTTCGCATCTTCAACTGAACTTTGATAACGGCGCCACGGACAGTATTCCAATCGAATAGAAAAAGATTTCTGAAAGTAATTTAGAAACGAAGAAGGTCTTCGAAAGAATGTCTTAGACCTTAGTCGGCCTTTAAAGCCATCTCACAAACTTCGTCATTGCTAAAACGAATTTCATCGCTGTCCTCAAGTGCTTCTTGATAGGCGAGAACCTCTGCTGCTTCTTCAACTTTTTCTAAAACGGCTTCTTTAACGACGTTTGAAAAGGTTTTCCCACAGCTATCTGCGTAACTTTGAATCCACGCAATCTCTTCAGTGCTGAAGAAAATTTCGGTTTCTTTCATATCCAAATTGCTTTCTCCAAACCTTCGATTTACTAATGCATTTTACTATGATGCCCGCCGTCGTATTTCTGCGCAGCTTAATTTCACCCCGAGCTATACGCGTACTGTACTTGCTTAAAGCCTCCTTCTTTGAAAATTCGTCCATTAAAGTCTTGAGTTTGTGCCGCTTCAATGGCACAATAGCTATCACGCTGAAACGCGCCCACGTTTCAGTTCACCTTGCGGGGTGTTAGCTCAGATGGTTAGAGCGCTGGCCTGTCACGCCAGAGGTCGAGGGTTCGATCCCCTTACATCCCGCCACTTTCTCTTTTCTCCCGTCCCTAAAAAGCGCCTCTTTACACGTGTCGTCTTGCAGGTGTACTAGAATTAAGACTGCTACAACGTGACATTTTTCGGTTGAAACGATATTTTGCGCATAGCCGAGAAAAGAACCGAGAAGGACTTTGCGAAGCTTATGGATGAATTTGGGATGAAAGAACCCGTTCTTGTAACGCGTTGGAGACTGTCGGGCGGGAAGTTGCCTCTTTTTGGGCGTCATATGAAGGCGCTCGGGGCTCGTAAGATTGACGAGCAGGCGCTTTCACCTGAATTTCTTGGTTGGGTCAAGCAGCATATTGAGTGGACGTTGCAACCAGCTTCACAGGCGCAAAAAGATGGCGTTCTCATGTTAGTGATGGACGCTGACGGTAAAGCAGCCATGAGCCTGGGTCCATTTGAGCCTCTCGTTAAAAAGAAGAAAGGTGCGGAGCAAAACTCCCCTGTATCTGCACTTCTATTGAGAGCAGCGCAGGCAAAAAACGAAGCAGAGAAAACGCAGATTGCCCCTGAACTCATTTGGGCTGTGCAAGCGTGCGATAAAGCCAACCAAGCTAAAACTGAACGGGAAAACGAAAGCGACAGTACGAAAGAAAAAACAAAGGAACACGATTGTGTTGTCCTTATTGGCGTAAGCGAGAACGTCGCACTCTCTGGAGCAAACTCTCTTCTGGTGGATTTAGCTAAAACAAAAGGTTATGAGATCCGCTTCGCCCCGGAGCTTCTTGAAAATGTCAAGGGACTGATGGCAGATGCTGAAAAAGGCGAGGGAAACCCCGAAGCGATTTTTAAAGAAATCTTTTTGGTATCAGATGAGCATGGGGTAGTTCCAGGAAAATCTGGATCAATTTCGACCTTCTTTTCTGACGGATATCAGAAATTACTCAATCACGTGGCTGAAAAATAGCCAAAAGAGTCTAAAAGAACCTTAAAGAGTCCCATAAGGGGCAAGAATCCAAACGGCTGAAGAGATTGCTGCGAAAGCCTTAATAATTTTTCGGAAAAATTAAACGGGGCAACATCTGGTATTTTCTCGAAAATGAGATGCCAGACATTGCCCCATTACATCATTCCTTGCGTGCTTTCTGCGCCTTTGTGTTTTGCAACCTATGCGCGCGTGCACATTACGTGGCTTGCATGGCGCGCATGAGCTACAAGAGCCAAATGAGCCACATGAGCTACAAGAGCCACATGAGCCACATAAGCTACAAGAGCCGCAAGAGGCACATGAGCCACATGAGCCATTTGACACCCATGACCTACATGCAGGTGTAGCCTCCATCGACTGGAAGGGCGACGCCCGTTACGTAGGCAGAATGTGGAGACGCGAGGAAGATGGTAGCCGTATCCAGCTCACCTTCCTTGCCGTAGCGCTCCTCGGGGATCATCGTCTTTGCGTTCTGTTGGAAGAAATCGCTATCCAACGTCTCTTGGGTCAAAGGCGTATAGAAATAACCCGGGCAAATGGAGTTAACGGTGATGCCGTATTTGCCCCATTCGGCAGCCAGCGCGCGCGTCAAATTGATGAGTCCACCCTTCGCTGCGTGATAGGGGGAAGAACCAGCAATTTTGTTTCCTACCAGGCCGTACATGGAAGCGATATTGATGATGCGTCCGTATTTCGCGTCAATCATGGCCTGCTTTGCACAAGCGCGAGCAACTTTGAAGCTACCAAACAGGTCGATGTCCATCTCGTTGGCGAACTGGTCGTCGGTGATATCCTCGGCAGGAGCAATCGCGCCCGTACCTGCGTTGTTCACGAGAATATCGATGCGGCCAAACTCTTTCAAAACTTGGGCCACGGCCTCGTTAACGTTTTCGGTGTCGGTAATGTCGCAACGAACGGCAAGAGTTTTTACGCCAAAATCCGCCGCGATTTTCTCGGCAACTTCGTTGATAAGCTCCTGACGGCGAGCCAGAACGGCGATGTTGGCGCCCTGATTTGCAAGCGCGCGCGCCATCTGAACCCCCAGGCCGCCCGAGGCACCCGTGACGATAGCGGTTTGACCGCTTAAATCAAAATATTTTTCGTGCATAATCATCCTTTCTCCTCTAACACGGAACTGAGCATAGTATACTTGAACGCGTGACGCGCGCCAGAAAAGGACCGCTTGATTTCCGCAGGATATCTCACTCTTTTTCGCCGTGCCGAGAAGAACTATCTGATGAGTTTTTGAAACGATTTTGAAATTGATTTCGAAATGGCTTCGGAACAGATTTTGCGGGAGAGATCAATGAAAAAAGTTGCTGTTGTAATGGGGAGCGCACACGATATTGACGTCGTCTCGGGTGCGATTTCGGCCCTTGAATCCCTGGATGTTCCTCACGAGGTGCATGTTTTTTCGGCCCACCGCACGCCTGCGCAAGCGGCTGAGTTTGCGCAAAACGCTGCCGATTCGGGGATTGGCGTCATCATTGCCGCCGCAGGCATGGCTGCTCACCTTGCAGGTGTTATTGCAGCTCACACCACGCTTCCGGTTATTGGGCTGCCTCTTTCAGCGAAGGTCATCGAGGGCATGGACGCGCTTTTTGCCACCGTTCAGATGCCTCCCGGCATTCCGGTCGCCACCGTTGGCGTGGATGCTTCCAAAAACGCGGGGCTTCTCGCGGCGGAAATGCTTGCTATTGGAGAGCCTGAGCTTGCCCAAAAACTATTTACACTCAGAAAAGAGCAGGAAGCGGCCGTGCTCAACGACAACGATGAGATTGAGAAACGCTACAACGCCTAGAAAGCGGCGCCGCCAAGAAATAGCGCGATGTCGGCGAAACCAATAACCGCAAAACCAGGGACACCAATGACACCAGCAAAACCGACAACACCAGCAAAGCCAGCGACACCAACGAAATCAATAGCCAACGAAACCAACGGAACTAACAATCAACGACCAAAGGATTGACGTGGAAAAAGGAAACCAACTTTACGAAGGAAAAGCGAAGAAAGTTTACGAGACGGACGACCCGACCCTCGTAATCGTTTCGTACAAAGACGATGCAACCGCTTTCGACGGAACCAAAAAGGGAACGATTTGCGGCAAGGGCATCGTGAACAATCGCATGAGCAACCACCTCATGCAATTTCTCGAGAAAAAAGGAATTCCCACGCACTTTGTCGAGGAGCTAAGCGACACCGATACGCTCGTGAAACGCGTTGATATCGTGCCGCTGGAGGTGATTGTCAGAAACGTCTCGGCGGGCTCTTTTGCCAAACGCTACGGCGTTGAAGAGGGCATCGAATTCGCGACGCCTACCTTCGAGTTCTCCTACAAAAACGACGACCTGCACGACCCTCTGCTGAACACGTCGCACGCACTCGCGCTCGGTCTTGCCACGCCGGAAGAAGTTGAGAAAATCCGCGCGATGGCACTTAAAGTGAACGACGAACTGAAAGCGTACTTTGCAGGTCTTGGCGTGCGCCTCGTTGACTTCAAACTGGAATTTGGTCGCACGACCGAAGGCGAGCTTGTCTTGGCCGACGAGATTTCCCCGGACACGTGCCGCTTCTGGGACATTGAAACGAACGAGAAACTCGACAAGGATCGCTTCCGCCGCGACCTTGGAAATGTTGAGGACGCCTACGAGGAAATGATGCGCCGTGTCTTTGGAAAGGAAGCTTAAAGTATGGGTGGCTTTTTTGGAGCAACGCTTAAACGAGATTGCATTGAGGACGTTTTCTACGGCGTCGATTACCATTCGCACCTTGGTACCAGCCGAGGCGGCCTTATTTCCTACGACGATGAGATTGGCTACGTAAAGCAAATTCACAACATCACCTCCACGCCTTTCCGCGCGAAGTTCGAGCACGACCTGACGCGCTTCCGCGGCAAGTCAGCGATTGCGGCCATCTCCGACTATGATCCGCAGCCCCTCCTCATTCGTTCGCACTTGGGGCTCTTTGCCCTCTCGACAGTGGGCGCAGTTACAAATGCCAATCAGCTCATCGAAGATATTCTCGGCGTGAAGGGCAACCAATTTATGGCCATGAGTTCGGGAGAGGTCAATGTGACCGAACTCGTCGGTGCGCTCATCAATCAAAAAGAGACCCTCATCGAAGGCATCGCGTTTGCTCAAGAAGTCATCGAAGGCTCGATTACGATTGTGATTCTGCGCGAGAATGAGATCATTGTCGCGCGCGATAAGTTTGGCCGTCTGCCCATTCTGGTGGGAAAAAATGAGTTCGGTTACGTGGTGAGTTTCGAGACGTTTGCCTACCAAAAGCTTGGTTTCGAAACGTACAAAGAGCTTGGCCCCGGCGAGATTGTCTCGGTAACAAAAGATGAGGTAAAGACGGTAAAAGAGCCGGGCGATGTCGAGAAAATATGCTCGTTTTTGTGGGTCTATTACGGCTACCCCAACTCTAATTATGACGGCGTGAACGTTGAAGTGATGCGCTACAGAAACGGCGCCATTATGGCGCGCGACGAAGCCGCGCGCGGCCCTCTTCCCGAACTTGATTGGGTCGCGGGAGTGCCGGACTCGGGTGTGCCGCATGCTATAGGATATTCCAATGAGGCGCATCTTCCCTTTGGCCGCCCCTTCATCAAGTACACGCCCACCTGGCTTCGCTCATTCATGCCGACGACGCAAGGCGCGCGCAACAAAGTGGCAAAGATGAAGCAGATTCCTGTCTTCGAATTGATCCGAAACAAGAAACTTCTTTTCGTTGACGATTCGATTGTGCGCGGAACGCAACTGCGCGAGACAATCGACTTTCTCTATAAGTGCGGTGCGAAAGAAATCCACATCCGCTCCGCTTGTCCTCCCATCATGTACGGCTGCAAGTACCTGACTTTCTCGCGTTCCAAATCCGAAATGGAACTTATCGCGCGCCGCGTTGTGCAGGAGTTGGAGGGCGACGAAGGACAGAAGCATTTGGAAGAGTATGCCGATATTGCCTCGGAGCGTGGACAGTGCCTCGTCAATACCATTTGCGAAGAGATGGGATTCAAGTCGCTGAGGTTCCAGTCGCTGGACGGTTTGATTGAAGCAATCGGACTGCCAAAAGAGCGTATTTGCACGTACTGTTTCAACGGAAAAGAATAGAAGCGCGCGCAGGGACCGCAAGCGCACATGCGAACGCACAGACAAGCGCACAAGCAAAAAATTAAAAGCGGACGCGCACAAAACAACAAGCAAGAAAACGTTACGGAGTAGGTTATGTCAGAGAGTCAATCGGAAGCTTATGCCCAAGCCGGAGTCGACATTGTCGCTGGTTATGAGTCGGTAAAGCTGATGAAGCGCCACGTTGCGCGCACCCTTTTGGAGGGCATGCAAGAAGAGATTGGCGGCTTTGGCGGCGCCTTCCCCTTGAAGCTCGCCGAGGGTTTCTCGGCGATGGAAGAGCCCGTTTTGGTGAGCGGAACCGACGGTGTAGGAACGAAGATTCGCCTTGCGCAACTGAGCGGAATCCTCAACACCATCGGCATCGACTGCGTGGCAATGTGCGCAAACGACATTGTGTGCGTCGGCGCAAAGCCGCTATTCTTCCTTGACTACATTGCCTGTGGAAAAAATCATCCCGAGAAAATCGCCTCGATTGTGGAGGGCGTTGCGGAGGGTTGTGTGCAGGCGGGCTGCGCGTTGATTGGTGGCGAGACGGCTGAGCACCCCGGCCTCATGGCTGAAGACGATTTTGATGTGGCTGGCTTTTGCGTGGGCATCGTGGACAAGAAGAAGATGCTTGAGCCTGGGCGCGTGACCGATGGTGACGTGATCGTTGCGCTGCCCTCGACCGGTCCGCACTCGAACGGGTTCTCTCTTATCCGCAAAGTCGTCGACATTGAAACGGAAGACCTCTCGAAACCTTTGGCAGAGCTTGAAGGCAAAACTTTGACGGAAGAGCTGTTGGCTCCCACGAAAATTTACGTTAAGCCCATTCTGGAACTTTTAGATGCCGTCGACGTGTATGCCATCGCGCATATTACGGGTGGTGGGTTTTACGAAAACATCCCGCGCGCCCTTCCAGAAGGATGCACCGCCCTTATTGAGAAGAGTGCTGTGAAAATTCCTCCTATCTTCTCCTACCTGCAAAAACGCGGCAACATTTCCGAGCATGACATGTTCAATACGTTCAACATGGGCGTCGGTATGATTGCCCTCTTACCTGCGGACCAAAAAGAAAAAGCGCTTGAAACGCTAGAGCGCTCTGGTATAGACGCTTACGTTTTGGGTGTCGTGAAGTGTACGTCCGAAGTTGACCCTGCGCTTCCCGCTGACGAAAAAAGAATCAAGTTTTGTTAGGCCCATCAGAACACCGGCGCGCTTTAGAAAAGCCCCTGTCAACGGAAATGACTGTGAGCGAACACGGGACGGACGCGGAAAAGGCGCGCGTTGCCGTTATCGTTTCGGGAAATGGCACGAACCTCCAAGCCCTTCTCGACCAAGAGAAGGCAGGAAACCTTCCTCATGCAACAATTGCACTAGTAATTGCCGACAATGAGGTAGCGGGAGGTCTTGTGCGCGCCGAGAAGGCCAATGTGAAAACCTCAGTTATTGCTCGCCGTCGCGCCAAGAAATCCGCAAACGCAACCGACCCCAAAAATCCCAGATCGCCCCATACGATTATTTCTGATTTTGAAACAAACCTCATCGCCGCTCTTGAAGAGAATCAAATTGACATGGTGGTACTCGCGGGCTTTTTGGGTATCCTCTCACCCAACTTTTTTGCGCATTTCAAAGGGCCGGTCATTAACATTCATCCCTCGCTGATTCCGTCTTTTTGCGGAAAAGGTTTTTACGGCCTTCAAGTGCACGAAGCGGCACTGAAGACTGGAGTGAAGGTAAGTGGCGCGACCGTGCACTTCGTAAACGAGGTGGTCGACGGTGGAAAAATCATCGCCCAAAAAGCGGTCGAGGTGAAAGACGACGACACCCCCGAGACGCTGCAACGCCGCATCATGGAGGAGGCCGAATGGATTCTGCTTCCTCAAGCAACAGAGGATGTGGCAGCAATGCTTTGCTCGTCTCGCTCGGAGCGCGGCTAAAATAACAAGCAACACGAACGCAAGCAAAACGAACACAAGCAACCTTAAAACGACAAAGGCGTTAACGAAAACATCAACCCGATAGGAACGTTATGAAAAGTCTCGAAGCATATCTCTCCCAGAAACCCTACCCCGGAAGGGGCATCATGCTTGCCCTCAACAAGGCGGCAGACGCGGCGCTTATCGCCTACTTTATTATGGGTCGCTCGGCCAATTCGCAGAATCGCATCTTCGAGCCAACCGCCGACGGCATCCGCACGGCCGCCTTCGATGAGTCGAAAATGCAGGACCCTTCCCTCATCATCTATCACCCGGTTCGCCGCCTTGCCGACGGCCGCACCATCGTTACGAATGGCGACCAAACCGACACGATTCGCGATTTTCTTGAGAGGGGCAAGACCTTGGAGGAAGCTCTCGCGACGCGCACGTTCGAGCCGGACGCGCCCAATTGGACGCCGCGCATCTCGGGCGCGCTTAACGGGGACGGTTCCTACGCTTTGTCGATTTTGAAGACGTGCGAAGGTGACGAAGAGAGCGCCAATCGCTTCTTCTTCCACTACGACCAACCCATCCCAGGCGTCGGCCACTTCATGAGCACGTACAAAGGGGATGGCGATCCTGTTCCGTCCTTCGAAGGTGAACCTATCGCAGTTGACGCCCTGTGGAATTCTTCGCAAGAAATGGCCGAGGCGCTTTGGGACAGCTTGAACGCGGACAACAAAGTCTCGCTTTACGCCGCCGAGGTTGACCTCGCAACGGGCGAAATTGCCGAGAAAATCATGAACAAAAACGAATAGTTAGAAGCGCACGCAAAAAAACGGGCTCACGCGCGCCAACAAAGATACGAGAGCAAAAACCACCGCAAGAGATGAGGGAAGATGAATCAGCTCGAACTAAAATACGGATGCAATCCCAACCAAACACCGGCCTCTCTTTATATGAAAGATGGCCAGAAACTTCCTCTGCAAGTTCTGAACGGAAAACCGGGATATATCAATTTTCTTGACGCCCTGAACGGCTGGCAACTTGTGAAAGAGATACAAGTTGAAACGGGACACGTTGCCGCCACCTCCTTCAAGCACGTCTCTCCCACGAGCGCCGCTATTGGAAAGCCTCTCTCGGAAGATCTAAAGCGCGCTACCTTCACGGCAGATGTTGAAGGTCTCGACGAGAGTCCCATTGCCTGCGCTTACGCTCGCGCTCGCGGAACCGACCGTCTCTCTTCTTTTGGCGATTGGATTTCGCTTTCCGCTCCTTGCGATGAAACGTGCGCGCGCCTTATTAAGCGCGAGGTTTCCGATGGCATTATCGCACCCGGCTATACACCAGAGGCGCTCGAGATTTTGAAACAAAAGCGCAAAGGTGTCTTCAACATCGTCCAAATTGATCCCGCCTACACGCCCGCGCCCGTCGAGACAAAGGACGTTTTTGGCATCACCTTCCAGCAAGGACACAACGATGCGAAGCTGGACGAGTCTCTTCTCGAAAACATCGTGACAAACCAGAAAGATCTTCCCCAAGACGCGAAAGACGATTTGCTGATTGCCCTTATCGCCCTTAAATATACGCAGTCAAACTCGGTTGCCTACGCTTTTGACGGCCAGACGATTGGCATTGGTGCAGGTCAGCAAAGCAGGATTCACTGCACGCGTCTTGCTGGTAGCAAGGCTGATACGTGGTTTTTGCGTCATTGCCCCAAAGTTCTTGACCTGCCATTTTTGGCCGATGTTTCCCGCCCTGTGCGCGACAACGTAATCGATGCCTACATTAATAAGAACGAAGAAGACGTTACCGCCGACGGCATTTGGCAAAAGTATTTTTCCGAGAAACCCTCGCCTCTCACCGATGCCGAGAAGGAAGCATGGTTGGCTTCCAGAGATGATGTTTCGCTCGCTTCCGACGCATTCTTTCCCTTTCCTGATAACATTGAGCGAGCCTTTAGGAGCGGCGTGAAATATGTGGTGCAAGCGGGAGGTTCGGTGCGCGATGCAGACGTGATTGCTGCGGCTGATGCGCACAACATGGTTATGGTGATGAACGGGGTTCGCCTCTTCCATCACTAAACGACAAAAAGGCCTGATAAAATCCAGCATTATTTTTCAAAAAAACTAATTGAGACGACAAAGCTAAGAAGGAGGCAGGATGAAAATTGGGGTCGTAGGTTCGGGTGGACGCGAAGCAGCCATCATTTGGGCGCTTCATAAAGACGCGCGGGTTGAGAAAATCTATGCGCTCCCCGGAAATGGGGGCATTGAATCTCTCGCAACGTGCCTTCCCGTCTCAGCAACCGACGTTGAAGGCGTTGTGAAGGCCGCACAAGACCATGAAATGGATTTTGTCGTTGTCACTCCCGACGATCCTCTTGCCTTAGGAATGGTCGATGCGCTGCAGGAAAACGGCATTGCCACGTTTGGACCAACGAAAGCGGCAGCGCGTCTGGAATCTTCGAAGGCCTACGCTAAAGAACTCATGCAGAAATATCACATTCCAACAGCGGCTTTCAAAGTTTTTGATAACGAAGAAGAGGCTCTTACCTACGTAGAAGAATGTCCGCTTCCTACCGTTGTTAAAGCAAGCGGTCTCGCGCTTGGCAAAGGTGTCGTTATCTGCCAGACGCGCGAAGAGGCCGCCGGGGCGGTTCGTAAGATGATGGGAGAGGAAGTTTTTGGACAAAGCGGAAAAACCATTGTCATTGAAGAGTTCATGGAAGGGCCGGAAATATCGGTTCTTGCCCTAACGGACGGCAAAACAATCAAATCTCTCGTGTCCTCCATGGACCACAAACGCGCTTTCGACGGCGACGAAGGTCCCAACACAGGAGGCATGGGTTGCATAGCGCCAAATCCTTTCTATTCGAAAGAAATCGCAGGTATCGCCCAAGAGAAAATTTTCCTTCCAACTATTGAGGCTTGCGAAAAAGAAGGTCATCCTTTCCGCGGTTGCCTCTTTTTTGGCCTTATGTTGACCGATGAAGGACCCAAGGTGCTCGAATATAACTGTCGTTTTGGCGATCCAGAAACAGAGACCGTTCTTCCGCTCCTTCAGTCGAACCTGCTCGATATCATGCTGGCGACAGAATCGGGAAATCTGGCGGACGTTCCTGTCGAGAATAGCGATGCCGCTTCGTGCTGCGTTGTTCTCGCATCAAAAGGCTATCCCGTTGCCTACGACAAGGGCTTCGAGATTAAAATGCCCGCGCGGGAAGGAACGGCTCAAGCGGCGACATCGGCAACAAACGCAGGCGAGCAAATCTTTGTGGCCGGTGCGAAAAAGGAAGGCGAGTGCTTGTTGACAAGTGGCGGCCGCGTTATCGATGCAGTGGCTCAGGCTCCAACCCTCGAAGAAGCAATACAAAAAGCGTATAAGCTTGCAGACGAAATAATGTTTGAAGGGGCAACGAAGCGCACAGACATTGGACAGAAGGCTTTACAGGCAGCCCAAAACAACAAGAACGACTAAAGCGACAAGAAGGACAAAACGACAAGAAGGACAAAGATGGTTTCAAGAATTTACGTCGAGAAAAAACCGGGCGCTTCTCCCAAAGCTTCGCAGCTTGCCCAAGAGATTCAAAACTTTCTGGGCATCACCGCGCTTCAAGGCGTGCGCGAGCTCGTGCGCTACGACGCCGAGGGCATAAGTGAAGAAGTGCTGACAAGCGCCCTCAAAACGGTTTTTGCAGCACCTCTCGTTGACTCCTTCTACCTCGAAGAATATCCCGCCAAAGAAGGCTATAGCCACCCGCTCGTTATCCAAGCGCTCCCCGGGCAGTTCGACCAACGCGCCGATTCATGCGCGCAGTGCATCCAACTCCTTCACGGAGGCGAGCGCCCCAAGATTGCAAGCGCTCAGGTGTACGAGTTCAAGGGCAATCTCACAAACGACGACCTCAAAAAAATTGAGAACTATCTTTTGAACCCGGTTGAGTCGCACATCGTGGGCGCTGAAAAGCCGGCAACTCTTTCACAAAAAGTGGAGGCGCCAAAACCGGTTGCGACAATCGACGGCTTCACGACCATGAGCGAAGAGGAACTCGACGAGCTGCGCGATTCTCTCGGCCTTGCGATGGACGGCGCCGACATCCGTTTCTTGCAACGCTACTTTGCAGACGAGGAGCACCGCGACCCTACTATCACAGAAATTCGCGTCGTCGACACGTACTGGTCGGACCACTGCCGCCACACGACCTTCTCGACCCACCTAGAAAATATCGAAATTGAAAACGAAGAAATCGCCGCTTCATACCAGCGCTACCTTGACCTTCGCGAGAAAGTCTTTGGAGAAGAGAAGGCCGCCGCGCGCCCTAAAACTTTGATGGACATCGCGACCCTGGGCACGAAGGCGCTGAAGAAAGCGGGCAAAATTCCTGAGCTCGACGAGTCGGAAGAGATTAATTCGTGCTCGATTCATATCGGCGCCAATGTGAACGGGCGCGACGAAGATTGGCTCTTCATGTTCAAGAACGAGACGCATAATCACCCCACAGAAATCGAGCCGTTCGGTGGCGCTGCAACCTGCATCGGCGGTTGCATTCGCGATCCTCTGTCGGGGCGCGCTTACGTGCACCAAGCGATGCGCATCACCGGAGGTGGCGACCCGCGCACGCCTTTCTCGGAAACGCTTGCCGCAAAGTTGCCGCAGAAAAAGATTGCAACCACAGCGGCAGAGGGCTACTCGTCTTACGGAAACCAGATTGGCCTTGCGACCGGATTCGTGCGCGAGCTTTACAACGAGGGCTTCGTCGCCAAGCATCTGGAGTGCGGAGCGGTGGTGGCCGCGGCCCCTGCCGACCACGTTAAGCGAGAAGTGCCAGCGCCCGGAGACGTTGTCGTTTTGCTGGGAGGACGCACCGGTCGCGACGGCATTGGCGGGGCGACGGGCTCTTCCAAAAGCCACAGCAAAACTTCGCTCGATACGATGGCCTCCGAAGTTCAAAAAGGAAACGCCCCCGAGGAGCGCAAAATTCAGCGACTCTTTCGCA
Source organism: uncultured Coriobacteriaceae bacterium (assembly GCA_947426865.1). Classification (GTDB taxonomy): domain Bacteria; phylum Actinomycetota; class Coriobacteriia; order Coriobacteriales; family Atopobiaceae; genus MGBC105563. The sequence continues at coordinate 6,676 of CANEFS010000006.1, read as the reverse complement.
ACAAGGATGTCACGCGCCTCATCAAGCGCTGCAACGATTTTGGCGCGGGCGGTGTGAGCGTTGCTATTGGCGAGCTGGCCCCCGGTCTCGAAATCGACTTGGATGCCGTTCGCAAAAAGTACGAAGGCATGGACGGCACCGAGCTAGCTATCTCGGAGTCGCAGGAGCGCATGGCCTGTGTCGTCGCCACCACCGATGTCGAGAAGTTCTGCCAGCTTGCCGCCGAAGAAAATCTTGAAGCGTATCCGGTGGCCTACGTCACAGAAAGCCCGCGCATGAAAATGATGTGGCAGGGGCAAGAGATCGCTAACTTGTCGCGCGCGTTTCTCGACACGAACGGCGCGGACCGTAGCGCTGACGTCGCGGTGGATGCAACGAACGCGCAAGACGAAAATGCCGCGCGCGATACACCAGCCGAGAAAACCGCCCACTCCACGCACCCCACCCCTGCGTCCCTCAAAGCCCTCATGGCGCAACTGAACACTGCCTCCCAGCGCGGCCTCGTCGAGCGCTTCGACTCCACGGTCGGCGCCGGTTCGCTTTTCATGCCCTACGGCGGCCGCTACCAGCGCACGCCCGCGCAAGCGATGGCCGCACTCCTTCCCGTGATGCCCGACGAGGAGACGAAGCAAGCGGGCCTCATGGCGTTTGGCTGCGACCTGGATGAGCTCGTCAAAAATCCCTATCGAGGCGCCTACCAAAGCGTGGTCGACTCGCTCGCAAAAATTGTTGCCGCGGGCGCTGACTACCAAACGGCCTACCTCACCCTCCAAGAATATTTCGAGAAGCTCGGAGACGACCCGCATCGCTGGGGCAAGCCCTTCGCTGCTCTTCTTGGCACGCTCGATGCGCAGATTGATTTCGAGGCGGCGGCCATTGGAGGCAAGGATTCGATGTCGGGAACGTTCATGGACCTCGATGTCCCGCCCACCGTTCTGTCCTTCGCTGTCGCGCCCATCGACGCCGACGAGCTCATCTCGAACGAGTTCAAAGCCCCGAACCACTATGTATATAAATACGGTCCCGCGCCTGTTGCGAACTCCACCGATGACGCCCTTGCCGCAACAGACCTCGCCAAACATGCCGAGAAACTTAAGGCGGCTTGGCGCCAATTCCGCAAAATCGCACAAGAAGGAAAAATCAAGGCTGCCTACGCTTTGGACAAGACACCGGCCGAGGCCGTCGTCAACATGAGTTTCGGCAACGCCATCGGTTTCCAAGAAGAAGCCGATGCCCCGAAAGCTTCCTCGACGCCGGACACGCACACCAGCAACATCGATTGGTTTGGCCGCTATCCCGGCGCGCTCATCATCGAAACTGAGGCCCCCCTCGATGACCAAGACGAATTCGTAACACTTTTGGGACGGACTCAAACAGGGCCCACCATTGAGCTTGCGGGACAAAAAGAAAGCATCGCTGAGCTCCTGTCAGAAAACGAAAAAGTTTTAGCTGACGTCTATCCCACTACCACCACCCAGCAGCACACACCCCCAATCCTTTCCTACGCCGGGTCCTGCGGCGCCACCCACGCAAAGACGAGTATTGCAAAACCGCGCGTGGCCATCCCCGTCTTCCCGGGCACAAATTGTGAGTACGATTCTGCTCGAGCCTGCCTCGCCGTCGGCCTCGACCCGCAAATTCACCTCATTAAAAATCTCACGCCGGCCGCCCTCCAAGAGTCCGCCGAAATCTTCGAGCAGCAAATCCGCGCCTCGCAAATTATTTTCCTGCCCGGGGGTTTCTCGGGAGGAGACGAGCCCGACGGATCGGCCAAGTTCATCGTTTCGTTTCTCAAAAATGCGCGCCTGAAAGAAGCAATCCACGACCTTCTCGACAACCGAGACGGCCTCATGCTCGGCATTTGCAACGGATTCCAAGCGCTCATCAAGCTGGGCCTCGTGCCGTTTGGCCACATCGTAGACGCCGACGAGCACGCGCCGACGCTGACGTATAACCAGATTGGCCGCCACCAGTCCTCCATCGCGCACATCCGCATTGCCTCGACGAAGTCGCCCTGGATGCATCACGCCCACGTGGGCGAGGTTTTTGAAGTTCCCATCTCGCACGGCGAAGGACGCTTTGTTTCCCCCCGAGAAGTGCTCGACGAACTCGCGTCAAACGGGCAAATCCTCAGCCAATATTGCGACGTTGAGGGCGCACCTTCGATGGACACCAGTTTCAACCCCAACGGCTCGGACTGGGCGATTGAGGGCATTACCTCGTCCGATGGACGCATTCTAGGCAAGATGGGCCATGCCGAGCGCATCGGCTCAAAGCTCTACAAAAACGTTTCCGGCAACTACGACATGGGCCTTTTCAGAAGCGCTAAAGAATACTTTGAGTAAGGCGCGGCCAACGGCGACGGGGGCGGGTCAACGGCGGATCCGCCAGCCGTGCCAGCCGTTTTTGCCGCCTATCAACTACATTGCTTGCCGAAGCGTTGTGCTATACTTTAACAGCTGCTCTTCTCGAGTTTTTTGGCCTGAAAATGTCCTGAAAACTGGGCAAAGAAGGCAAAAACCACGAATAAAACAAACCCAAAACCCAAAACTCAAAACCCAAAACCCAAACGAGACCAACTCAATTGAAAGGAGTGTCAATGCCAAATTTGACAGAAATCCGTTGGCATGCTCGTGCTGGTCAGGGTGCTGTTACCGCTTCTCGCCTCGTGGCAGAAACGGCGATGGATGACGGCCAGTACTTCCAGTCCATGCCCGAGTTTGGAGCAGAGCGCCAAGGTGCGCCCCTCCGTGCGTTCACGCGCATCTCCTCCGACCCTATCGAGATTCACAACAACATCTTGAATCCCGATATCGTCATCGTTTTGGATGAAACCTTGCTGCCCACCATCGATGTGTGCGAGGGCATGAAGGAAGACGGCATCCTCCTCATCAACACACGCATGACCCCCGAAGAGGTCCGTGAGGTCTCGGTTGAGGTCCCCGCCGGCGTTCAAGTCAGAACCGTTGACGCCTCAAACATCGCCGTCGAGACAATCGGCCGCGACATCCCCAACACGCCTATCGCCGGGGCTCTCGCAAAGGTGACGAACGTCATAAACGTTGATTCTCTCAAAAAGTACGTGAAAAACTCGTTCGCTGAGAAATTCCCGGAGAAGGTCGTTGAGGGAAACATTGCCTCGATTGATCGCGCTTACGAGGAGGTGCACTAATTATGGCTTGGGACATTGAAGGAAACGAAAAATGGACCTACGAGGAGATTCCTCTGGGAGCAATGACGCTCGAGGGAGGAACCGGCACGAAGCACCTAACCGGTGACTGGCGTGTTAAGCGTCCCGTTTGGGACAGCGAAAAATGCATCCACTGCCTGCAGTGTTGGATGTATTGTCCGGACAACTCCTGCAAGGCCAAGGACGAAAAAATGGACGGCATCGACTACGAGCACTGTAAAGGCTGTGGTGTTTGTGCGCAGGTCTGCCCCGTGAATGCCCTGACGATGCACGTCGAGAAGGACATCCGCGCCAAGGGAGACGAAAAAGAGCTCCACGAGCATGCCGAGAAAGTCTTAAAAGAAGAGGAGGGCAAATAATGGCCGAGAAAAAACAAACCGTTATGGCTGCCTCCGGCGACCAGATGGTTGCAGAGGCTTTCCGCCAGGCAAACCCCGACGTCTTGCCGGTTTATCCTATTACCCCGCAAACCATCATCGTCGAGGAATTCGATAAATTCGTCGCAGACGGCAAGGTGCACACCGAATTCGTGCCCGTAGAGTCAGAGCACTCCGCCATGGCAGCTGCCATTGGTGCCTCTGCCGCAGGAGCGCGCACGGTGACTGCCACTGCATCTCAGGGCCTCGCCTACATGTGGGAAGAGCTCTACGTTGCGGCCGGTATGCGCCTACCTATCGTTATGGCAAACGCAAACCGCGCCCTTTCCGCGCCCATCAACATTCACGGTGATCACTCCGATATCATGGGTTGCCGCGACACGGGCTGGATCATGCTCTTCGCAGAAAATGCCCAGGAAGCCTACGATGACACCCTCATTTCCTTCCGCGTAGCCGAGCACCCTGACGTCATGCTTCCCGTGGCCACCACTCTCGACGGCTTCATCACCTCCCACGCCCTCGATCGCGCGGAGCTGATGGACGACGAGACGGTCGCAGAGTTTGTGGGTCAGTACAAGCCCGCCCATTCTCTTCTCGACACGGAAGACCCCGTCTCCTACGGCATGTTTGCGAACCTCGGAAACTTCTACATGGAGACGAAACTGGGCCAGCGCAAAGCCATGGAGAACAGCTTCAAAGTTCTTCGCGAGGCCGGCGCAGAGTGGGAAAAGCTTTCCGGTCGCCCCTTCGAGTTCGTCAAGACCTACGGCATGGAAGACGCCGAGCGCGTGATTGTCGTGATGGGCTCTTCCATTGGAAACGCCCGTGCCGTTGCGCGTGAGCTGCGCGCCAATGGTGAGAAGGTCGGCGTCGTGGGACTACGCGTTTTCCGCCCCTTCCCTGCATACGACCTGGTAGCTGCCCTTAAGGGCGCCAAGGCCATCGCCATCATGGACCGCTGCGAGACCATTGGCGGCCAGGGCGGTCCTCTCTGGTCAGAAACAGTGGCTGCTATGGCGACAGCTGGCGTATCCATCCCCACCAGAAACTACATTTACGGTCTGGGTGGCGCCGACGTGACACTCGAGATTCTCTACCAGATTTACGAGGACTTGAAAGAGCTTCCCGCCGCTGCCGAGAAAGGCGACGTCATTGGTGTCACCTACGTCGGCGCGCGTACTAGTGCAAAAGATTCACAATCCAACCTTGTTGCCAACTCTCAGACGGCAGCTCATAAGGGCTAGGAGGGAGAAGCAATGGCAAACATTAAAGAACTCACTCATACTCCTCAACACCTGACCCCCGGCCACTCCATGTGCGGTGGCTGCGGAGCACCTATGGCGGTGCGCCAGGTCTTGATGGGAGCTGGCAAGACGCCTGTGGTTGTCTCGAGTGCAACGGGATGCTTGGAAGTTTCTACGACCGCATTCCCTTACACTTCGTGGACGGGCGGCTTCATTCACAATACCTTCCAGTCAAGCGCTGCAACCATTTCTGGCGTTGAGGCGGCTTTCCGCGGGCTGGAGCGTGCGGGCAAAATTCCTGCCGACAAGAAAGTCAAGTTCATCGCGTTTGGCGGCGACGGCGGAACCTACGACATCGGTCTTCAGGCACTCTCCGGCGCTCTCGAGCGCGGCCACGACTTCCTCTACGTTTGCTACGACAACGGTGCCTACATGAACACGGGTATCCAGCGTTCCGGCGCCACGCCGTATTCTGCTTGGACCACAACTTCCGAGGTAGGCCCTGCCGTTCCCGGTAAGCGTCATTTTGAGAAGGACCTCAGCTCCATCGTTGCGGCCCACAACATTCCCTATCTCGCGCAGGCCTCCGTTTCCAACTGGAACGACCTCGTGACGAAGGCGACCAAGGCAATCGACATCGACGGCCCGACCTTTCTGAACGTTATGGCGCCCTGCCCCCGCGGTTGGCGTCTGCCCTTCAACCAGACGGTCGAAATCGCCAAGCTCGCGGTTCAGACGAACTACTGGCCTCTCTTTGAAGTCGAGAATGGCGTTTGGAAGTTGACACCCAACAAGAACCCCAAGCCCGTTGAGGAGTTCCTGAAGCCGCAAGGCCGCTTTAAACATATGTTTAAAGCGGGAAACGAGCACCTCATCAAGGAGTTCCAAACGAATGTCGACCGTCGCATGTGCTACTACGAGGCACGCGTCGCTGGCTCCAAGACCTACGAAGAACTTCTCGAGGAGCGCGGCTTGCCGCTGACCTCTGACGAAGCCCTCTCGAGAGAGTCCGGCTCGCACGAGCAATTCCAGATGTAATGGCTGATGTTGATGTAAATGCAAAATCAGTAGGAAAAAGTTACCAAAAGAGGGTAAAAGCAATTAGTGTGTGAACAAAACGCAAGGAGGAACCATGCCTAAAGTTGAATTCAACGAGTCCCAAACAAAGAAGAATCTTGAGATTGCCTACGCCGGCGAATCCCAGGCATCCATGAAGTACGGCTATTACGCCAAACAAGCGGCAAAAGATGGCTACGTGCAGATTGGCAACATCTTCACAGAGACCTCTAACAATGAGGCCGTCCATGCCAAAGTCTGGTTCAAGTACCTGCACAACGGTGCGGTGCCTGATACCAAGACCAATCTCAAGGACGCGGCCAGCGGCGAGAACTACGAGTGGACAGAGATGTACGCCGGTTTTGCAAAAGTCGCCGAGGAAGAGGGCTTCACAGAGATTGCTAAGAAGTTCGAGCTCGTCGCAGGTATCGAGAAAACCCATGAAGAGCGCTACAATAAGCTTGTTGAGCGTATAGAGAATGACAAAGTCTTCAAGCGCGACGGCGTCAACGTCTGGCAGTGCACAAAATGCGGTTACCTGCACGTTGGTGAGTCTGCTCCTGAGGTTTGCCCCGTCTGCGGCCATCCTCAGTCCTACTTTGAGCAACCCGCCAAAAACTATTAAAAATCATTTGCGTTCCCTATAAGAATTAAGGCCGAGAAAACCTGAAGATTTAAAGCGATGCCCGCTTAAAAGGATCTCTGTTTTAATTACAGCGCGAAAGTTTTTAATGAGCCCCGCTTCGGCCGGGCTCATTTTTTTGCCCCCGTATGTTGTGTGTTGAGAAAATGAGCACAAGCGGCGGGTT